>AP026969.1:2560914-3201143 GCA_027923965.1 Comamonadaceae bacterium OS-1
AAAGCGGCGGATCGCCTGGTCGCCCGCGGCGTGGCCGTGCAGGTCGTTGATGCGCTTGAAGTGGTCCAGGTCGGCCATCACCAGCACCGCGGGCTGGCTTTGGCGGCGAAACCGGGCGAACTCGGAGCGCACCAGTTGTTCCCAGTGGCTGCGGTTGTACAGACCCGACAAGCCATCGTGCTGGCTTTGGTGTTCGAGCACCTGGCTTTGCTGCTTCAGCCGTTGGATGGCTCTGCGGGCAATGTGGCTGATCAAAATCGGCTGGCACACCAACAGTGGCAGGCAGGCCAGTACGGTCCAGCGGGTGGCATCGGGCTGGAGCTGCAGGCCGAACAGGGCCAGGCCCAGCAGCACCCCCAGGGCCTGCAAGACCAGGCCGCGCAGCACCAGGCGCACCCCGCCCCCGGCCATGGTGTCCATGCTCAGCAGGCTGACGGCGAGCACACTGGGCAGCAGATTGAACTGCATCAGCACGATCCACACGCCGCCCAAAAAATGGTCGGCCAGCAGGTTGCGGCGCTCGGCTTCGCGCGGATTGGCGGCACGCCGCGCCAGCCACCAGGCCACATGCGGACCCACAAAGCAATGCAAGGCCGGGCCTAGCCACATCCACGCCGGTGCGCCGTTCTGCGCAAATACCGCGGCGGTCATCACAAACCCCAATGCCAGCCCGACCATGCGCGAGAAATAGCTACGGCGTGCAAAACCCAGGTGGCTTTGCAGTGCCTCCGGCGACGGTTCACGGGTCAAGGTGGGCATGGGCAGTACCGCGTCAAGACCAGGCATCGGTACGCCGATCGGCCAGCCACTGCTCCAGCCCTTCGGCAGGCAAGGGGCGGGCAAACAAATAGCCTTGCAGCACCCGGCAGCCGCGGGCGGTGAGAAATTCAGCCTGCATGGCGGTCTCTACCCCTTCGGCCACCACCGTCAGGTCCAGCCCGTCGCCAATGCGCAGCACGGTGTTGGTGAGCGCGCGGGCAGCGGCGTTGTCGGCCAGGTCTTGCACAAAGCTTTTGTCCAGCTTGAGCTCGTGGATGGGCAGGCGGTGCAGGTAGCCCAGCGACGAATAGCCGGTGCCAAAGTCGTCCAGCGACAGGTGCACGCCCAGGGCCTGTACCGCATCGATGGTGGCAGGCACGCCTGCAGTGGTGTCCATGACCACGCTTTCGGTCATCTCCAGCGTCATATCCTGCGGGTACAGGCCGTGCTGGCGCAGCAGATCGGCCACCAGTGCGGGCAAACCAGGGTTCTGAAAATTGCGGGCCGACAGATTGACCGCCACCCGGGGAACCGCTACGCCCCGGGCACGCCAGTCGGCCATCTGGCGGCAGGCTTCGCCCAAGCTCCAACGGCCAAGTTCGTCGATCAGCCCGCACTCTTCGGCCAGGGGAATGAACTGGTCGGGTGGCACCGCACCGCGGCGCGGATGTGGCCAGCGGGCCAGCGCTTCCACCCCGTACAGCACCGAACCCGCCGGGCCACTGACCTGCGGCTGGTAGTGCAACTGCAACTGCCCCAGGCGCAGCGCCTCGCGCAGGTCGGCCTCCAGCGACAGGCGCTCCATCGTCCGGCGGTTCATGGCATCGTTGAAAAAGCGCAGGCAGCCACGCCCGTCGCGCTTGGCCTGGTGCATGGCCAGATCGGCCTGGCGCAGCAGCGTGTCGAAGTCGTGCCCGTCCTCGGGGTACATGGCCACGCCCACGCTGGCGTTGGGGTGCACGGTGACACCCGAGGGCAGCACCAGCGGGGCCGAGATGGCGGCCAGCAGGCGCTCGGCGGCCAGGGCGGCCTGCTCGGTGCTGCACTCGGTGAGCACCGCCACAAACTCGTCCCCCGCCTGGCGGCCCACCAGGTCGCGGCCCCGCACTTCCAGGCTGAGCCGGTTGGCGATCTCGCTCAGCAACAGGTCGCCCGCGCCGTGGCCCTGCTCTTCGTTGACGTGCTTGAAGCGGTCGATGTTGATGAACAACAGGGCCAGCGGCTCGTGGGCACGCTGGGCTTCGGACACGGCCCGCTCGGACCTGGAGCGCAGCATCTTGCGGTTGGGCAGGCTGGTCAGCGCATCGAAAAAAGCCAGCTGGTGGATGTGGGCGCGCGACTCTTCACGCTCCATGGCCAGCGCGCACAGGTGCAGGCTCACGTCCACCAGCCGCTGGTGCAGGGCATCCGGGCCGCGCCGGGTGCGGTAGTAAAACGCAAAAGTGCCCAGTACCCGGCCATCGTGGGCCTTGATGGGGCTGGACCAGCAGGCCACCAACCCATGCGGCAGGATCAAATGCCGGTAGGGACCCCATAGCGGATCGGTGGCGATATCGACCACGGCCACCGGTTCACCCAGCCAGGCGGCGGTGCCGCACGAGCCAACGTCCGGGCCGATGCGCAAACCGGTGATGGCATCGGAGAATTCAATGGGCATGCTGGGCGCGGCCAGGGGCTGCAGATGCCCGCGGGCGTCCACGGCCAGGATGGAGGCCGCCACCTCGGGCGCAATGCGCTCCACCTCGCGGCAGACCAGGGCCATCAATTGCGGCAAGGGCAGCTCTTCGGCCATGGCATGCAAGAGTTTGTACTGCAACACCTCGTGCATCTTGGTCTGGGTGATGTCGGCCAGCACGCCCACCACACCCGTCAGCGTGCCATCGTCATCAAACAGGGGATTGGCCACCACCGACACCCACAGCGGCCGCCCGGCCTTGGTGTAGAGCAAGATGTCGGCACGCCCTCCACCGGGCTGCAGCAGCTCACGCTTGATGCGCTCCACCACCTGCATGTCGGTGTGCGGCCCTGTCAGGCAGGCGCTGACGGTACGACCCAACACCTCCTCCAGGGAGTAGCCAAACATGCTGGTAAAGCCCGCGTTGGCGAAGTTGATGCGGGTATCGGGCCCACCCACGATGAAAGCGTTTTTGCTCTGGTTGACCACCTCCAGCAACTGGTGCAAGGGGTCTTGTGGCCCAAGAGCGTAGCCACCGCCTACTGGGTTGGCCTCTGGTTCAATCAGTGCAAGCAGACGCGAAATGGGCATGGCTGCATTGTGAAAGTATTCACGGCAGTTTACCAACCAGCATGCCCCATAGTGGACATGTTTTGCCTACCACCCACCAGACAAACCCTGCAATGCCGCAGCCCAGCCTATGGCATCAAAACGTGTCGTCACGCCCATTCCATAAGCACCAGAAGCTACAAATTAAATAGCATCCACGCCTGCGGAAGCAAAACTGGCCATTTCTGCCAGCACCAGGCAGGCCGACTGCAGCAGCGGCCAGGCCAGCGCCGCACCCGATCCCTCGCCCAGCCGCAGGCCGATGTCCAGCAGCGGCTGCGCCCCCAGGTGGTGCAGCATCTGGCTGTGGCCACGTTCGCCCGAACGGTGGGCAAACACGCAGCGCTGCAGCACCAGCGGCTGCAGGGCGTGCGCCACCAGCACCACCGCGGTGGTGATGAAGCCATCCACCACCACCACCCGCCGCTCCTGGGCCGCCTGCAGCACCGCGCCCAGCATGGTGGCCATCTCAAAGCCACCAAACACCTCCATCGCATGCAGCGGGTCTTTGACGGCGGCATGGCGCTCCAGCACCTGGGCCAGCACCGCCACTTTGCGCTGCAGACCCGCCGCGTCCAGCCCGGTGCCCGCGCCGGTGCACTCGGCAACGGCCAAACCGGTCAGGCGGGCCATCAGCAGCGAGGCCGCCGAGGTGTTGCCGATGCCCATCTCGCCCAGCATCAGCACGTTGCCCGGCAGGCCTTTGACGATGGCGCGGCCCTGGGCCACGGCGCGTTCGCAGTCCAGCGCGTCCATCGCCGGGCCTTCCAGGCTATCGGCCGTGCCGTAGGCGATCTTGTAGTCCAGCAAGCCGGGGCGCGGGGCGAAGTCGTGGCGCACGCCGCAGTCCACCACTGTTAAGTTGATACCGTGCTGGCGCGCCAGCACGCTGACGCAGGCCCCGCCCGCCAGAAAGTTCTCCACCATCTGCCAGGTCACATCGCTGGGATAGGCCGACACGCCCCGCGCGGCCAGGCCGTGGTCGCCTGCAAACACCACCAGCTGTGGCTGCACCAATCCGGGAGACTCGGTGCCCAAAATCTCGCCCAATTGCAGGGCCAATGCCTCCAGGCCACCAAGCGAGCCGACCGGCTTGGTTTTTTGGTCCAGCTTGGTTTGCAGGGCTTGGCGCAGGGCGGGATTTGACAGATCGGACAAGGTCATACAACGGGCTCGTGGTTGGGCAGAAAAGTCCCGGACGTTACATGAAAAAACAGGTATTACCCCGCCTAATGCCTGCGCTGGTATAAGAATTGCGTTCGCTTCCAAAGCGCTGTTAAGGGCAAACACCAGCAAGCATGCACCATTCTGGAACCTAGAATTTGCTAGCTATTGTGTACAGGCACCGCCACTTTTCGTAACTGAATTACCAGGAAACATTGATGAAAAAAATTGTTCTGACCTTCGCACTGACCGCCCTCGCCGCGGCCGCATTCGCCCAGGGCAAAGACCTCAAAGTGGCCATCGACCCGACCTACGAACCCTTCACCTTCAAGACTGCCGACGGCAAACCCACCGGTTTTGACGTGGACATCGCCAACGCCCTGTGCGAGCAGATCAAACGCAAGTGCGTGTTTGTCGAGCAGGTGTGGGACAGCATGATCCCCGGCCTGCAGGCCAAAAAATACGATGCCATCATCAGCTCGATGTCCATCACCGAAGACCGCCTCAAGGTGGTGGACTTCACCAACAAGTACTACAACACCCCCAGCAAGATCATCGTCAAGAACGACATCAAGTTCACCGACCTGGCTTCGCTCAAAGGCAAGAAAATCGGCGTACTCAAAGGCAGCACCCAGGAAAAATACGCCAATGGCGAGTTGAAAAAGGTGGGCGTGGTCGTCACCCCCTACGAAGCCCAGGACCAGGTCTACCTGGACATCAAATCGGGCCGCCTGGACGGCACCGTGGCAGACATTGTTGAAGTGACCGGCGGCTTCCTGAGCAAGCCCGAAGGCAAGGACTACAAGTCGGTGGGCGAAGAGCTCTACATCCCCAAATACTTCGGCGGTGGTGCCGGTGTGGCGATCCGCAAGGGCGACAAGGCCTTGAAGGATGAACTCAATGGTGCGATTGCTGCCATCCGCGCCAACGGCACCTACAAAACCCTGAACGACAAGTACTTCAAGTTTGATGTCTATGGTGCCAAGTAAGACTTAGCGCCAGGCTCAGCGCCGTGGTCAGGTTGTACAGCAACCGCCACGGCTTGTTTTTTTCTTCCCGGGACACTCCTCTTGAACGATTACTACTGGTCCATTCTTCACGGCGCGGTGCTGACCGTCGGGGTGTCCCTGGCCGCATTGGCGGTATCTGTTGTGCTGGGCCTGATCGGCGCAGCCGCCAAGTTGTCGGGCCGCCCGCTGCTGGTGATCCCCGCCACCGTCTACACCACCATCATCCGGGGCATTCCCGACCTGGTGCTGATGCTGCTGGTGTTCTACGGTGGCACCATCGGCGTCAATGCCCTGCTGGAGATGGCGGGCAGCGAAGCCACCCTCGACCTCAACCCATTTTTTGCCGGTGTCTTTACGCTGGGCTTCATCTACGGTGCCTACATGACCGAGACCTTTCGCGGTGCCATCATGGCCATTCCGCGTGGCCAGTTTGAGGCTGCCGCCGCCTTTGGCATGGCCCCCCGGCAAACCTTTTTGCGCATCACCGCACCGCAGATGATCCGCTACGCCCTGCCCGGCTTTACCAACAACTGGCTGGTGCTGATCAAGTCCACCGCCCTGGTCAGCCTGATCGGCCTGCAGGAAATGACCTACCTGGCCAAGCAGGCCAGCGCTGCCACCCGGTCGCCGTTTGCCTACCTGCTGTTTGCGGGCGGGCTGTTTCTCATCTTCACCTGGGCCTCGCTGGCCGTGCTGCGCAAGCTCAACGCACGTTACAGCCTGGGCACCAAACGGATTGCGTTTTAACCATGAACTGGGAAGTCATATTCAGTGCCGACAGCCTGGCCATGTTTGGCGAGGGCATCGTTACCACGCTCACCCTGCTGTTTGCATCTGTCGCCATCGGGGCCGTGCTGGCCGTGGCCTTTGCCCTGGCACTCACCAGCAACAACAAAGTGCTGGCCGGCATCGTGGGGGCCTACACCTTCGTGGTGCGCGGCACGCCGCTGCTGATCCAGGTGTACCTGATCTATTACGGCCTGGCCCAGCTGGAATGGGTGCAGGCCCACTGGGACACGGTCTGGCCGCTGGTGTACTTCAAGAACGCCTTCTTCTGCGCCCTGCTGGCGTTTGCGCTCAACACTGCGGGCTACACCGCGGAGATGTTGGCCGGGTCGATCCGGGAAACCAATGCGGGCGAAATCGAAGCCGCCCAGTCGCTGGGCATGAGCCGCTACAAGATCCTGCTGCGCGTGGTGCTGCCCAGCGCCATGCGCCGCACCCTGCCCGCCTACAGCAACGAGGTGGTGATGATGCTGCAAAGTACCAGCCTGGCCAGCGCCGTGCCGGGCCTGCTGGACATCACCGCCGCTGCCAGCCGCATTTACTCCGACTTCTACCTGCCGTTTGAAGCCTACCTGTTTGCCGCCGCCCTGTACCTGATTGGCACCTTCGCCCTGATTGCGCTGTTCCGGCTGGCCGAAAAGCATTTCCTGGCCTACCTGGCCCCGCGCAAACATTAAACATTTATGCACCGTACCGACCACGTCCTGCGCAGCCAAAGCATTGGCAGCCAGAAGACCCTGAGCAGCTTCCACTTCGGCACCCCCGGTGCCCGCCCCAAGGTCTACATCCAGGCCAGCCTGCATGCCGAAGAGCTGCCCGGCATGCTGGCCGCCTACCACCTGCGCCGCTTGCTGGAGCAGGCCGAGGCGCAAGGCCAGATCCAGGGCGAGATCATCCTGGTGCCCCTGGCCAACCCCATCGGGCAGGCCCAGCGTGTCGACCACAAGCCCATGGGCCGGTTTGACCTGAACACCTCCGAGAACTTCAACCGCCACTTCCCCGACCTGTGCGCCGCCGTGCAGCCATTGATCGAGGGCCAACTGGGCTCGGACGCTGCCGCCAACGTCGCCACCATCCGTGCCGCCATGGCCGCGCACCTGGATAGCTGGCAGCCCGCCACCGAACTCGCCAGCCAGCGCAAACGCCTGGTCAGCCTGGCCTTCGATGCCGACGTGGTGCTGGATCTGCACTGCGACCTGGAAGCCGTGATGCACCTGTACGCCGAAACCCCCTGCTGGCCGGTGCTCGAACCCCTGGCCCGCCTGTTGGGTGCCCAGGCCGTGCTGCTGGCCAAAAATTCAGGCGGCCTGTCGTTTGACGAAAGCATGTCCGGCCCCTGGTGGCAACTGGCCGACAAGCTGCCCTTCCCGATTCCCCAGGCCTGCGCCAGCACCACGGTGGAGCTGCGCGGCGAGCTAGATGTAAGCCATGCCCTGGGCCAGGCCGATGCACAGGCGATTTTCGGCTATCTGCAGCACCTGGGTGCGCTGGCTGGCGAGCCGCCGCTACTGCCCGAACTGGCCTGCGCCGCCACCCCGCTGGCCGGAGCGCAGTATGTGAAGTCCCCCGTACCCGGCCTGCTGGTGTTTGCTGCCCAACCGGGCGACCGCCTGGCCCTGGGCGACCTGGTGGCCGAGATCATCGACCCCGTCAGCGGCCACGTGCACGCCCTGCGCGCCGAAGTACCCGGCGTGCTGTATGCCCGCACCACCGAACGCTACGCCTCCCCCGGTGACGACCTGGCCAATATCGCGGGCAGCGTGCCCTTTCGCACCGGCAACCTGCTGGGCGCTTGAACTTTTTGAATGCACCACCTATGACCACCCAGCCCCTCAAACTCCAGGCCATCGACATCCACAAAAAGTTTGGCTCCAACGAAGTGCTCAAAGGCGTCTCGCTGGAAGCCCGTGCGGGCGATGTGATCAGCATCATCGGCAGCTCCGGCTCCGGCAAGAGCACGTTTTTGCGCTGTATGAACCTGCTGGAAAAACCCAACGCAGGCCGCATCATCGTGGCCGGTGAAGAGCTCAAACTGGTGGCCGACAAAAACGGTGAGCTGATCGCCGCCGAGGCCAAGCAGCTGCAGCGCATGCGCACCAAACTGGCCATGGTGTTCCAGCATTTCAACCTCTGGGCCCATATGACGGTGCTGCAAAACATCATCGAAGCCCCCATCCACGTGCTGGGCGTGCCCAAGGACGAGGCCATTGCCCGCGCCCGCAAGTACCTCAAGCTGGTCGACCTGGGCCAGAAAGAAGACGCCTACCCCGCCCACATGAGCGGCGGCCAGCAGCAGCGCGTGGCAATTGCCCGCTCGCTGGCCATCGAGCCCGAGGTGATGCTGTTCGACGAGCCCACCAGCGCCCTGGACCCCGAGCTGGTGTCCGAAGTGCTGCGCGTGATGCAAACCCTGGCCCAGGAAGGCCGCACCATGGTGGTGGTAACCCACGAAATGGGCTTTGCCCGCGAAGTGGCCAACCACCTGATCTTCCTGCACAAGGGTTGCATCGAAGAACAAGGCGTACCCCGCGAAGTGCTGACCCAGCCCAAGAGCGAGCGCTTGCAGCAGTTTTTGTCGGGTAGTTTGAAGTAATCACGGTTCAGCACAAAATGAGGCCCTTGTGCTTATTACTCCGGCGTAAGCAGCTATAAAGACAATAGCAACTTCGCTGACCACCCTGTCATAAAGCGCCGGGTCTGTGCTGCATCCATGGGTTGGGCAATCCAGTAGCCCTGGGCTTGGGCGCAGCCCATGCGGCGCAGCAGCGTGAACTGGGCGGCGGTTTCCACCCCTTCGGCCGTGGTGTCCAGGTGCAGCGCCTGGGCCAGCTGGACGATGGTTTGCACGATGGCCGCCGCGCTGGTGTCACCATCGGCGCGGTCCAGGATGCTGACAAACGAGCGGTCGATCTTGAGCTTGTCCAACGGAAAACTGCGCAGGTAGGCCAGGCTGGAATAGCCGGTGCCAAAGTCGTCCAGTGCCACCCGCACCCCTTTGTCGCGCAGCGCGTGCAGCACTTCCAGCACGGCCTGGCTGTCGTGCATCAGCGTGGATTCGGTGATCTCCAGCTCCAGCCGCGGGCTGGGCAGGCCGCTGTGCTGCAGCGCGCTGTCCACCACCGCCAGCACATCGGCATGGCCCAACTGCAGGGCCGATACATTGACGGCCACCCGCAGGTGCGCGGGCCAGCCCGCCGCGTCCACACAGGCCTGGCGCAGCACCCAGGCCCCCAGCGGCACGATCAACCCACTTTCTTCGGCCACGGCAATGAAATCCAGCGGCGACACCAGGCCGCGCAGCGGGTGCTGCCAGCGCACCAGCGCCTCAAAACCCAGCAGGGCACCGCTGGCCAGGTCCACCTGCGGCTGGTAGTGCAGCACGAATTCGCCACGTTGCAAGGCTAGGCCCAGGTCACTCAGCAACGCCAGATGCTGCTGGGCGCGCAGGGCCAGGGCCGGCTCAAAAAACCGCAGCCGGTAGCGGCCAGCGGCCTTGGCGGCGTACAAGGCCATGTCGCAGACCTTCAGCAACTGCTCGGCGGTGTCGGCATCGGCGGGCGCAAAACCCACGCCGATACTGGCCTGCACCGCGATGCGGTGGCCGTCGGCCAGCCACGGCTGGGCCAGCGCGGCCTGGAGCTGGGTCCCCAGGCGCTCGGCTTCGGGGCGCTCCAGCACGCCCGGCACCAGCACCGCAAATTCATCGCCACCCAGCCGGGCCAGCAAGGCCAGCGGGTCCACCACCGACTGCAGACGCAGGGCCACGGTTTGCAGCAACTGGTCGCCCACGGCATGGCCCAGCGAATCGTTGACGGTCTTGAAGTTGTCCAGGTCCAGCAGCAGCAAGGTGCATGGCCCCGCGGGTTGGGCGGGGGCGAAATAGTCCGCCAGCCGCTTGCCGAACTGGTAGCGGTTGGCCAGCCCGGTCAGGGTGTCGATATGCGCCAGCCGGGCCATCTCCAGCTCGCGCTGGCGGGCGGCGGTGACATCGGAGCCCACGCCGCGCCAGCCCTGCCACAGGCCCGCACTGTCGCGCAAGGGCTTGGCCGTCAGCGACCACCACTGCAACTGCCCGGCCACCCGCGCGGGCACTACCATGCCGCGAAACGGCTGCTGCTGCGCCAGGCATTTCTCCAGCGCCCGGAACATGGCCGCATGGGCGGGCACCATATGCGGCGACAGGGCCGCCATGCGCTGCACCAGATGCTGGCCTTGCAACCCGGCGGGGGACACGCCCATGGCCTGCGCCAGGCGCTGCGACACATGGCGCAGGCAGCCCTGGCGGTCGGTTTCCCACAGCCAGTCGCTGGCGTGCTCTTCAAAGTCGTGCAGCAGCAGGCCGACGAGCTGGTTCTGGCGCTCGATCTCGGCTTCGAACTTCAGGCCGTTGAGGAACATGCGCGAGGTCAGCAAGGTAGTGCTCCACACCACCAGCGCGTAAAACGCCAGCAAGCCCATGAGGTAGGTATAGACCGCTTCCGGGCGGCTGGAAAACAGCACCGCCAAGCCCGCACACAGAATGCAGGACCACAAGATGGAGGCCAGTGGCAGGCAGCTGTACATCCAGCTCCCCATGCCGATGAACGCAGCCAACACCGCCGTGAGCAGCAGGCGGCCATCGCCATCGGCAGCGCTGTACAAATAGCCCGACATCGACGCAAACGCCAGCGCCGATGCGGCAATGCCCGCCACCAGCAGCCGCACTGCGCGCACTGACACGGGGGAAGACGGCAGCACCGCCCGGCGCGCCCACCACAGCCCGGCGTTACCCAGTGCGATGGCCGACACCAGCAGTGTCCAACCCGCCAGCACCCAGGAGTCCAACTGACCCCAGAACACCGAGGCCAGCACCAGGGCGCTGATGGTATTGCCGATACTACTCAGGGGCAGTTGCCGCACCACGGCATGGAACTGGCGGCCCCGGAGGATGGCCGCCTGCTCGGCAGAGGCAGCAGGATCGCACCAGCAGCTGATCAGCCAGTCGGTGAACTGAAAATTAGGCATACACAATCATCATGATTAGCCCAGTGTAAACAGCTACCTGCGGATTAATCCATCTAAAAAATCCGCTTGAAAATGTATACCAACATAGTCTGCCAAGCCGTCGAACACCGCGTCCAGCGTGGGCACGGTAGCCCCGAACAGGGCCTGCAAGACTCCCGGGTCTTCCAGCAGGCCGTGCAGGTACAGGCCCAGCACATTGCCTGCCGCGTTCTGCCAGGCCAGGCCGTCGGGCAGCACCGCCCGGGCGACATCCCCGCCCCGTGCCATGGCCGTGTGCTGCTGGGTCTGGCCGTGGTGGATTTCATAGCCGGCCACCGCCACCCCGGTCAGCGCCGCCCAGGGACCGGTCATGGCGGAAGCGAAGCGGGTGTACCGGTGCTGCACGGTTTTTTGCACTTCAAACTGGGTGACTAGCGGCAGCAGGCCCAGGCCGGGCGCATTGCCATCGATGCCGTGCAGGTCGATCAGTGCCTCACCCAGCATCTGCAGGCCGCCGCAGATGCCCAGCACCGCACCGCCGCGCGCCGCGTGCGCCGTGATGGCCGCGTCCAGCCCTTGCTGGCGCAGCCAGGCCAGGTCGCCGCTGGTGTGCTTGGAGCCGGGCAGGATGACCCAGTCGGCCCCGCCCAATCCCGCCAGATCGGCAGGGCTGCGCGCCCAGACCAGGCGCACGCCGGGCACGTTTTTCAGTGGCTGGAACTCGTCCAGGTTGCTGATGCGCGGATAGGCGATCACGGCGATGGTGCGGGTGACGGTGCCACTGGCGCGGGACCGGTCATTGAGCGCCGACAGGCCGCCCTTAGGCGCGAAGGCCCCCCCGGGGGGCAGCGCAGGACGCGCAGCGCCAAGCGTGGGGGTCATGTCAAAGACCCCATCTTCTTCCGGCAGGCCATGCTGCCACCACATCGGCAAGGTGGCCACGGTGGGCACGCCGGTCAGGTCTTGCAGCATCTGCGGGCCGGGGGCCAGCAGGGACGCGTCGCCGCGGAACTTGTTCAGAACGAAGCCGCGCAGCAGCGCCCGGTCTTCGGGGGGCAGCAGGGCCCAGGTGCCGTACAGGTGGGCAAACGCGCCGCCCCGGTCGATGTCGGTGACCAGCAGGCAGCGGGCATCGGCGTGCCGGGCCACGCGCATGTTGACGATATCGCTGCTGCTGAGATTGATCTCGGCAGGCGAGCCCGCGCCTTCGATCACTACCACGTCGTATTCGGCGCGCAAATCATCCAGCGCCTGGGCTACCACCGGCCAGACGCGGGCGCTGCGGCTGCGCCAGTCCATGGCGGTGAGCTCTGCATTGACTTCGCCCAGCAGCACCACCTGGCTGTGCGTGTCGCGCTCGGGCTTGAGCAACAGCGGGTTCATGCGCACCTCCGGCACAGCGCGGGCGGCCAGCGCCTGGAAATATTGGGCGCTGCCGATCTCTCCACCGCCCACCACCCTGGCGTTGTTGCTCATGTTCTGTGCCTTGAACGGCGCGACCTTCAGGCCCTGGCGAGCGTAGTAGCGGCACAGCGCGGTGGTCAGCCAGCTTTTGCCAGCGCCGCTGGTGGTGCCCAGCACCATGGTGCATGCAGCAAGTGTCATAGGAGGGAGCGATTTTTCATCAAACAGGAGCAGCCTAAAAAATATACAATATCGGCCACCAGCGCTTATTCAATAAGCGTAAAAAGCTACTAATAATATAGCAAATGACGGCTGTCGGCCAGGTTGTCCACACGCACCGGTTGCGCCCGGGCGCGCCGGTGGTGGTGGGGATTCCCAGGGTCAGGCATTCGGCAGCAAACCGTCTGCGCGCCCGCGGGTCAGGGCCACGGTGTCGGCGTTGAGCCGGTCGTTCAAAGCCAGCCGGGCTTCGGCCTGCGCCACGGTAAAACCCCAGGCAGCCTGGTGGCGGGCCACCAGGCGCTGCATCGCCACCTCCATGGGCACGTCCAGGTACCAGCAGGCATCAAACAGGCCATCCAGGTTCCAGCCGTGCGCGCGGTGCAGAAGGTACAGGCCTTCGACCAGCACCAGCCGGGTGCCCGGGCCGACGGCGACGGCATCCTCCTGCGGGTCGCCCACGCCGTGGTCGAACGCGGGCCACAGCACCGGTGCAGCACCGGGCGCCAGCGAGGCATGGCGCAGCGCAGCGATGCGGGCGGCCAGCCCGGCGGGGTCGAAGGTCCAGGGCGCTCCGCGCCGGGCCAGGGCCGCTGCCGGGTCGGGCATCTGCGCCAGGGCCGCACGGCTCAGGTGGAAACCGTCCATGCCCAAGGCCTGCACCGTGCCCGGCCCGGCCTGGGCGTTGACCTCGGCGGCGAGCTGGGTGGCGATGGTGCTTTTGCCCGAACCCGGCAGGCCGACGATGCCGACGATGGTGCGTCGGTCGGGGTGGGCCTTGAGCAGGGCGAGGAGTTCGGCGGCGGGTTGCAGGAGGGTAGGAACGGTCATGGCGCCTATTTTCGCCGCTGTTCCAGGTCCCGCAGCGCGGCTTCAAAGGTGTCGAAACGGAAGCGAAAGCCCTCGGCCAGCAGGCGCTGGGGCACCACGCGCTGGCCATCGGTGAGCAGCGTCGCCTGTTCGCCCAACAGCAGCTTGAGCACCACCGCGGGCACCGGCACGGCCAGCGGACGGTGCAGCACCTTGCAGGCGGTGTGGGTGAATTCCCGCTGGGTCACGGGCTGCGGTGCGGTAAGGTTGTAGGCCCCGGCGGGGGGCGCGCTGTCGAACTTGCCGAGCAAAAACGCCACCGCTGCCAGCACGTCGTCCAGATGCACCCAGCTCAGCACCTGGTCGCCACTGCCCATCTGTGTTCCCACCCCGAAGCGAAACGGCTGCAGCATCTGCGGCAGCGCGCCGCCGTGCTGCCCGAGCACCACGCCCAGCCGCACGGTGGCCACAGTCACGCCATGGGCGGCCATGCCCTGGGCAGTGCGCTCCCAACGTTGGCACAGCTCGGACATGAAAATCGGCTGCGGCGGCGCGCCCTCGCCCAGCGCACCAGGGTCGTCCACCGCCTGCACACCATAAAAACCGATGGCCGAGGCCGACAGCAGCCAGCGCGGCTTGTGCGCCAGCTGCGCCACCCACTCCACCAGTGCCTGCGTGACCCCGCTGCGACTGGCGTGCAGCACCTGCTGGCGCGCGGGCGACCAACGCGGGCCCAGCACCGGCTCACCCGAGAAGTTCAAAATCGCGTCCACCGGGGTATCCTGCAACTCCGCCAGCTGTGAGATGCAGCGCACCGCGTCGCCGTACATCTTGCGGCCCTTGCCCACATTGCGAACCCACAGCGTGAGCTGGTGGCCTTGGGCCAGCAACATGCGGCTCAGCGCCTGGCCAAGAAAACCGGTGCCGCCGGTGAGGAGAATGTGGTGTTGGGGCGTTTGCACAGCGGTGAACCTATGTTGGAATCTTGAAATGGAATTTACATTCTCTGACAATTACCGCCTCCTGGCGCGTTACAACTGCTCGTTTAACCAGCGTTTGTACGCAGCTTGCGACGGCTTGGGCGATGCGGCGCGCAAGCAGGACCTGGGTGCGTTCTTCGGCTCCATCCACCGCACGCTGAACCACCTGGTGGTGGCCGACCAGATCTGGTTGCTGCGTTTTATCGAGTGCGGTGCCGCGCACGGCGTGGCTTGGCCGGTGCTGGCCGATGCCATCCGTATGCCGCCCCAGCACGCGCTGGACCAGCCGCTGCACGCCGACTGGCGCGCCCTGTGTGCCCACCGCGAAGCGCTGGACGCGGCCATTGAAGCCTGGCTGGCCGACGCGCCCATCGAGATGCCCGGCTGGACCATGGCCTACGCCAACTCGAAAGGCACGCTGCGCCAGCATCCGCTGTGGCAGGCACTGGCGCATTTTTTCAACCACCAGACCCACCACCGGGGCCAGGTGACCACCTTGCTATCGCAGCAAGGTGTGGACGTGGGGGTGACCGACCTGATCGCGATGGTATGAACCCGCGCGTGGCTTTACACAAACGGTCATATTTTGATAGCAGCTTGTGCCCACTGCACCAGCACAAGAGCCGTATTTGCATACACAACTGAATGTAAAGACCCTGCGGCAGCGCGTTACATTGGGAGCTCCCAACGCCGTTGTCCACCATGACCGAACCGCACTTCGCCAACACGCTACCCATGGGCCTGCCATCGGCCTCCCCTGCCCCCGTTACCGCTGCCACCCCACCCGCAACCGCGCTGGACATCGTCTTCACCGGCACGGGCAGCGAATACTTCCGCATCTGGATCGTCAACCTGCTGCTGACCCTGGTGAGCTTCGGCATCTACTACCCCTGGGCCAAGGTGAGGCGGCTGCGCTACTTTTACGGCAACACCCTGGTGGACGGCGCGGCGCTGGACTTCCATGGCAACCCCAAAAAGATGCTCAAGGGCTCGGCGCTGGTGGCCGTGCTGTTTGGCCTGTACTCGCTGGCGGGGCAGTTCTCGCCGGTGGCGGGCCTGATCGCCCTGGTGCTGGTGGCCCTGATTGCCCCGGCACTGGTGCGTGCGTCCATGCAGTTCCGGCTGGGCAACACCAGCTGGCGCGGCCTGCGGTTTCGCTTCACCGGCTCCATGCCCGAGGTGTACCGCTCGGTACTGCCGCTGTACGTGCCTGCGGTGCTGATCCTGGGCTTTCTGGCAGTGGCCGCACCGGAGCCCGACCAAGCCCCCAGCTCCACCGCGTTCATCGCCACCATGCTGGGCCTGCTGGTTATGACCGTGGCGGTGCAGCCCTGGACCCTCTGGAAGCTAAAGCGGTACCAGCGCAACCACTATGCCTTTGCCACGCAGCAAACGCAGTTTGGCGCCACCCCCTGGAGCTTTTACAAGCTGTCGATAAAGGTCTGCGGCTTCGCGCTGCTGGCCATCGCCCTGCCGGTGGCCGCCATCGCCGTGATGGTGTTCACCGCCCCCAGTCCCCAACAGGGTCTGCGCGGCCTGGGTCCCCTGGCGGGCCTACTGCCGTTGTTGGTGATGCTGCTGGTGTGGGTGGCCGTCAAGCCCTACGCCGTGTCGCGCACACAAAATCTGTTGTGGAACCACACCGGCAACCACGACCTGCAGTTCCATAGCGCCCTGCGCTTTGCACCCCTGCTCCGGCTGACCCTGAAAAACTGGCTGCTGGTGCTAGTCACGCTGGGCCTGTACTGGCCGTTTGCTGCCATTGCCATGGCGCACCTGCGGCTGCAGGCCGTGTCCATCGCCACCCGCGTCGCCCCCGACACCCTGGTTGACCAGCGCCCCCACGGTAGCCAGGACGCTGCGGGCGATGCCGCGGGCGACATGCTGGGCTTTGACCTGGGCCTATGACCCTACCCACCCTGCCGCTGTCGGCCACCTACTTTGACGGCCTGCAGGCCCGTGCCCAGCCGGTGTCGCTGCAGGTGGCCGACGGCGCGCTGCACATCACCGGCGATGGCATAGACCGCCGCGTCGCCCTGCCCGACGTGCGCTGGCCCGAGCGCACCCGCTACGGCGTGCGCGTCACCCACCTGGCCGGCGGCGGCGAGCTGCACTGCGCCGACAGCGCCGCCTGGGATGCCTGGAGCCAGCACAGCGGCCTGGTGGAGTCCTGGGTGGTGCGCCTGCAGCAAAGCTGGCGCGGTGTGCTGGCCAGCGCCCTGGCCCTGGTGGCCGTGCTGGCGGCGCTGCACGCCTGGGGCCTGCCGCTGGCCGCCCAGACCGCCTTGCTGCTGCTACCCCCCAGCGTAGACGCATCTTTGGGAGACGCCACCCTGAAAGCGGTAGACGACGACCTGATGCGCCCCAGCCAGTTGCCAAGCGCCGAACAAGCCCGCGTGCAGGCCGCCTTTGCCCAAGCTGTCCACCAGGCGGCGCGCCACCTGCCACCCGACAGCCTGCCCGACTGGCAACTGGTGTTCCGCGCCAGCCGCATCGGCCCCAACGCCCTGGCCCTGCCCGGCGGCACCATCGTCATGACCGACGAACTGGTCTACCTGGTCGGGCGCGACACCGATGTGCTGACCGCCGTGCTGGCCCACGAACTCGGGCACGTACAGCACCGCGACGGCCTGCGCATGCTGGTGCAGGTCACCCTGCTGGGTACCGTGGGCTCGCTGGTGCTGGGCGACTTCAGCACCCTGCTGGCCGGCACCACCGCCCTGCTCGGCCAGGCCCATTACTCCCGCGCAGCCGAACACGCCGCCGATGAGGCCGCCGTGCAGTTTCTGCAAGCGGCCCGCATCGACCCTGCGGTCATGGTCACCCTATTCAACAAACTGGCAGAAGTACGCAAAGCCGAGCGGGATGCGCCTGCTGATCCAGATAACTGGCTGGGGATTGCGTTTGCGTCGCATCCCACGGATGCGGAGCGGGTGCGGTTTTTTCGAGAGGCGGGGAAGGGGAATTAGGTTTGCGAGGCTCGTAGGCACCTCGTGCTTATTGCGCCTAGACAAAAAGCGATTGATTACATAGCTAATAACCCGAAAGCGCCATCTCTTTGAGATTCAAAAAGCTGCGCTCTCGCCCGAGCAGAGCAGCAGCAGCTGCTCAGTCTTCCATCAATTGAATGAAACACAACCATCCCGGAACGGCCAGCCACGCTAAAGTGTTGTGCAGTGAAGCACCCGGTAAGAGACAGTTTCTGCGGCAAATCGAAAGACACGTATGACACCACTCGACATACTGCTCAAAGAGTACGAAACGCTGCGCACCGAGGTCCTCGAGCGGATCAAGATTGCTTTCTCCCATTTGGGCTACTTTGGTGCCGTCATGGCCTTCGCCTTCCCCGCGAGCGAAGGCTTTTTCTCGAAGCACCCGGGTACTGCACTGGTGCTTGCCTCGTTAGGGGCGGTGCTGCTTCTGTGGATTTCTGTCCTCAATTGGTCCTGGGTGGGCCGCATCGCCTCCCACTTGCAAGAGTTGGAACTAAAGATCAATGCCCAAGCCGGTGCCCAGGATCTGTTGACCTGGGAACACATCGCCAGCCGCATCACCACGGGACCGCATTGGTTTCCCAAACGTTATGTGCCGAAGAAATACTTACCTTGAAGCCGGTCTTGCATGCAGAGGCCTATTCCTGGATATTGAAAAACAATAGCAACTCATGCCGCCTGGATAGGCACCAGCGTGCACTTTGCCATTGCCCACGTCTCCACGGGCCGCAACGCCCCTACCCCCCAACCACCCGCGCCCCCACCGCATTGCGGGTGAACCCCAGGTCATGCAAGGCCATGGTCGCTGCCTGCACCAAGGGCCGGTGCGGCTCGGCACCCAGCAGGGCGACCAGCTTGCGGTTGTCCAGGGCGTGCGGGGTATCCCACAGGTAGCGCATCTCCACCGATGCCGCAAAGGTGGGCGAAAACAGCGCGCCGATGCGCAGAATGGGCCAAGGCAGGCGGCTGTACTGCAGCTCTGCGCCGGGCTCCACCCACCGTTGGGCCCGGGCCACGGGTTCGATCGCGTCCAGCCAGTGCTGGCCGGTCATGCAGTAGCCCGCGAAGTGGAAGACTTCGAATGTCTGCAACGCATCGCGGCGCACCGCTACTTCCACAAAGGTGCGGGCCAGGTCGGGCAAGTAGGCCCAGGCCTTGGCCACGGCGATGGGACCGGGATCCACGAACTTGCCTTTTTGGATGTCTTTGACCATGACCTGGTCAAACCAGGTGCCGGTCCCGCTGCCGAAAAAATCGCCGGCCCGGATGACGATGGCGCGCACACCGCTGCGGCGGATCCGCTCTTCCACGGCGATGCGCACCTGGCCCATGGCGGTCTGGGCCCGTTGCGGCGTGTCCTCGGACAGCAGCGCGGGCATGTCGGCACCAAAGTTGTAGACGTTGCCGATGAACATCAGCGTGGCGTTCAGGGCGCGGGTGATGGCGATGGCCGCATCGGTCATGCCCGCCGCCTGGGTTCTCCAGGCCTTGCGGGTGTACGGCGGGCTCAGGGCGTGCACCACCACGCTGGCACCCTGGGCCGCGCGGGCCACGGCGGCGGTATCGTGCAGGTCCGCCACCAGCCATTCGATGCGGGGGTCGCTAGCGGTTTCGGCGGACAGGGGTGCGCCGGGGCGTACCAGGCCCAGCACGCGCCAGCCCGCGTCGGCAAAAGCCAGGGCCGCGGCCAGGCCGAAGCGCCCGCGCGCGCCCAAAATCAAAATGGTCGGTTGCATGCTGTCTTTCCTCTCAGACGGTTGTGTACGGGTTTGGTACGGGTTCGTTACCGGTTTGGTGTGGATTGTGAAAACAAAGCACCTAATTCACAATTGCATAGTTATCCATACCTGAAATGCAAAAATGCATACCTCACCATGATCCCCCAACCCCGCCCCTCGTTCGACTGGCACCTGGTGCGCTCCTTTCTGGCGGCACTGGACCACGGCAGCCTGCTGGCGGCATCCAAGCTGCTGCACACCAGCCAGCCCACCCTGGGGCGGCACATTGCCGAGCTGGAAAGCCAGCTGGGCGTGGTGCTGTTTGAACGCACCGGGCGTGGCCTGGTGCCCACCGCCACGGCCCTGCAACTGGCCGACGCGGCGCGCAGCATGGCCGATGGCGCCGACCAGTTGGCGCGCACCCTCACTGGCACCCAGGCCCAGAAAACCGGCACGGTGCGCATCACCGCCAGCACCCCGGTAGCGGTACACCTGCTGCCGCCCATCCTGTGGCGGATGCGCCAGGCCCTGCCCGACATCCAGGTGGAGCTGGTCGCCAGCAACGCGGTCAGCAACCTGCTGCGGAGGGAGGCGGATATTGCGGTGCGCATGGTGCGCCCCGAGCAGGGCAGCCTGGTGGCCCAAAAGATCGGCGATGTGGCCATGGGCGCCTTCGCCCACCGCAGCTACCTGGCCCAGCACAGCGCCATCCACCAGCCTCTGGACCTGCTGGACCACGCGCTGATCGGCGGTGATGCCGACACCGCCATCCGCGACGGCTTCAAGGCTGCGGGTTTTGGGGTGGAGAAAGAGGCGTTTGCCCTGCGCTCGGATGACCTCATGGTGCAGTGGCACGCCGTGCGCGCAGGCCTGGGCATCGGCTTTGTCGCCCACTTCACTGCGCGCCTGGATGCCGACGTGGTGCCGGTGTTGCCCGGCGAGCTGCCCATCCCGCCCCTGCCCATGTGGCTGGCCGTGCACCGGGAGATCCGCACCAGCCGGCGGATCCGGTCGGTTTATGATTTTTTAGCGGGGGCGTTGCCTGGGGATATTTGAGGCATGAAAACGGCATTTCACGCTTATTTGGTGAGCGTGAGAAGCTACTAAAAATAGAGCATCCGCGCATCGTCCGCTGGGCTGGCGTAGGCGCTGCCGGTCACCATTGGCAACGGGGTGTGGCCAGCACGTTTTTAGAACGGATTCAGGTCAGCCGGGGCTGGCCCAGGTTAAACACGGCCACGGCGTTCACCAGGTCTTGGGCCTGGTTGCGCATGCTGCTGGCGGCGGCCGCCATTTGCTCGACCAGGGCGGCGTTTTGCTGGGTGGTGTGGTCCATCTGGGTCAGTGCCTGGCCGACCTGGGCGACGCCAGCGCTTTGCTCGCTGCTGGCGGCACTGATCTCGCCCATGATGCTGGTCACCTGGCGGATGGAGCTGACCACCTCGGTCATGGTGACCCCGGCTTTGTCCACCAGGGCGGTGCCCTGCTCCACCCGTTCCACGCTGGCCGAGATCAGCAATTTGATTTCTTTGGCCGCCTCGGCGCTGCGCCCGGCCAGGCTGCGCACCTCGCTGGCCACCACGGCAAAGCCGCGGCCTTGCTCGCCTGCCCGGGCGGCCTCTACTGCAGCGTTGAGCGCCAAGATGTTGGTCTGGAAAGCGATGCCGTCGATCACGCCAATGATGTCGGCGATCTTTTTGGAGCTTTCGTTGATGCCCTGCATGGTGGTCACCACTTCGGCCACAACCTCTCCGCCCTGCACCGCCACCGTGCTGGCCCGCAGCGCCAGTTGGTTGGCCTGGGCAGCGTTGTCGGCGTTGTGCCGCACGGTGGAGCCCAGCTCCTCCATCGAGGCGGCGGTTTGCTGCAGCGCACTGGCCTGCTGCTCGGTGCGTGCGCTGAGGTCGTGGTTGCCCTGGGCGATTTCGGCGCTGGCGGTGGACACGGCTTCTGAGCCGTGGCGCACGTCGGTGACGACCCGGGCCAGGCTTTCCTGCATCAGCTTGAGCTGGGCCATCAGGCTGCTGCGGTCGCCGGACTGGAGCGCGATGGCCTGGCCCAGGTCGCCCTGGGCCACTGCACGGGCCAGGTCAGCCGCCATAGCGGGCTCGCCCCCCAAGGCCCCCACCAGGCTGCGGGTGAGCAGGAAACCCATCACCGCCGCCGCCACGACGGCGACGGCACTCAGTGCCATCAGCAGCCAGTGCGCCTCGGCGTATTCAGCCGCCGAAGCGGCCACGCTGGCATCGCTATTTTTGTTGCTGGCCTCCAGGATGTCTGCGCTGGCCTGGAGCAGGGCCACCAGCAAGGGCCGACACTCCAGGTTGATCTTGGCGCTGGCCTCGTCTTTTTTGCCGTCCAGCGCCAGCTGCACGATGGCCAGCGCCACCGGGCCGTAGCGGGACTCGATCTGGTTGACCCCCTCCAGCATGTGCAGCACGTCGGGCCCGTTCTCAGGGTTGCTCTTGACGCGGGCATTGAGTTGCGCCAATGCCTCCTGGGTGTCTCGGTGGGCCTGGTTGACGGACTGCTTTTCCACCTCGGCATCCGCGGGTGCGGTGGCCAGCACCAGGTTGCGCGCCGCAATGGCCCGGCGGTTCACCGCATCGCGCACAGCCACCGTCAAGCGGTACTGCTGCACATCGACATCGTGGAAGCGGTGCAGGCTGTCATTCACCTCGCCCAAGGTGTGCAAGGCCGCCGCACTGACCAGCAGAACCAGCGCCACCAGCACGCCAAATGCCCAGATGAGCCGGCTTCTGACCGTCATGTTCTTTACCATGATTGTGTACCTTTTTGTTTACAGCATGAAATGGCTACAACTTGTTTATTTTGTTGCAATCGCATGCATGTAATTGAAAGGATTTGTAATCAAAAGCAGAGAGAGGTGCGCGGCGGCGGGTGGATTTACGGCATGCCACTCCACCCAAACCCAAGCATAAAATAAGGCCCTATCGCTTATCTAATGGGCATAAAAAGCTATTAAAAGCAGAGCAACAGCGTGTCTTGGGCGGCATGGGCGAGCAGCCGTGCTGCTGCGCCTCACCGTGGTCCTGTATGAGCCCGTCACGCCCCCAGGTCTTGAAATGCCTGCTGTAAAAACTCCACGCACACCCGCACCTTGGCCGAATTGGCCAGGCGCGTGGGATACACCGCCCACACATTGGCCTCTTGCCGGTAGCCGGGCAGCACCTGCACCAGCTGGCCGCTGCGGATCAGCGGGCCCACCTGCCAGATGGAGCGCAGCACGATGCCCAGGCCGTCCACCGCCCACTGCACGGCGATCTCGCCGTTGTTGGTGGACATGGGGCCGGTGACTTTGGCGGTTTCCACGCCGCCACCAGCGGTCAAACGCCACACGCCAAACGGGTGGTCGCGCTCGCGGATCACCACGCAGTCGTGCGTGCCCAAGTCGGCCAACGTGGAGGGCGTGCCGCGCCGGGCCAGGTAGCTGGGCGCGGCACACAAGACCCGGTGGTTCGCCGCCAGCCGGGTGGCGATGAACTGCGGCGCAATCTCGTCGCCCACCCGCACGTCCAGGTCAAAGCCCTCGCCCGCGATGTCGATCAGGCGGTCGAATAGCTCCAGCCGCACCGCCACCGTGGGATGGCTGGTCGCCATGCGCGCCAGCACCGGGGCCACGATCTGGCGGCCAAAGCCAAAGCTGCTGCTCACCCGCAGCAGCCCACGCGGGGCCCGGCGCGCCGCCGACACCTCCTCCACCAGGCTGTCCATATCGTCGAGCACCCGCTGCGCCCACACAAACACCCGCTCCCCCTCTTCGGTCACCGTCACCTTGCGGGTGGTGCGGTGCAGCAGCCTGGCCTGCAGCAGCTCTTCCAGCAGCCGGATGCGCTTGGTCACGTAGGCGGGCGATACGCCCAGCTCCAGCGCAGCCGCACGAAAGCTGGCTTTGCGGGTCACGGCGGCGAAGACCCGCAGGTCTTCAATGGGCGGTATTTTGTTCATGAAACGTGCACGGTAGATTCACTGGACAACCCATAGTAATCCGAACCGTGAACACTTAACATCAGTCCAACAACCACCCCACCCCAGGAGACCCCCATGACCCGCAGCTTCCACATTGCACTCATCCCCGGCGACGGCATCGGCCAGGAGGTGCTGCCCGAGGGCGTGCGCGTGCTGGAAGCCGCCGCCCGCCGCTTCGGCCTGGCGCTGAACTTCACCCACATAGCCTGGGCCAGCTGCGCCTACTACCAGCAGCACGGCCAGATGATGCCGGACGACTGGAAAGCCCAGCTCCAGGGCATGGACGCCATCTACTTCGGTGCCGTGGGCTGGCCCGACACCGTGCCCGACCACATCTCGCTGTGGGGTTCGCTGCTCAAGTTCCGCCGCGAATTCGACCAGTACATCAACCTGCGCCCGGTGCGCCTGTTCGACGGCGTGCCCTGCCCTTTGGCAGGCCGCAAGCCGGGCGACATCGACTTCTTTGTGGTGCGCGAAAACACCGAGGGCGAGTACACCAACCTGGGCGGCACCATGTATGCGGGCACCGACCGCGAGATCGTCATCCAGGAGTCGGTGTTTTCGCGCTTCGGTGCCGACCGCGTGCTGAAATACGCCTTCGAGCTGGCCCAGAGCCGCCCGCGCAAGCACCTCACGGTGGCCACCAAAAGCAACGGCATCGCCATCAGCATGCCCTGGTGGGACAGCCGCGCCGACGCGGTAGGCCAGGCCTACCCCGGCGTGAAAGTAGACAAGCAGCACATCGACATCCTCACCGCCCGCTTTGTACTGCAGCCCCAGCGGTTTGACGTGGTGGTGGCCAGCAACCTGTTTGGCGACATCCTGTCCGACCTGGGCCCGGCCTGCACCGGCACCATCGGCCTGGCCCCGTCCGCCAACCTCAACCCCGAGCGCAACTTCCCCTCGCTGTTCGAGCCGGTCCACGGCTCCGCCCCCGACATCTTCGGCCAGGGCATCGCCAACCCCATCGCCATGATCTGGTCGGGCGCGCTGATGCTCGACTTTTTAGGCTGCACACCCGCGCACGACGCGATCGTCAAAGCGATTGAACAGGTGCTGGTGGCCGGGCCGCTGACGCGGGATTTGGGCGGGGAGGCCACGACGGTGCAGATGGGGGAGGCTATTGCCAAGGCGGTGGCGGGGTGAAGCTGTGTCCCAAAACGCTATATAAAAAAACTGCTTGAGCTTATGAAATGGGCGGTAGCGACACTTTTTAATAGTCTTTTCCTTGCAGCTACTTCAACGCATCAATGTCCCATGTCGCTGTCGTCGCCGCTCAGGATCGATACATAATCCCGTCCGCCGTAGAAGACACCAATAATCGAAACCAGGTCGGTGCCCACATCGAAGGCGATGACTGCGCGCTTCTTGTAGTTCGTGATGCGCAAGCCTGGCCGCACATCGTCGCGTGGTGTGCCGCGCAGGGGAAACGTGCGCAAACTTTCGCAATAGCTCACGATGGCCTCGGTGTACCGAGCGGCTATTTCGTGCGATGCCGCCAAAGCGATATAGCGGTACAGCTCGGCAAGTTGCTCTTCGGCCTCCGGGCTAAATACGACCCGGTAGTTCATCTCGCTTTGGCGTGCTCCGCAGCCAAACGGGCCCGCACCTGGTCGGCAGTCACAGCGCGGGACGGGTCCGCCTTCAGCGCATCAAAAGCAGGGCCGACTTGGGTGTGCAGCCAGTCTTCCACAGCACGATCCCGCGCCATCAGCGCACGCAGTCCGTCCCGGATCACTTCGCTTTCGCTGGCGTATTCGCCCGTTCGCACTTTGGTCTTCACCACGTCGGCCATGTCAGTGGGCAGGGTGATGCTCATTTGCTGGGTGGTTCGCATGGGGGCTCCTTTGGCGGCAATAGGATTTAATCCTACTAGGTTGGAAGCCAGTCGTCCAGCGGGACCCCAGACCGACGCATGCCAACACACCAGACGCACTTGTTAAAGTAAAAGCCTTAGTCCGCCGTTGTTGCGGCATACATCACATCGACATCACCCCATGCTCAGTCGCTACTCCGATCAAGCGGCAGCGCGCAAGGACTATGCCTTGATTGGCACCTTGCTGCTGGTGTTTGGTGTGGCCATAGCCATTTTTGAAGCCACTTTCATGGCCGTCGTGGGTGTAGGTTTTGCGTTTGCAGTGCTTCTACCTGCAGTTTTCTTCAGCCACACGGCGTTTGCAACCACTGAGCGGCTTCTGGGTCAAATTTTTGCGTGAGGCCAGGGGTGTGATTCACTGGCTTGAAACCGCTATCTAAAAACTAGCTACCCACGCCCATTCCATCAGCGGTAGCAGCCCTTTTTCCTCACATCGCCCCTCACCGCGTATCCATAAACAACTCCGCACACACCCCCCGCAGCCACCGGCTGGCCGCATCGTGGTGGTAGCGCGCGTACCAGTACTGCTTCACGGTAAACGGCGGGATCGGCAGGGGGCAGATCAGCACGCGCAGGCCGGCGGCCTGGGCCAGGGTTTCGCCGATGTGGCGCGGCAGCGTGGCGACCAGGTCGGTGTCGGACAGGATGGCGGCCAGGCCCAGAAAGCCCGGTAGCTCCAGCAGCACGCGGCGCTCTACGCCCAGGGCTTTGAGGGTGCTGTCCAGCAGCTGGTAGCCGGTGCCCGAGACGATGCCAATGTGCGATTCGGCCAGGTAGTCCTGCAGGGTGAAGGTGTTGCCAATGCGCGGATGGCGGGCGTTGCACAGACAGATCCAGTCCTGGCCGAACAGGCTTTGCTGGTAGAAGCCCGCCTCTTGCCCGGCCTCCAGGCCGCGCACCAGGCCCAGGGCCAGATCGGCCTCGCCGGACTGCAGGGCAGGCACCAGGCTGGCGTCGATGGTGGCGGCCTCCAGGCGCACCTGCGGGGCCAGGGCGCGCACGTGCGAGAACAGGCGCGGCAGCAGGGTGACGTGGCTGGCATCGGTCATGAAGATGCGGAACTCGCGCTGCGAACTGGCGGGGTCGAACACGGCCTCAGACTCGGACAGGCGGCGCAGACCCTCCAGCACCTCGCGCACGGTGGCGATCAGGCCGTCGGTGCGGGGCGTGGGCAGCATGCCCTCGGGGGTGCGCACAAACAGCGGGTCGTTGAACTGGGTGCGCAGCCGCCCCAGCCAGATGCTGACGGTGGGCTGGCTCTGGCCCAGCAACTCGGCCGACCGGGTGACGCTGCGCGTGGTGTAGAGCAGGTCCAGCAGGCGCAGCAGCTTGGGCTCCAGCAAGGTGGGATCGTGGTCGGCCATAAAGAATCGAAATGCTGGTTATTGCTGGCATTGCATGGGCAGTATAGGCAAGCCCGCCTACGATGCCTGCACTTACCGAGGAGACTCCATGCAAAACACCATCCCCAACACCATCCAATGGGGCGTGCTGGGCGCGGCATCCATCGCCACCGAACGCACCATGCCGGCCATCCACCTGGCCCCCAGCGCCACCCTGCTGGCCCTGGCCTCGCGCGATGCGGCCAAGGGCCAAGCCGTAGCGCAGGCGCTGGGTATCCCCCGTGTACACAGCAGCTACGAGGCCCTGCTGGCCGACCCCGAGATCGACGCGGTCTACATCCCCCTGCCGAACCAGTTGCATTTCGACTGGTCGGTGCGGGCGCTGGAGGCGGGCAAGCATGTGCTGTGCGAGAAGCCGCTGTGCCTGACCGCCGCGCAGGTGCAGCAGCTCTGCGCGGTGCGCGACCGCACCGGCAAACACATCGAGGAAGGCTTCGGCTTTCGCAACCACCCGCAGTGGGCCAAGCTGGATGAACTACTCACCGGCAACGCCATCGGCCCGGTGCGGGCGGTGCATGCCACCCTGGCCAAGCAGTTCTACAACCCGCTGGATGTACGCAACAACCTGGCCGCGGGCGGCGGTGCGTTGTACGACCTGGGCTCGTACGCCATCAGCGCCTGCAACCTGGTGTTCAAGCGCCCGCCCCAGCGGGTGGTGGCCACGCTGGAGCGCGACCCGGTGTTTGGCACCGACCGCCTGAGCAGCGCCCTGCTGGACTACGGCGACAGCCACGCCGCCATCACCGTGGCCACCCAGGCCGGGCCCAACGGCTGGGGCTCGCACCAGCAGATGTCGGTACTGGGCGGCACGGGCTGGCTGCGGCTGGACTTTCCATTTGCCCAGGCCCGGCCCAGCGCCTGCGAAATTGCCCTGGGCGACAGCCACAGCGTGGGCTACCAGCCCAGCCAGCGCTTCAGTTTCGAGCCGGTCAACCAGTACCAGCTGCAGGTGGAACGCTTCTCGCGCTACCTGCTGGGCGAGGCCGTGCCCAGCTGGCCGATCGAGGACGCACTGGGCACGCTGCGCACCATCGAGGCGCTGTTTGCGTCGACCAGCACGGGCACGTGGCAAGCGCTGCCAAAATGATGGATTACATCCGCTCACACACTATGTACAACCCCTTTAACCGCGCCACCGAAGACGTAGGCAACATCATCGAATTCGGCCACGTCAACCTGCGCGTGGCCGACCAGCAGCAGGCCATCATTTTCTACGCCATGGGCCTGGGCCTGACACGCGACCCCTACCAGCGCACCGGCATCGACAACGCCTGGATGAACGTGGGCAGCAGCCAGTTCCACCTGCCCACGGGCCGCGCCGAGGTGCTGCGCGGCGTGGTGGGCCTGGTGATGCCCGACCTGGACGGGCTGCTGGTGCGGCTGGGCCAGATTGCGCCGCTGCTGACGGGCACGCAGTTTGGCTTTGAGCGCCATGGTGATGTGGTGCTGGCCACCTGCCCCTGGGGCAACCGCATCCGCGTGCATGCCCCCGATGCAGCACAGTTCGGCCCGCTGGTCCTGGGCATGCCCTATGTGGAAGTGGACTGCGCGCCCGGCACGGCGGAGGCCATTGCACGGTTTTATACCGAGGTGCTGGGTGCTTTGGCCCACGCGGGCGAGGATGGGCGCGGGGCGTTTGCCCGGATTTCGGCGGGGCTGTTTGGCAGCCTGCTGTTCCGCGAAACCGCCCGCCCCCTGCCCGCGTATGACGGCCACCACGTGCAGATCAGCGTGGCCGATTTCTCCGGCCCGCACGGGCGGCTGCTGGCGCGCGGGCTGGTGACCGAGGAAAGCAGCCAGAGCCAGTACCGCTTCCAGGACATCGTCGATCTGGACACCGGCCGCGTGCTTGCCACGCTGGAGCACGAGGTGCGCAGCATGCGCCACGCCTCGTTTGCCCGGCCTTTGGTGAACCGCAACCTGGCCAACTACGGCGATGTATATGTGCCAGGCTGGGAAGATGCGGCCTGGTTAGCGGGGCCTAATCGGTAAAGCTAAACAGGCGGCGCGGCGTGTCCCACAGCATGGCCTGCCGTGCCACCGCGTCGGGCACCAGGCGCTCGAATACCGCCAGCAGCGGCCCGTAATCGATCCGCGCTGGGGCCCGCAGAAACGGCCAGTCGGAGCCCCACACCAGCGACTGCGGCGTGAACGCATCCACCAGCGCCTGCACAAACGGCCAGGCATCGGGGTGCGGAAACGGCTGCACGGAGGTTTTGACCAGGCTGGAAATCTTCACCACCGCCCTGCCCGTCTCGGCCAGGCCCAGCAGCGCCTGGAAGCCGGGCTGGCCCAGGCCCGCGGCGGGGTTGGGGCGGCCACAGTGGTCGAACAGCAGGCGCGCGCCGCTGTCCAGCAGCAAGGGTTTCAGGGGCACCAGCTCGTCAAACTGCACTTGCACCTGGGCCCACATATCCAACTGGCGCAGGCGCTCCAGCAAGGGCCCGGCGGCGCGGTAGTAGTCCACGCCCAGCAGGGCCACGTTCAGCGTGACACCCACCACACCGGCGGCCTGCAGGTCTTGCAGCTCGCCCAGGCTCGCATCCAGCGACACGACGGCCACGCCTTTGTAGCGGCCCGCGCTGTGGGCGATGGCGTCGAGCATGCAGCGGTTGTCCAGGCCATAGCCCGAGTTGGGTTCGACCAGCAGCGCATGGCGCACGCCGTGGGCATCCAGCGTGTGGCCTAGCTGGGCGGCAGTGGCGATTTCGTGGCCGGTGGGCTTGTAGAAATTGTCTTCCGGGTACGGGAAACGGGCGGGGTCGAAGACGTGTACGTGGCAGTCGATCTTGGGGGTGTCCATAGGGGCTCCTGGGGTGTTGCTACAGATTGTCCATCCGCATTTGCATTGCCAATCACAATGAACTGTATTGTGCGCATTGCATTTACAGCATGCTCACGCAAACCTACGATCCGCCTCCACTGATACAGGAGACGGTAGTGAAAATTTGCATAGTGGGCGCAGGTGCCCTGGGGTGTGCCATCGGCGGCGTACTGGCCGAAGACGGCCATACCGTATGGCTCATCAACCGGGGCCAGGCGCAGGTGGATGCGCTGCGCACCAACGGGCTGACCCTGCGCGAAAACGGCGTGGACCGCCAGGTGGCCGTACACGCCGCCACCCGCTGCGCCGAGGTGGATGGCACCGTGGACCTGGTCATCGTGCTGGTCAAGTCCTTCCACACCCAGGCGGCCATCGAATCCGCCCGCTGCATCGTCGGCCCCGACACCGTGGTGCTGTCCCTGCAAAACGGCCTGGGCCACGAGGACGTGCTGGCCGAGGCCGTGGGCCGCCAACACGTACTGGCGGGCAAGACCTACGCCGGTGGCGTGATGCTGGCCCCCGGCCATGTGCTGATCGGCACCCAGGGCAAAGAAACCCTGATCGGCGAGCTGGACGGCCAGGTATCCGACCGGGTGGCCGCCATCGCCGCCGCCTTCAACCATGCCGGGCTCAGCACCACCGTGAGCGACAACATCCTGGGCACCATGTGGGACAAGCTGCTGGTCAACGTGGCCACCGGTGCCCTGAGCGGCATCACCCGCCTCCCCTACGGCGACCTGTACGCCGTGCCCGAAGTCGAAGCCTGCGCCGTAGCCGCCGTGGCCGAGGCGATGGCGGTGGCCCGGGCGGCGGGCATCGCCTTGGGCAGCACCGAGCCGCGCCAGGCCTGGGTGAAAGCGGCCGACGGCCTACCCGCCGCGTTCAAGGCCTCGATGCTGCAAAGCCTGGAAAAAGGCTCGGTCACCGAGATCGATTTTGTGAACGGCGCGGTGGTGCGCTGGGGCGCGAAATACGGCGTGCCCACCCCCGTCAACCAGGCGCTGGTGGCCTGCATCAAGGGCATCGAACGCGCCCTGCCCCGCTGAACATCTACCAAGAGATAAAACATGACCCAAAAATCCTATGTCGAGCACGTCGCCGTGCGCGTCCAAGACATCCAGTGGCACATCAATTTTTTTTATGAAGTACTCGGCATGGACGTGCGCGAGATCGACGGCCCCACCGATGCCCCCCACCAGTACTGGACGCTGGGCGGCATGCAACTGATGAGCACCCCGGGCTTCACGGCACCGCCCAGCAATGACTCCGGCTGGCTGGCCCACCTCGGCATCATGGTGCAAGACCTGCCCGCCGCCCTGCAGGCCGCGCAGAGCTGGGGCGTGAAACCCCTGCCCCAGGGTAGCAACTGGCTGCAATTGCCCGACGGCCTGGCGATTGAACTGATCCAGGCCAGCGGCACCTCGGTAGCCGACGTGCTCGCCATCAACCCCCGCGGATAAAAGCACACCCCCAGGCTGCAGTGCTTCGCATCTTTCTCCAACCCCCTTGCAGGGGGCAACACCAGCAGCCTGGCAAAGCCAGTTCTGCGGTGTTCCTGGAAAGCGCGCGTTCAGACTGCAAGCATGCGTTGAGCAATAACCCGCCAAAAAACATCTAAGGCTTCCTATGATCATCCCCACATTCCACTTCCAGACCCCCGAAAAATACTGGGACGATGCCCAGGTGGGTGACACCTGCACCAGCCCCACCTACCTGGTCACCGGCGAGCGCATCGATGCCTATGCCGAAATCACCGGCGACTACACCCCCGTGCACGTGGACGAGGAATATGCCAACGCCTCGCACTTCGGCTGCCGCGTGGCGCATGGGCTGATGGGCCAGTCGGTGGCCGACGGCCTGAAGACGCAGAGCGAATACCGCTTCCTGCCCGGCATGTCGCTGGGCTGGACCTGGGACTTTTTGCTGCCCATCAAGATCGGCGACGTGCTGCGCGTGCGCTTCACCGTGGGCAGCATGCGCGCCAGCCAAAGCAAACCCGGCTGGGGCATCGTGGTGCTGCCGTCCGAGCTGCTGAACCAGCACGACCAGGTGGTGCAAAAAGGCGAACACCGCCTGATGGTGCCGCGCCGTCCCGGCAGCTTCTGACACTACAAGATTCATAGCTGCTCCCGCCCATTCCATCAGCACAAGAAGGTTATTTCATGTCTAAACATTCCCAAGCCCTGCCGCTGGCCGGTTTCCGCGTGGTCGATTACAGCCACTTTCTGGCCGGCCCCTACCTGGGCCGCTGCCTGGCCGCCCTGGGCGCGGACGTCATCAAGGTGGAGCGGCCCAAGGCGGGCGATGCCGGGCGCGCCCACGCCTACTTCATCCAGGGCCAGAGCGGCTACTTTTTGCAGCAGAACATGGGCAAGCAAGGCCTGTGCATCAACCTCAAGGACCCGCGCGGCCTGGCGCTGATGCACAAGCTCACCGACAGCGCCGACGTGTTTGTCGAAAACTACCGCCCCGGCGCGCTGACCCAGTTGGGCCTGGGCTATGAAGAGCTATCCAAACGCAACCCCGGCCTGGTGTACTGCTCCATCTCCGCCTACGGCCACACCGGGCCGGACGCGCACCGCGCAGGCTTTGGCCTGATCGCAGAGGCCAAGAGTGGCATCATGGCCATGGTCGGCTCGCCCGGCGAGGCACCCCCGTTGCTGCGGGTGTCGCTGGGCGATATGTACACCGGCATCCACGGCGTGGCGGCGGTGTGCGCGGCGCTGCTGGGCCGGGTGAAATCGGGCCGGGGCCAGCACATCGACCTGTCGCTGTACGACTGCCTGGTGTCCATGCACGACTATGCGGTGCAGTGCTACACCTTGTCGGGCGGCAAAGACATCCCCGTGCAGACCGGCCACGACATGCCGCAAAGCACCCTGTACGGCGTGTTCACCGCCAGCGACGGCTACCTGGTGATCGCCGCCCAGGTGGACGATGCCTGGAAGCGCTTTGCGCTGTTGATCGGCGGCGAAGCGCTGGCAGCGGATGCGCGCTTTCATTCCGCCGCCGGGCGCAATGCGCACCGGGTAGAAATCCTGGCCCTGGCCAAGGCCTGGGTGGCCGCCCGCAACGTGGCCGAGGTGCTGGCCGCGCTGGATGCCATCGACGTGCCGAGTGCCAAGGTGCAGAACATCGAAGAGGTCTTGAACGACCCGCAGATCGTGGCCCGCAACATGGTCGTCGAACAAGACCACCCGGTGCTGGGCAAGATACGCATGCCCAACCTGCCGTTTCGCTTTTCCGAATGCGACACCTCGCCGCAATGCGTAGCCCCCCGCATGGGGCAGCACAACCGGGAGATTGCTGCGGGCCTGGGCTACAGCGAGGAAGATATTGATGCGCTGCTGGCGGCGGGTGTGCTGTACGCATCTGAAGACTGAGGCCATGGCGACACCACGGCGCGTAGGCAATAAGGGTCAGCGTTCTGACTTTATGGGTGGTGGACGCAACCGCGATTCCCGGCCGGGATGTGCCCCCGGCGGGGCAGTAACTTTCTTTTGCGTGGCCAAAAGAAAGTCACCAAAGAAAAGGCCACCCCCACTACCTGCGCCCTCCGCTGGCGCTGCGGGAACCTGCGGTGCTCGCTTTGGGCGGGGTCTGGCTAAACTCGCTGCGCTCAAACAGACGCCAGCCCTGATCCGCCCAAAGCTGCGCTCCTCGGCGCATCTAGAGGGGGACCCCGGATACGGGATCGGCGGCGCAAAGCGCCGCGTCGCGCCTAGGGCGCGAAATGGGAGCAGTGCGCCAATCGCGATCCGCTCTGACCTAACAACCCACACCACCACCTCCGTCTCGCGCCCTAGGCGCGATGCCCGGCTGCGCCGGGCCGATCCCGCTCCCCAGGGTCCCCATCTGTATGCGCCGAGGAGCGCAGTGGAATGCGGATCAGGGCTGGCGTTGTTTGAGCGCAGCGAGTTTAGCCAGACCCCGCATTCCACGAGCACCGCAGGTTCCCCGGCGCGAAAGCGACGGGGCTCAGACAGTTGGGGTGGCCTTTCTTTTGGTTACTTTTCTTTGGCCAAGTGTATGGACCGGAGACATAGGAAACAGGTGTGCGAAGACATAGTAAACACCTCCTGTGCGCGTTCAGCGCAAGGAGACCTGAATGCCTTGGACACCGAAAGACCTAATGGACATAAAGCAAGAATTCGTTGAGCTGGCCCGCAAAGAAGGAGCCAACCGGCGCGAGCTGTGTCGCCGCTTTGGCATTAGCCCCAAGACTGGCTATGCGCTGCTGGCACGTTACGCCCAGGAGGGGGTAGGTGCGTACGCACCCCGCTCCCGCAAGCCTTTGCACAGCCCTGCGCGCACTTCGCCCACGCTGGAGCTTGCCGTCACGCAACTGCGCGTACAGCATCCTGCATGGGGTGGACGCAAGATTGCCCGCCGCTTGGCCGAGCTGGGCCATGCCGATGTGCCTCCGCCCAGCACTGTCACGGCCATCCTGCACCGCCATGGCTTGATCACCCCCCAGGCCAGCGCGGCCGCCCAGCACTGGCGGCGCTTCGAACACGAGCAACCCAATGCGCTATGGCAAATCGACTTCAAGGGCGACTTCGATACCTTGCAAGGGCGCTGCTATCCGCTGACCTTGCTGGACGACCATTCGCGCTTCAACCTGGTACTGCAAGCCTGTCCCAGTGTGGCCACCACCAGTGTGCAGCCCCACTTGGCCCAGGTATTCGAGCGCTATGGCCTACCGCTGCGTGTGAATGCCGACAACGGAGCCCCTTGGGGCAGCCCTCGCCAGCCCGGGCAGACCTTGAGCGAGCTCAGTATCTGGTTGATCCGCCTGGGTATCCGGGTCAGCCACAGTGCGCCGTACCACCCGCAAACCAACGGCAAGATCGAGCGCTTCCACCGCTCGCTCAAAGCCGAGGTACTGGCAGGGCGCAGCTTTGCAGGCTTGGCGCAAGCGCAATTGGCTTTCGAGCACTGGCGCGGCATCTACAACCACGAGCGGCCCCACGATGCGTTGGAGCTACAGACCCCGGCCCAGCGCTACCAGAGCAGCCCAAGGAGCTATTGCGCCACGCTGGCACCGATCGAGTACCCCCAAGAGGACACGGTGGCCATGGTCAACTGGAATGGAGAAGTCCGTTTCAAGGGTTTCAAGCTGCGGGTATCCAGTGCGCTGTTCAAGCTACCGATTGCCTTCCGAGAAGACCCCGAACAGGTCGGCTGCTACAACGTTTTCTTCTGCCACCAGCGCTTCATGCAGGTCGACTTGAAAGCTTTGCAGGCTACCACCTGAAGGACCATTGTGTTTACTATGTCCCTGCACACCTGTTTCCTATGTCTCCGGTCCATACAGCCAAGCAAAGAAAAGTGACTGCGCCGCCGGACGCACATCCCGGCCGACCATGCCCATAGAAACCCCAAAGGAACTCACCCCATGCCAGACAAATACGCCGTCATAGGCAACCCCATCAGCCACACCAAATCCCCGTTCATCCACGGAAGCTTCGCCGCCACCACAGCCCAGGACCTGGTCTACACCGCCATCGAAGGCCCGTTGGACGGCTTTGCTGCCGCCGTGGATGCCTTCCGCGCCACGGGTGGCCTGGGGCTGAACATCACCGCGCCGTTCAAGCGGGATGCGTTCCGCTACGCCACCGACCTGACCGAGCGGGCCCGCCGCGCCGGGGCGGTCAACGCGATGAAATTTGTGGGCGAACGCGCCTATGCCGACAACTTTGACGGCGTGGGCCTGGTGCGCGACATCACCCACAACCTGGGCTGCGGCCTGCAGGGCCAACGCGTGCTGCTGCTGGGTGCGGGCGGTGCGGCGCGCGGGGCGCTGCTGCCGTTTCTGGAACAGAACCCGGCGCAACTGGTGGTGGCCCACCGCAGCCTGACCACGGCGCAGGCCATAGCGCAGGGCACGGCGGCCAGCGTCTGTGGCTATGGCGAGCTGGTGGGCCAGCGCTTTGACATCGTGGTCAACGCCACCTCGGCCAGCCTGCGCGCCGAGCTGCCGCCCGTGCCCGCCAGCGTGTTTGCCCAGGCCCGGCTGGCCTATGAGCTGGCCTACGGCAAGGGGCTGACCCCGTTTTTGCGGCTGGCGCAGAACGCCGGGGTGGCGCAACTGGCCGACGGCGTAGGCATGCTGGCCGAGCAGGCGGCCGAAGCTTTTGCCTGGTGGCGCGGCGTGCGGCCCGAGACGGCGGCGGTGATCGCCCAATTGACGGTGCCATTGGTGTAATAGCGTGTTACAAAACGGGGCCCAGGACAAGCGGTCGGCACAGGCCGCATCTGGTTATTGAATTTGGGCATAACAGCTAGCCCGTATTTCCCCAAATGCACCAGGGTTAGCCCTTGCTGGTTAAAACTAACCACTCGGTACATTAACGACAAGAAACTTCCGGAGACATATCCATGGTGAAAAAATTGATTAACGGCTACTGCACGGTGCTGAGCTACCTGATCGCGCTGGCACTGGCGGTGATGGTGGTGCTGGTGTTTGGCAATGTGTTCATGCGCTACGCCTTCAACTCCGGTTTTGCGGTGTCGGAAGAGCTGTCGCGCTGGCTGTTTGTGTGGCTGACCTTTCTGGGTGCCGTGGTCGCCATGCGCGACAACGCCCACCTGGGCACCGACATGCTGATCGGCAGACTGGGCCCCGCAGGCAAAAAAATCTGTATGGGCCTGTCGCTGCTGCTGATGCTGTTTTGCCTGTGGCTGCTGTTCAAGGGTTCCTACGACCAGACCCTGATCAACTGGGACACCACCAGCGCGGTGATGGAGGTGTCGGTGAGCTATTTCTACGCCTCGGGCATGGTGTTTTCGGTGCTGGCCGCGGTGATCGTGCTGAGCAATCTGTGGCTGCTGCTGACCGGCCAACTGGGCAATGACCAGTTGGTGATGATGCAAGAGTCTGAAGAAGCGCCACATGGCGACAACCACTAAATTAGATAAGAGCAGAGACACAACATGACCATCCTGATTTTCCTGGGCTCCATGCTGGGCGCCATGGCACTGGGCGTGCCGATTGCCTTCTCGCTGCTGCTGTGCGGTGCCGCGCTGATGGTGCACCTGCAGATGTTCGACGCGCAGATCCTGGCGCAAAACGTGATCAACGGGGCCGACAGCTTCCCCCTGCTGGCCGTGCCCTTCTTCATGCTGGCGGGCGAGATCATGAACGCGGGCGGCCTGTCCAAGCGCATCGTCAACTTTGCGATGGCGCTGGTGGGCCACATCAAGGGCGGCCTGGGCTATGTGACCATTGTGGCGGCGGTGATCCTGGCTTCGCTATCGGGCTCGGCCGTGGCCGATGCCGCGGCCCTGACGGCCCTGCTGCTGCCCATGATGGTGGCGGCTGGCCACGACCGGGCGCGCTCGGCGGGCCTGATTGCCTCGGCCGGCATCATCGCGCCCATCATTCCGCCCAGCATTGGCTTTGTGATCTTCGGGGTGGCGGCCAATGTGTCGATCACCAAGCTGTTCATGGCCGGCATCTTCCCAGGCGTTTGGCTGGCCGTGTCGCTGTGGTTCACCTGGTGGTACCTGGTGCGCAAGGAGGCCGTCATGCCGCCGCCCCAAAAGAACAAGGCCGAGGTGTTTGCCGCCCTGCGCGATGCCACCTGGGCGCTGGTGCTGCCTTTCATCATCGTCTTCGGCCTGAAGTTCGGCGTGTTCACGCCCACCGAAGCCGCCGTGGTGGCCGCGGTGTACGCGCTGATCGTGTCGGTGTTTGTCTACAAAGAACTGAACTTTGCCAAGCTGGTGCCGCTGTTTGTGTCGGCCGCCAAGACCTGCTCGGTGGTGATGTTTCTGGTGGCAGCGGCCATGGTGTCGGCCTGGCTGATCACGGTGGCGAATCTGCCTGCACAGGTGGTGTCCCTGCTGGAGCCGCTGCTGGGCAGCCCCAAGCTGCTGATGCTGGCCATCATGGTACTGACCATGGTGGTAGGCACCGCGCTGGACATGACCCCCACCATTCTGCTGCTGACCCCGGTGCTGATGCCGGTGGTGAAGGCTGCCGGTATCGACCCGGTGTACTTTGGCGTGCTGTTCATCATCAACAACGCCATCGGCCTGATCACGCCACCGGTGGGCACGGTGCTCAACGCGGTGGCCGGGGTGGGCAAGGTCAGCATGGACGAAGTCACCAAGGGCGTGGTGCCCTTCATGATCGCCCAGTTTGCGCTGATGTTCCTGATGATTGCCTTCCCGCAGCTGGTCATGGTGCCCGCCCGCTGGTTCTATTGATCCCCCACTTTTTTACTTTTCCCCCAGGAGACTCCCCATGAAACGCCTCGCCCTCAAAACCATCGCCGCCGCCATCGCCCTTGCTGGCATCTCTGCCTTTGGCTCTGCCAACGCGCAGGACCGCACCATCAAGTTCACCACCGCCAACCCCGAAGGCCACCCGCTGGTGATGGGCATGCACAAGTTTGCCGACATCGTGGCGGCCAAGTCGGGCGGCAAGATCAAGGTCAATCTGTTCCCCGGCGGCGTGCTGGGCGGCGATGGTCCGGTGGTGTCGGCCCTGCAGGGCGGCACCATCGAGATGGCATCGATGAACTCGGGCATTTTGGCCAGCCAGGTCAAAGAATTCGGCGTATTCGACTTCCCCTTCATGTTCAGCAGTTCCAAGCAGGCCGATGCCGTGGTGGACGGCCCCTTCGGCAAGCAAATGCACGCCAAGCTGGAAGCCAAGGGCCTGGTCGGCCTGACCTACTGGGAGCTGGGCTTTCGCAACATCACCAACAACAAGCGCCCCATCACCAAGGTGGAAGACATTGCCGGGCTGAAGCTGCGTGTCATTCCCACGGCCATCAACGTGGACTGGGTCAAGGCCCTGGGTGCCAACCCCACGCCTCTGGCCTTTGGTGAGGTGTACGCCGCGCTGGAACAAGGTGCCATCGACGGCCAGGAAAACCCCATGACCGTGATTGCGGCCAACAAGTTTTTCGAGGTGCAAAAGTACGGCACGCTGACCAACCACCAGTACAACCCCCAGTCGGTTCTGATCAGCAAGAAGTTCTGGGACAGCCTGAATGCCGGTGAGAAGAAAATCATCTCCGACGCCGCCGTGGAATCCACCGCCTACCAGCGCCAGCAAGCCCGCCTGCAGGCCAGCACCGCGTTGGAGGCCGCGAAAAAAGGCGGCATGCAAATTACCGAACTGTCCCCCGCCGAGCTGGACAAGATGCGCGACAAAATGCGCCCCGTGGTCGCCAAGTTTGGCGTGACCGTAGGCCAGGACACCGTCAAGGGCCTGCAAGACGCCCTCGCCGCTGCGCCGAAGTAGTTGCACACCCCCAGGCTGCAGTGCTTCGCATCTTTCGCCAACCCCCTTGCAGGGGGCAACACCAGCAGCCTGGCAAAGCCAGTTCTGCGGTGTTTCTGGAAGTCACGGCTCGGGCTATCGCCCATAGCCGCGGAACGCGCAGCACAGTGGTCATCATTACTGGATCTAGAAAAGGACCCCCATGAAAATCGTCATGCTCCACGGCATCAACCACAACATGTTTGGCAAGCGCGACCCCAAGCAGTACGGCACCATCACGCTGGACGAAATCAACGCCAGCCTGGCGGCACTGGGCCGGGAGCTGGGTGCCACGGTAGATGCTTTTCAAACCAACAGCGAAGCCGCCATGTGCGAGCGCATCCACCAGGCCTACACAGACGGCGCAGATGCCGTGCTGATCAACGCCGGGGCCTGGACGCACTACAGCTACGGCATCCGCGACGCGCTGGCCATCCTGACCTGCCCCATCGTCGAGCTGCACATGTCCAACATCCACGCCCGCGAAGCCTTCCGCCACGTGTCGGTGTTTGCCGAAATCGTCAAGGGCCAGATCTGCGGCTTTGGGGTAGACAGCTACCTGCTGGGCCTGCGCGCGGGTGTGTCGGCAGCCCAGGCGGCCAAAGCGGTTTAACCGTACCCACAACCCATTTGCTATATAAAAAGTAGCTGCCTGTGCTTGCCAGATCAGCACAAGCAGCCTATTTCTTACATACCCCTAACCCCAAGAGTTCACCATGATCAGCGGCAAAACCGAAATCATCGCCCACATCGGCTTCCCCACCCATGCCTTCAAGGCACCGATGATCTACAACCCCTACTTCGACCACGCCGGTATCGACGCGGTGGTGGTACCCATGGGCTGCAAGACCGAGGACTACCCGGCCTTCCTCAAGGCCGTGTTCAGCCTGCAGAACATCCGTGGCGCGCTGATCACCATGCCGCACAAGGTCACCACCGCCGGGCTGCTGGACGTGGTGTCGCCCACGGCGCAAATTGCCGGGGCCTGCAACGCGGTGCGCCGCAATGAGGCGGGCCAACTGGTGGGCGACATGTTCGATGGCGAAGGCTTTGTGCGCGGCGTGCAGCGCAAGGGCTTTGCGCTGCAGGGCATCCACGCGCTGGTGGTGGGCTGCGGCGGCGTGGGCTCGGCCATTGCCGCGTCGCTGGCGGCGGCAGGCATTGGGGCCATCACTTTGTTCGATGCCTACACCCCGTCCATGGAAGGCCTGGCCAGCCGCCTGCGCCAGCACTACCCGGCCTTGCAGGTCACCACCGGCAGCAACGACCCCGCAGGCTGCGACCTGGTGGTCAACGGCACGCCCATGGGCATGAACGACGGCGACCCGCTGCCCATGGACGTGGAGCGCATCGCCCCCACCACCTTCGTGGGCGAAGTGGTGATGAAGTCCGAGATGACCGCCTTTCTGCGTGCCGCGGTGGCCCGCGGCTGCCCGGTGCAGGTGGGCACCGACATGCTGTTCGAGCAGATTCCGGCCTACCTGGAATTCTTCGGCCTGCCCAGCACCACGCCCGAAGTGCTGCGCTCGGTGGCCACGCTGAAATACTGATCGCCTTACACGCCTTACCCCGCATGGGACAGGGCAGCACCCCCACTCCATGCTCCAAATCCTCGCCATCACCGCGCCCATCTACCTGATCATCGCGGCGGGCTTTCTCTCGGTGCGCTTTGGCCTGTTTGGCAAACCCGACATGCGGGTGCTGGGCCGCTTCGTCGTCCACTTCTGCCTGCCCGCGCTGATTTTCAACGCCCTGTCCAAGCGCCCGCTGGCCGAGGTGCTCAACGGCCCCTATTTGCTGGCCTACGCGGGCGGCTCGCTGGCGGTGGTGGCGCTGGCCATGGGGGTGGGGCGGCGGCTGCGCGGGCACAGTGTGCCCATGGCCACCATGCAAAGCCTGGGCATGGCGGCCTCCAACAGCGGCTTTGTGGGCTACCCCATCGTGCTGCAACTGCTGGGCCCCACGGCCGGTGTCGCCCTGGCGCTGACCATGCTGGTCGAAAACCTGCTGGTGCTGCCCCTGTGCTTTGCCATGGCCGACAACGACGGCGAAGATGCCTCCCGCCGCTGGCACCACACCTTGGCGGTTAGCCTGCGCAAGCTGCTGCAAAACCCCTTGGTGCTGGCCATCCTGGCGGGCTTCACTTTCTCCATGCTGGGCCTGCACCTGCCCGCCGTGCTGGCGCAGACCGTGCAGATCGTGGCCACCGCCTCCAGCCCGGTGGCCTTGTTCGTCATCGGCGGCAGCCTGGTCGGCCTGAAACTGGCCGGTGTGCGCCGCGACCTGGCCTGGGTGACCATGGGCAAGCTCATCCTGCACCCGCTGGCGGTGTTCTTCTTTTTGTGGTTGCTGCCCCCCATTGCGCCGGAGCTGCGCGTGGCCGCCGTGCTGTTTGCCGCCATGCCCATGCTCAGCATCTACCCGGTGGTGGCCCAGAAGTACGGCCTGGAGGGTTTCACCGCCGCCGCCCTGCTGGTGACCACCGTAGCCTCGTTTTTCAGCACCAGCGCCCTGCTCTGGGCCATGCACCATCTGCTGGGCTGGACGGCCTGAGGGTTTGAATGAAATGGGCTGCCCGTGCTGATTCCACCAGCACAAGAAGCTCTTAAATAGATAGCAATTATCCCCAGCGGCCCGCACCGGCTCAGCGGATGCGCAGGCTGTCGCCCAGGTAGGTCAGCAGCCCAGTGACCTTGGGCAAGGGCTGGCGGCTGAGCGGCCACACCAGGCGCAGCGGCAGGCCCTCGGTGGCCCAGTCGGGCAGGATTTGCACCAGCCGACCGTCGCGCAGGGCCTCGTCCACCAACCAGGTGGCCAGTTGCGCAATGCCGAAACCAGCCACCACGGCAGCCACCTGGGCCTCGGCCTGGCCCACCACCACGCGGGCCTGCACGCTGCGGCGCTCGGCCGGACCTGCCCCCTGGGCGATACGCCAGGTGATGGCTTGCCCCTCCACACCGCCGTAGGCCACTGCGTCGTGGCTGGCCAATTCGGCCACCGTGGTGGGCGTGCCGCGCTGCGCCAGGTAGCCGGGCGCAGCGCAAAAAATCAGCCGCTCGTTGCCCAGAAAGCGGTGCCCCAGGCTGCTGGGCCAACTGTCGGGCCCGCCAATGCGCACGGCCACGTCGATGCCCTCCTCCACCAGGTCCACAAAGCGGTCGGTGAACGAAATATGCGGCTGCACCCCCGGGTGCCGCTCGCAAAAGGCCAGCAGCCACGGCAGCACCTGCAGGCGGCCAAAGGTGGCGGGCAGATCCACCCGCAGCCGGCCCGACGGCTCCAGCCGCTCAGCGGCCAGCAGTTGCTCGGCGCTCTCCAGGTCGTCCAGCACCCGCACGCAGATGCGGTAGAAGGCGCCACCCGCGTCCGTGAGTTTCAGGCGGCGGGTGCTGCGCTCGAAAAGCTGGGTTTTCAGGCGCACCTCCAGCCGGGCGACCGATTTGCCGACGGCCGAATTGCTCTGATGCAGGCGCAGCGCCGCCGCCGTGAAACTGCCCGCGTCGGCGGTGGCCACAAACGCTTCTATGCCCTTGAGGCGCTCGGAAGAAAGCATGTGCACCCGCTTTATTAAAGAAAATATGTCCAGAGTCTAAAGAAATAGCATCGCAAATAAGAACTAAATTCCCCAATATGCTGCGGGCTTGTTGGCTTTACCCCGGAGTTTCTTGCCATGCCCCCAGCCCTGTCCCCTGCCCTGCCAGGAGTTCCCGCCGCCAGCGCCCCCTCCTCGGCCCGTGGCCACCGCCTTGCGGTCTTCGTGCTGGCGGTGGCGGCCTTTGTGGTCGTGACCACCGAATTTCTCATCGTCGGCCTGCTGCCCGCCCTGGCGCGTGACCTGTCGGTATCGGTCTCGGCCGTGGGCCAGTTGGTGACGTTATTCGCCGTGGTGGTGGCGCTGTTTGGCCCGGTGCTGACGGCCTGGCTGTCGCACATCGAGCGCAAGCGGCTGTTTGCGGCCATCCTGTTGCTGTTCGCGGGCGCCAACGCGCTGGCGGCGCTGGCACCGAATGTGGGCGTACTGGCGGTTGCGCGTTTTGTGCCCGCCCTGGCCTTGCCGGTGTTTTGGGGCACGGCCAGCGAGACGGCAGCGCAGCTGGCCGGGCCGTCGCGTGCGGGCCAGGCGGTGTCGCGGGTCTACCTGGGTATTTCTGCGGCCATGCTGCTGGGCATACCGCTGGGCACCCTGGCGGCGGATGCGATCGGCTGGCGCGGCGCGTTTTGGGGCTTGGCCGCGCTGTCGCTGCTTATCGCCGCGATGGTGCAGTGGTGCATGCCGCGGCTGCAGGCCACGCAGCGGTTGCCCCTGGCCGAGCAGGCCCGCATTCTGCGCGACCCCGTCTTTGTGGCCAACGTGGCCCTCTCGGTGCTGGTTTTTACGGCGATGTTCACCGCCTACACCTACCTGGCGGAGACGCTGGAACATGCCGCAGGCATCGCCCCGTCGCAGGTGGGCTGGTGGCTGATGGGCTTTGGCGCGGTGGGCCTGGCGGGCAACGGGCTGGGGGGCCGCTGGGTAGGTCGGCACCCTCTGGCCACCACCGCCGCCTTCTGCGCCTTGCTGGCCGTGGGCATGGCGCTGACCATGCTGCTGGCGGGCGCGGCGCGGGTGTGGCTGGGCCTGGCGCTGGCCGTGTGGGGTGTGGCCAATACCGCGCTGTACCCGGTGTGCCAGATCCGGGTGATGCAGGCTGCATCCCATGCGCAGGCGCTGGCGGGCACGCTGAATGTGTCGGCGGCCAATGCGGGCATTGCCTTGGGTGCCATCCTCGGCGGCCTGAGCATTCCGGCCTGGGGCGCGGGTCATGTGGGCTATGTGGCGGCGGCCATCGCCTTGCTGGCGGTGGCGGCGGTGCCTGCCGTGGGCTGGCTTAAAAAGCGCTAGCCCTGGGTGGACCAAAGCCCATGTCGCTACAGGCAGGCGCAGAAAATTCAAGAGAAATAAGCCCTTAGCGCTGATCAGACCAGCACGAGCAGCTCTTAATTCAATAGCATCTGCCTATTCCGCCGCATCGTGCTGCCAGCGCGGCAGGCGGGCACCGCAGTCGCTGCAAAAGCGCGCGCCGGGTGCGTGGCCTTCGCTCAGGCACACCAGTACCACTAGGTAGGTGGGCAGCAAGGCCAGCAGGTCGATGATGCCGAAGCCGCTTTGTGCATAACGCAGGGGCCTGCGCACACAGGCCAGCCGGGCGATGTACTCCACGGTAAACACGGTGGTGAACAGCCACTCCAGCACATTGAACACGGCGCTGTAGCGCGCATGCACCTCGGCCATGCTGTCGAGCACCACCACGCCCACACTGGCCAGAATCATGCCCATCAGCAGCAGGTCAAACAGCCTGCCCGCACGCGTATCGGCCTCGAAAATCACCGTATAGGCCCGTAGCCGCCAGCCCGTATCGGGCCGCCCAAACCGTTGTCCATCCAAAGGCTGTGCGGTCGTTTTTTCGTCATGGCGGGATCTTATGCGGATAGGATGCGCCTGGGACCGAAGCACTTACCCAGGAGAGCACCATGGCCATCCAGCGAGACACCCCCTATAGCGGCATGAACTTCAGCGTAGACCTGGGCGACGGCCAGGAAGATGGCACCGGCGCGGGCCTGCTCGAAGTGGTCTTGCCGCACGCCGCCCTGACGCTGCTGAAGTACCGCAACGGCAACGACCGCGACAACGCCGTCAAGAAATTGCAAACCACCACCCAGTACAGCAACCTGGTGCTCAAACGCGGCGCGCTGGGCGCACTCAACTGGTACAGCTGGTGGAACGCCATGCGCAATGGCGAGCAAGGCATACAGCGCAACATCACCGTGCGGCTGCTCAGCGAAGACCATGGTGACGTGGTGATGGCCTGGAAATTCCGCAACGCCCGGCCGGTGAACTACCACTTCTCGCCCCTCAACGCCCTGGGCACCGAGCCGCTGGTGGAGACGCTGGAGCTGGTGGTGGAGCGGATGGAGATGGAGTAACTATCACGCCCCTACGCGACCACCTCACCGCGTATTTCTACAGCGGCGACACCCTGCGCAGCCGCAGCGTGGGCAAAACGGTGCTGTACGGCACGGTCGATGTGCCCGCGCCCCCGGAGCGGCTGCGGGCCGACTGGGAGCGCGACATCGCCACCCAGCTGTGCCTGGAGCCCGGCGACGTAGACACCCTGCCCCTGGCCCGCGCCCGCATGCGCTGGCCCGACCACCCCCGCTGCGTGCAGGCCGTGGCCGACTGGTTGCACAGCCTGGGTATGCCCGACCTGCTGCCTGGCTGCGACACCGCCCTCATGGCCTGCCGCGGCGCGCGCTACCACCACGACGGCGCGCAGTACGCCGGTGCCGCTTTTTGCAACCTGTTCCTCAGCGAAGACAAGGGCCTGGACGTGCACTTCCCCGGCACCGGCCAGCGCATCCCCCTGGCACGCGGCACCGTGCTGGTCTTCGACACCGGCCAGCCCCACGCCGTCATCCCGCGTGGCAGCAGTGGCTTCGACCTCGCCGACTTCCCGCCGGGGTGTGACTACAGCCAGGTGTTTTTGACCTGGGAGCTGCCCATCACCCACCCCGGCGTGGCGCGCCTGCTGGGGGTGGAAATGGATACCGACCCGGCGACGGCGCTGGGGCTGGAGGGGGAGCAGGTGTGGTGTGGTGGAGCACCGGCTAGCGTGTGTGCGGAGTCCGGGCAGTGGCGCACGTCGGACGAACAGCCATGCGCATAACGGTCACCATCGACAACAAGCTCTATGCGCAAGCCATGGAGCTGCTGCCCGGCCCGATGAAACCATCGGAGCTGGTGAGCCGGGCGCTCATGGCATGGATACGTGCAGAAAATGCAAAGCACCTGGTTGCCATGGGCGGCCAGGCTCCGAATATGACAGACATCCCCCGGAGGGCACCGAGTTAGGGACTGACATCGAAGCTACGGAAAAACGTCCCAGCGTTCCCCTCACACCCCAAACGCCGCCAGCGCAAAATCCCCCCGCTGCAGCTCCTGCACCAGGTAGTCCACACACACCTTGAGTTTGGCCGAATGGCCCAGCCGGGTGGCCGTCACGGCCCAGACGTTGGCCTGCTGGTAGTAGGCGGGCAGCACGCGTTCCATGCTTCCGTCTTGCAGACGGGCGGCCACGTCCCAGCTCGACAGCAGCACGATGCCATGGCCGTCTACCGCCCAGTTCTGCACCGCGTCGCTGTGGTTGGAACCCAGGGTGCTGGTGACCTTGACCGACTCCACGCCCTGCGGCCCTTCCATGCGCCACACGCCGTAGGCCTGGTCGCGGTCGCGAAATAGGAGGCAGTCGTGCTGGGCCAGCTCGGCCAGGGTCTTGGGTGCGCCGCGGCGGGCCAGGTAGGCCGGGGCGGCGCACAGCACGCGCACGCTCTGGGCCACGGGGTGGGCCACCAGATACGGCTCTTGTACGTCGCCCACGCGGATGTCGATGTCGAAGCCCTCGCCCAGCACATCCACCCTGCGGTCCACCAGCTCCAGCCAGATGTCCAGCGCGGGGTACTGCAGTTTGAGCCGCGCCAGGATGTGCGCCACGTGGTTGCGGCCCAGGCGCAGGCTGGTGCTGATGCGCAGCGCGCCCGAGGGCGTGGCCCGGGTCCGGCCCACCTCTTGGGTGAGGCTGTCGGCAGTGTCCAGCACCTTGCGCGCCCACAGCAAGGCGGTTTCGCCCTCGTCGGTGATGGACACGCGCCGCGTGGTGCGGTGGAACAGCGCCAGCCCCAGCGCCTTCTCCAGCCCGGCCACCCGCTTGCTCACGTACGCGGGCGAGATACCCAGCTCCACCGCCGCCGCGTTGAAGCTGCTGCGCCGCGCCACGCAGCAGAAGACCCGCAGGTCGATCAATTCCCACTGCGTATTCACCATTGATTGTTCACCATCAGCTCATTGTGAATCAGCTTCTGGGCTAATTACAAATCGATTGCTTATGAATACGATGCCGTACCGCAACCCCAAGAGACAACATGAGCAAGCTGAAAATCGCCGTGGCAGGCGCGGGCATGATTGGCCAGGCACACATCGCGGTACTGGCCCAGAGCCACCGCTGCACCCTGTCGGCCATCGTCGACCCGTCCCCCGCCGCCGTGGCCACCGCCGCCCAGGCCGGGGTGCCGCTCTACCCCTCGCTGGCCGCACTGTTGGCCGCAAGCAAGCCCGACGCCAAATTGGACGGTATGGTGCTGGCCACGCCCAACCACCTGCACCTGCCGCAGGCGCTGGAGTGCATGGCGGCAGGTGTGCCCATCCTGCTGGAAAAACCCATCGCCGCCACCCTGGACCAGGGCCTGCAACTGCAAAAAGTGGCGGAAGAAACACAAGCCCCCGTGCTCATCGGCCACCACCGCGCCCACAGCCCCATCATGGCCAAGGCCCGGGAAGTGGTGGACAGCGGCAAGCTCGGCAAACTGGTCAGCGTGATGGGCAGCGCCCAGTTCTTCAAGCCCGACGACTACTTTGCCAGCGGCCCCTGGCGCACCCAGCCCGGCGGCGGCCCCATCCTGATTAACCTGATCCACGAGGTGCACAACCTGCGCATGCTGTGCGGCGACATCACCGCCGTGCAGGCTTTTGCCAGCCACGCCACGCGCGGCTTTGCGGTGGAAGACACGGTGGCCATCAACCTGCGCTTTGCCAACGGCGTGCTGGGCAGCTTCATGCTGAGCGACACCGCCGCCAGCGCCCGCAGCTGGGAACAGACCAGCCAGGAAAACCCGGCCTATACCAGCTACACCGACGAAGATTGCTACCTGCTCGCAGGCACCTTCGGCAGCCTGGCCGTGCCCACCATGCGCCTCAAAACCTACCCCCGCGCAGAAGACCGCTCGTGGTGGAAGGCGTTTGAGGTGGGCGTGGTCGGCATGGTGCGCGACGACCCGCTCAAGCGCCAGATGGAGCACTTCGCGGATGTGATCCAAGGCCGGGCCGCGCCGCTGGTGAGTGCACGCGATGGGGTGCAGAACCTGCGGGTGACGGAGGCGATTGCGCAGGCGGCGAAGACGGGACAGGTGGTCACTGTCTGAATATGAGCCAGGGCTTGGAACGTGCTCTTAAGCGCCAGGCAGCGCCTTGTCCAGCGGCAACTGCATGCTGGACTTTAGCCAGCCCAGCGTGACCGAGGTGCGAAAGCGGCGGATGTTGTCGTCGCCCTCGAACAGCCGCCGGGTCAGCGCCTCGTAGTCGGCCATGGAGGCCACGGTCACGATCAGCAGGTAGTCGGCCTCGCCGGTCACGCTGTAGCACTGCTGCACCGCAGGCTCGGCGGCGATACGGGCGCGCAAGGGGGCGGTGCGGTCGGGCCGCTCGTTCTCGATGTGTACCTCGGTGATGATGGTCAGCGGCAGGCCGATCTTGGCCGCGTCCAGCACCGCCACGTTGGCGCGGATCACGCCGCTGTCTTGCAGCTTGCGGATGCGGCGCTGCACCGCCGGGGCCGACAAATGCACCGCCTCGGCAATCGCGCGCTGGGGCACGCTGTTGTCCTTTTGCAAGATTTCCAGAATGGCTAGGTCAAAGTTGTCAAGGGGCATGGCTGCGGGCATGGAAAGAAAGGTGAGCGAATCTTGCGTTTGCACCCTGTTTTTGCAGCGAAAACCAGGCGTACTGCGATTTATATTTTCACCCATGGCGACAACACATTTCCAACGGGCAATTCCATTTTTGGCAGTTCTGGGCGCGGTGACCGCGCTGGGCATCGGCACCTCCTGGGCGAAACAGCTGTTTCCACTGGTGGGCGCGCAGGGCACGACGGCCGTGCGGGTCGGGTTTTCGGCCCTGCTCTTGCTAGTGCTGTGGCGGCCCTGGCGCTGGCACTTGTCGCGTGCCGACGCCATCTCCATCGCCTGCTATGGCGCCACGCTGGGCGCGATGAACCTGATGTTCTACATGTCTTTGCGTACGCTGCCGTTTGGGCTGGCCGTGGCCATCGAATTTGCCGGGCCGTTGACGGTGGCCATCGCCGCGTCCCGCCGCAGGGTGGACTTTGCCTGGCTGGCGCTGGCCGGCTTCGGCCTGCTCATGCTGCTGCCGCTGGGCCTGGGGGACCGCGAGCTGGACCCGGTGGGTGTGCTGTACGCGCTGGGGGCGGCGGTGCTGTGGGGCCTGTACATCGTTTATGGCAAACGCGTGGGCCATCTGCATGCCGGGCATTCGGTGTCGCTGGGCCTGCTGGTGGCGGCCATCGTGGTAGTGCCTGTGGGCATTGCACACGCCGGTGCCGCGCTGCTGTCGCCCACGGTGCTCCTGGTGGGGGTGTGCGTGGCGGCGATCTCCAGCGCCATCCCGATCTCGCTGGAGATGGTGGCCATGAAGCGGCTACCCAAAGAGGCTTTCGGCATCATGATCAGCATGGAGCCCGCAGTGGCCGCGCTACTGGCCATGGGCCTGCTGGACGAACACCTGGATTCCCGGCAGTGGCTGGCCATCGCCTGCATCATGGCCGCCTCGATGGGCAGCGCCGCCACCGCCCGGCGGCCTCAGGCCAAGTTGCTGCAGGCCGCCTGCTCGGCGGCCTGAGATCAGTCCAGCGGCTTCTCTTCCGAGGGCACCGGCAAAGCCTCGTCGGGCACCTTGGGCGTGTCGGACGCATGGTGTTCCATGTGGGTCTTTTTGCCGGGCTGCGGGGTTTCGTCGGCACCGGGTGCCACCTCTTCGCCGCGGTGCTTTTTCTCTTGCTGGACTTTCTTGTCGTGCGCAACGTTTCTGGGATCGGTCATAGGTCTTTCAGTAGTGGTGCCTGTATGTTGACCGCAGAATTTTTTGCGGCGGTAGGACAAACCGCCGTTGTGCTACGGAGCTTGGCGGGGATGCAGTCGGCGTATCTTGGTGGGCGATCTATCCGGGCGTTCGAACTACCGAGGGGCCATCGGGTTCGTGGTTTCTTTGGGATGGGTGTGTGCCACAGGCACCGCTGGCCGGGTCTCGCCCCGGCGGGCGACTAACTTCTTTTGCTTCGCCAAAAGAAGTCAGCAAGAAAAGGCGAGCCGAAGTCGTCGCCCCTGCGCTGCGCTACGGGTACGCTGCGTTGCTCGGTCTGTGCGGGGTCCCGCTCGAACTCGGCCTACGGCCTCAAACAATCGCGGGCCCTGATCCGCCCAGCCCTGCGCTACTCGCCGACGCCACACGGCGTGGGGAACCAACAGCCGGACAGCCAACCCCAGCCCGGCGCAGCCGGGCTCGCGCCCCAGGTGCGATGGGGAGGCCTGCACCGAGTTGATCGTCACGATTGAGACCATACGGTTAATATGATTGCCAGTTAACACCGAGGTGAATATGTACCAAGCCATTGAAGCCATTTCCCTGTCTGGCGTGATCCAGCCGCTGGAACCAGTGGTGTTCGATGAAAACGAGCAGTTGGTCATTCTGCGCATCAGCAAATCGATCCACATGCAGCCGAACCCCGTTGCACAACCCTCCGATTGGAAGCAGTGGGTCGGCACCCTACAGGCTTCACCCCACCTGAATGGCGACCCGGTCGATATCCAGCAGGCGATGCGCCATGAATGGGACTGAGTTTTTGCTGGACACCAATGTGGTGATTGGCCTGCTCAAAGGCCACGCACCTGCGATTGCACTGGCGGAACAGCAAGGTTTGCAGCTCGATAAATCTGCGGTCAGCCAAATCACCCGCATGGAATTGCTGGGTTACCCGCAGCTGACCGATGAAGAAGACCACGCAATTCGCTCGTTTTTGGCAGCATGCCGAGTCCAAGTGATCGACGACCGCGTAGAGGCCCAAGCCATCCGCTTGCGGCGCAGCGGCTTGTTCAAACTGCCCGATGCCATCGTCGCGGCGACAGCCATCACCCATTCCCTGCGTTTATTGACCCTGGACCAGCGCATGGTGCAAGGTATGCAGAAACTTACCTAGGTTTAAATGCACTGGGTCTGCAACGGCCAGATAGTGCGAATGTGGGAATGCGACACTCGCAGCAGCTCATCCGATTTGCTATACAAATGGCAGCTGCTTACGCTTGTTGAAACTGCGCAAACGGTCGATTTTGCTTGTGGTTTCTTTGTATTGGGTGGGTACCACTGACGTCCCTGGCCGGGTCTCGCCCCGGCGGGCGACTAACTTCTTTTGCTTCGCCAAAAGAAGTTAGCAAGAAAAGGCGAGCCGAAGTCGTCGCCTCTGCGCTGCGCTACGGGTACGCTGCGTTGCTCGGCCTGTGCGGGGTCCCGCTCGAACTCGGCCTGCGGCCTCAAACAATCGCGGGCCCTAATCCGCCCAGCCCTGCGCTACTCGCCGACGCCACACGGCGTGGGGAACCAACAGCCGACCAGCCAACCCCAGCCCGGCGCAGCCGGGCTCGCGCGCTAGGCGCGATGGGGCGCTGCGCGCCCCCGATCCCGCTCCCCGGGGTCCCCCTCTGCAATGCGCCGAGGAGCACAGCTTTGGGCGGATCAGGGCTGGCGTTGTTTGAGCGCCAGCTAGTTTAGCCAGACCCCGCCCAGAGCGCGCACCGCAGGTTCCCCGACGCGGTAGCGACGGGGCGCTGGCAGTGGGGGCGCCTTTCTTTTGGTGACTTTTCTTTTGCGCAAAAGAAAAGTTACTGCGCCGCCGGGCGCATCACCCGGCCAGCGGCGACTGTTGCATCCAGTGCTCCACAGGTCACCACAAACCTAGACAGAAAAATCTTAGCGGAAAGTGCCTCTAACGCTTATTCCCAGAGCGTGAGAAGCTACTAAAAGAAGAGCGTTGTCAGCGCCATTTTGGCGCTCGACCTCAATGGCGGTTCTGCCATCGGGCATAGCGAGCCATCAGCGATCATTCACAACCCGAATGCACTCAACCCAGTGCCATTTGGATTCCTACCGGCAGATCACGAATACGCCGCCACTCCAGTTGGCGACGATCTTGTTCTCTCCAAGGTAGCGGGCTAGGTGCCAGCGATGGCTAACTCAAACGTCAAACGTTACCCCCGCCCCAACGCATCCTGCCCCCCCGGCGCCAACACCCCCAACCGCACATAGCCCCCCAACCCAAACGACTCCGCATCCCGCAACTTCACCCCCCGCGCCCGCAGCCGCTGCAGCCGCAACGCCAAATCCTCCCCCGGCGGCCGGGCGCAAAAGAAGTTCGCGACGCTGGGCACACACTCCCACCCCAACGTGCGGCACAGAATAAGCTGCCGAGCTTTCCACTCCCGCAACGTCACCAGGCTCTGCGCCAACCAAGCCTGAGCGTCTGGCTGGCACCAGGCCTGCAACATCGCCACGCCGTGCGCGCCCACCGGCCAGGACGGGCACAGGGCCTGCAGCGGCGCGGTGTCCGCCCCCAGCGGGGCAATCACGTAGGCGGCGCGGATGCCGGTGAGGCCCAGGGCTTTGTTGGGAGTCCATAGCTGCCACACCCGGTCCATGTGCGCGGCATCCAGGCTGGGCGTGCCTTCCAGGCGCAGCGGGGCGTAAGCGCAGTCTAGTACCACACTCTGGCCTGGCTGCAAACCATCGACCAGGTCCACCAGACCGGGATGCGCCTGCCCCAGCGGGCTGGACGGCTCGCAGACCCACAGCAGTTGCGCGTGATGGGCATCGGCAGACACCAAACCCCAGGCCCGCGCCGCCTGCGCGTAGTCGCCGTAGTGGTGTTTTGGCAGGCACACACCCTGCCCCCTGTGCAGCGCGCTGATGCGGTGGATGAATTCGCTGGCGCTGGCCGCCAGCAGCACGCGTTGCGTATCCACACCATGGAACTCGGCCAACTGCGCCCGCAGCGCCGTGTACTGCGGGTCGGGGTAACGGGTGGCATCGGCTTGCTGCACGGCGGCCAGGGCATGGGGGCACGGGCCGCAGGCGTTGCTGTTGGTGGAAAAGTCAAACAGCGGCACGCCCAGTGCGTCCGGGCCACCATGGTGGAAATCGTTCATATCGCTATCAAATAAAGAGCTATCCACGCCAATGGAATAAGCGCTAGCACCGCATTTCTTGCTAAAACCACGGCCCGCTGCGTGTCGGCGGCCCGGGGTACGCGCCCTGCCGGGTGCAGGGTGTACACGCCCGGCTTGCCCAGGCGCACGCCCAGGCACAGCGCCATCGCGGCCATGGGCCAGCCGCTGTTGGGGGATGGGGTGAGGCGCGCCTGCTGGCGCAGCGCCCGCCACTCGGTGCGGTAGGCCAGCACCATCAACAGCGCGGCGGTAATGCGCGCGGGCAACCAGCTCAGCACGTCGTCGACCCAGGCGGCCCACTTGCCCGCCCATTCCCAGTGCCGCCCATTGCGCTCGCCCCGGTAGCCCCACATCGCATCGGCGGTATTGGCGAACCGGTACAGCGCCGCACCGGGCAGGCCCAGCAGCACGAACCAGAAGATGGGGGCGACGACCGAGTCGTTCAGGTTCTCGGCCAGTGACTCGATGGCGCTCTCGCGCACCTGGCCCTCGGTAAGCGCAGCCACGTCGCGGCTGACCAGCCAGGCCAGGCGCTGGCGGCCGGCATCCAGCGACCCGTGCAGGGCGGCCTCTACCGCCAGCACCTCACTGCGCAGCATGGCCCAGGCCAGCAGGGGTTTGAGCAGCAGTCCCAGCAGCAGCGCCGCCAGCAGCCCGCCGGGCCATGCACCCAGGGCTTGGGGGAGCTGCAGAATACTTTTCTGCAAAAACCATGCTGCTACATAAACCGTAGCTTCTCCCGCCCACCACATAAGCGCTGCAAGGCTAAAAGACTTGTAATCTGGCCCGGTGGTGGGAGAGACAGGTGCCACCCGCCGCCCGGCCCAGCCCAGGTAGTGGCCCATCCACACAACAGGGTGCCAGCGCACCGGCGGCTCGCCCAGCCGGATGTCCACAGCCAACGCCAACAGCAGCGCGGCGATCAGCAAAATGGTCAGAGGGAGACCTCATGGGGCAAGGCATCGCCCGCTGGTGCAGGCACATCCGGCACCAGACGCAAGAACTGTTCAAAGTCTTCTCGCTGGCCCAGGGTAACGATAAGGCGCAGGTCGTCAAGATTCACGCTGCGCTCCACACCATCACCGTACCTCCTCCCGCGCGCAGGCTGTCGGCGCCTGAGCGGGGGCGGATAAATATCTCCACATCGCGGTTGAGCAGAGTGATGTAGTGCAGCAGGCGCTCACTGGAAAAGCGGCTGAGTTTGTAATGTTTGAGGTCCGACACATGCGGTTGTGCGATGCCCAAGCGCTTGGCCGCAGCGGCCTGCGTCAGCTTTTCAGCCTCCAGCAAGGCATTCAGGCGCATGGCCAGTTGCACACGCAGTTGACGCTCATCAGAATCGGGAAGGCCCAAGTCGGCAAATACATTGCCAGAGCCCATGTCAACTCCGTCGGTGTTATCAGTCGCGAGAGGCTTAGCTTTGGCGTTCATAGTGGTCCTTGTGGTGCTGCTGCGCCAACTTGAGGCGCTCGTGGATCAAATCAATGTCACTTTGTGCTGTGCGAATACCGCTGGGGGACTTCTTTTGAAAGCAATGCAACACATACACCGCCTGGGGAAATCGCACCGTATAAACCGCCCTGAAGGTGCCCCCTCGGTAGTTTTCCACCAGTTCCAACACCCCTGCGCCCTCACCCTTCCAAGATTTGGCTTGGGGTGGCGTGGCCCCCATTTGCACCACACTCAGGGCATAGCCAAAATCGTCTACAACTTCGGGCGGCAAAGCCAGTAGATCTTTTTTTGCCGAACTGACCCAGTGCAAAGGTTTTTCCGTTGATTCGGTAGCCATGCCAGAATTATATCGAAATAGGTATTAACCTAAACTTGGCTGATCACCCCTTTCAGCGCCCGCTCCACCCAGCCAAACCCCACCCGCTCCTGTTCCAGCCGCAAACGGGGTTGCAACCGGTTGTCGCGCAGATCATCAAACAGCGCGCCCTCCTCGGCCGTTAGCCGGGGCAGGTTGCGCAGCACGGGTTGCGGCTCTTCGCCCCAGTGGTCGGCATGGGCCAGCAGGGTGGCGCGGTCCATGAGCAAGGATTGGGCGTGCGGCAGCGTGGCGCGCAGCTGGTCGAGGATGGCAAAGCCGTGGGTGTCGATGTCGCCCCAGTAGTGCACGGCGCAGCGCCGCAGCCAGTGCGCCTCGGCCAGCGCCTCGAAGCCATAGCCCGCACCGAACACCACCATGCCGCCCGGCAGCGGTGGGAAGGCCAAAAAATTGACCTCGTTTTCGGTGATGAAGACGTGGCTCACCGGGGGTGCAAGTTGGGCGAACGCGGCTTGGGTCATGCTGATGTCTTCGCCAAAGGCCGTGCCGTCCAGCAGCCGCAAGCGGATGCGCAGGGGTTTGTCCTGGAAGCCATAGCGGCGGGCAAACTGGCTAGTACCGGTGGCCCGTGGTTCGATGGCCTCGGGCGGCAAGGCAATGTCTAGCAGCTCGGCCAGCACGCTGCGGTGGGCTTCGATGAATTTGCTGTCCACCCCGGCAATGTCCACCTGGCGCAGGTAGATACCGGGACGCGGGTGGGCTTGCAGCCAGGCCACCACGGCGAGCAGGCGCGGCCACTCTGCGGCCAGGGCCAGGGCGGTCAGAGGGCGCTTGGCCAGCCACGGGCACAGCGCGGGCTGGAGCTGGCAGGTCGTGTCCAGCAGGATCTGAAACCGCAGGACTTCCTTGGTTTTGCCAATCAGGGCGGTGGCGGCTTCCAGCGAATCGAGCCACACCGCCTCGGGCACGCTTTGGGTGCCCACCTCGCGGTAGCGCACGGTGCGCTCGGTCAACCGGTAATGCACCGCGTGCTGGCGCAGGTCGGCGGCCCAAAGGCGGACTTCTGGGAAACGGGTGGCCAGGTCGGTGGAGCTGGGGGCTGAGAACGGGAGCCGCAGGGGGAAATAGCACGCCTGCGGCTGCACCATCTGCGCCAGCAGGCTGCCCTTGTCCCACAGCTTGTGCACCTGGGCGCGCAGGTCGGCGGGGCTAGTCCAGGCCATCGAGCGTGAGCTTGCTGGTGAGGACGGCCAGGCGGTCTTTTTCGGCCTGGTATTCCTCGATGCTAAGGTTGCGCAGCTTGGAGTCGCGGCCTTCGTCGTTTTGCACAAAGCCGACGCTGGACACGAAGGGTTCGATGATGTGGATTTTTTGCAGCGGGGTGACGATGAGCAGTTGCAAATTCAGCTTCTTGAACAGCTCCAGCCCGTACTGGGCCGACTCGTCAGAACCCCGACCAAAGGCTTCGTCGATCACCACAAAGCGAAAGCTGCGCGACCGGCTTTCGCCCATGGCCAAGCCGAACTGGTAGGCCAGGCTGGCGGCCAGGATGGTGTAGGCCAGCTTTTCTTTTTGCCCGCCAGATTTGCCGCCCGAGTCGGAGTAGTGCTCGTGCTCGCGCCCGTCCAGCCGCCAGCGCTCGCTGGCGGCAAACACGCAGCGGTTGCGCACATCGGTGACTTTGGCGGTCCAGCGGCGGTCATGCTCGGTCTGGCCTTCGCGGCCCCGCAGGCGCTCGATGAGGGCTTTGATTTTGAGGAACCGGGCTTCCGAGTACTGCGCATCGTCGCCCGACAGGGTGTGGTCCAGACAGGCAGTCAGGTCCGACTTGAAGTCGCGCACCTCTGCGTCGGTGGTGGCTTGCGCCTCCAGCACGATGAAGCGCTCGGGGTTGTAGTCGATCTGGGTCAGCGACTGGTTGATGCGGGTGATGCGTTCGCGGATGGTGGCCTCTTCGCGGTTGAGCTGCGAGTTGAAATGGGCCACCTCGTTGATGGTGTTCTCGTTGAGCAGGGCTTTGAACTTGCTCTCGAAGCGCGGCAGGTCGTCGGCGGCCAGTTGCTGCAGCAGCGCACGGTACTCGCCCGCCGACGCCACAGACACGTCGATCTCTTGCGTCTCCAGCGTGTAGCTGGTGTTGAAGGCGCGCATGGCAGCAATGATTTTCTCCAGCAACTGGCTGGCGCGGCGCACCTCGGCATCAATGGCCTTTTGCAGCACATCGCGCAGCTCGCGCTCGCGGGCATCGCAGCTCTCCACGGTCAGGGCCTGGGGGCTGTGCTCGGCCTGCAAAGCTGTGAGCTGGGCGGTGGTGGCGGCATCCACCACGGCATCCCGCTGCAGCGCTTCGGTATCGGCACGCAGGGCTTGCGCATCGCTGATTTTTTGCGCGGTCTTGGCGCGGCGATCCCGCAGCTCGTCAAGCCGGGTGCCAGTATCGGCCAGGGTGGACTCCAATTCGGCCAGCCGCTGGGTCAGGGTTTGCAGCAGGTTGCTGGATGCTTTGAGCACCTGCAGTTCATCTTGCAAACGCGACACTTCCACGGCCAGGCTGCGCCAATCCAGTTCGCGGAAGTCGCGGAACTCGACCAGTTTGTCCAGGCAGCTGTTGCGCTCGGCTACCTCACTTTGCGCTTTTTGCAGCTCTGCGATCTTGGCACCGATCTGGCCCAGCCGGGCCTCCAGCACGCGGGCCTTGGTGCGCAAGGCGGCCAGCTTGGCGGCATTGCTCCAGCCCAGCACGTAGCGGCTGCGGTCGTCGATGCGGTGGCGGTCGTCCTTCTCATGCCGTTCGCCGCCCTTGGTTTGCCCGGCGCGGGTGATGGCTTTGGGTTCGCGGCGAAACTGCTCCTGGCTGGTACAGCAGACCATGTTGAAGCGCTGCCACACGGCCTGCTCCAGCCAGTCGTAAAACGGAGTGCCGGGTTGGATGGCGATCTTGCGCGGCAAGGCATCCGGGTGCAGCGCAGGCGGATCCGCGGGCTTGGCGGGGCGTATCTGGAAGTACACCAGGCGGCCCTTGAGCTGGGTGCGGTCTACCCACTCGGCCACGCGGGCGTACTGCGCCTCGGGCACCAGCAGCGAGAGGGCAAAGTTGTGCATCAGGCGCTCGATCGCCCCCTCCCAGTCGCGCTCGCTGTCACGCACCTCGATCAGCTCGCCCGCAAACGGCATGGACTCGGGTGCCAAGCCCAGCGCCCGGCACATGTCGGCGCGGATGTTGATTTGCGCGGTGTCAATGTTGCTGCGGCGGGATTGCAGGCTGGCAATGTCGGCGCTGAGAGCGGTGTGCTCCTCATTGCCCAGGCGGAATGCGCTGCTCTGCTCTACCAGGTCGTTTTGCAGCGCGGCGCTGTGGTCGCTGGCAGCCTCGCGCAGTTGCACGCAGGTTTGCTGTTGGGTGAGCAGGTCTTCGGCGCTGGCCACCTGCAGCAGCCCGAGTTGTTTGCGCAGGTCGTCATAGCGGGTGGCGCGGGCCTGGCGTTCGGCCATTTCCACTTGCTTGCGCCCAATGTCTTCGCCGATCTGCGCAATGCGGTCACCACCGCTTTGCGCGATAGACAGGCGCAGCGCGCGCTCGTCGCTTTGCTGTGCCGAGCGCAGGGCTTCGAGCTTTTCGACCTTGGCGTTTTCGCTGGCATAGCTGTCGTTCAGGGTTTGCAAGCGCAGGTCGATCAAGCCCAGCTTGGCGGCGGCAAAGTGGGGCTTCAAGGCGTCGCGGCAGACGCGCAAGCTGTCGCTGCTGGCCAGCAGTGCGGCGTGCTTGTCGCAATCGGCCACCAGCGGGGTCAGCAAAGCCACCTGCTCCTTGGCTTTGAGCACCGCAGCGTGCGCACGGCTGAGATCGTCAAAATGGGCTATCAGGCCCTGGATGCGCGGGGCCACATCAAAAGGCTCCAGCATGTGCTGGCGCACAAAGTCGGTCAGGTTGCCCACCGACTTCATGGACACGGTTTGGTGGAACAGCTCCAGCGCCTGCTCGCCCTCGATACCAAAGCGGCGGCGAAAGTGCGCACCGTAGGGCGGAAAGCTCTCAAACAGCGTGGCCCCGCCCTTGCGCAAACGCGTGCGCAAGGCGGTGACGTTGGGGCCAAAGTCGGCAAAGTCGGCTGTAATGGACAGCGGCTTTTCACTGGCCAGGTAAAAGCGCTCGGGCTGGCCAAACGTGTCTTTGAGCCAGAACACCTGCGCCAGCGTGACGGTTTGGCCAAACCCGGCGTTATGGAACACGCCCAGGATGACCGAGTAGCTGCCGCTGTCGCGCAAGGCCACCGGTTTGGCGCTGCCGCTGGCCTCGTTGCGCTCGGATTTGTAGTGGCCCAGCACATAAGAGCGCAGCGAGCGTTCTTTGGTATCGGCCCCGGCCGCCTTGTTGTAGGCGATGCGCTGGGCGGGCACTAGCAGGGTGGTGATGGCATCGACCAGCGTGGATTTGCCCGAGCCGATGTCGCCGGTCAGCAGGCCGTTACGGCCATCGAGGGCCAGGGTCCAGACGCGTTTGTCGAAGGTGCCCCAGTTGAGGACTTCCAGGCGGTGGAGGCGGTAGCCAGAGAGGCCCTCCCCCTCTGCCGAAAAGAGAGGAGACGGTTCAGAGCCAAAGAGGTCACTCATCGTCTGCGTCCGTCTCGGGTGCGGTCAATTGGGCCTGGTACGCCGCCAGCCGCTGGTCGAAGTCGGCCAGCCATTGGGCATCGACAAAGGCTTTGAGGATGCGGCGTACCTCGAACATCGGCTCCTGGCCTACCCCTGCAGGCTTCAGGCGGCGCACAAAACCGAGTTCGATGACCTTGTTCAAATGCGTCTCCACCTGGTCGATCAGGCGAGACTCGTTGGAACCTGCGGGCAAGAACACCCGGATCAACTCCACCACCTGCTCGCGCGACAAGATCAGCCGCGTATCCCCACCGCTGGCATCAAACTCGGCCAGCTTTTTGCGCAGCAAAGCCAGCAGCAGGCTGACCTGGAAGCCCAGCGGCTGGCGGCGTACCAGGCGCGGCAGTTTGGGGCTGTCCTCGTCATCGGTAGCACGGGAGCGCAAAAACGCATAACCCTCGGCTTCGTCCAGCACCAGGTCCAGCGCCAGCACGGCCACGTAGTCGCTCACCCGTGGGCGCAGCTTGAGCAAGGCAGACCACAGCGCCGTGTCGTCGTCACGGTAGAGCACGCTTTTGAGCAGGGGCACGACGATGGCGGTCAGGTCGTACTGTGGGGCGGTGGGTGGGGCTGCGCCTTCAATGGCATCCATGGCTCAGTTCCTGACAAAAATAACGCGGGGCAATTGGGCGCTGCGGGTGGTGCCCTCGGGCGTAGTCCAGGTCACCGTCTCCAGTGTGTCCTCGTCCACCACCGACTGCGCGGCCACGCTTGCCAATTGCAGATACGCCACCAGCTCGCCCAGGCCTTGCTGCAAGGGCCGGGCTTGCAGCAGTTCGCCTAAAGATATCTGGTTTTGGGTTTGCAGCGATTGGCGGATGTGGCTGGCCAGGGCAGCCTTGTCCACCCGCACCTGCGAAAACAGCGCACCGGTATCCAGGTCGCCATCGCCCGCCTCTAGCGCCGTGGTGCGCAGCACGGTCTTGGTGGCGGGGCTGTACAGCGGGCGCTCCAGGGGCAGGTCCACGCTGGGGGTCAGCGCGGGCATGGATTGCACGCTGCCGCTGGGCGGCGCATCGCGTAGCGCCAGGGCGCGGGCTTCGATACTGTGCAGCACGTCCATGATGCGGCGGTTTTCCAGCCAGGCCTGGTCGTCCAGAAAGCGGCGCAACTGCTGCGACAACTGGGCGACGGTGCGTTGCGCGTGCTCGCCCGCCTCCAGCCAGTCGTAGTGCACCCGGCGCAGGCGGGCATCGGGCGACAGGGCGGCCACGGGCGGCAGGGACAGCACGCGGTCCAGCAGCGCGGTCAGTTCCTCCTGGCGTTTTTGCGACATCAAAAAGTCCCAGAACGCCCGAAAGCTCTTGCCTTGGTCAGAGTCGCTGATGGCATCGCGCTCGCCCAGGATGTCTTGCAGCAGCTCGCCCTTGGAGCCGCTCCACAGCGCAATGCGCTCGCGCACCCGGCGGTCCAGCGTGCGGAAGTTGTGCTCCACCTCGCGAAAGTCGGTCAACAGGTCGCGCGCCAGGCCGGTGAACTGCTGGAAGCGGTCTTTGAGCGCGGTGTCGTCCAGCAAGGGCATGTTGCCGCTGACCACCCTGGCGATTTCCGCGTCGATCTCGTCGCGGCGTTTGTGCAACTCGGCAACGCGCGTTTCGGGGTTGGTGTCGCTGCCCTCGCTCATTTGCTTGAGCAGGTCAAACAGCGTCAGCAGACGCGACTCGGTGCCCACAAAGGCCCGGTCCGACAGGCTGACCAGCCAGGCCAAGGCGCGCTCGGTGGCCGGGGTGAGGTCAAAGTGCGGCTCGTCCGAGCCCGGTGGATAAAACTTGCGCAGCCAGCCCTTGTCGTTGGCGGCCCAGTCGTTCACGTACTCCAGCGCGGGCTTGGGAAAAGCCTTGTCGCCCAGCCGTTCGCGCAGGCCATACAGCGTGTCGTTCAGCGCCTCCACCAGATCGGCCTGGGCCATCACCCGCACATTCGGGGTGATGAACACGCGGTGCAAAAAACTCGCCACCAAAGGTGCAGAGTCCGCCCTCAGCAAGCGCCACGCAGGGTGCTGGAGGCGCAGTTGTTCGAGGGTGGTGTAGTCGAGGCTAATGGGAGGCTCCGAAATCCGAAAGACAAGTTCTAAGTAGCCTGAAACTGTACCGCTTGCCGCTTACACCGGCCGCAGCTGGTCCGCCAGCGAACGCGTCTTGTCGGTGGTCACGTCCCCGGTGTGCAGGGTGGATTTGCGCTCGATCAGCAGGATGTGGCATTCCTCCTCGGCCACCGGGTTGTGGCGCACGCCTTTGGGCACGACGAACATTTCGCCCTCGGACAGCTCGGCCACACCGGTTTCCATCTCGATGCGCAGATGGCCTTTGAGGACCAGGAACATCTCGTCCTCGTGCTCATGGCTGTGCCAGGCCAGGGAGCCCAGCACTTTGGCGACCTTGATGTAGGAATCGTCCAGCTCGGCGATCACGCGGGGCGACCAGTGTTCGGTCAGCGATGCGGCCATCTGCGCGGGCGAAGAAATCGGGGACATGGGGTTCCTAAATTATCAAATACGGCTCACGGGCCATCGGGGATCAGGCGCTTGCCCAGGCTCACGGCCTCGTCTTGCGTGTAGCCCAGGTGGCGGTAGAAATCCAGCACGGCGGTGTTGCTGCTGCGCACCTGCAGGTTCAGCTTGGGGCAGCCGAGCGCCAGCAGTTGCTGCTCGATGTGCTGCATCAGGGCCGCAGCCAGGCCGTGGCCGCGCTGGCTGGGCTCTACCGCCAGATAGTTGACCCAGCCGCGGTGCCCGTCGTACCCGGCCATGGCCGTGGCAACCACTTCGCCATCCACCTCGCCCACCAGGAACAGCTCGCGCTGCACCTGCAGCTTGCGGGCGATGTCCTTGTGCGGGTCGTTCCACGGGCGGGTCAGGCCGCAGGCGTGCCACAGGGCAACCACGGCGGCTTCGTCGGCTTCCTGGTAGGGGCGGATGTGCATGGTCGGGCTATTTTCTAAGGGATTGGTGGGCCATCAGTCCTCAATCCCCCGCTGCGCGGGCACCCCCGCCTTGAAGGCGTGCTTGACCATGGCCATCTCGGTCACGGTGTCGGCCAGGTCGATGATCTCGGGGGGGCAGCGGCGGCCGGTGAGGACCACGTGGACGTGGGCGGGGCGTGCGCGCAGGGTGTGCAGCACCTCGTCCAGTGGCAGCCAGCCGTAAATCAGCGGGTAGGTGACCTCGTCCAGCGTGACCATGAAGAACTCACCGCCGAGGATGGCCGCCTTGGCTTTTTGCCAGCCGTCGCGGGCCAGCTGGGCGGAGTGCTCCAGGTCCTGGCTTTTCCAGCTGAAGCCGTCGCCCAGGCCCTCGATGGGAATGCCCAGCTGCTCGAACATGCGGTGCTCGCCAAAGCGGGCGCTGGGCACTTTCATGAACTGGTAGATCTTGACGGCTTTGCCACGGCCATGGGCGCGCAGGGCCAGGCCGAAGGCCGCCGTGCTTTTGCCCTTGCCGTCGCCGGTGTTGACGATGACCAGGCCACGGCGCTCGCCCTCGGGCTTGTCGTAGGGCTTATCGGTAGGGGGGGCTTCAATCTGCATGGTTTACTCTAATTTTGGTAGCGCAATGTACTGGTCTGACAAGCGCTGGATGGTGATTCGGTTGTCAAACACCTGCTCCACCGCGCGGTGGGTGGCGGCATCGGTGCAGGCTCCGGCGTGGCGCACACGGCCCTGGGCCAGCACCAGCAGCTCGTCGGCCTGCAGCGCGATCGACACCTCGTGCAGCACGCTGACCACGGTATGGCCACGCGCCACCAGGTCGCGCACCAGCAGCAGCCAGTCGGTCTGGTGCGGCGGGTCCAGGTTGGCCAGGGGTTCGTCCATCAGCAGCACCGGGGCCTGCACCGCCAGGGCGCGGGCCAGCAGCACGCGCTGGCGTTCACCACCCGAGAGCTGGCCCAAGGAGCGGGCGCGCCAGTCCCAGGCCTGGGTGGCGCGCAGGGCCTGCTCCACCGCAGCCAGATCGGCGGCGCTGGGTGCCGCCAGCCAGGGGCGGTGCGGAATGCGGCCCAAGAGCGCCACATCCCAGACGCTGAGGTCGTCGGCACTAGCCTCCCCCTGCCCCAGCCAGGCCAGAGTTTGGGCGCGCTGGCGGGCGGGCATGGTGGCCATGTTCTGGCCCCGCAGAGTGACGGTGCCGGTGTGCGGCAGCAGGCCCGCCAGCACCTTGAGCAGGGTGGACTTGCCCGCGCCGTTGGGGCCGACGATGCTGGTCCAGCGGCCTGCGTGCAGCGCGAGGCTGATGCCGTGCAATACAGGTACTTTTGATAGGCTGGCGCTGATGGAATCGGCGTGGATAGCTATGTTTTTCATAGTGCACCGCCACTGCGCTTGTGCATGCGCCACAGCAGGTAACTGCCGCCCAGCACCGCGGTGAGCACGCCCACCGGCAGCTCCTGCGGGGCGGTAAGCCAGCGGGCCAGGATGTCGGCGGCCAGCAGCAGCACGCCGCCGGTCAGGCTGGCCAGCAGCATCAGGCGGCTGTGGGTGGTTTGCACCAAGGAGCGGGCCACGTGCGGCGCGGCCAGGCCGACGAAGGCGATCATGCCGGTCTGCGCCACGGCGGTGCCGGTGGCCAGCGCCAGCACCACGATCAGCGCGGCGCGCATGCGCAGCAAAGGCAGGCCCAGGCTGGCGGCGGTGGCTTCGCCCAGGGTCAGGCCGTCGAGCACCGGGCCGAGCAGCCAGGCCACGGTGGTGCACACGGCCCACACCGCCAGCATCAACAGGCAGGCGGTCCAGCCCACAAAACCGGTGCTGCCCAGGTTGAAGCCCTGCATGGCGCTGAGGATGTCGGGGATGGCCAGCGTGACCAGGTCCTTGCCTGCGCCCAGCACCACGCCCACGATCACGCCCGCCAGCAGCAGGCGCAGGGTGTGCTGCACGCCCTGCGCCAGCGCCAGCGTCAGCAGCACGCCGCCCACCGCCCCGGCAAAGGCCGCACCCGTGAGGCCCACGCGCACCAGCCAGGCGGTGGCAAACGGTGATACGCCCAGCACCGCCAGTGCCAAAGCCATGGCCAGCGAGGCGCCCGAGGCGCTGCCCAGCAGGTACGGGTCGGCCAGCGGATTGCGGAAAAGGCCCTGCGCCACCGCGCCCGCCAGGCCCAGCAGGGCCCCCGCTACCCAGGCACCCAGGGTGCGCGGCAAGCGGATGTCCCAGACGATTTGCAGGGCGATGGGGTCGTGGCGGGCGGCCAGCACGCTGTCAAAGCCGGTGCTGCCAATGCTGGTGCCCAGCAACAGCAAGGCCAGGGCCAGCAGCAGCAAACCTAGCGCCAGGGCACCGGGGCGGCGGTTCACGGAGCCTTCTCCAGCAGGCACGCGGCCATGGCCCGCGCCGCCTCGGCCATGCGCGGGCCGGGGCGCACCAGCACGTCGCCTTGTTCGGGCTTGAAGCTGCACACCCGCTGCTCGCGGATGGCGCGGATGCCACCCCAGCCGGGGCGCTGCGCCAGGCCGATGCTGCTGCGGTCGCCGACCATGATCAGGTCGGGGTTGGCGCGCACCACGAACTCGGGGTTCAGCTTGGGGAACGGGCCCAGCGCGGCGGGAACCACGTTCTGCACGCCCAGCCGCGTCAGCGTCTCGCCGATGAAGGACGTGGTGCCCGCGGCGTACGGCGCAGCGTTCACCTCGAAGTAGACCCGGGTGGCTTTGACCCGCGCGGGCAGCGACTGGGCCGCTGCCGACACACCGGCATCGATGCCGCGCCAGATGCGGGCGGCATCATTGACCGCCAACAGTTGCCCCAGCGTGCCCAGCACGCGCTGCACGTCGGCATAGGTTTTGGGCTCCAGCGCCACCACTTTCAAGCCCAGCGCTTCCAGCCGGGCGCTGGCGCGCGAGGCGGTGGCCAGCAGCACCACGTCGGGGTGCAGGGCGACGATGGCCTCGATGTTCGGGTCCAGCCCGCCGCCCAGCTGCGGCAAAGTGCGCACGCTGGCCGGAAAGTTGGAATACCGGTCCACCCCCACCAGCCGCGCGCACTGCTCCAGCGCGCAGACGCTTTCGGTCAGCGAGGGCAGCAGGCTGACGATGCGCTGCGGGGTCTGGGCAAACTGCACGGTAGTGCCGCGGTCGTCGGTGACCTGCAGGGCGTGGGCGGAAGAAGCCAGGCACAGCAGCAATGCCCAAAACTTCATGCTGCATCCTTCAAGGTCAAGGGCAAACCGGCGGCCATCAACGTCACCCGCTGGCAGCGCTGCGCCACCTGCTGGTTCAATGTACCCAGCGCATCCACAAAAGCCCGCACCTCGCGGCCCATGGGGATCACACCCAGGCCGATCTCGTTGCCCACCAACACCAGCGGGCCGGGGGCCGCGCTGATTGCTTCCAAAAATGTAGCTACTCTCGCCGATGGAATAAGCGCTGGGGGCTGATTTTCTTTAAATTCTGCGGGCATGCGCAAATTGGTCAGCCACAGGGTCAAACAGTCCACCACCACCAGGGTGTCGGGGCGGCTGTGCTGGCAAATCGCCTCGGCCAGCTGCTGCGGCTCCTCCACCGTCAGCATGCCCGGCACGCGCTCGGCCCGGTCGCGCTGGTGGCGGGCAATGCGCTCGGCCATTTCCGCGTCCCAGGGCTGGGCGGTGGCGATGAACACGGCACGCGCCCCCTCCCCCGCCAGCCACGCCGCAGCCAACTGCTCGGCGCGGCGGGACTTGCCGCTCTTCTGGCCGCCGAGGATGAACTCGGTGGCGACGGGGCAGAGCGGCTGCGTCATTTAGGCTGGTAGCGCAGGCTCACAAACAGCTCGCGGCCCGGCTGGTTGTAGCCCAGGGCCGTGGAGTACTGGCGGTTGGTCAGGTTGTTGAGCTTGGTTTGCACCGTCCAGTCCTTATCCACGGTGTAGGCCAGGCTCACATCGGCGGTGGCGTAGGCCCCCAGCCGGGTGGTGTTGGCCGCATCCTCGAAACGCTGGCCCACGTAAAGTGCCGAACCGCCCAGGCGCCAGGCACCCTGGGTGTAGTCGCCGCCCAGGCTCAGTTGCGACTTGGCGCGGCGGCGCAGTTGCAACTGGTTGGCGGTGTTGCGCGGGTCCAGCGCCTCGGCGGTAGCCCACAGGTTGAGCGCGTCGAAGTGGCCGTCGTAGCCCAGCGTCCAACCGTCGATGCGCACCCGGGGTACGTTGACCGTGGTGGTGCCGCCGCTGATGAAGCCGCGGATGCGGTTATCAAACCGCACCAGCTTCACGTGGTGGTCGCCCTGGGTCCAGTCCAGGCCGATCTCGGCGTTTTTGCCCTGTTCGGGTTGCAGCAGCGGGTTGCCGTTGTAGTAACTGGATTTCCAGTACAGGTCGTTGAAATTGGGGGCCACAAACGAGGTGCCGTAGCCCGCGTGCGCGCGCCATACGGGGTTGATCTGGTAGCTGTAGCCCGCGTAGCCGGTGCTGTGCGCGCCAAACTGCGAGTTGTCGTCACGCCGCGCATTGAGCTGCCAGCCGTGCGCCCCGGCCTTGCCGGTCAGCCCGGCAAACGCCGCGTTGATACGGCGGGAGTTGACCGAATAGTCCTGCGAACTGTTGACCTTTTGCTCCAGGGTTTCCAGCCCAGCCACCACGGTGCCCACGCCGGTCTGGATGTCGTTTTGCCAGGTCCACTTGTTTTGCGTGGTTTCAAACAGGCCCGGCAGGTTGTAGATGCTGGCCGACACCAGGGCTTCGCTGCGGTCCATGCCCTGGGCGAAGTTGAAGCGCGTGGTCCAGACGGGGCTGATCTTGCCACTGAGCCCGGCGCGCAGCACGCTGCTGCGCAGGGCGCTGGCGGTGTCGGCACCCAGGCCATCGTCAAAGTGCTGCGTGCCTTCGGAGTACAGCACACCGGCATTCAGCGTCCAGTCGGGCACCAGGGTCCAGTCCACCGAGGCGTTCAGGGCTTTCTGGTCAAAGCCATCGCGGTCCGGGTTGTAGCTGCCAAACGGCACCGACGGGTTGGTAGCCGAAAACCCGCGGTCGCGCGTCACCGAGCCGCCCAGGGAATAGCGCACCGCCTCGGTACCTGCCTGCACACCCGCCGACACGGCCCGGTAGCCGTGGCTGCCCAACGTCACTTCCGCCGTAGGGTGCAGGCCGGGCGCACCGCGCACCGTGAAAATCTGCACCACGCCGCCCACGGCATCGGCACCGTACAGGGCGGACGCGGGGCCCTTGAGCACCTCGATGCGCTCGATCTGGTCCAGCGGCAGGTTGTCCCACACCGGGGTGCCCGCCGTGGCCGAGCCGTAGCGCACGCCGTCGATCAGCAGCAGGGTATGGCGCGCCTCGGTGCCGCGGATGAAGCTGTTGCTGGTGTTGCCGCGCCCGCCGTTGGAGCTCAGCTGCACCGAGGCCAGCCGCGCCAGCACTTCGGTCAGGGTACGCCCGGCAGAGCGTTGGATATCTTCGCGGTCGATCACCACGACCTCGCTAGACAGGGCATCGGCGCGGGTGGCCACACGCGTGGCGGTAACCACCACCTCTTTGAGTTGCGTCTGCGCGAAAGACGGAAATGCGGCGGCCAAGGTCAGGGGGAGCACGGCCAGGCGCGCAGGGGTAAACACAGTTTTCATGGAAGACAGTTATCAGCAATAGGCTCGCCCCGGCGTCCCCGCCAGGGCATCAGCGTCAAGACGGTGCGCCGCACCAAAATGCAGACGCACCACCACCTTGTTGGCCGGTATCCGGGCTGGCGGAAGGCTCGCACCGTCTTCCCAGGCAGGTAGGGGCCCAGTGACTGAATGGTGTGAGTGGAATCGGGTGATTCATCCGCTTTACCGTTGCGGGGGCAGCGCAGGCTGAGTGGTGGTGTGCACCGCTTCCTGCTTCCCGTTGAACTGCGGGGCATGAACTGCGCCGCGAGCACCAACAGTGGCATTTTAAGCGTGGAATCGCAACCACTAGAATGTGAAAGCTTATGGCCACCCCCACCCAAATTGAACAAGTTGCAGAACGTACCGAACGGCTGCTGGTGCGTTACCGCGAGTTGCAGCGCGCCAACGCACTGCTGACCGAACAGGTCGCCACGCTGGCCCATGAGCGCGATTCGCTCAAATCCCGCCTGGGCGCTGCCCGCGCCCGGATCGACGCACTGCTGGAGCGCCTGCCCCAGATCGGCAACCCACCGGCCATCCGCCCCGCCCCCCGCAAGGACGCAGAATGAAGCAGCTCGACGTGCAAATCCTCGGTCAAAGCTATTTGCTGGGCTGCCCGGAAGGTGGCGAGGCGCGCCTGCTGGAGGCCGTGAAGATGGTAGATACGGCCATGTGCGCGATCCGCGACGGCGGCAAGATCAAAGCCCGCGACCGTATCGCCGTGCTGGCCGCCCTGAACCTGGCCTTCGACCTGACCGACCGGGGCCGCGCCCCCGTGCGCCCTGCCCCCGCACACTCCGAGGTCGCCAGTAACGACGACCCGGTGCTGACCACGCTGATTGAGCAACTTGATCTGGCTCTGGGCGACGACGGCAAACTTATCTAGCTCCTGCTGGTTCTTCGCCTAGAATCTAGGCGTCTGCGGTGCATGCCGGGCTTTATATTTCCTTGAACCAATGCTCTACGAGCCCGGGCCTGGAATATCCCCTGGGGAGCGTGATCATCTCGCGTTAGATGAACCCAACTCCAGGGTGACCTAGCCCACCTGAACCCCGGTTCAGGATGCCGGTCCGGTGGCACCGCAGACACCTTTACCTTATAAATCAACAATTTACGCGCATATCACCGTATAAATTTAGGTAAAAGCGTCATGGGACGAAAAGTTTTATTGCACAAAATTGCACAACTTTTTTTCCTAAAAATCGACCTTAGCGCTACTATTCCGACCCCAATCAACGGAGTCGTAAAGCACATGCCACACACCTATTTTCTCGACGTGTAAGGCGCACACGCGATTCCGATCCTGGCCGATTAGCATGAGGCCATTTACGACTCCGTCCACGCCCTTGAGTCACTAAGCGTGCTGTACGGAATCAGCGTCGGCGTCGCTAAGGTCATGGATTCCTCAGGCCGGGGGGTGCGGCGGAATTCTTGGACTGGTTATGCCGTAATTCTGAGGCTCGCTCGGTATTCGATGGGACTGAGTGAGCCGAGGGATATTTTGATGCGCTTTTCGTTATACCAGTGGATGTATGCGTCAACGATCTGGATGAATTGCTCGACGGTTGTCGCCTGCCAGTCCCAAGGGTAGAACAGCTCCGTCTTCAGCCGCCCGAAGAAGCCCTCACAGGCTGCGTTGTCCGGTGAGCACCCTTTGCGCGACATCGAGCGAATCAGCTTCGCGTTTTGCATCCGTGAGAGCCACCCTGGCCAACGATAGTGGGCCCCGCGATCAGAGTGGACAACGGGCCGGTCATTGCTCTTGGCGCCCGTCTCGATGGCGGCATCCAGCATGGTGTTCACAAGAACGGCGTCAGGACGCGTGCCGATGGTCCAACTGATCACCAGTCCATCGAAGCAGTCGATCATGGGTGATAGATAGACCTTGCCAGCTGGGATCTGGAACTCCGTGATGTCTGTCAGCCACTTATCATTCGGGGCCGCCGCCTGGAAATCGCGGTTGATGAGATTTTCTGGCGCAGGGCTGATCTCACCCAGATAAGAGCCGTACCGACGCCGCTTCGGAGCTGCCACGATCAGGCCTTCCTGTCTCATCAAACGCTGCACGACTTTCTCCGAGATGGAGACGTGCTGCCTGCCCGGTGACGCCCGTAGCCGACGGTACCCGTAGCAACTGTGATTGCGTTCGAAGATGTCTGTGATGGCGAGGCGCGCCTGCGCATACTTATCAGCGCCCAGCAGCTGTGCTCGATGATAGAAGTAGGAGCTGCGCGCCAGGCCAATTTCGGCGAGAAGCTCCGGCAGCACATACGTTTCTCTCAGGGCGTCAACCAGCAACGTCTTCTCCCGGTTGCTCAGGAGCTGCACGTCTACGCCCAGGCCTTTTTTTAGCAGTTCATTGGCCTTCTTCAAAAGGTCGTGTTCAAGCTGCAACTGCCGGATGTCACGTTGAAGCGATTCGACTTGCCGCTCCAGGCCTAAACGATCAGGTGCTGGCGGCGAATGGTTGAGAGGCTTCATGGATGCGGGAACCTCGCTGCCGAGTAGTTGATTTTTCCACTTGTACAACGTCGGCCTGCTCACCGCCAGCTCTTGGGCAATTGTTTGCGCACTTATCTGCCTATTGCAAAGCTCAAGGACTGCCGCCCGCTTGAACTCTGGTGAGTGCTGTACACCACCCACTTTGCCGACAACGTGAATCCGTATTTGAGGGTGTAACTCATCGATCCAGGCCGCGAACGTGTCCCGGCATGGATATCCCAGTGCTTTTATGGTTCCAGCAATGCAGCGATCATGGTTTAGGTAATGCTCGACCGCCACCTGCTTCTGTTCGTCAAAATACTTCTGCCATGAGCGCACATAGCCAGCTGGAAAATCCTGGCCTTGTTCGAATGCCCGATGCCAGCTCTTGAGACTATTCTTTGTCGGATAACCCAACTGTCGAATGGTCGCTCCAGTGCGTTTGCCGAGTTTTATATAGAGCTTGACTGCTCGAATGCGTTCTTCGTACGAGTACATGAACTACCTCCAAGTAGTCCAAGAATTCCGCCGCACCCCCAATCGAAGCAGCCGCTCAGCTGCCTCGAAATGTTTATCCTGATACTCAATCCGACGTTTGATACAAACTCCGAGACCATGGTTGTCGCAGAAAAAGGTTGCGGCGGCGCCAGACGAGCGCGTCGTTGGACGCTCAGCAACAAGGCGCTGCAGAAATGACACCTCTGTCGTCCTTAATGCCATCATGCCAGCTCCCGCGCTCGGGCGTAGACCTGAATGTTGTGGAAGCCTTCGTTGATTTCGAACGCCTCTGGTACCGGACTGCCAACGAAAGTCAAATGCAACCCCGATCCCAGCAGCAGCGTGCATGCATACATCAGCCAGGCTTGGTCCGGTATTTCAGCGACAGCGGGTTTGACCGATTTTCAGGCCACCAGGGAAATTGGTTCCATGGCGACGGCGGCTTCAGCGAGCAGCTCCCGCAGTGCCATTTGCTCCGGTTTCAGCACATTCAAGGGCTCGTCCGACTCAACAATGATCATTTGTGGGCCCGCATCGTCATGGCGCGCCGTCACCGCAACCTTGCACGGCATTCTTTCCATGGCCGCCACCAGCTTTCAAGCCTTGCGCTCGGGTGCTGGCGACAGACACCAACACTATGTCACCTGCATTAGTGATGTTGTCACGCAATACTTGCTGAAAGTTCATATCGTCTTCCACAAGGGCCACGCGAATGGATGAACTGTCAATAGGTTTTTGCATGCGGTGGAATTGTCTTTTCTTCTCGAAGGAGGTGCGAATAACGAAAAATAATGTCACAAAAATAGCCGCGTTCCAGCGACCGACCAAGAGTAGTTTGTCCCCATTAATAGGGACATACACCAATGCACCGAACTTAAGTGAGTCATGGTTAAATGTAATCAGTAATTTGTTGATTTATATGAGGTTTCACCATGATGGCCTCAATACTGTGAATTCATACAGCAACTTCTGCTGGATTTCTCCGATCTGATTGCGTCGGACGCTTTTGCCCAACGGGCACGACATCCTGGATTTCCCAAAGCCTTCACCCGAGAGCGCAAACTGCCGCTACCAGCGCTCGTTGCAACTCTGCTGTCGATGCGCGCCGGCTCCCAGCAATCCCTTCTCGACACCTTCTTCACCCACCTTCACGTCAGCGTGGGCGACGGCGCCGAGGTGGTTCGTGGTGTGTCTGACCGCGCCTTTGCCAAAGCACGCTCTCACTTGCACATGCCGGCGCTGAATTGGCTCAACGACTGGGTGATTGCTCGCGCTGAAACGGCCACTGTCGTCAAGCGCTGGCGCGGGTTGCGTCTGGTGGCAGCGGACGCCAGCGTGCTGATGCCCGCCATTCGCAAGTGCCACCGCACGCGTTGGCCCGCAAGTGGCGAGCAGCGCTTGTTTTCGCTTTACTTGCCTGACTCCGAGCTGACCCTGCACGCTAGTGTTCACGGTGCAGACACCTCTGAGCGGGCGATGTTGATGCAGGCACTGGAATGCCTGGGGCCGGATGATGTTTTGCTGCTTGACCGGGGCTACCCAGACGCCTGGCTGATCTCGTTGCTGTGTGAGCGGGGGATTCGCTTCTGTATGCGCTGCGATAAGGAGGTCTCTGGCTGGTCCGCTGTCAAGCAGTTTTTGCGTTCTGGCACCAGCCAAGCTAGGGTCACTTTGAGCGCGCGCAGAGCTGAGGATGTGCGCGACTGGGGTTGTTCGCCAGATGCCCCCGAGGTGCGATTGGTGCGCCATGTTTCCTCATCCAATGCTCGGGTTCGGGTGATGGCCACGAATCTGGACCCTGTGGATTTTCTATGGGAGTGTTTCGGTGAGCTTTATCACAAGCGCTGGCGTATCGAGGAGACTTTCAAGCGGCTCAAGAATCACATGCACTTGGAGGCCGTCTCGGGGTTGAGCCAGCAGGCGCTGATCATTGATGTCGCCGCCAAGGTGCTGGCTGATAACCTGGCGTCGCTGCTTTGCATGTGCGCTCTGGCCGACGGGCCCGCGCATCAGATTGGCCCCCATCCTCAACGTCAATGCAACCGGAGCTATGCCGCTGACGCCATGCTGCGTATGTTGCCCAGTGTCTTGATGTTTGTCGGCGATGTTCTGACCGCCATCTGCCAGACGCTTGACCTTATGCGTAGAACTACCTGTCGCATCATCGCGGGACGCTCCAGTCCAAAGTCAAAGAATCACCTCAAGCCACATGCGCGGTATGCCTACAAGGGATAGCACGGCTTAAGTTCGGCGCATTGGGACATACACACATCCAGTCTTTATTTAACGTCGAGTATGTTCAAATGTCTTCAAGAACAATCGCATTTAGCGGCATCAATTAAAAAATAAAACGCGGATACCCAAAAAACCATATGTTCCCGATCAAAAAATCCAATGCTGCCCCATCGGTAAATTTCAAAAGTCAGCCGGCGTTGGTTAAAACCCATAGGGTGGCTGTAATATGGCTTGCGTTGTTCCGCGCTGCTTCACGCCTCGCATGGGCACTGCCATTTTGCTTTGCTCCACTGCTGGCATCAGCCCAGCAGGCGCCGCTCGTCACGCCGCGTGACCTTCGGCCGGAAACTCCCGTTAAGCCACCCGCACAATTGCCGCAACCTGCCCCAGCAGAAGTGCCCCCCAATGCGGCAGAGCTATTCGTGCGAATCGGCGATATCACTGTTAAAGATGGATTTCCTGAGTTCACGACCGGCACTGAGGCGCTGCTGTCACAGGTTCGAGGCCAACGCGTCTCCGTCGCTAATCTCTACAAGCTGGCTGAATCCGTTGAAATGCTTTATCGCGAGGCGGGCTTTGCTTTGGTGCGTGTTCTTTTGCCACCGCAGTCACTGAATGACGGCGACACTCTTCAGTTGATCGTGCTGGATGGATATATTGAGCGTATCGACGCCAGCGCTGTGGATGAGCGCTCACGCAGCCGGGTGTTGGCGGTGATGCAACGCTTGATTAGTATGCGTCAGGTGAGTAGTGATGCACTTGAACGAGCGCTGACGATTGCGGGGCGAGCACCTGGCTTGGAATTGCGCAGCACCATGGGGCCAGGCGCTGAACCCGGAGGCGTTGTGTTGGTGCTGGAGGGTAATTTCAAACGTGCCAGTGGATCGATTTCTGCAGACGACCGTCTCTCAACCGCATTGGGCCCGTGGCAAACCACGTTGCAAGTCACACTGAACGAGCCTGTTGGCGTTGGCATGCAAGCATATGTCAATGTTTCGGGCGGGCAAGACTGGGGTACAACGTTTCAGGGCGATGCACCGAGACGCGTGACCGGTGGCGGGTTCATCATCCCGCTGGGGACCAATGGCCTGTCGATCAACCCTGAATATACGACCTCGATCAGCCAACCTGCACCCCAGCCAGGGGCGCCCAAAACGGTGAGTAAATTTGAGCGGTACAGCCTGCGCCTGATTTACCCGCTGATCCTCAATCGCCAAGAGGAACTGACGATGACCGGAACGCTGGAAGCCACCAATCAAACCGATACCTTGCCCCAATTTGAGGTGACCGCCGCCGATGGCTCCAGTCTGGGAGCGTATGTCCTCGACGAGGATCGACTGCACGTAGCGCGTGTGGGTGCGGTTTGGAGTAAGTCATTTGAGTCATCAAGTCGCGTCAACCTCGGCGCCACTCTTTCCGGCGGACTATCTGGCATGGGGGCCCGCACCAAGGCCGATGTAGCCAGTAGTGGTGTCGCGATGTCGCGCACAGATGCAGATCCTGCCTTCGTCAAACTTGAAGCCAATGTGTCCTACGAGCAGCAACTTCCCATAGACGTGCAGTCCAAAACATCACTGCGCGTGCAAAAAGCGCTTAAAGGTGTGCTGCCAGGCAGCGAGTTGTTCAGCCTTGACGGTGAAGATGCGCTGTCAACATTTGTTTCGGGTTCTATTTCTGATGACAGCGGCTGGATGCTGCGGCAAGAGTTCATGCGGCCTTTAACTTGGCTGGCTGGCTCGGAGAGCGTGAATCTCGTGCCCTATGTCTTCGCCGCGGCAGGCAAGACCAGCACCCAGCTCGCAGCAGGAATCACGCGAGGACTTAGCAAAGCGTTCGGCTTTGGCCTGCGTATGCAGTGGAAAAAAGTGAACTTATCGATGGAGTACGGGCGCCACGAGTCCCAACCGTCTATCTTGAACGATAACCAGTTATTTGTAAAAGGCCAGGTGCAATTTTGAACCACCACTACCGCATTGTCTGGAGCCAGGTCTCCGATACCTGGATTGCTGTTTCGGAGATTTCCAAAGGACACGGTAAATCTACCTCGGCGAGAAAACGCGTTGTCAGTGCCCTCGCATTGCTTGGACTGTCAGCGCTCTCCATGGCCTCTTCAGCCCTAGATTTGCCGACAGGTGCGCAGGTGTCTGCAGGTGCTGCCTCAGTACAAACACCTGCGAAGGGCTCCCTGTTGGTTAACCAGAGCACGCAGCGGGCCGTCATCAAGTGGAATGATTTCAGCATTGGCCAGGGCAAACAAGTAACTTTCGCTCAACCTAATGCAGGCGCTGCGACCCTGAATATCGTGACTGGCAATAGCGCCTCCTCGATCGCCGGAACGGTCACGTCCAATGGATCGGTTTATCTGATCAACCAGAACGGCATTGCCATTACCCCGACAGGTCTGGTGGATACACGCGCGGGCTTCATTGCCTCGACGCTGCGCATGGATGAGAACGCCTTCATGGACGGCAAGTACCTGTTCAGTGGCAAAGGCGGTTCTGTGGTCAACCGTGGCCGGATTCTGACCGGCTCCGGCGGCACGGTGGGACTGCTGGGCAGCACGGTGGCCAACGAAGGGCTGATTAGTGCCCCGCTGGGCAAAGTGGCGCTGGGCTCGGGCGAGGCGGCTACGCTCGATCTCAGCGGTGATGGTTTTTTGCAGGTGATGCTGCCGACCAGCGCGGTGGGGGCCGATGGTCAAACCTTAGTGTCGAACACTGGTGTGATTCAGGCCGATGGTGGCATGGTCATGCTGAAGGCGGCTACCGTACGGCAAGCTTTGCGTGAGGCTGTGAACATGCCCGGCACCATCAGTGCCCGCAGTGTCTCCGGCCAGAACGGCTCCATTGTGCTCGAAGGGGGCTCGGGGGGCTCCGTTCGCGTCACAGGCGCCATGCGTGCTGATGGTGACGCCATGGGCGGACGAATTGATGTGGCAGGCGCCAACGTCACCCTTGAAGGCGCATCACTTAGCGCCACAGGCACCGAGCGCGGTGGTCTGGTGCGCGTGGGTGGCGCCTTTCAAGGCGGTCGAGAGCAGGCAGCTGATTCCGAAAATGCAGCTCTGTTTGCCGGACGCTTTGGCAGCACACCTGCCATGACCAACGCCACGACGACCAGTATCGACGCTGCCAGCAGTATCAATGTCTCGGCCACCGGCCCTGCGGGAGCGGGCGGCACCGCCATTGTCTGGAGCGACAGCACCACCGTGATGCAAGGCGCCATCTCCGGGCGCGGTGCCGTATCCGGTGGCGCAGTAGAGGTGTCTGCCAAGTCGACGGTGCAATCGGTTGATCTGAAACGCATTGATCTGGGTAAGCGTGGCACCCTGCTGATTGATCCACAAGATATCTTGATCGACTCATCCGGTACGGATACCGCAGCGAACTACAGTTATACGCCGTCTGGCTTGATAACCCATCTGTTGGATGCAGATGTCACTGCCTTGCTCAGCGCCGGTACCACCGTCAGCCTGCAGGCCAGCCAGGACATTAACTGGCTGAACAACTTCACTTTTGTGACGCGAACGCCCACAACACCAGGCGGGAATCTGAATCTGTCCGCTGGGCGCTCGGTGGAACTCAGCGGCATCTTCACCACGGCGGATGGCAACTGGACTATCGTCGCCAACGACACGGCTGCGCATGGCGTGGTGGATGTAGAAAGAGGTGCAGGCGCCGCGTCCATCATAGTACGAGGCGCCAACTTTATTAACAGCAACGGCAACCTGTCGCTAACCATAGCCGACGGCGCAGGTAACAGCAACAACGATGTTGGTTACATCTTTCTCGGCAAGTTCAATGGCAACGGCCTGACGGCGGCAATCCCATCAACGCCAGTCTCTGTCAATGAGGGGATATGGCTGGGCGATGACATCAATGTCAGCGGCACCATCAGGCTGACCGGCAATCTGTCGGTCTTGACGGAGAATTCCGTACTGTCGCTGAGTGGGCAAAGTGTCACCTGGACCAATGAGAAAACCGGCGGCACCATTGATGGTTTCCAATCGATCAAGTTCATTGAAAACGGCGTGACCACGCGCTTTGGACAATTGCGTTATGGTCATGATGCCGTCCGCTTAGGACTTGGCGACATTCCTTCCAATGATCTGACGCGGACTTATGGCGACAAAGACCTGAGCATTGCCGACATATTGCCCTGGGATGCGGTCTTGAGCGCCAGCTCGCTTTCCATTACTGGGCCCGGGGTTCTTGCCGCCGCTGGCAACAACACGATGACCTTGTCAGCGATAGACAATACGCTGGCTTTTGCGGGAGGGCTCCACGGTGGCTACTTCGTAGACCTGATGCCCGCCACCATTGCGCTGACGATCTCTCCGCGTACCGTGACACCGACCGTGTCAGCAGGCGCCTACATCTACGGTTCACCGACAGCAGTTGCCAGCCTTGCCGGTGTGGTGAATGGCGATGTCCTCAAACCGGTTGCCACGCTGAACCGTACAGCTGGCGTCACGATGGCAAACAACGGCGATGGTTTTGGTTTTGCTGAAACCGTGGCTGCAGGTCGATCTAACTTCAGCTTGACGGGTCTCATTGGTGCCCAGGCAAGCAACTACACCCTGGATCTCAGCGGTGTGATTGGCAGCACGCTGGACATATCCCCAAAACCCCTGACTTATGTGGCGCAGGGTGGCAGCCACATCTACGGGTCACCCAATGGTCTGCCTCTTGGGGTGCTGTCGGGCATCGTCGCCAATGACAACGTGACCTCGCACGTTAGCCTTTTTTCGGCGGGCGATGCAGCGGTATTGGCGACCAAGTTGCCCGTTGGCACCTATAGCTCCCGTGTGGTTGCCCTTGTAGGGGCAGAAGCGGGTAACTACACCATTGCCGCTGGTGGCAATACGGACGGTCAATATCAGGTCACGCCCAAGACACTGACCTACGCATTCGCCAACGCCAGCAGCACCTACGGCACCATGGCAAGCTTGGGTGTTAGCGACTTGTATGGGGTTCTGGCTGGCGATGCCGTTACCGCCGTCGCATCCTTGAAAGACGCCTCCGACATTGCAGTCATCCAGACACCAACACTTGCCGCAGGCAACTACCGGGAAGTCGTCTCTGCCCTAAGTGGCACCGCAGCCAGCAACTACCAACTGGCCAGCAGCGGCAACCAAGACGGCACTCTGGCCATTGCCCGCAAGCCAATCACCTACACAGGTAGCGAAAGCACACAAACCTACGGTGCCGCCGCCTTGCCAACACCAGCGCTCAACGGAGTCGTGGGCACAGACCGCGTCATTGCACAGCAGAGCGTGACAATCGTGCAAAGTCAGCAACACGGCAGTAGTGGTGCTGTTCCTGTAGGTGAGTATCAGGTTGGGGTCGCCTCGCTCAGCGGTGCCGAGGGCGCCAACTACACCGTAGTACAACCTGGCAGCACACTCGGGCACGCGTTCGTCACACCCAAGCTGCTCAGCTACGCCGTCCCCCCGTCAAGTCAAATGGTGTACGGCGACGCTGCGCCTGATGTCACATTCAGCGGTCTCGTCAGTGGCGACGTGATTCAAGGGGTGTCGTATGTCAGCAATGCCGCAGGCGCGCAAGTGCTGGTGCCAAGCACAGGCGTCGGCAGTTATACCCGCAGTATTGCGGGCCTCAGTGGCACGGGCGCCGGCAACTACGCCCTAGCCATCAGCGACAACACCAGCGGTAATTTAGAAATCACGCCAAGGAGCCTGACCTGGCAGGTCGGGGGTGGCAGCGCTGTTTATGGCGACGCAATAACGAACTATGCGAGCCTAATAAACATGGTGCCGGGTGACGCTGTTGACGTGAGTCTTGCCGCACTCGATGGCAGCGGTGCGGCACTGGTGCGCCCAAGGGTAGGGGTGTATTCGGTCGGCGTGAATGCCATTTCGGGGCCGCGTGCCGCCAACTACGTGCTGGCCACCAGCGGGAATACGCCTGGATCGGTGCAGATTACGCCACGGACGGTGAATTATTATTACACCGCCACTGAGTCAGTTTACGGTAGCGAACCAAATGCCTATGGGGCGGATGGCGTGTATTTAAGTAGAAGTAGTACAGCAGGGGTGTTGGCAAGTGATATTGATCAGGTTCATGCTATCACTACCTCCCCAGGTTATGTGCTGGACGCGAATGGTTATGGCAAAACATTATCTAACCGGACACAAGTAGGCTCATATTCTAGAGTCGGTGGATATGTTACTGGTTTGGATAATCCTAACTATATTTTGGGGGTTTCGCTGGAGTCTCTTGGTTCAACTCCGTATGGCTCTCACTACATTTCAAAAAAACAAATAAATATTTCAGAGGCGAATATAAATAGTATTACATATGGTGATATCTACAACCCAACTTTTGCCAATTTAAATGGGGTCATGCGAGGCGACGACGTCCATGCTAAATTGGAAGTACTAGCGCCCAGTCAGCTTCTATCTGTAGGAAACTACGGTATTTATGCAAGTAATTTAGAAGGACAGTCAGCTTCAAATTATTATCTTGCTAAAAATGAAGCACCGATGAGATTAATTGTCAATCCAAAGCCAGTAACTCTGGAGTCGACTGCGGATTCAGGAAGAGTTATTTATGGTGGAAAAGTTATTACCGATGTTGATTATGGCGCAATTACTGATAGAAATTCCCTTTATAATCAGCCGCCTGTATCAGTTTATGGTTTGGTTCCTGGTGGAGAGGCTGGTACTTTAATACAACCAGGATCGCCATATTTCGAAATTTCCAGCTCTGGCGCAGTTAATGCAGGAAACTATCAATGGACACCTGCAGCTTTTTATAGCAGTAACTATACTGTCATGAACCCTAACTATGGCGCAAAGTATCTGACAATACGTCCAAAAGTTGTCACCGCTAACGTTACTTACACCGAACCAGCACGTGAATACGGCAACACGCAGGGAATGATGCCTGATGTCACTGTTACATGGAATGCCGTGCGTCAAGGCGATGTTATCGATGTTGGCACCGGATTTGTCGGGCTCCCATCAGGTCAGGACGCGCTAAGTGAGCGACAAAATGTAGGTTTTTATCCGATTCATTTCAAAGGAGTAATGGGTAAAGACGCTGCAAACTATCAAGTTAATTACACGCAAAACAGTTACGGGTTAGGGTTATCCGTAGTGCCCAGAAGCGTTAACGCCACCATAAATAGTGCCGAGTTTGTTTACGGTAATTCTGTCACGGTTCCAACGCCAGTTTTGGGTATATTGCCAGGTGATTCAGTCACGGCAACAACCGTGGTGACCAACGGTATCAACGACCTTGAATCTTTTGGTTTGGGTTATCGTCCGCAAGCAGGTCTGTATTATTTGAAGCTGGGACCTTTGTCGGGTGCCTCTGCGGCCAACTATAAGGTGGGAGGTCAGCAGGATAGGAATGCAAGAAGCTTCAATCGGCCTCTAGACGAGCTGGCGATGTTGCGCATCCAGCCGCGTCCGCTTACATTTGAGGGGCAGTATCAAGATTTTTCTATTATTTATGGTGATAGTGTTACACCAACGCTTTTTTTATCCGGCGTTCTTCCTGGTGATGATGTCGATACGAGGCCCAAGGCACAGTTACGGGTTCTCGTTGATATTACCCCAGGAAACTCCTACTACCAGCAATGGGTGGGCAGTGGTGAGCTAATTTATATTAACTCTCGACTATCGGCTGGAGAATATAGCTTGGTTTTCCCTCTGACGGGAATTTCTAGTAAAAATTATCAATTTCCGCTCAAAGCAAATGGGAATTCTGATAGTGGCACTTCGCTTATCAGCGTTGCCAAACGAGCAACTGCGGTACTAAATGCGAATATTGAATATGGCAGCACGACACCGGAACCTAGTTTTACCAATGTGCTGCCCGGCGATGCACTGCATGCTGCTGCCATCTATGAATTACCTGATTTCCGGCTATCAAATCCCCAGGTGCTAGCTCCTGTTGGATTGCTTGATGCGGGTAAATATAATCTGACTATTAAGAAGATTGGCGATGAGTCTGCTGCCTTGACAGGTCCTGGTAGCAGGAACTATTATGTACCAATTAATAGTACTACATTTACTGTATCGGTTGCACCAAAGATGCTGACGTGGACGCCGAATTCAAACCTAAGCACGACCTATGGCGATTCGGTGAATCTGGGAAGCTTGAGTGGCTTTGTAAGTGATGACATTAAGGTCAAGTTTGCACAAACTGATCCTGACGAAAATAGATCACTTATAGAAGTTAATGCAAAAATTAAAGATGCCACAGCAGTTAATGACGAGATTTCCTATCCAGCAGGTGGCTACTCAGCCATCATTAGCTCTAAGTTGTCTCCTCCTCGTTATGGTGGTGAAGCCGATACTCTCTATATTACGTACTCTGGATACAACAGGCGTTCAGATAACATTTATGTACCAACTAATGGTTACTGGTATACCTCATCGTTGATCCCGGAGCAGGGTATAGTGAAGGTACCGTTGCTCCCGACGCAGAGGGTCGCGCTGGTACCGTCAGCTCCAGGTAGCATTCAAAAGTATGATGAAGTTCTTCTGTCAGCAGATGTGGTTAACCTGACATTGGACCGCCCCATTAATGCCGGCACTCATAAAATATTCACATCAGGCGCCAAACCGACATTAATCGGCGAGCGGATTAGCAATTATCGGCTGCCAGAAAATATGGAGGTCAGTGTGGAAGTAAAGAAGCGCACCACTAGCTGGTCTGTTGATAATAGCACCCGTCAATACGGAAATTATGAAGGCTGCAATTTCAAAAGATGCCCAGTAGACGTCCCGGCGACAACACTGGGTACAGTCCACTACGGCAACATGTTGCCAATTGATAATATGGTCAAATCTGGCATACCAAAAGAATACATTGAGCACGTTAGCTTAATATCTGCTGACGGAAAGAAGTTGACGGCGGCTGATATTACGGCCCAGACCCCTGTTGGAATGTACTATTTCCAGGTGCTCGACAGTCTGGTTTCGAAGAATTATGTGTTGGCGGATAGTGGTAACCAAAGCGGACTGCTGCAAATTACCCCAAAATGGCTAAAATACACCACTACCAGCGCCTTTTACATGCCTGGTGTTGGTTTGGTTGGTCAGCCAGGAAGGGCAACATTGCATGGCGTCATTAACGGTGACCAAGTGACTGCCGTCGTAATCCCTGAAGATCCGGACCGAATTGTTATTAAAGACTTTAAATCGGAAAAACTTGTTGCTGGTCGATACATATTTCCTGTTCGTGGCCTGATTGGAAAAGATGCAACCAATTATCGGGTTGTTCCTGCTGAAGAGGGTGATAGCTATGACCTCCAATACTTTAACCAGCCAATACCGTACTGGGGCTACAACCATCTCGGCACCCTTGATGTGTTTGCAGACACATCGTTGGGCATGAATTTTATTCCTCCGGTTCCGCTTCCCATCCTGAGCTTGACAGCACAGCCTCGTGCAGATATCAGCCAAACAATGCCCTCGCTCCCAGCTAACACATACACAGTTACTGGAGGCCCGGCTCCAGTAAACGGCAGTGGCAGCAGTGGTGTAAATATTGGTACCGGCAGCTCTACGACTACATCCACAACCACTTTGGGCGTCACGCTAAATGCCGGTGGGCAAGCTGACACAAGTGCATCATGCGGTGTGACGGGCTGTCAGAGTTCTGCCGACACAAAAGCGTCTGGTGGTATTGAGCTTTCAGCAGCCGACAAACTCAAGGCCGAAGCAGAGGCAAGCGCGCGGGTGAAAGCGGGTTTGCAGGGCATGGGGGTGGGGGTATCAGCCAAGACTGTTGCTCAAATAGCGATTGAAGTCGCTGGCTCGCACGGTGTCGGTGGTGGCAGTACCATCAACTACGAGGCCCTTGTAGGTGCCACCGCTGGCGCTCAGGCAGGTGCATCGGCGGGGTTGACAAATGGCTTCAAAACCGATGCCATGTTTGGTGCTGGCTTCACTGCTGGTGGCACTACGGGAGTGTCAAACGGTGCGGGAAGCGCTTCGGTTGGTGCGAGTATCTCGACCGGTATGGTGGGTGGTAATTTTTCGATCAAGCCGGGCTATTCCGATGGTGTTTTATCTGTCTCTACAAATTTGGGAGCAGCGTTTGGGTTCGGTGGTCTTGCACTGAATATTGATATCAGTATTGACATAATTTCCGTTATAGATGGTGTTTCTGATATTCTGAATCATGTTGATAAAACTTCTGAACAACTGGCCCGGGAGTCATATAAAACCGCAGAAAGTCTAAGTAATGATCCTGCTAACCAAATTAAATTTTTGATAGCAAATCGCGATTGGGAAAAGTATAAACTTGGAGATAACTCCAAGTTTGAAAAGATATTAGCCAAGTACTATAAAATGTTGGATGCAGTTAGCGTTCAAAAGGCTTATGAGCTCAAAACGCAGAAAAAATTTATGGAGCTACTTGCTACTGATAAATATGCCGCACTTGATTACTTAAAAGACCGTGAAATCATTGAGAAAAATGATAAGGCATATCGTTCATTGGTGAAACAAGCGTATGATCTAAATATTGAATTTGTCTTTCAAGATAGTAGTTATGGCTTTTCCAGTATCGAGAGACAGTGATTTGTAAATTTTTATGAAAACATTTTTTAATATAGAAATTAGATCGGCAGTGCGTATGTTGGTAATTTTCGCGGCATGCACGTTTGCCATTACGCAAAATTCTATGGCTGCTCCACAAGGCTTTGTTGATATTTCACTCACTGCGCAGCCCAAGAAATGGGTTATCAATGGAATTCTTTCTTCGGTGAATGGCTACGGAAATGCCCATTTCGGCATGAATTCGGAACAGGTTCTGCAAGTTATTGGCAGTGATTACCCACAGGCCTTGCCCAGTCTTAAATCAGACACCCATCTCTCACAACAGACGCCGACCATGACCATTGTTGTCAACGAACTGTCACCTGGACCAGGGCCTGCAACGATCACTTATGTGTTTGGCGCAAGCAGTCACAAGCTCATTGCCGTCAATGTGTACTGGGTGGTAACGGGCGTGGCTATTCCGGAACAGCAACAGCAATTGATTGAGGCGGCCAGCACGGTGACTGCGGGTTTGTTAGGCTACCGGTGGCCGTTGTTGGCCGTGTCGCGCGGCATAGTGCCGGTGCCAGGTGTTCTGCTGGTTTTCTCCGGTAAAGATTTTGCTGGCGGTGGGGCAGAAGTGCGGCTGAATGGTGTGGGTGTTGATATTGAAAAACCCAACACCGCCGCGCATTCGCCAGAGGCCCGGGAGCACCGCCTAGCCCCACCCGGGCCGGCCCAGTTGCACCTCTCATTTGTCGCAAATATTGAGCATCCTGACGTCTACTGAGGCTTCTACAGCAATCGCGAATCAAAATGCGGGATTCTGAAAGGTTTGGAAATTTTCGGTAAAGCGAGAAGAAAGAGACCGAGAGAGCTTGTGCCAATCGTGCTGAAAAAAGTTCTTGATGGCGCAGGTGAAGGTCTGAGCATCGGGGAAATAGACGTTGTCACGAACTTTCTCGTTCATCACCTTCCAAGCTCGTTCAATGAGGTTCAGATTGGGGGAATAAGGAGGCAGGTGCCACAACGTGATACCCAGTTGTTAATTTCCACGCAAACCTGACCCGCAATTTCCATCGAATGCTGACCCACCCTCTTTGCAAGCCTATACGGCTCACGGTGTGGATAAGTTCTTGGTTTTCTCCTTCTTGGGTTGCATCGGCTGCGCCGAACTATTCTTGAACCGGAAGCTGTCGTTGCAAGTCTCCAGGATATGGCAATGGTGGGTCAGACGGTCCAGCAGTGCCGTCGTCATCTTCGCATCTCCGAACACAGTCGCCCATTCGCTGAAGCTCAGATTGGTGGTGATCACGACGCTGGTGCGTTCGTATAGCTTGGACAGCAGGTGGAACAGCAGCGCTCCGCCCGAGGCGCTGAACGGCAAGTAGCCCAGTTCGTCGAGTACCACCAGATCCACATACATCAGCCGGGTGGCAATCTGCCCGGACTTGCCTTGGGCTTTCTCCTGCTCCAGGGCATTGACCAGTTCGACCGTGGAGAAGAAGCGCACGCGGCGGTGGTGGTGCTCAATCGCCTGGATACCCAATGCCGTGGCCAAGTGGCTCTTGCCCGTTCCCGGCCCACCAACCAGGACGATGTTGTTGGCCTGCTCCAGAAACTCACAGCGGTGCAACTGGCGTACCAAGGCTTCATTCACCTCGCTGTGGCCGAAGTCAAAGCCGGCCAGGTCCCGGTAGACGGGGAAGCGCGCCACCTTCAACTGGTACGCCACCGAGCGGACTTCCCGCTCCGCGGTCTCCGCCTTGAGCAGTTGGGACAGGATCGGCTGTGCCGCCTCGAACGCCGGTGCGCCTTGCTGCGTCAGCTCGGCCACGGCCTGGGCCATGCCAAACATCTTGAGCTCACGCAGCATGATCACGATGGCACCGCTTGCTGGGTCATGTCGCATGGCGTACCTCCTGGTCGGCAGACGCCGCAGGGCGGCGCAAGCTGTCATACCGCAGCACGTTGGCTTGGGGTTCTCGGTTCAGGCGCAGGGCCTGGGGTGCCGTCACCGGTGCGGGTGCCGGCTGGCCATCGAGAAGCCGGTGCAGCACATTGAGCACATGGGTCTTGGTCGCCACTCCCGCCTCCAGGGCGAGCTCCACGGCTGCGAGCACCGCCTGCTCATCGTGGTGCAGCACCAAGGCCAGAATCTCCACCATCTCCCGGTCCCCGCCCGGCTGGCGCAACAGCATGGCCTGCAGCCGCTTGAACGCCGGCGGCAATTCGACAAACGGAGCGCCGTTCCTGAGTGCCCCTGGCTTGCGCTGCAGCACGGCCAGGTAGTGGCGCCAGTCGTAGACGGTGCGTCCACCCAGGTCATGGCGCCGATCAATGACCCGGGTGTGTTCACAGACCACCTGGCCCTCGGCCGCAATGACCAGCCGTTCGGCATAGACCCGCAGGCTGACGGGCCGGTTGGCATACGACGCGGGCACGCTGTAGCGGTTGCGTTCGAAGTGCACCAGACAGGTCGGTGATACCCGCTTGGTGTGCTCGACGAAGCCATCGAAAGGCCGGGGCATGGCCATCAGGGCGGACTTCTCCTGCTCCCATACATCGGCCACTGTGCCAGGCAACTTGCCGTGGGTGATCTCGGTCCACAAGGTCTTGCAGCGATCCTCCAGCCAATCGTTCAGGGCTGCCAGCGTCGGGAACGCCGGCACAGGCTGCCACAGCCGGTGGCGTGCATCGCGTACGTTCTTCTCCACCTGGCCCTTCTCCCAGCCGGACGCGGGGTTGCAGAACTCAGCCTCGAACAGGTAGTGGCTGACCATGGCGCCAAAGCGGGCGTTGACGTCGCGCAGTTTGCCGCGCCGCACCTTGTTGGTCGGTGTCAACTATCTTGACCGCTCGGCGACAACTATCCTGGCCGGTGGAAAGCGGGGAATGATTTTGAATCTTTATGTCGTTGAACGTGCCTTGCGTACTGCTGGGGCTTGCTGCTGAGCTGCTCGTCGGCGGTAACTCTCCACATTCATTTCCAGAATCGTCGAGTGGTGTACCAGGCGGTCAACGGCCGCCAGCGTCATAGCCGGTTCCACAAACACCTCGCCCCATTGGGAGAACGGCGTGTTGGCAGTGAGGGCCAGGCTCTTGCGTTCATAACGCTCCGATATGAGCTCGAACAGCACAGAGGTTTCTGACTGGTCTCGCCGTACATAGCTCAGGTCATCCAGAATCAGCAAGTCAAACCGGTCCAGCTTGGCCAATTCCTGCGGCAGTCGCAAGTCCCGCCGGGCCGCCTGCAAGCGCTGCACCAGGTCCGAACAGCGCGTAAACAGCACCCGCCGCCCGGCATCAATCAGGGCATGGCCCAGAGCACATACCAAATGGCTCTTGCCCACGCCGGGTGGCCCGAACAGCAGTACGTTGGCGCCCCGGTCCAGCCACTGCGTACCTTCGGCCAGTGCCATCACCTGGGCCTTGGACACGGTGGGAACGGCCGTGAAGTCAAAGCTGGAGAGGCGTTTATCCGGGCTGAGCCCGGACTCCACGCGGTGGCGGTCAATGCGGCGAGACTCTCGTTCATTGATTTCGTGCTCCAGTAACGCTTCGAGCAGGCGGTGTGCGGGCCAACCCTCAAGGTCCGACAGTGCGCACAGGTCGCCCGCCAGGCGCTTGATGGTGGGCAGGCGCAGGTCTGTGAGCATCACGCCCAGACGTGCCGATGTGGCGGTAATTGACGTGCTAATTGGCGCCGCGCTCATGGGGCCACCTCAAACAGCGCGTCGTAACTGGCCAAGGCCGGCAGCGTCACCATCACCTGCGGTATCTCTGCACGCGGGGGTGCCAGCAATAGCGTCAGCGCATGCAGGTCGGGCAACTGGTCGAGTTCGATGAGTTGCTCCAGCTCCTGCGCCAACTGCGCCTCGTGCCCATCGGCGGCCAGGACCAGCAGGCCCACCATGGTCTTGCAGGCTTCGCGCTCGGGCTTGCTGCCAGCCAGACGCTCCCAGGTCTGGCGGTACACCGCACGCGGGAAGGCGGCATCGCGCAGCACCCAACGCGCAAAGGCGCCGGGCTTGCGTTTCAATGCGCCAACTAAATGGCGGTAATCAATCGAGCGTCCATGGCGCTGGCCGTCGCCCGGCCTGGCACGCGCAAGGCTCAACACACACTGGCCACCTAGCCAGCATTCAATGTGCTCGGCGTACTGACGCACCATCAACCGGTGCCCAATCAACTGGCTTGGCGTGCTGTACTGCGCACCCTTGACGGTGAAGATGGCGTACTTGCTGACCCGTACCGGAATCTCTTCGAACTCGGCGGTGCGCCGCACCGGCAAGGCCTTGAGCATGGTGCGCTCGATGGCCAGCAACTTGGTGGTGCGTGCATTCATGCGCTGCACGATGGTGTCGACAAACGCCTCGTATTCTCGGCGCAGCCCAAAGCTGCGGCTGCCGCGCAGCCGCAAGGCCTGGTCGAGCGCCGTCTTGAGGGAATCGTGGCGCGATTCGATGGAGCCGTTCTCGTTGGACTGGCCCGGGTTGCAGCGTGTAGCCCGCAGACCGTAGTGGCTGCACAAGCCGGCATAGCGGCGCGTCAGCTCTTCTTGCTCGGCCACGTTGTTGAACGCCGCCGACAGACTGTCGGTGCGGTGTTCTTCCGGCACGCCGCCCAAGGCCCAGAGGGCCGCTTGCAGTCCGGTGGATAGCGCCATGAAGCTCTCGCCGGAGTCGATGACCGTGGCGTGGCGCCAACCGGAATAGGCCAATGCAAACTGGTACAGACGATGGGCAAACACAACCCCGTCAATCTTGACGCAGAGCTCATCGAGCACGGTGAAGTCCGACAGGCACTGGCGTCCGGGCGGGTGCTCCTGGGCGAAGTAGACCTCGCGTTCGGCGCCGTACTTGGCACGCCACTGACGGACACGGCGCTGCAGGGTGCGCAGCACGCTGCTGTCCCACTGACCCGGATAGCGGCGTTGCAGCTCTTCGAGCAGGGTAACGGCATTGAGCCGGGCATCCGTTTGCAACAGTGGCACGACTTCACTGTCCCAGACCGCCTCCAATGGGTCGGGGCGGGTGCGCCAGTTCCGTTCGGGGCGCTGTGAGGGCAGATGGTTGGCGTCTTCAATGCGACGGGCGCTGCGTTCACTGATGCCGGCCTTGGCGGCAGACGCGACCTGGCTAAGCTGGTTGCGGTGTTGCTTGTACTTGTGCACTTGGTGGTCCGTGATTCTCTTGCCGGGCATGCCGTCTACCTTCGATTCATGTTCGAAGGTTCAACGGTAGCCCCGCCTCCCGGACCCGCCCGGTGTAGGCCGCTAACTGGCCAACATAGTTGTCGTTAACCGGCCAAGGTAATTGTCGTCAACCACCTTGTCCACGGCAGTGCGCATGTTGTCGTAAATGCCGCGCCGTGGGATGCCGCCCAGGACTGCGAACGCCCGGTTGTGCGCGTCAAACAGCATCTCGTGGGTCTGCAGCGGATAGGCCCGTACGGTGAAGGCTCGGCTGTGGCTGAGCTTGAAGTGGGCGACCTGTAGCTTGGTGCGTTCACCGCCGATGACGGCCCAGTCTTCGCTCCAGCCGAACTGGAACGCCTCGCCGGGGCCGAAGGCCAGGGGCACGAAGGTGCCACGCCCCGTGGTCTGCTGGGCTTGCTGGCGCTGCTGTTGCCAGGTCCGGGCAAAGGCGGCCACCCTGTTGTAGGAACCGGTGTAACCCAACGCAACCAGATCGGCATGGAGCTGTTTGAGAGTGCGCCGCTGTTTGCGGGACTTGCCGGCCTCGCTCTTGAGCCATGCCGAGAGCTTCTCGGCGTATGGGTCCAGTTTGCTGGGACTGACGCGCTTGGCATAGTGCGGCTCCGCCGCACCCGAGCGCAGGTACTTCTTGATGGTGTTTCGAGACAGACCGGTACGCCGGGCTATCTCACGCAGGGAGAGCTGCTCTCGCAGTGCCCAACGCCGTATGACACTCAGTATCGCCACGTTAATCACTCCTCGTCTCCTGCCGCTTAAAGCAGCAGGTTAGGGTTCTTACGTGGGTCAGTTTTAGATGGAAATCACAGGGCCAAGTGGGTCACTTCTGGGTGGAAATCAACAACCCCGGTTCAGGATGCCGGTCCGGTGGCTTCCGCAGACACCTTATTCCCCCACCCCCACGGGCTCTGCGGCCAATCGGTCCATCGCCTCGGCGACCACCCGTTCCAGGTCGTCACCCGGCACACCGGGTGCACACAAAAACCCCTGGTACTGGTCGCACAGCAGACGCTGCAGCAGGTTGCGCTGGGCCAAAGTTTCCACCCCTTCGGCAATCACCGTGAGATTGAGCGCTCGGCCCATCTGGACGATGGCGCTGACGATGGCCTGGTCGCTTTCGTCATCGGGCAGGCCGCTGATGAAGGAGCGGTCGATCTTCAGCTTGTGGATGGGAAACTTCTTCAAATACGCCAGGCTGGAATAGCCGGTGCCAAAGTCGTCGATCGATAAAAACACCCCCAGCCCCGCCAGTGCCTGCAGCCGGGCCAAGGCCTCGTCCGCGTCTTGCACCAGGATGGATTCAGTCAGCTCCAGGTCGAGCAGGGCCGGGTCCAGCCCCGAATCTGCCAGGGCGTGGGCCACGCGGTCGACAAAATCGCTTTGCTGGAACTGCAGGGCCGACACGTTGACCGACACAGTGCGGGTGTGGCCCTGGCGCTGCCACACCGCCGCCTGCCGAACGGCCTCGTTCAGCACCCAGGTGCCAATGGTGACGATAAAACCCGACTCTTCGGCCACCGGAATGAACTGCCCGGGCGACACCCAGCCCCGCTCGGGGTCTTGCCAGCGGATCAGCGCCTCCACCCCCAGTACGGCTCCGGTGGTCAGGCTGACCTGCGGCTGGTAATGCAGCCGAAAATGCCCGGCCTCCATGGCCTGGCGCAGGCTGTGCTCCATCTTCATGCGCGACAGCAAGGCCACGTTCATCTGGGGCTGGTAGAAGCGGAAGCTGCCCCGGCCCCGTTCCTTGACGCGGTTCATGGCCGTATCGGCCGACTTGACCATGTCGTCCAGCGTTTGCCCGTCGGCCGGGTACATGGCCACGCCGATGCTGCAGCCCACCGAGAAGTCCATTCCGTCCATGTGAAAGGGCCGGGCCAGGCTCTCCAGCACGCGCTGGGCCACCATCTTGGCGCCCTCGGCATCGGCCTGGTGCAGGTACATCACAAATTCATCGCCGCCCAGGCGGCACAGCGTATCCACATGGCGCAGGCAATTCAACATGCGCTGGCCCACCTCGACCAACACCCGGTCGCCAAACAGATGGCCCAGCGAGTCGTTGATGTTCTTGAAGCGGTCCAGGTCCAGGAACAGGATGGCGAACTCCCCCCCGTCCCGCTCGGCCAGGCGCAACGCAAAGTCCACCCGCTGCGACAGCATCAGGCGGTTCGGCAGACCGGTCAGCACGTCTGAATAGGCCAACTGCTCGATGCGCTCGGAACTGGCTTTTTTCTCGGTCAGGTCGTTGAAGAAGCCAATGCTTTGCGTGACCAGTCCCTTGGCATCGCGCAAGGCCACCCACGACAAATGCACCACGCAGGTGCTGCCATCTCCACGCTGGTGCAGAACCTCGCCGTCCCAGTGGCCTTCGCGGTGCCAGCCGCGTTGGACGCGCTGAAACAGATCACCACCGCTGGTGTCCTGGAACAGGGTGGGCGCCATCTGCCCCATGAACTGCGCCTGGCTGGAGCGGCTCAAGCGCTCGCAACTGGGGTTGACCGCCACAATCTGGTGCTGCGCGTCAGCAATGAACACCGCGTCCAGGCTGGACTCGAACACCTTGCCGGCCAGTTGCAGCTGCGCCTCGGACTCCACGCGTTCGGTGATATCACGAAACGAATACACCCGGCCAATCGAGCGCCCCAGACTGATCTGGGGCCGGGTCACCCGCTCCAGAATCCGCCCGCTGCGCAACAGCAGTATGTCGGTGCCCTGGTACAGGGGCGTATTGACGATGAACTCCATGCGCCGCTGGTAGGCCGCAATGTTCACCACCACCCGTGCCATATGGGCGTACAGGGCGGCATCCACGTGCGGGTCCAGCAGGGCTTCGGGCAGATCCCACAGCTCGGCAAACTGGCGGTTGCGCACCGTCACCACGCCGTCCAGGCTGCACGCCAAAATGCCGTCCGCCGTGGATTCCAGCGTGGCCTGCATCTCGGCCAGCACCAGCTCCAGGCGGTCTTCCGCCCGGCGCAGCGGGCCCAGGTCGCGCAGCACCACCATGTAGATCCGGTTGCCGTCGCCGATGTCCAGGGGGCTGACGCGGCGCTCCACCAGCAGGCTGCGGCCATCGGCATGCCGTACCAGGGTTTCGGAATGGATGTGCTGGTCTTGGGGCGCATGGCCTGCGGCCACGTCGGCCCAGAAGTACAGGTCTTCCGGGGACGGGCAGAGGTCGCTGACCAGTTGGCCCTGCATCGCCTCGCGCGGCAGGCCCAGCAAACGGGCGGATTCGGCATTGGCGATGGTGATGCGGCACTCGCCGGGTGCCACGATCCACACCGCATCGGGCAGGCTCTCGATCAATGCCGCCAGCACACCCGCATCCACCCTAATCCCCCTGCCGGTCGGAGGTGACCACCCGCTCAAAAAAGTACGACACCCGCTGTCGCGGGGACAGGTAGTCTTGCACCGCCCGCGGCAACTGCGAGGGCTTGAGGCTGCGCCGGATCCCCAGTTCGGGGGCGTGCTCCAGGTCCACCATCAGCGCCTCATCGCGGGGCACGCTGGCATCGAACACGATCACGTAAGGCTTCAGGGGCCGGGTCGAGTTGACCGACACCACCATCGCATAGCCGTCGTTCAGCAGCTGCACCACCGAACCCGGCGGGTACACGCCCATCATGCGGATGAAGGCACCCAGCGTGGCGGTGTCAAAGCGCGCTTTCATCTGGGCAAAAATCAGCGACAAGGCCTCGTGCGGCGTCAGGGCGTTGACCAGCCGGGGCGGGTTGCATAGGTTGTCGTAGCGGTTCACCAAGGCCAGTATCTTGCCGCTGGCCGACAGGTTGGCCCCCACCAGGCCAGAAGGAAAACCGCTGCCGTCGGCCAGCTCGTGGTGCTGGCCGATCGAGCGCAGGATGTCTTCGGACAACCCCATGCGCCGCCCCATCACCAGGCTGTGCTCCACGTGCTCCTGGTAGACCAACTGCTCGGAGGCCGAAAAGCTGGGGTCCTGGTAGCGCATGCGCTCGGCCATCTGGACCTTGCCCAGGTCGTGCAGCAGCGCCGCCACGCCCAGGTCGGTGAGTGCAGCGGCGGGCAGGCCCAGCGCTTTGCCCAGCAGCAGCGAGACCACCATCACGTTCACCGGGTGCACCGCGCTGCGCTCGCCCATGGCCTCGGAGAGCAGGCGGATGGCCGACTCACCCTCGGCCAGGATGTCGTCCACACAGCCCGCCACCAGGGCCGTGCTTTCTTCGCGCATCTGCACCGCCCGGCTGCTGGCCTGCTCGACCACGCGCCGGTACTGCTGGGTGGCTTCGCCAAACCGGCGCTCACATACCGCCAGGCTGCGCCGCTGGGCCGCCAGGCGCTGGGCACGCTGCAAACGCAGCAGCTCGGCCTCGCTCAAGGGCGAAGGGCTGGCTTTTTCAGGGGCGGGCGCAAGGGGGGCAGCGGGCCGTTTGTCAGGGCCTTCCGGCTCGGCCAGCGGCGCGGGGCCGGAGTCAGAGGGGGGATCACTTTGGTCCGGAAAGTACCGTACCTGGCTCACGCCCAGGGACAAGATCGTCTTGATCTGGTCGTTGGAGGTGATCTTGAAGCTGCCTTTGGGAAAGGGATGATCCATCCAGCCCAGGTCCAGCTGGATGAAAAGTCCCCGCCGCAATTGGGCAACGTCTATCCACCGAGAGGAAGTTTCTCCCATGGTTCAGACGTGCGCAGCTAAAAATTGCATTTTTTGATTATGCCGCCGGTGGGTGACATTTTGTTACCAAACGTGAAATAGTTCACAGTAAACGCATCTACTTTGGAGGAAAAACAATCACAAAACCGCAAATCTGGCCTCCCAAAGTACCAGCGCCTGTAACTTCGTGTAATTCAGTTATCGTCCAAAAACACGCCAGCTTAAATCAACTAGTCACATTTTGTGTATTGTTCGCGCAAGATGTTTTTTTGCACTTTGCCCATGGCGTTGCGTGGCAACTCTGGCAACACAAAGCAGTGCTTGGGGACTTTGAAGTTGGCCATGCGGGCCTTCAATGCGGCCAGGATCTGCACCGGATCCAGCACCGCCCCCGCCTGCGCGATCAGCAGCGCCACACCCACCTCGCCAAAGTCGGCATGCGGCACGCCCACCACCGCGCTCTCGGCCACGCCGGGCAGCTCATTCAGGGCGGCCTCGATCTCGGCGGGATAGACGTTGTAGCCACCGCTGATGATCAGGTCTTTGCTGCGGCCCACGATGTGCACATAGCCGCGCGCGTCAATCTGGCCCACATCGCCAGTTTTGAAAAAGCCATCGGCTGTGAACTCTTCGGCCGTCTTCTCGGGCATGCGCCAGTAACCCTGGAACACATTCGGCCCACGCACCTGGATGCCGCCAATCTCACCCGTGGGCAACGGCTGGTTCGCACCGTCCACCACGCGCAATTGCACGCCGGGCAGCGCAAAGCCCACCGTGCCGCCGCGCCGCTCGCCGTCCTCTGCGCGGTAGGGGTTGGAGGTCAGCATGGCGGTTTCGCTCATGCCGTAGCGTTCCAGAATGGTGTGACCGGTGCGGGTTTGCCACTCTTTAAAGGTGTCGATCAACAACGGGGCCGACCCGGCAATAAACAGGCGCATGTGGCGCGCTGCCTCGGGCGTGAGCCCCGGCTCCTGCAGCAGGCGCACGTACAGCGTGGGCACGCCCATGAACACGGTGGCACGGGGCAGCCACTCCAATACCTTGCGCGCATCAAACTTGGCGCACCACAGCATCTGGCTGCCACTGAGCAGCGCGCCGTGGATGGCCACGAACAGGCCGTGCACATGGAAGATGGGCAAGGCGTGGATCAGCACGTCGCTGGGCTGCCAGCCCCAGTAATCTTTCAGCGTAGCGGCGTTGCTCAGCAGATTGCCGTGCGACAGCATGGCGCCCTTGCTGCGCCCGGTGGTGCCGCTGGTGTACAAAATGGCGGCCAGGTCATCGGCCTGCCGCTGCGCCACGGTGTGCTGGTCGCTGTGGTGGGCGGCCCGGTCCAGCAGGGAGCCGGTGCGGTCGCCGTTCAGCGTGAACACATATTCGGTACCCGCCATGAAGGCGATCTTGCTGACCCAGCCAAAGTTGGGCGCGCTGCAGACCACCACCGCCGGCTCGGCATTGCCAATGAAGTAGCGGATTTCATCGGCCTGGTAGGCGGTGTTGAGCGGCAAAAACACATAGCCAGCACGCAAGGTGGCCAGGTACAGCACCATGGCCTCCACCGATTTGTCGACCTGCACCGCAATGCGGGCCCCGGCGGGCAGACCCAGCGAGGCCAGCAAGTTGGCCACCATGGCGGTGCTGCGGTCCAGGTCGCGCCAGGAGTAGCGCAGACCATCGTCGGTTTCTACCGCCACCGCGTCCAGATCGGACGGAAAACCGGCCCGCAGCGCCGTGAACAGGTTGTGGTTGCGCTCGGACATGGCGGTAGTCTCCCTCGGGATAAATACTATCTATTTTATAGCTACTCACGCTCACCAGATAAGCGCTAGAGGCTGATTTTTATCTTAAATTTTGTTCAGGCCGCACGGGCCCGTGGTGCCGCGACTTTGCCCGCCCACCACCACATCACGGCCCCACCCAGAATCATGGGCACGCACAGCCACTGGCCCATGCTCATGCCCATCGACAGCAGGCCCAAAAAGGCATCCGGCTCGCGAAAGAACTCGGCAATGAAGCGAAACACCCCATAGCCAAACAAAAACGCCGCCGCCACCTGGCCCGGCGCACGCTCTTTGCGGGCATACAGCCACAGCAGCACGAACAGCAGCAGACCCTCCATCAGGAACTGGTACACCTGCGAGGGGTGGCGCGGCAGCGGGCCGCCGTCACGGAACACCATGCCCCAGGGCAGGTCGGGCGCGCTCAGCCGCCCCCAGAGCTCGCCGTTGATGAAGTTACCCACCCGCCCTGCCGCCAACCCGGTGGGTACGCAGGGCGCCACAAAATCGGCCACCTGCCAGAACGGCTTTTTGCGCGACACGGCAAACCACACCATGGACGCAATCACGCCCAGCAGCCCGCCATGGAAAGACATGCCGCCCTGCCATACATAGAACACCTCCAGCGGGTGGCTGAGGTAGTAGCCAGGCTTGTAGAACAGGCAGTAACCAATGCGCCCGCCCAGCACCACGCCCATCACGCCCAGAAACAGAATGTCCTCCACATCCTTGGCCGCCCAGGCCTGGTTGCCAGTCAGCGTCGCAAACGGTGGGTGCCGCAAGCGGCGGATGCCCAGAAACATGAACAGCGCAAACGCGGCCAGATAGGTCAGGCCGTACCAGTGGACGGCCAGAGGGCCGACTTGCAGGGCAATAGGGTTGATTTGGGGGTGGATCAGCATGGCAGGTATTGTGCCCGCAGCAGGTGAAGGCTTTGTAGACCCAAGAACATGTTCAAGCCCACTCTGGTGCCCTGGGCGCAGCGCGTACTGCAAGCCTCAAACCCGGTCCAGGCCATGGCCAAGCGCCCGAGCGTCCGCCGCGACGGAGCGCCTTGCCGGGTCGATTCCGGGTTGGGGCCGGTGCCCGCTTACTGCACCGACTTTGCAAGCACCGCGTCCGGGCCGACGGCCTCGGATGAGCGAGCCCGCGGGAACCACCGGCTCCACAGCGCCATCAAAGGTTCCACCAGCTGCCCGCCCAGCGTCTCGGGTTGGTCTCGCGCAATTCCGTACTGCGCGGGCCACTGCGCCGCGGGTAGATGGTAGGTGCCAAAAAGCCGGTCAATACAGGGCAAGGTGGCTGCGTAGTTGCGGTTGACAGGGGCGATCTTGCTGTGGTGCCAGTGGTGAAAAGCCGGGGTCGCCACCAGCCACTCCAGCGGGCCGAAGCGCCAGCGCACATTGGCATGCACAAAGAACCCTGCGAACGTGCCCACCAGCGTGATCACCATCGGCAACAGGGCCCCTTGTGGACCGGCCGAGCCCAGCCCCAGCAAAGTCAGCGGCACCAGCCCAAACAGGCGCACCACCACCAGGTCGACCGGGTGGGCCCGGGTATTGACCAGAAAATCCATGTGCGGGGCACTGTGGTGGACGGCGTGGAAGCGCCACAGCCAGGGAACAGTGTGGCTGAGCCGGTGGCCCCAGTACGAACCCACATCGGCCACCACCAGGCCGACCAGCATCCGCCCCCCCATCGGCCAGGACTGCACGGTCGAATACCACCCGGACGGCACCACCTGGTGCACCACGGTGGCCAGCATGGCCAGCGGTACAGCCAACAGCGCTGCGGGCAGCAGGCTGTTGATGCAGTAGTAGCCCAGATCAGTCCAGATGCCCCGGCGCAGAACCCGGGCCGGATGCAGGGCGCACGCACGTTCGAGCGGCACAAAGACGGCGGTCAGCAGCACCAGCCACAGGCACAGCCGGGACACGTCCCAGATGAAAGAAGACCACGGCGCGTGCGGTCCGGTCAGCAAAGGCATGGCGCGTCCTCGTGCGGTTAAAGCGGTGCCGGACGGGTTGGCCCGTCCGGCATGGGAGGCCGCGGTTACGCTGCCCGTTGCAGGGTGCTGCGACGCCGCGATGCCAAGGCCACCAGGCCCAGCCCGGTGAACGCCAGCGGCAGGCTGTCGGGCTCGGGCACGGCGTTGGTTTGCACGGCATTCAACTGCACGTTGTCCAGCAGCGAGAAAGGCGGGTTGCCGATGGGTGTACCGGCAGCCAGAAACGACAGAACCTCAGAAGTACTGGTGGCGGTGTAGGTAAAGACCTGCTGGCGCCAGCTTTGAAAGCCCTGGCTGGAAGTACTCAGGATGGGGGTGGAAAACGCTTGGGCACCGAGGCTGACGATCCACTTTTCGGTGGTGGGGCCGTAATAGCCGCTCTGCTGGGCCGCCGCCCAATCAAAGCTCAACTGGTACTTCTGGCCCACCACCAGATTGTTGATGGTTTGCACGATGGCACCGACTTCATAGCCGCCATCGGCCGCGATCCAGTTGCCACCGCTGGGGCTGTCCTTGAGGCCGTTGTTCGAACCCGAATTGGGCCCCCACAGCGTAAGCGCAACGGGCTCTTCGAAGTTGATGGCACCCGTCGAGTCGGCAGTGCCGGGCTTGAACAAAAAGTTGAACCCGTTGGTACTCCAGTTGCTTACGGTGCCCGTGTTGGTAATTTGGCTGGAGCCGGTGAGCGTGGTTTGCTCGAAGCCACCGTTCTGGACCAGGTTGGCCGAGGCCACACCGCACAGGCCCGCGAGGGCGCAAATAGCCATGGTTTTCATTTCTGTGTACATATAAATCCAAATAAATTGATGACTAAATTATGAATACAAAACATATTAAAAAATAGATAGTATTCAATAACATTGTGTTAAATATGTATTAACTTGCGTCTGAAAAATAGGCTTTTGCTATCCGCCGGGGTGGGCTTTTGGGAGAGGTGGTAACGATAGGATGAACCGTCCAGAGCAGCTGCAATCGGCCAGGCAGTACTGCGGTTCACTTCAATACGCCAGTCAGAATGTTCCAGAATTTAAAAATAAAAAAGCAGTTAGCGCTTGCACAGGAAGCACTAGCTGCTATTTTTTTTGAAAAAAGAAATTTTGACTTCGGGCAAATAGGCATTGCCTGGTGGCCCAGTTTTCAGAGCGTCCGTCAGACTGCCGCTGCGATGGCCAACGGTTGCGCAAGCATGGATTTCGGCCTGGGGATACAGATGCGGTTGGTCAGAAATGAGCCTGAAAGTGCGAAAAATGAACCACTAAATGCAGTGTGAACCCGACCAGCATCACCGCCCCACCCCACCGGAGTGGCCCATGCCCGACCCCCACCCCCAGCCCCCGCCAAAGCCGGGCTGGCGGACTTTTTGCAAAAGGGGCTGGACGATGGCTGCCAGCAAGCAGAAACTGTCACTGGCTCCAACAACAAAACGGGGCAGATTGTCGGATCAGGCAATTCGTTGGACTAGCCCGTTGCTATTAAAAAAGTAGCTACTCACGCCCTCAGGATGAGCGCCAGCAGCCTGAAAGCCAAGGAACCCATGCCGCATACCGCACACATCACTGGCGACCACAACACCGTGGTACAGATCGCTGGCGACCACAACACGGTGGTGCTGGGCCGCACCTTTTTGACGCTCACGCGGTTTGACAGCCAGCGCCAGGGTGCGCATCCGCTGAGCGTGCTGTCCCCCTACTCCCGCTCCACCCGCCTGCTGGGCCGTGGCGACGAACTGGCCAGCCTGCGGGCCTTTCTGTCCTCCCCCAAACCCATAGCCGTGCGCGTGCTGGTGGGCGGCGGCGGCAGCGGTAAAACCCGGCTGGCCTTGGAGCTGTGCGACCAGATGCAGGCCGAAGGCTGGCACACCGGCTTTGCCACCCGCACCGAGATGGAGCGTTTTTCCGCGGGCCGCAACCTCAGCGCCTGGGGCTGGCAAAAACCCACCCTGGTGGTGGTGGACGATGCCGCTGCCAACGCCCGGATACTGGGCCTGTGGCTGGACGAACTGGCCGACCGCACGATCACCACACCCCACCCTTTGCGCCTGTTGCTGCTGGAGCGCAGCGCCGACACCGACACCGGCTGGTGGGGCAGCGTCTTCGGCGGCGGCTACCTTGCCCTGGGCAAACGGGAGCTGCTGGACCCGGCCGATCCGGTCGCCGTGCGCCCGCTGGGCACCCCGCAGGACCGGCTGGCCTTGCTGCAAGACATGCTGACCATCGCCCGCCCCGACCACAGCCTCACCCTGCCGCAGGAAGATGCCGGTTTCCACCAGCGGCTCATGCAGCTCCCATGGGGCGGCGACCCGCTGTATCTGATGATGGCCGCTGCCGCCATGGCCCGGCTCGGCCAGGCCCAGGCGCTCACCCTGGGCCGCACCGAGCTGGCCCGCTTCGTCGCCTTCCAAGAGGCCGACCGCCTGCAAAAGATGGCGAAAGAAGCCGCCCTGCCCGAGGCCCTGGTGCTGCACCTGGCCGCCTGCACCACCCTGGCCCAGGGCATGGCCGAGGCCGACTTCATCCCCTTCGCCCGCGACGAGCAAACCGCCACCGGCTGGACCAGCCCCCCCGCCGCCCTGGCCGAGTTGCTGCACCAGGCCCTGCCCCAGCCCGACGGCATCGCCCCCCTCACCCCCGATGTGATCGCCGAAGCCTTTGTGCTGTTGCAACTGCGCGGCGACAAAGGTGCGGCCACCGTGCAGCGCTGCCACGCCCGCGCGGGCCAGCGGGTCGCCGCCAGCGTGGTCCGCTGCGTGCAGGACTTTGCCGACACGTCCCCCGAGCCGCTGCGCTGGCTGCAGGCCATCGTGCAAGCCGTGCAGCAGGATGCCCCGGCCCTGACCGCGTTGAACGACAGCCTGCCCGTCGCCAGCCTGGCGCTGCGCGAAGTGGGCCTGGACATCGCCCAGCGCAGGCTGGCCCTGCTGGAAAGCGACGGGGGAGCGAAAAGGGCCGGAGCGCAAAACGACCTGGCGGTGGCGCTGGGCCAGATGGGCCAGCACAGCGCGGCCTTGCACGCCGCCCTGCAGGCCGTGGCCGCATACCGCACGCTGGTGGAGCAAGGCCCCGGCGGGTTCGAGCCCGGTCTGGCGCTATCGCTGCACAACCTGGCCAACGCCCAACACGCGCTGGGCCAGCACCTGGAAGCGCTGCGCTCGGCCCACGAGGCCGTGCAGCTTCGCCGCACTTTGGCGGCACAGTGGCCCGACACCTTCCGCCCCCCACTGGCGGCATCGCTGACCAACCTGGCCAATCGGCAAAGCGACATGCGCCAGCAAGCTGAAGCCTTGGAAACGGCCCTGGAGGCGGTGGCGCTACGCCGCAGCCTGGCGAAGCAGCAGCCCGATGTGTACCAGCCCCCGCTGGCGGTATCGCTCAACAGCCTGGCCAACCGGCAAAGCAACTTGGGGCAGCACACCACCGCCCTGGCAACGACCCTGGAAGCCGTCGCCCTGTACCGCCGTCTGGCCGCCCAGCAACCCGACCTGTATCTGCCTGAACTGGCCGCCTCCTTGCACAACCTGGCCACCAAGCACGGTAGCCTGCGCCAGCACACCGCCACCCTGCCCGCCATCCAGGAGGCCGTGGCCCTGCGCCGCAGCCTGGCAGCACAGCGGCCCGAGGTGTTTGGCGTAGAGCTGGCGAAATCCTTGTTTGTGCTGGCCCTGTGCACCAGCGACCTGCAGGGCGCGGCGGCGGCATGGCCGTTGGCCCAGGAAGCGGTGCAGACGCTGCGCCCGGCGGCTTTGCGGCTCCCGCAGGCCCATGGCCCCTTGCTGCAGGTGATGCTTGGAAAATACGCTGCGCTGTGCCACGCTGCAGGCCAGGAGCCCGATGCCGAATTGTTGGCTGCGTTGTCTCCACTCTTATCCACCACCCCACCGGAGTAGCCCATGCTCGACCCCCTGACCCTCAGCACCCTCGCCAGCGCCACCGTGGCATTTGTTACGCCCCTGTTGGGCAAGGCGCTGGACAAGGGCGTGGAAGAAGTCGGCAAGGCCGCCGCCGGTTCGCTGCTGGGCCGCCTCAAGGAGCGCCTGGCCCCCACCCCTGCCAAAGTCGCCCTGGACGACGCGACCCAGGATCCGGCAGATCCCGACAACCAGGCGGCACTGCGGGTACAGCTCAAAAAAGCCCTGCAGGCCGATCCCGCCCTGGCGGACTTTCTGCAAAAGTGGCTAGACGATGGCCACCAGCAGGCCGCAGCCTTGGGCCTCCAGCAAACCGCCACCGTTACCGGCTCCAACAACAAGACGGTTCAAATACACGGGTCTGGCAATTCGGTAAGCTAGTCCATTGCTATTGAAAAAATAGCTGCTCACGCTCTCTGCATCAGCGCTAGTGGCCTGAAACACCCAAAAAACCCATGCCGCACACCGCACACGTCACTGGCGACCACAACACCGTGGTGCAGATCGCCGGTGACCACAACACGGTGGTGCTGGGCCGCGCCTTCCTGACCCTCACGCGGTTTGACAGCCAGCGCCAGGGCACGCACCCGCTGAGCGCGCTGTCGCCTTACTCCCGCTCCACACGCCTGCTGGGCCGCGAGGAGGAACTGGCCAGCCTGCGCGGCTTCCTGGCCAGCCCCCCTCCCATCCGCGTGCGCGTGGTGGTGGGCGGTGGCGGCAGTGGCAAGACCCGGCTGGCGCTGGAACTGTGCGACCAGATGCAGGCCGAGGGCTGGCACACCGGCTTTGTCACCAGCACCGAGGCCGAGCGTTTTTTTGCAGGCCAGAACCTCAGCGCCTGGGGCTGGCAAAAACCCACCCTGGTGGTGGTGGACGATGCCGCCGCCAAAGCCCGGGCCCTGGGCCGCTGGCTGGACGAGCTGGCCGACCGCACGGCATCCACGCCCCACCCCTTGCGCATCCTGCTGCTGGAGCGCAGCGCCGACCCGGACTCTGGCTGGTGGGCCAGCGTATTTGGCGGCGGCTGGCAAGCCCTGGGCAAACAGACCCTGCTGGACCCGCCCGTGCCCGTACCCATCCGCCCCCTGGCCACGCCTGCACACCGCCTGGCCTTGCTGCAGGACATGCTGGCCATCGCCAGCCCGAATACATCCGTGGTCTTGCCGCATGACCCAGCTTTCCAGCATCAACTGATGCAACTGAGTTGGGGCGGCGACCCGCTGTTTTTGATGCTGGCCGCCATGGCCATGGCCCGCCAAGGCCACAGCGCGTTGACGCTGGGCCGCACCGACCTGGCCGACGTGGTGGCCCAGGGCGAGATCGACCGCCTGGCCCAAATGGCCCGCGCCCACGGCCTGACCCCCGAGCTGGTGCTGCACCTGGCCGCCTGCGCCACCCTGGCTCAGGGCCTGACCCGCGCCACCTTCTTGCCCCTGGCCGCCGCCGAGCAGCAGGCCACCGGCTGGACCCAGCCCGACGCACCCGCCGCCCTGTTCAAGCTGCTGCAGCAAGCCCTGCCCGGCCCCCAGGGCATCGCCCCGGTGATCCCCGACATGGTGGGCGAGGCGCTGCTGGTGCGGCTGCTGCGGGGTGAGGAGGGACGGGAGGCGGTGCTGCGCTGCTACGCCGCCCTGGGCCACCGGGTGGCGGAAACGGCGATCCGGTGCGTGCAGGACTTTGCGGAGGTGGCCGCCGGGCCACTGGGGTGGCTTACCGGCATCGTGGATACGGCGCAAGACGACCTGGAAGCCTTGGCCGCCCTGGCCAACAGCCTGCCGATGGACAGCCTGGCGCTGAACGCCACCAGCCTGCGGGTATTTCAGGCCGTGCTGGAACGGCTGGCGGCCATGCCCGATGCCGACCCTCTGGCCTGCGCCACGGCTGGCATGAACCTGTCGCGCGCCCTGGCCCATGTGCACCAGCTGGGCCCGGCCCTGGCTGTGGCCGAGCAGGCCGTGCTGCTGCTGTACCCCCTGGCACTGCAAGCGCCAGACACATACACCCTCCACCTGGCGGTGGCGCTCAACAGCCTGGTCTTGCGGCAAAGTGACATGGGCCAATTTGAAGACGCGCTAGAAACCGCGCAAGAGGCGGTGCTGCAGGCCGGTGCATTGGCCCATAGCAACCCGGACGGGGCCGGCAGCCTGCTGGCCATGGTCTTGACCAACCTCACCCACCAGCAAAGCCGCCTGGGGCAGCATGGGCCCGCCCTGGCATCCGCCCAGCAGGCCGTGGCGCTGTACACCCACCTGGCAGACCAGTGGCCCGCAGAATTCACCGCAGAACGCGCGGCGGCCATCAGCAACCTCGGGATAACCTACGGCAATACGCAGCAACACGACGAGGCCTTGCGCTGCGCGCTGCAGACCACCGACATCTACCGCCGCCTCGCTGCCCAGCAGCCCGACACCCACCGGCCCGCCCTCGCCAAGGCCACCACCAACCTGGCCAGCGCTTATGGCCTGCTGGAGCAATACGGCCCCGCCCTGGAGTCCGCCATTGAATCCATGGCGCAATACACCCTGCTGGCCGCGCAAAACCCCGACCGCTTCACCCCGCCCTGGGCCCGCAGCCTGGGCCTGCTGGCCCAGTGCCACCTCGACCTGCAGGAGCTCGCCCCCGCACGCGACCACGCGCACCACGGCCTGCAACTCCTCATACCCTGCTTTTTGCAGCAGCCCGAGTTGCACCACGTGGCCCTGTCTGCCCTGCTGCGCATCTACCTGCGGGCCTGCGAAGCCAACGACGTGAAACCCGATGCCGTCCTGATCGAACCGCTGCTGCCCTTCATTGCCGAGGACACCCCGTAACAGGCGGCCAGCATGATAACTATCAAAATAATAGCTGCCTGTGCAGGCTGGATAAGCGCAACCAGCTAAAAATCCATGCAACTTCTGGCCTGCCCATAGGCCTGCCATCCTCAGCGGGTGGTGTAGCCGCCGTTGGCAAAAATCGTCTGGCCGGTGATCCACCAGCCCTCGGTCACCAAAAACTTGACCAGCGGGGCGATGTCTTCGATGTCGGTCAGGCCCGTCTTCGAGTACTTGCCCAGCGCCGCGCCCGCCTTGTTGTAGGCCACCGAATCGGGGGTTTCCTGGCCGTAGAAGAACGGCGTATTCATCGGGCCGGGGCCCACGGCGTTGACCGAAATGCCGCGCTCGCCAAACTCCTTGGACGCGGCGCGGGTGAAGTGCTCCACCGGGGCCTTGCTGCTGGGGTAGATGCCGTAGTACGGGGTGTAGGCGGCCAGCAGCGAGCTGACGATGGTCACGATGCTGCCGCGCTCGTTCAGCGTGCGGCCCGCTTGCTGGATGAAGAAGAACGCGGCCTTGGAGTTGGCGGCAAAGCTCTTTTCGTAGTCGGCCTCGGTCAGCTCCAGGATGGGCTTTTTGATGACCACGCCCGCCGTGTTGATGGCAATGTCGGCCCGCCCGAAATGGGCCACCGTGGCATCGAACAACTTCACGCAGTTGTCCACCACCGACAGGTCACCCTGGAAGCTGATGGCATCGGCCCCCTTGGCCTTGAGCGCGGCCACGGTGTTGTCGGCATCAGCCTTGGATGCGGCACTGTTGTAGTGGACCATGATGCCTTTGGCACCGCCGTCCACCAGCTGGTGGGCGATCAGCGCCCCCAGGTTTTTGCCGCCGCCGGCGATGATGGCCACGCGGCCTGCGAGTGTGGGTGCTGTCATGGGAATCCTTGGGGGTAGTAAGAAGCGACCAGTCTATTAGCGCGATTGATCGGTATATATCTGCATTTACTGGCTAGACTAGCCAAAAAATCCACCCAATCACCCGGGACCCTATGGACCGCATCGAACAGCTCGCCATCTTTGTGCGCGTGGCCGAAACCGGCAACTTCACCCTCAGCGCCCAACAGCTCGGCCTGCCCCGGGCCAATGTGTCGCTGGCCGTGCAGCAGCTGGAAGCCCGGTTGGGCGTGCGCCTGCTGCACCGCACCACCCGGCGCGTGTCTTTGACGCCCGACGGCGAGGCCTTATTGGAGCGCGCCCGCGGTCTGGTCAGCGACCTGGAAGAGCTGGAGCAGCAGTACCACCCGGTGCGCGCCACCGTGGCCGGGCGGCTGCGGGTGGACGTGCCCAGCCGCGTGGCCCGCTGCCTGATCGCCCCGGCGCTGCCCACGTTTTTTGCGCAGTTCCCGGCCATCGCCCTGGAGCTGGGTGCCAGCGACCGCAGCGTGGACCTGGTGCAGGAAAACCTGGACTGCGCCCTGCGCGTAGGCCCCCTGCCCAGCAGCAGCCTGGTGGCCCGCCCGCTGGGGGCGTTTGCCATGGTCAACTGCGCCAGCCCCGCCTACCTGGCGCGCCACGGCACCCCCAGCCGCACCGCCGACCTGGTCAGCCACCAGGTGGTCCACTACGCCCTGCCCGCCACCGGCCGCGTGGCCCCCTGGGAATGGAGGGAGGGCAGCACACTGCGCCAGCTAGACCTGCACAGCCAGGTCACGGTGAACAACGCAGAAACTTACATCGCCTGCGCCCTGGCCGGGCTGGGGCTGGTGCAGATCCCCGCCTACGATGTGCGCCAGCACCTGGACAGCGGCGAATTGTTACAAGTGCTGCCACAGGCCTGCGCCCCCGCCATGCCCGTGCACCTGCTCTACCCGCACCGCAAACACTTGTCGCAACGCATGCAGGTATTTGCCCACTGGCTGCAGGCGCTGCTGGTGCCGCATTGCGCGGCGGGCACATGAGGCATTGCATTGGACATTGCACCGGTTAGCATCAGTGCCCATTTTCAGCAGCAAGCCCAAAGAGGAGAAAGCGATGGAAGCTGTATTTTTAGCCAACCCATTCGCCATGGCCGCTATCGCCGTGGCGTATCTGGTGTTTGTCGTCCTGAACTTCAAGCGACCCTATGACCGGCAAACCCAGTCCCGCATCACGGCCCTGCGCCAGCACGTCGAAGAGCGCGAAAAATACGCCTTGGAAGGCGTAGAACTCCGCCGCGCCCAGCGCAAGGCTGAAAAACGGGCCCGCTAGGGTGACCAAAGGCCGGGTTCGTAGCTTTTATGCTTTTTAGGCCGCCTGTGCTGATGGGACGGGCGTGAGCAGCTACTTTTTATGTAGCAAACCAGTTTTCGCTGGTGTCGGGCATCGTCACTGCCGGGTGATCACCACGTGCGTGGCCAGTAGCGAGCGCTCGCACCGGGTGCAAGCGTAGCCCAAGGAGGGAAGGTCCACGCCGTCAAAGAGCCGCTCGCCGGAGCCGAGCAGCACAGGGGAAATGGCGACGTGCATCTCGTCGATCAGGCGCTGGCGCAGGTACTGCTGGATGGTGTGGACGCCGCCGCCCACACGCACATCCTTGCCCCCGGCGGCTGCGCGCGCACGCTCCAGCGCAACCTCAATGCCTTCGGTCACAAAGTGGAAGGTGGTGCCGCCTTCCATGACCAGTGGCGCACGCGCGTGGTGGGTCAGCACGAACACCGGCACGTGGTACACCGGGTTATCGCCCCACCAACCGCGCCAGCTCTCGTCCGGCCACGGCCCGCGCACCGGCCCGAACATATTGCGGCCCAGAATCCAGGCCCCGAAGTTCTGAAAACCCCGTGCGGCAAATTCCTCGTCCAGGCCCTCCGTCGCTCCGCCCTCGCCCCCGAACACGTTTTTCTGGAACGTACGCGTGGACATCGCCCAGCCATGCAGCGATGTGCCGCCCACGCCGAGGGGGTTATCGAGGTCCTGGTCTGGGCCTGCGCCGAAACCGTCTAGGGAGATGGTGAAACTTTCTACGCGGAGTTGAGGCATGGGGGTCTCCAGAGTACGAGCGGCTGCGGCAAAGGTTTGAACGCCTGCCGGATGCCAAAACTATAGCCCGGCAAAGACACGCCAGCCAGCCCCGGGGGGGCAGCCGAACTCCGGCATACACCTGGGAAATCCCCCCAAAGGCATACTCCTGCCATGCCCTCCGGTTCACCCACCAACATTTCTCTCCCCCACCCCACCCGCACCCGCCGCCGCTGGCTGCGCTGGCCCTTACGCCTGCTGGGCCTGGTGCTGCTGTTGCTCCTAGGCCCCATGGGCGTGCTGGCCTCGGGCACGCTGGATATGCACACCCCGTGGAACCAGGCCCGCAACGACAGCAGCGGCCAGACACCCGACCCGGCGGTGGAGCGGCGCGCGGTGGTGCAGGTGTTTGGGGCGCGCACCGTGCGCTGGCGCGGCGCGTTTGCCACCCACCCGTGGATAGCAGTCAAGCGCGCGGGCGCGGACCACTACACCACCTACCAGGTGGTGGGTTGGCGCGCCCAAAACGGCGAGGAGGCGCTGGTCACGGGCAGCAGCAGCCATCCCGATGCCCGCTGGTATGGGGCCTATCCGCAGCTGCTGGCGGACCACCGCGGTGCGGACGCAGACGGCATGATCGATGCCATCGAGGCGGCGGTGGCGGCCTATCCCTGGGGGCATGAATACCGGCTCTGGCCTGGCCCGAACAGCAATACCTTCGTCGCCTGGGTGGCGCGCCGCGTGCCCGCGCTGCACCTGGACCTGCCGCCCACCGCCATCGGCAAGGACTATCTGGGCCCCCACACCTTCTTCGGCCGCGCCCCCAGTGGAACGGGCTGGCAGGTGTCGCTGCTGGGCCTGGCGGGGGTGACGGTGGCGCGGGAAGAAGGCCTGGAGCTGAACCTGCTGGGGCTGGGCTTCGGCATCGATGTGAACGACTTGCAGCTGCGCCTGCCGGGCTTTGGCAAAGTGCCATCCATTACGCAGTAGCCAAATCCGCCCCTCGTGCTGATTCCACGGGCGCGAGCAGCTATCAAAAACAGAGCTATTGCGCCACAAAGGCAATGAAACGCTGCAGCGCAGGGCTGGTGTGGTCTGCCGACCAGACCAGGCTGGTTTCGCACCCCGGCAACGCTACCCCGCCCTTGCCCCGCGCGCTCGGCTCCACACTGCGGTACACCACCCCCGGCCGCTGGAACTGCGTCACGCTGTGCGGCACCCAGGCGCAGCCCAGCCCGGCGGACACCAGGTTGACGATGGTTTGCATCTGGATGGCCTGGGCACGATGCGGCGCGACAAGATCACCAGCAGCTCGTCCAGCACGGCGGCAAGGGCCCCAGCTTGACTGCAAAAAAACCTCTGGTGCTTGGCCCTGAACCCATCTGACTACCCTCTCAACATGTGCCAATGCGGGGTTTGATGTGGCTCAACCACGTTCCTCTGGCTTTCTTACACACAAATCCTGAAAACCGGTCAACGACTGGCTGTAAGCAATTAACTTCATGTACATTATTTTTTCTTGCAAAAATTTGGTGTACAAAATGAAGTTTTATTTTTCATTGGCAACAAAAATACGTTTATTGTTGCTTTTCGTATTCTTGAGTCTCGTGGGATGTGGAGGAGGAGGTGGTGGCGGTGCTGGGACAGGCACAGAGACAGGAACGGTCTCAGTTACCCCCAGCTTTGCAGTCACTTCTCAACCTGTTGATCAGGTTGTTGAGCCGGGTGCATCGGTCAAATTCAGCGTTGTAGCCACTGGTGCAGCTTCCTACCAATGGCAAACGCTGGAAAACAATTTGTGGAGCAACCTTTCCGGTGGCAACAGTCCTGACCTAAGCATTGCCAATGTCACCATTGCGGACAGCGGAAAGCAGTACCGCGTCAATGTAGTGAGTGCAGCCAACACACAGGTCAACATCACCAGTTCCGTTGCCACGCTAACTGTGTCAGCAGTACAACAAGCACCTGCGGTAAGTGTTCAGCCGAACAACCTCACACTGACTGCGGGACAAAGCGGTGCATTCGCCGTTACAGCCACTGGCACCTCATTGCAATACCTTTGGCAAACCAGCGTCGATGGAAATAGCTGGACCGACACAGGAACACCATCCAGTCCCAGCTTTTCAGTGGCCGACGCGGCCATTACTAGCAGCGGAAAACTCTACCGGGCGATCATTAGCAACAGCCTCGGATCCGTGACGACAAACGCGGCCCTGCTTACTGTGCTGCCGATCCCCGCCACCCCAACGATTTCGGCACAAACCACCAACGTCAGCGTAACGGTAGGCCAGGAAGCAACCTTTCTCGTACTAATTTCAGGCAATCCTGCACCAACATTTCAATGGCAGACAAGCTCGGATGGCTCCGCCTGGACCAACATAATCGGCGCGAACAGCTCAATCTACACCATAGCAGCCACAGCTGTAGCCGACTCTGGACACCTCTTTCGCCTGGTGGCTAGCAACACCGCTGGAACTGCAACAAGCAGTGCGGTGCAGCTGACGGTTACCCCAGCAAACCAAGCTCCGACCATCACATCGCAACCTACGGACTTAACGGTGACTGCGCCAGCTACAGCAACCTTCACAGTTGCGGCAAGCGGCACACCAACACCCAGCTACCAATGGCAAGTCAGTACCGACCGCGGCAGCACTTACGCCAACATCAATGGCGCAATAAGTGCCAGCTATAGCATCTCTCCGACCACTTACGCTGATAACAATAAACGTTATCGCGTACTAGTGAGCAATGTCGCTGGAGCGCAGCTAGTTCCGGGGGCCAGGCTTACTGTGAATCCAGCACCGGTTGTTAGCACCACCTCTTGGAGCCTGACCACTTCCACGCCGCAAGCTCAAAACTTCACATGGTTCCTGGATCTAGTATTTAACAATCTGGGTATTGGTATCGCCGTTGGCTATGATTCAGGACCCTTTATTGCTAGATCAACTGACTATGGCATGACTTGGAGCAAACTAGACCTTTCGGGACTCTCTTCTTCGGCTAGCGTGGGCATGCTACACACAGCAGCATTCGTGGACAGTTCGACTGTGTTGGCTGCCGGTGATTACGGGACTATGCTACGGTCAACAGACGGTGGCAAGACTTGGACGGAAGTGCCTAGCAACACGGGCCCAGCTACAGAAAAAATTGTTGGCATTGCATTCTCTCCAGATACGCACACCGGCATTGCAGTAACCCTCGATGGTGTAATGGTACGTACTGTAGATGCAGGAGCAACTTGGACAAAACTCACAAATGTTCCCTCACTTCCTTATCGCAGCGTCGCATTTGGCAGCGACTCCGTTGTGATTGCCGTGGGTGGCGATGTGGTCGGCCAAGGAAATACAGTTTTACGCAGTACGGATGGAGGTGTTAGTTGGACCCGCATAAATGTTGGCCTCTCCGGTGGCCTTACCAGTATTGCGTTTTCAAGTCCGACTACAGCCGTCACGGTAGGTGACGGCATTCTTCTAAGCACAGATGCAGGATTGACGTGGACATACCCACAGGATCAGCCTTTCGCCTTCGATCACCGACACACCGATGTCGTTTTTTCAAGCGGCGGGGTCGGACTCATCGTCAGCCCAGGTGTACAGACATACGCAAGCAATGGAGCCCCAAACGCCATCCCGGCCACCTCCATTCTGCGCAGCATTGATGGCGGCCAATCGTGGTCAAAGGACCTGGACGTAACATCGGATTTCATCGGCCCAATCCAATTTGCTGATGTGCACAGTCCCATCGCATTAGGTTCCGGTACGAAGATATTTCGAGGAATCGGATACTGACAATATCTCCTGGGTCCAAGAGCCCAAGGATTGACTCTTAGAGCTCAGTCCCTGTAGGTCTCCCCACATTGGGCAGCCATTCGGCTGCCCATTTTCATTTCAGAAAAATTGGCATCTCCCCCATTCGGACAAACGCCACGAAGCGCTCCAGCGCCGGACTTAACGCCATCGCTGACCACACCAGGCTGGTCTCACACCCCGGCAGCGCTACCCCGCCCTTACCTTGCCCGCTCGGCTCCACACTGCGGTACACCACCCCCGGCCGCTGGAACTGCGTCACGCTGTGCGGCACCCAGGCGCAGCCCAGCCCGGCGGAGACCAGGTTGACGATGGTCTGCATCTGGATGGCCTCTTGGGCCACGGTGGGCAGGTGCCCGGCGGCGTGGTAGGCGGCAAAGATCGCGTCGTACAGCGAGGGCACGATGCGGCGCGGAAAGATCACCAGGGGTGCGTCCAGCACGGCGGCCAGCGTCAGCCGGGGCAGTGCCGCCAGCGCGTGTTGCTCGGGCACCGCCAGCACCAGCGGCTCCTGGTGCACGGTGTGGCGCTCCAGCCCCACCGGGGCGAAACCCGGGGCGTGCAGCATAAAGCCTGCGTCCAGCGTGCCCTGGGCAAAGGCCTGCAACTGCACGTCGCCGGTGGCCTCTACCAGCTCCATCTGCACCTGCGGATACAGGGCCCGAAAACCGCGCACCCACTGCGGCAGCAGCGCAAAGCCCACCGTGGACACAAAGGCCAGGCGCAGGCGGCCCAGCTCGCCCGCCGCAGCGGCACGGGCATGTTCGGGCAGGGCCTGTGCCCGTGCCAGCAGGTCCAGCACCTCGGGCAGCAACGCCCGCCCGGTGGCGGTGAGTTGCACGCTGCGCTTGGTGCGGTCAAACAGGCGCACGGCCAGGCGCTTTTCGAGCAGGGCGATGGCCTGGGTCAGCGGTGGCTGGGTCATGTGCAGGCGCTGGGCGGCGCGGCCAAAGTGCAGCTCGTCGGCCAGCACGGCAAACTGGTTCCACAGCCGGAGTTCGATGTCATTCATATGCACAACATATTAATACGCACTTAAAAATAGATTGGACCCGAGTTTTCGGCCGTAGCATACTCAGCGCTGCCAAAAAACACCTCCCCACGACACAAAGAGACCTCCATGGAAACCAAACCCATCGTTTTGAACCCCCGCTCCAAGAACATCACCGAAGGCAAGTCGCGCGCGCCCAACCGCTCGATGTACTACGCCATGGGCTACGAAGAGGCGGATTTCAAGAAACCCATGGTCGGCGTGGCCAACGGCCACAGCACCATCACGCCCTGCAACAGCGGCCTGCAAAAGCTCACCGACGCGGCCATCGCAGCCATTGAAGCTGCGGGTGCCAACGCCCAGGTGTTCGGCACACCCACCATCTCCGACGGCATGGCCATGGGCACCGAAGGCATGAAGTACAGCTTGGTCAGCCGCGAAGTCATCAGCGACTGCATCGAGACCTGCGTGCAAGGCCAGTGGATGGACGGCGTGCTGGTGGTGGGCGGCTGCGACAAGAACATGCCCGGCGGCCTGATGGGCATGCTGCGCGCCAACGTGCCGGCCATCTATGTGTACGGCGGCACCATCCTGCCCGGCCACTACAAAGGCAAAGACCTGAACATCGTCAGCGTGTTCGAAGCCGTGGGCGAAAACGCCGCCGGCCGCATGAGCGACGAAGACCTGCTGCAGATCGAGCGCCGCGCCATCCCCGGCACCGGCTCCTGCGGCGGCATGTACACGGCCAACACCATGTCCAGCGCGTTCGAGGCCTTGGGCATCAGCCTGATCTACTCCAGCACCATGGCCAACCCGCACGACGAGAAGCTGAACTCGGCGCAAGAGTCGGCCCGGGTGCTGGTCGAGGCCATCAAAAAGGACCTGAAACCGCGCGACATCGTGACCCGCAAGTCGATCGAAAACGCCGTGGCCGTGATCATGGCCACCGGCGGCTCGACCAATGCCGTGCTGCACTTTTTGGCCATCGCCCACGCAGCCGAAGTGGAATGGACGATTGACGACTTCGAGCGCGTGCGCGTCAAGACCCCGGTGCTGTGCGACCTGAAACCCAGCGGCCAATACCTGGCCGTGGACCTGCACCGCGCAGGCGGCATTCCCCAGGTGATGAAGACGCTGCTGGCCGCGGGCCTGCTGCACGGCGACTGCATCACCATCACCGGCCAGACCGTGGCCGAGGTGTTGAAAGACATCCCGGACGTGCCACGTGCCGACCAGGACGTGATCCGCCCCATCACCAACCCCATGTACGCCCAGGGCCACCTGGCCATCCTCAAGGGCAACCTGTCGCCCGAGGGCGCGGTGGCCAAGATCACCGGCCTGAAACGCCCGGTGATGACCGGCCCGGCCCGCGTGTTTGACGACGAGCAGTCGGCCCTGAAAGCCATTCTGGACAACAAAATCGTGGCGGGCGACGTGATGGTGCTGCGCTACCTGGGCCCCAAGGGCGGCCCCGGCATGCCCGAAATGCTGGCCCCCACCGGCGCGCTGGTCGGCCAGGGCCTGGGCGAGTCGGTCGGCCTGATCACCGACGGCCGCTTCTCTGGCGGCACCTGGGGCATGGTGGTGGGCCACGTGGCCCCCGAGGCCGCCGTGGGTGGCACGATTGCCTTCATCGAAGAAGGCGACTCCATCACCATCGACGCGCACCAGCTGCTGCTGCAACTCAACGTGAGCGACGAAGTGATCGCCCAGCGCCGCGCCGCCTGGACAGCCCCCAAGCCCCGCTACACCCGCGGCGTGCAGGCCAAGTTTGCGTTCAACGCCTCCACCGCCAGCAAGGGCGCGGTGCTTGACGCGTATTGATGGGATTCAGCAACAAAGGCGCAATCACTGAGCCGCCAGCCCTTGTCCATCCATCGAATAATTTCGATGCTGTGCGGCTGGCGGCGGCTTTGTGCGTGCTGTTCTCGCACCAACACGCTTTGTGGGGTCTACCTGAGCCAGCGCTACTGGGAGTGCAAAGTTTGGGTGGCCTGGGCGTGCTGGTCTTCTTCTCCATCAGCGGCTTTTTGGTGGCGCGCAGCTGGAATGCGGATCCGCATGCCGGTCGATTTGCGGCGAAGCGCCTGCTGCGCATCTGGCCAGGCTTGGCCGTCGTGATCTTGTTAGCCGCGTTGGTGCTGGGTCCGTTGGTCAGTACGCTGCCGCTGCGAGACTATGTCGCCGATCCGGCATTCCTCAGGTACTTCAAGAACCTGATTTTCAAGCTGCAAGTGAGTTTGCCGTTCACTTTCAACAGCAATCCGTTTCCCAACGCAGTGAACGGTTCGCTGTGGACTTTGCCGCTCGAACTGCGGTGCTACCTGGTGCTGGGCCTGCTCGGCTGCGTCGGCCTGATGCATCGCCGTTGGCGCTGGTTGCTGATGGCCGTGATGCTCTTCTTTACCGTGGCGTATATGGCGCTTCCCCAAGCTGGCAGCGCGTGGTCCAACCCATGGCATTGGTCCCTGGAGCGCCGCTACCCCCTGGAATTCGGCATGTTTTTCATGGCGGGGACACTATGGGCGGTGTTTGGCCTGCATGAGAACCCCCGCCGGGCCCGATGGATGCTCATTAGCTGTTGGATTTTGGCTGCCGCTGCACTAGCCACAAACTGCAATCTCCTGGCATTGTGGCTGGTGGTGCCCTCAACAACCGTACTGTTCAGCTGTGCCAGTACACCGGTTCTTCGACGCGCTGGTCGATTTGGCGACCTGTCTTATGGGGTGTACATCTACGCATTTCCCGTGCAGCAGACGCTCATCTGGCTGTACCGCGAAAAGCTCTCGTGGCACCTGGTTCTGGGGCTCACGCTAGCTGTCACTTTGGCGCTGGCTTTTGCATCATGGCACTTGGTGGAAAAAAGAGCACTGCAATGGAAACCCCGGCGAACCCGCGTACCAGGGTAGCCATACTGGTTGAACTTCAGCGCGGGGTTTTGCGCTTGGTACCCATGGCTTCCTTGTTTTTGTCGATGCGTGCCTGTTTGCGCGCTTCCTCGCGCTGCATCACCTTGCGCTTGGTGTAGCCGGTGGTGTCGGCCCACCACCACCACAGCACCGCCGCCATAAACGGCGACAGCACAATGGTCCAGCTCCAGCCCACCACGGGGGCGATGGCCAGGTACTTCAGCACGACCAGCAGCAATCCGATTCCCAAAAACAGCATGTTCCGCTCCTGCGGGGGATACCTTCTGCACGGCTGCAGGAAGCGGCACCGCCCGATAAAATTATTCACCCAGGACTTACGCAAGTTCCCCCTGTGAGCCCGCAGGGCGGTACTGGGGCGCAGCGTAAGTCCTATCACTTTACCCCACACCCGAAAGAAAAAATGAGACAAGCCCTGTTTACTTTGGCGCTGGCTGCCGCCTGCTGCAGCCCGGCGCTGGCCAGCATGGACCTGGCCAAGGCCAAGAACTGCCTGGGCTGCCACGCGGTGGACAGCAAGCTGGTCGGCCCGGCCTTCAAGGACGTGGCCGACAAGTACCGGGGCGACAAGGCCGCCGCCGCGCAACTGGCGCTGAAAATCCGCCAGGGCGGCTCCGGCGTGTGGGGGCCCATGGCCATGCCCGCCAATGCCCAGGTGAACGAGGCCGATGCCAAAAAGCTGGCCGCGTGGGTGCTTTCGCTGAAGTAAATCCCCTACTCCAGGATATTGGTCTTTTTGGCCTCTCGTGCCGATGGGATAAGCACGAGCAGCTCCTAAAAAAAGAGCATTCAGCTAGTAGTCTGAAAGTGGAACAGCTGCACCAGCCGCCCGTTCTCCGGCTGGTTGCCGAACAGTTCGCTCACCGCGTGGAAGTAGTCGCTGCGAAAGACCACCAGGCGGTTGAAGCGCATGGGCACCTCAAACAGCCATTCCCAGCGACCCTCGCGCTGCGCCCGCCACTGGGCAAACGGCTGGAGCTTGTTGGGCGGCAGGTGGCGCTTCTGGAAGTCCAGCAGGCTGGCAAATCCGCCCGCCTGCACGTCGGCTGCTTCCGGGCGGCGGGCCAGGCCGGTGGCGCGGTGGCGGTAAAAGCTGGTGCCGCCCTGGCAGTCCTCGGGCAAGCTCAGGTACAGCACGCCGCCGAAAATATGCGGCAGCGTGGGGCTGTCCACATGCACATCGGCGCGGGCCTCGTCCGTGGCCAGGCTCACGCGCAAAGCCCCGTGGTCGGGCGAATCCCATTTGACGGTGCGGCCCAGCGCGTCGGCAATGCGCTGCATGGCGGCATCCATGGGCTGGGCGGCGGTTTGCACGCCGGGGAACACGCCATTGGCCAGCAATTGGGTGCGCTGGCGGCACAGGGCCAGGGCCTGCGCCCGAAAGGCCAGCGGGTCGTCCAGAAAATCGTCGATCACCAGCAGGTCGCGCTCCTGGCAGGCGGTGGCCAGGTCCACGCCGGGTGCGGCGCGCAACTGCTCCAGTGGTGGCGGCACGGGCCGGGGGGCCCGTGGTTCGGCATAGCCCAGGTTCAGGCGCAGGGCCGTCGGGGCATCGCCCAGCGCCAGGGCGCGCTGGCGGCTGGCCTGGGCCTCGGGCAGGGCCCAGCGCTGGTGCTGCAACTGGGCCAGCGCCTCATGCCACAGGGCCTGCTGGCCATCCAGTGCCACGGCGGCGGCATAGCTGCGTTCGGCCTCGGCGTAGCGGTTGAGCTGGATCTGCAAATCGCCTAGCTGGGCGAGTGCTTGCGGGCTCGCCGGCTCCACAGCGCAGGCGGCTTCCAGCACCATGCAGGCCTCACCGGTCTGGCCCTGCTGCACCAGCACCTGCGCCAATTCCAGGCGGTAGGCGATGGCGGCGGGCTCCAGGGCGATGGCCTGGTGCACCAGCGGCACGCCCAGCACCGCCATGCCCATGGCCACATAGGCCATGCCCATCAGGTGCAGGGCTTCGGGGTGCTGGGGCTGCTCTTGCAGCGCCTGCTGGTAGCAGGCAAACCCCTGGTTGGTGCGGCCCTGCGCCTGGTGTGCGCGGCCCTGCTGGAGCAGCTTGGATACCCTACCCGAGACATTCCCCACTCCCAAACCCCCCATGCTGGACTCCTTTGTGCGCCGCCACTGTACCGCAGCGCAGGCTGTAGATAATCGGCCCACACCATGACCGACCTCCCTCTTCTTCCTCCGGGCCTCGTTGCCGTCACTGGCGATGAAGGCGCGGGCAAAACCCACTATTTGCGCCGCCTCGGCGACACCGGCGCGCTGTGGCTGGACCTGGCCTTGCCCGGCCAGGAGGAGCAGACTCCGCAAGAGATTTGGGCGGCGCTACAACAGCGCAGCCCGCACTGGGATGCCGCGCTGCACCAGCAGCTGGTAGAGGCCTTGCTGCTGGAGCCCCACCAGGGCAAAAAGCTCTACATGCTGTCGGCAGGCAGCCGGCGCAAGACGGCGCTGGCGGGTTTGCTGGCCTGCGGGGCATTGGTAACCTGCCTGGACCAGCCCTACGCCGCGCTGGACGGCGCTTCGATCCGGGTGGTCAACGGGGTTTTGAACGCCATGGCCGACCACCCCACCCGCACCTGGGTGGTGGCCGACTACGAGGCCCATCCCCAACTGCCCTGGCGGCAGGTGGTTGTACTGGATGGCAGGCGCTGAACGAGTTGCTATTATTTCAGTAGCTGCTCACGCTTATCCAGTGAGCGTGAGCAGCCTGAAAAGCCTGTAACGATCAGTAGGCCTGGCCCAGTTGGCCCAGGATGGCCGGGTTCTCCAGCGTGGAGGTGTCTTGCGTCACCGCCTCGCCCTTGGCCAGGTTGCGCAGCAGGCGGCGCATGATCTTGCCGCTGCGGGTCTTGGGCAGGTTTTCGCCGAAGCGGATGTCCTTGGGCTTGGCGATGGGGCCGATTTCCTTGGCCACCCAGGCGCGCAGCTCGTTGGCGATCTTCTTGGCTTCGTCGCCGCTAGGGCAGCCGCGCTTCAAGACCACAAAGGCGCAGATGGCCTCGCCGGTCAGGTCGTCGGGGCGGCCCACCACGGCGGCTTCGGCCACCAGGGCGGTGTGCGACACCAGGGCGGATTCGATTTCCATGGTGCCCATGCGGTGGCCAGAGACGTTCAGCACGTCGTCGATACGGCCGGTGATGCGGAAGTAGCCGCGGTCGGCACTGCGCACCGCGCCGTCACCGGCCAGGTAGATCTTGCCGCCCATTTCTTCGGGGAAGTAGCTCTTCTTGAAGCGGTCCGGGTCGTTCCAGATGGTGCGGATCATGCTGGGCCAAGGGCGCTTGACCACCAGCAGGCCACCGGTACCGTTGGGCAGGTCGTTGCCGACTTCATCCACGATGGCGGCCATGATGCCGGGCAGCGGCAGCGTGCAGCTACCGGGCACCAGGGGCGTGGCACCGGGCATGGGCGACATCATGTGGCCGCCGGTTTCGGTCTGCCAGAAGGTGTCCACAATCGGGCAACGCTCGTGGCCCACGTTCTTGTAGTACCACATCCAGGCTTCGGGGTTGATGGGCTCGCCCACCGAACCCAGGATGCGCAGGCTGTCCAGGTTGGAGCGGTCGGGGTGGACTTTTTCGTCGGCCTCGGCGGCCTTGATCAGCGAGCGGATGGCGGTGGGTGCGGTGTAGAAGATGGTGCACTTGTGGCGCTCGATCATCTGCCAAAAGCGCCCGGCGTTCGGGTAGGTGGGGATGCCTTCAAAGATGATTTGCGTGGCACCGGCAGCCAGCGGGCCGTAGGCCACGTAGGTGTGGCCGGTGATCCAGCCGATGTCGGCGGTGCACCAGAACACGTCGTCGGGCTTCAGGTCAAAGGTCCAGTCCATGGTCAGCTTGGCCCACAGCAAATAGCCGCCGGTGCTGTGCTGCACGCCCTTGGGTTTGCCGGTGGAGCCGGAGGTGTAGAGGATGAACAGCGGGTGCTCGGCACCCACGGCCACCGGCGGGCAGTCGCTGCTCTGGCCGGCCACGGCCTGGGCAAAGGTCTGGTCGCGCCCGGCCACCATGGCGCAGGCGGTGGCGGTGCGCTCGTACACGAATACGTTCTTGATCGACTCGCAGCCGCCCAGGGCGATGCCTTCGTCCACGATGGCCTTCAGGGGCAGCTCTTTGCCCCCGCGCATCTGGTAGTTGGCGGTGATGACGGCCACGGCACCGGCATCGATGATGCGTTCATTCAAGGCCTTGGACGAGAAGCCGCCAAACACCACGCTGTGGGTGGCACCGATGCGGGCGCAGGCCTGCATGGCGATCACGCCTTCCAGCGTCATGGGCATGTAGACCAGCACGCGGTCGCCCTTTTGGATGCCCGCGGCCTTGAGCGCGTTGGCAAACTGGCTGACCTGCGTGAGTAACTCTTTGTAAGTGGTCTTTTTGACCGTGCCATCGTCGGCTTCGAAGATCACCGCCGTCTTGTTTTCGGTCGGCGTGCCCATGTGTTTGTCGAGGCAGTTGGCCGAGGCGTTGAGCTCGCCGTCGGCAAACCACTGGTAGAACGGTGCGTTGGATTCGTCCAGGGTCTGGGTAAAAGGTTTGTTCCACAGCACGTTTTCGCGGGCCAGGCGGCTCCAGAAGCCCTCAAAGTCGCTTGCCGCCTCGGCGCACAAGGCGTTGTAGCCGTCCATGCCGCTGATGCGGGCCGATTTTTGCATCGCCTCGCTGGGAGGGAACACGCGGTTTTCAATCAACACGGACTCAATGGCAGAACTCATGGGTTTGTCTCCTCGATGGGTGGATTAGTGAACGCTATTAATGTCGGGGCTGGCTCTTACGTATTGCTGACTTACTAAAACGGTACAAACCCTGATCCTACAATCCAACTTTGCAGTTAACGCCCTCCAACCCCAAAAATGTCCGAATCCACCCCGCCAAAATCCCAGCCGCTACGCCCCCTGCCCCGCTTTATTTTTGCCAGCCGTTGGCTGCAGTTACCGTTGTACCTGGGCCTGATCGCGGCACAGGCCGTGTATGTGGTGCATTTCCTGGTGGAACTGACGCACCTGGTGGAGGCCGCCTTTGGCAGCCAGACCGCGCTGGAGGCCCTGGTGCACAGCATTGGCTACAAGGATGCCGTAGTGCCCAGTGCGCTCAATGAGACAATCATCATGCTGGTGGTGCTGGCGCTGATCGACGTGGTGATGATCTCCAACCTGCTGATCATGGTGATCGTGGGCGGCTACGAGACCTTTGTGAGCCGCATGGACCTGGAAGGCCACCCCGACCAGCCCGAATGGCTGAGCCACGTCAACGCCTCGGTGCTGAAGGTCAAGCTGGCCATGGCCATCATCGGCATCTCGTCCATCCACCTGCTGAAAACCTTCATCAACGCGGCCAACTACGACGCCAAGGTGCTGATGGCGCAAACCGGCATCCACGTGGTGTTTTTGCTCAGCGCGCTGGCGATTGCCTACACCGACAAGCTGCTCACCGCCACCTACAACGCGGCGCGGCACGACTGATTCCGTAGTTCACACCGCACCCGGTGCCAGGTGGCTGCGGCGCCGTTCGGGCCGATGCTTGCGGTCTTGCAGCCACAGCGCAAAAGCCTCGGCTGGCATGGGGCGGGCAAAGTAATAGCCTTGCAGCTCGTCGCAGGCCAGGGCCTTGAGCTGGCCCGCCACCTCGGCCAGCTCCACTCCTTCGGCCACCACCTTCAGGCCCAGGGTGTGGCCCAGGGCGATGATGGCGCGGATGATGGCCAGGTCGGTGGGGTCGGTCAGCATGTCGCGCACAAACGACTGGTCGATTTTCAGCTTGTCGATCGCAAAGCGCTTGAGGTAGGCCAGGCTGGAATAGCCGGTGCCAAAGTCGTCGATCGACAGCTGCACGCCCAGTGCTTTCAACGCCGCCAGCTGCTCCACCGCCAGGCTGGTGTTGTCCATCAGCACCGACTCGGTGATCTCCAGTTCCAGCGCGGCCGGTGCGATGCCATGGTCTTGCAGGCATTGCTGGATCTGCGGCACCAGGTCGGCATCGGCCAGTTGCAGGGCCGACAGGTTCACCGACACCGTCAACGCGCTCAGCCCCTGCGCATGCCACTGCGCCAGTTGACCGCAGGCCTGCTGCAGCACCCAGGCACCGATGGGCCGAATCAGGCCGGTTTCTTCGGCCACCGGGATAAAGCGCCCGGGCGACACCGAGCCCAGCGCCGGATTGTCCCAGCGCAGCAAGGCCTCCACCCCCACCACCTCCAGCCCATCCATAGCCTTGGCGCTGACCTTGGGCTGGAACTGCAGGCTGAACTCGCCGCGCTCCAGGGCGTGGCGCAGTTGCTGCTCCAGCGCCTGCCGCTGCTGGGCCAGTTGCTCGATCTCGGGCTCGTAAAACCGCGCCATGTCGCGCCCGGCGTTTTTGGCGGCGTACATGGCGGCATCGGCGCGGCGCATCAGCAGGGGCAGGTCCAGGCCGTCGTCCGGGTACAGGGCCACGCCCACGCTGCACGAGACCTGCAGGTCGTGGCCATCCACATGGTGGGTCTGGCGGATCAGCGGGATCAGGCGGCGCTCTACCGTGTGCTGCACTTCTTCCGGCCCGGCCACGCCGCGCAGGATGACCACGTATTCATCGCCGCCCAGACGGCTCACCGTGTCGACGCTGCGCACCGCCTGGCTCAGGCGGCTGGCCACCGAGCGCAGCACGCCGTCGCCGATATGGTGGCCCAGGGTGTCGTTGATGGTTTTGAAGCGGTCCAGGTCGATGAACAGCACGGCCACCCGCTCGCCACTGCGCTGCGCCGCCTCGATCGCGGCCTCCAGCCGGATCACGCACAGCGCCCGGTTGGGCAGCTCGGTCAGCACATCGTGCTGGGCCAGAAACTGCACCCGCGCCTCGGTACGCTTGCGGTCGGTGATGTCGACCGAGATGCCGATGTACTGCGACACCGCGCCAAAACGCGAGCCGTCGCGCACCGCCGAAATCATCAGCCAGGCCGGGTAGGTTTCGCCCGAGCGTTTGCGGAAATGCACCTCGCCCTGCCAGGCATCGCGGTCTTGCGACAGGCTGTTGAGGCTTTGCTCCACGGTCGCCACCTCCGTACCTTCCAGCAGCACGCTCAGCGGCTCGCCAATCACCTCATAAAAGTCGTACGAGGTGCTGCGGCAAAACGCCCGGTTCACGCTCAGAATCTTCTGCTGCCCGTCCATGATGATGATGCTCTCGCTGGAGGCCTCGAACACCTTGGCCCACAGCTCCAGGCGGCGCTCCATCACCTTGAGCACATTGATCGGGGTAAAGGCCGTGAGCACCGCATCCCGCCCCTGAAACTGCAACCGGCGCGCCGACAGCACGGCCCACGAGGGCTCGGCCCCGCCCAGCCAGCGCACCTCGAACTCGTCCACCTGGCCCTGGTCCGACAGCTGCTGGAAAAACCGCGCGCGCACGCCCGGCTCCAGCCCGGTGCGCCAGGGGTCGCGGCTTTGCCCGGCCAGCCACGGCAGGGCCGGTGCGTTGGCGTGCAGCACCTCGTGGTCGGGCACCGAGGTGACCACCAGCGCAATCGGGATCGCCTCCACCAGGGCCTGCTGGGCCTGGGCGGCACGGCTGCGGGCGGCGGCCTCTTGCTCGGCCAGGCGTTGCTGGTCCAGCTGGGCCAGCATGCCGTTGAAGGCGGTGACCAGCTGGCCGATTTCATCGCGGCTGTGCCACACCGCCCGGCGTGAATGGTCGCCGGTCTGGCGCACCGCGTCGGCCACCGCGGCCAGATTCGTCAGGGGCCGGGCGATTTGGCGGGCCACGGCATAGACCAAGCTCAGAATGCAGCTCAGCAGCAAAAACGCCGTGCCCAGGTGCAGCCACATGCGGTTGAACAGCGCGTCCACCCGCTCGTGCAGCAGGCGGTCCAGGTCGGTGGCAGTGCGAGCCCAGGCATCGGTGAGGGCCAGCAGCGAGTCGCCGTAGTGCTGTTGCAGCAGCTCCAGGTTGTGCGGGTTGGCATCGCCATCGGCCAGCAGTTGCACCGCCGCCAAAAATTCGCCCAGCCGGGCCTCCAGCATGGTGCGGCTGGCCTGCAGCGCTGCGCGCTGCGCCGGGCTGCCCGCGGCAAAGGCCTGGGTGTAGTCGGAGCGGATGCCCAGTACCACGGCATCCAGCCGCCCGGCCAGAATCAGCAGCTCGGTGCGCCGGTCTTGCACGCCCGACGGAATCGCCACCGCCGAAGGCACCTTGGGCAGGATGCGGATGGTGTCGTTGAGCACCTCCAGCAGCTCGGGAAAGCGCAGCACCACCAGCGACATGGCGTAGTAGCTGTCCAGGTCGGGGTCGAGGATCAGGTTGGACTGGTTGCCCACGGTGGTCAGCAGCTCGCGGGCCTGGCGCAACATGGGTTTGAGGGCGTTCTGGTGCTCGGCCGGTCGGGTCTCGGCGTTGAGTTGCTGCCAGCTGTCGACGAAAGCCTTGCTGGCCTGGGCCGTCTGCAAGGTGCCGTCGTGGCTCACGCGCAAGAGGTCCAGTCGCAGCAAAGCTACAGATGCCGGTGGCGCACCACTTTGGGGCGGAAGAAAGGGCTGCATGAGCACATCACGCACCGCCACGCTGTAGGCGGTGCCGACGATCTCTTTGCGGGTGAAATCGATGGACTGGAATTTCTCGTGGATCAGGATGCTCGACACGTAGATCACGGCGGTCAGGTCGAGCAGATAAATCAGCGTGAGTTTGCGCCCCACGCTGAGGCGGCCCAGCCAGCGGGTGAAGGCCTGGGTCGGCTTCAAACTCAACGGCACCGCGCAAGCCCCAGGGGCTGCGCGGTGCATGCATGCGCTTTACAGCAACATCGCATCTCAGTGGGTCACCGGCACCAAAAACTCGCGGCTGATGTGGGCACCCAGCTCGTTCACGCGGTCCAGGAACTGCGTGAGGAAGGCGTGCAGACCAGTGGCCAGGATTTCGTCAATGCGGGCAAACTGCAGGTCGGCGCGCAGCTTGCCAGCGCGGCGCAGGGTTTCGCTGTGCGGGTTGTTGGACACCAGCGACAGGTTGCTCAGCACCTCGTTGAGGCTGCCGTGCAAGGAGCGCGGCATGTCGGCACGCAGAATCAGCAGCTCGGCCACGCGCTCGGGTTTGATTACGTCGCGGTAGACCTTGCGGTACACCTCAAAGCCTGAAACGCTGCGCAAAATCGCACTCCAGTGGTAGAAGTCGTACTCCTGGTCCTTCTCGCTGGCGGCACCAAAAAAGTCGCTTTGCACGGCGTGGAACTTCACGTCCACCAGGCGCGCGGTGTTGTCGGCCCGCTCCAAAAAGGTGCCCAGACGGGTGAAGTGGAAAGCCTCGTCCTGCAGCATGGTGCCCAGCGTCACGCCGCGCGACAGGTGCGAGCGGAACTTGACCCACTCGAAGAACTGCGCTGGGTCGGCCTCGAATTCACCTGCCTTGAGCATGCGGTTCACATCCAGCCAGGTGGTGTTGAGCGTTTCCCAGACTTCGGTGGTCAGGGTGCCGCGCACGGCACGGGCGTTTTCACGCGCAGCCCGCAGGCAGGAGATGATGGAAGACGGGTTTTCTTCGTCCTTCACCATGAACTCCATCACGTCCTTGGAAGTGATTTCGCCATGCTTGGCCATGTAGGGCTGCAACAGTTCGCTGATGGACAGCAGGCCCTGCAAGCCCACCTGGGCCACAGCGGCCGACTGGGGAAGGAGCGCGGTTTGGTAGTTGATGTCGAGCATACGGGCGGTGTTTTCGGCGCGCTCGGTATAACGGGACATCCAGAAAAGATGATCGGCGGTTCTTGAAAGCATGTTCTTATCTCCTGGGCCTCAAACACCGCACGCGCTACGCGCTCGGCTGTATTCTGTAGAAATTGCGCCAGCGCAATTTTCGGCGCGCTCTGTATAACGGGACATCCAGAAGAGATGGTCGGCGGTGCGTGACAGCATGTTTGTTGTTCCTGTGGTCTGTTGTCTACGATTGGGACTGGATTTGGGTTTCTGGCGGAATCACGGGCACCGTGGCGGGCACGGCATCGTCTTCCAGAATCCAGGTGTCTTTGGTGCCGCCGCCTTGGCTACTGTTGACCACCAGCGAGCCTTCTTTGAGCGCCACGCGGGTCAAGCCGCCGGGCACGGTTTGCACAGTCTTGGCCGACAGCACGTAGGGCCGCAAGTCGATGTGGCGCGGGGCAATGCCGCTCTCCACAAACGTGGGGCAGCTGGACAGGCTGAGCGTGGGCTGGGCGATGTAGCCGCTGGGGTTGGCCAGCAGGGCTGCGCGGAACTCCTCGATCTCGGCTTTGGTGGAGGCCGGGCCTACCAGCATGCCGTAGCCGCCTGCGCCGTGCACTTCCTTGACCACCAGGTCTTTGAGGTTGGCCAGGGTGTACTTCAGGTCGTCCGGGTTGCGACACATGAAGGTGGGCACGTTGTTCAAAATGGGCTTTTCACCCAGGTAGAACTCGATCATCTTGGGCACGTAGGGGTAGATCGACTTGTCGTCGGCCACGCCGGTACCCACGCCGTTGCAGATGGTCACGTTGCCTGCGGTGTAGGCGGCCATCAGGCCGTCGCAGCCCAGGGTGGAGGTGGGGCGGAACACCTGCGGGTCGAGGAAGTCGTCGTCCACACGGCGGTAGATCACGTCCACGCGTTTCGGGCCGCGGGTGGTGCGCATGTAGCAGAACTTGTCCTTCACAAACAGGTCTTGCCCTTCGACCAGTTCCACACCCATTTGCTGGGCCAGGAAGGCGTGCTCAAAATAGGCGCTGTTGTACATGCCGGGGGTCAGCACCACCACGGTGGGGTCAGACGTAGCAGCCGGGGCCGAGGCGCGCAGGGTTTCCAGCAGCAGGTCGGGGTAGTGGGCGACCGGGGCCACGCGGTGGCTGTTGAACAGGTCGGGGAACAGCCGCATCATCATCTTGCGGTCTTCCAGCATGTAGCTCACGCCGCTGGGCACGCGCAGGTTGTCTTCGAGCACGTAGTACTCGCCATTGCCCTGGGCATCGGGGGCGCGCACGATGTCCACGCCGGAGATGTGCGAATAGATGTTGTTGGGCACGTCCACACCCATCATTTCGGGGCGGAACTGGGCGTTGTTGATGACCTGGTCGCGCGGGATGATGCCGGCCTTGAGGATCTCCTGGTCGTGGTACACATCATGGATGAAACGGTTCAGCGCGGTGACGCGTTGCACCAGGCCTTTTTCCATGCTGCCCCACTCGTGGGCGGGGATGATGCGGGGGATCAGGTCGAAGGGAATCAGCCGCTCGGTGCCCGAGCCGTCTTCGTCTTTGGCACCGTACACCGCAAAGGTGATGCCGACGCGGCGGAAGATCATTTCCGCTTCTTCGCGGCGCTTGGCCATCATGTCGCCGGGTTGCTTGGCGAGCCAGGCATCGTAGATTTTGTAGTGGTCCCGGATCTGCTTGCCCTCTGAGAAAAACTCGTAGGGCAGCCCTGTGTACATCTCGTCAAATTTTTGCATAAATAAGTCCATCTCCTGATAACAAAGCATAGCAAGTAGCGCGCCAGGTTGGTGCAAAAACAAGCGGTCTGTGGGGTGTGCGGGCCTCCCATGCCTCTGTGGTACCCCACGGCACCCATCGTAGCGCTGTTTACCGGGGGATCTCATGGTGGATGGTGTTGCCAGTAGCGCGGATCGTCCTGGCGCTCGCAATGCATCTGGCTAGGCTGCGTGGACTGCCAACTGGCGGCCCCGCAGTGGCTGCTGTCCACTACCGGGATACCGCGCTGCTGGTAACGCTCCAGAACCGGTGGCGCAGGGTGGCCAAAACGGTTGCGGTATCCGGCCTGCACCAGCGCGAAGCGGGGCTGCACCGCGTCCAGAAAAGCCGCGCTGCTGGAAGTCTTGCTGCCATGGTGCGGCACCAGCAACACGTCGGCCCGCAGCACGGCCTGTCGGGCGAGCAGCGCAGCCTCTTGCGGCTGCTCGATATCGGCCACGAGTAACACCGTGTAAGTGCCGTTGGAGATGCGCAACACGCAGCTCAAAGCGTTGGGTTTTTGCACACTGTCGTAGTCTGCGGCCTGTGGATGCAGCACCTCGAACTGCACGCCATCCCAGGCCCAGCTTTGGCCCGCCACGCAGCGCTGCGCGGGCCGTACCGCTTGCAGCGGGTTCTCGCGCTCCACGGAACTCAGCAACCGGGCCTGCGGCTGGGTGACCAGCAGGCTGGCCGCACCGCCGCTGTGGTCGCTGTCGCGGTGGCTGACCACCACCGTATCCACGCGCTCGCCCAGTGCCCGCAGCAAGGGCACCAGCACCCGCTGGCCCGCGTCGCTGTCCAACCCGAAGCGCGGGCCGGTGTCATACACCAGGGTGTGCGTGGCGGTGCGCACCAGCACGGCGTTGCCCTGCCCGATGTCGGCGGCCAGCAGCCCAAAATGCCCTATCGGCGGGCGTGGCGTTTGCCACAGCAGCACCGGCAACAGCAGCGGCACACCCAAAGCCCGCCAGGCCCAGGGCAGGCGCAGCACCAGCAATACAGCACCTAATATGCCGCCAGCGCCCATCCATAGAGCAGGAGCAGCTACGGAAAGCGTAGCATAAGGCCAATCCACCAGCATCTGCAGTAACCAGCCCAGCGCGTCGATGGCCAGCGCCGCCGCCTGCCACAGCGGCGCCAGCAGCACGCCCAGCATGCACAGCGGCGTGACCACCAGCGTGACCCAGGGAATCGCCAGCAAATTGGCCAGCAGCCCCACCACCGACACCTGCTGGAACAGCAGCAGCGTCAGCGGCGCCAAGGCCAGGGTGATAGTCCACTGCTCGCGCAACATCAAGACAAATCGGCCTCTTGCGCTTATGGGATCAGCGTGAGAAGCTCCTGAATCTGTAGCAAACAGCACCGCCACCGCCACAAAGCTCAGCCAAAATCCAGCCTGTAGCAAGGCATACGGGTCGATGGCCAGCACCACCGCGCAGGCCAGCAGGCACACCGAAGGCCAGGGCCATTGCCGCCCGCTCACCCGCAGCAGGCCCATGGTGGCCAGCATCCAGATGGTGCGCTGCGAGGGCACGCCCCAGCCGCTGAACACCGCATAAGCCGTGGCCAGCAGCACGCCGCCCACCAGCGCCACCTGCGGCACCGGCCAGGCTTCGCCCGCTCGCCCGCCCAGCACATCGCTGCGCCGCCACAGCCAGCCCACGGCCGCCGCGGCCAACCAGGCAAACATGGTCACGTGCAGGCCGGAGATGCTCATCAGATGCGCCACGCCGGTGGCCCGGAACAGGTCCCAATCGGAGCGCTCGATGGCGTTCTGGTCACCCACCACCAGCGCGGCGATGACCCCGGCCAGATGCCGGTCTGCCACATTGAGATAAATGCTGTCGCGCACCGCCTGCCGGGCCCGCTCCACCGGGTGCTGCCAGGTATCACCCAGGCGCTGCGGAGCCCCATCTTTGGGCCCGGCGCGCACGCTACCGGTGGCCTGCACGCCCTGCTCCCACAGCCACAGTTCGTAATCAAAACCGTGCGGATTGCGCCCGCCATGCGGGGCCTTGAGGCGCACTGTCATCTGCCAGCGCTCCCCGGCGCGCAAATCGTCCGAACTGTCGGGCTGGCGCTGCAGTTCCCATTGGGTGGCGCTGCCGCCCGCACCAAAAGCCAGCATGCCGCTGTACCAGGCCAGATCGACCACCGGCGGAACCTGCACTGGAGCCCCTTCCAGACTTGCCGACTCGACTTGCAGGCGAAACCGCAGACCCGCCTCGCTGCGCTGTGGCATAGCCACCACAAACCCGACCACCTGGACATCGCGTCCTTCTAAATTCGCGTCCAGCGAGGTGTAAGAAAATGCCACAGCCCGCACACCGCACAATCCGAACGACAGCAACAGCCCACCCAGCAATGCCGCCAGCCAACGCAAGGTACCCGATCCGGCCGCCAGCCAAATTGCTACTTTATTAATAGCTGCCAGCGTAATCAGAATAAGCGCCAGCAGCATAAACAGTCCATAGACCCAGCCCGGCCACAGCGCCGACTGGCCCAATTGCAGGGCTGTGCCCAGCGCCCAGCCGAGCAAACCCGGGGCCACCAGTGCCACGCGTTTGATCTCCGAAGGCCATGGGTTCAGCATAAGGTCATACCCCAATCGCAACACGCCGCAGCCAATCCATGGCTCAGGACTTGCTAGTATGCGGGTAGGTTCTGGCGTTGCCAAAATCATCTAATTTTGAAGCCCCCAAGAGACGCATACATGTCCATCCATGCCGCACTGAACCACGTTACGCACTACAAGTACGACCGCCCGGTCAACCTCGGCCCCCAAGTGATTCGACTGCGCCCAGCACCCCACTGCCGCAGCAACGTCATCTCTTACTCGCTCAAGATAGAACCCGCTGAGCATTTCATCAATTGGCAGCAAGACCCGTTTGCCAACTACCAGGCCCGCCTGGTGTTCCCCGCCAAAACCACCGAGTTCAAGGTTACCGTCGATCTGGTCGTCGAAATGGCGGTGTACAACCCTTTCGACTACTTTCTGGAACCCGAGGCGCAGCACTTCCCCTTCAAGTACAGCCCGACGCTGCAGGAAGAACTCTCGCCCTACCTGGTCACCGAGCCCGCCACCCCGCTGGTGCAGGCCTACCTGGACAAGCTGGACCTGAAGAAGCAACCCACCAACGATTTCCTGGTGGCCATCAACCAGCAAATCCAGAGCGACATCAAGTACCTGATCCGCATGGAACCCGGCGTGCAAACGCCCGAAGAAACGCTGGAAAAAGCCAGCGGCTCCTGCCGCGACTCCGGCTGGCTGTTGGTGCAACTGCTGCGCCACTGCGGCCTGGCGGCACGCTTTGTGTCGGGTTACCTGATCCAGCTCACCCCCGACGTGAAGGCCCTGGACGGCCCCAGCGGCACCACGGTGGATTTCACCGACCTGCACGCCTGGTGCGAAGTGTTCCTGCCCGGCGCAGGCTGGGTGGGCCTGGATGCCACCTCGGGCCTGTTCGCAGGTGAAGGCCACATCCCGCTGGCCTGCACGCCCCAGCCCTCCAGCGCCGCGCCCATCGAAGGCGGTGTGGACGAAGCCGAGGTCGAGTTCGCCCACCACATGGTGATCACCCGCCTGTACGAGTCCCCCCGCGTCACCAAACCCTACACCGACGAACAATGGGCTGACATCCTCGCCCTGGGTGAGTCGGTCGACGAAAAACTGGCCGCCGCCGATGTGCGCCTGACCATGGGCGGCGAGCCCACCTTTGTGGCCGTCAACGACCGCGATGCCGCCGAATGGAACACCGATGCCCTGGGCCCGACAAAGCGCGCCTTCGCCACCGGCCTGACCCACAAGCTGCGCGACCAGTATGGCCAAGGCGGCTTTCTGCACTTCGGCCAGGGCAAGTGGTACCCCGGCGAGCAACTGCCCCGCTGGGCGCTCAACATCTTCTGGCGCGCCGACGGCCAACCGGTCTGGCGCAACCCGGACCTGTTTGCCGACGAGCGCGTGCCCTCGCACTACACCAGCGAAGATGCCCGCCGCTTCACCGAAAAGCTGGCCACCAATCTGGGCATCACGCCCAAGTTCATCGTGCCTGCCCACGAAGACACCTGGTACTACCTGTGGCGCGAACGCCGTCTGCCGGTAAATGTGGACCCGTTCAACTCCAAGCTCGGCGACGAGATGGAACGCGCCCGCCTGCGCCGCGTGTTCGAGCAAAAGCTGGATGCCGTCATCGGCTACGTGCTGCCCGTCAAGCCCGCCAACACCTCCCGCGTGGCCGGTCCGGTCTGGACCACCGGTCCCTGGTTTGTGCGCGATGAGCGCATGTACCTGATGCCCGGCGACTCGCCCATGGGCCTGCGCCTGCCACTGGACTCCCTGCCCTGGGTCAGCGAAGCCGAGTTCCCCTACATGGTGGAGCAAGACCCGTCCATCCCGCGCGAACCACTGCCCGAATCCAGCAGCATGTACGCCCGCTATGCGCAGCGCTCGGCGGCCAAGCCCGGCGTGTTCACCACGAACATGACCGCTGTCGGCGGACCCGCCCGACCCGGCGTGGCCACACCCTCGGCCAGCAGCATCCCCACGCTGACCGAGCGCGCCACCCTGCCCTTCCAGGCCGGGGTGAACCCCGTTTCCGAGGCCACCCGCCAACGCCAGGACCAGGTGGCCAGCGCCTACACCGCCGTGCCGCCCCTGGCCAGCGCCCACAGCCCGCTGCAAACCGAGCCGAGCAGCTTCAGCACCCGCGTGCCCAACAAGAACGAATCGGCCCACTGGCTGACCCGTACCGCGCTGTGCGTGGAAGTGCGCGACCCGCGCCGCGCCAGTGGCCCCAAGGCCGAGGCCGTGGGCGAAAAGTCCGGCGTGTTGTACATCTTCATGCCGCCGCTGGAGATGCTGGAAGACTACCTGGAACTGCTGGCCGCGATTGAAAACACCGCCGAGCAACTGGGCGTGAAACTGGTACTGGAAGGCTACCCGCCCCCGCGCGACCCGCGCCTGAAACTGCTGGCCGTGACCCCCGACCCGGGGGTGATCGAGGTCAACGTGCACCCCGTCGCCACCTGGGGCGAGCTGGTGGCCAACACCGAGTTCCTGTACGAAGCCGCTTTCGAATCGCGCCTGAGCGCCGAGAAGTTCATGACCGATGGCCGCCACATCGGCACCGGCGGCGGCAACCACTTCGTGATGGGCGGTGCCACGCCGGCCGACAGCCCGTTCCTGCGCAAGCCCGAGCTGCTGACCAGCATGCTTCTGTACTGGCACAACCATCCCAGCTTGAGCTATTTGTTCAGCGGCATGTTCGTCGGCCCTACCAGCCAGTCGCCCCGCGTGGACGAGGCCCGCAACGACCAGTTGTACGAGCTGGAAATCGCCATCGAACAGGTGGCCAAGAACCGCGAAAAATACGGCCAGGACATGCCGCCGTGGATCGTGGACCGCACGCTGCGCAACATCCTTATCGATGCTACCGGCAACACCCACCGCAGCGAGTTTTCCATCGACAAGATGTACTCGCCCGACAGCGCCACCGGCCGCCTGGGCCTGCTGGAGCTGCGCGCCTTTGAAATGCCGCCGCACGCCCGCATGAGCATCTCGCAACAGTTGCTGCTGCGCGCCCTGGTGGCCCGCTTCTGGGACAACCCCTACAAGGCACCGGCCACCCGCTGGGGCACCGAGCTGCACGACCGCTTCATGCTGCCGACCTTCATCCAGATGGACTTCCACGATGTGATCGACGAAATGGTGGCCGCGGGCTTTGCCTTCGACCGCAGCTGGTTCGCGCCGCACCTGGAATTCCGCTTCCCGCTGGTGGGCGACGTGAAGAGCCACGGCATCGAGATGACGGTGCGCAACGCGCTGGAACCCTGGCATGTGCTGGGCGAAGAAAACGGCTCCACCGGCACCGCCCGGTATGTCGATTCCTCGCTGGAGCGCATCGAGGTCAAGGTCACCGGCATGAACCAGAGCCGCTACGTCATCACCTGCAACGGCCGCGCCATGCCCATGCAGTCCACCGGCACCAACGGTGAATTTGTGGCCGGTGTGCGCTACCGCGCCTGGAACCCGCCGTCGGCCCTGCACCCCACCATCGGTATCCACGCCCCGTTGACCTTCGACATCGTGGACACCTGGATGAAGCACTCCATCGGCGGCTGCCAGTACTTCGTGAACCACCCCGGTGGCCTGAGCTACGACACCTTCCCGGTGAATGCCTACACCGCCGAAAGCCGCCGCCTGTCGCGTTTCAGCCGCATGGGCCACACGCCCGGCGTGATGCATGTCCCGCCCGCGACTATCAACGTCCCGGCCAGCAAAGAGTTCCCGTTCACCCTGGACTTGCGCCGGTAAGTAGCGCCACGCAGTACAGAGGCCGCCCCGTAAGGGGCGGCCTCTGTACTTATGTCTTTATCACATACTTCCCACCATTTTTGACGTCGTTCAGCGCTCCGTAAGTCCCATTTCTGGTGTGACAATCGGGTGACACGTGGAAAACAAGCCCCCCCCCCTCTTTCAAATGCCGATGTCAGAAGACCCCCGCGCCCTGGCGTCGGCACTGGCACGTCCAGCACTGGCCGGGCACTTCGACGAACTGCGCGGCAGATCGCGTCCCGCCGATACACCGCCCCCCAAAAACCCTGAAGAACAAGCGCCGCTCACCACCGAATGGGGCGCATTTTTTGGACAGCTCGGCGCCAACGGCTTTGCCGAGCTGAACCACCGCACCGAACAACTGCAGCGCCAGATCCACGACAACGGCGTGACCTACAACGTCTACGCCGATCCCGACAACCCGCAGCGGCCCTGGTCGCTCGATCTGTTCCCGATGATCGTCTCGCCCGAGAGCTGGAAACGGATCGAGGCCGGTGTGCTGCAGCGCGTGCGTGTGCTCGACCGCGTGCTGGCCGACATCTACGGCCCGCAGCAACTGCTGGCGCGCGGCCTGCTGCCCCCCGCTTTGGTGCAGGGCCACCCGGGCTACCTGCGCCCCATGCACGGCGTGCAACCCCTGGGCGGCACACACCTGCACATCACCGCGTTTGACCTGGCGCGCGGCCCCGACGGCAACTGGTGGGTGGTGTCGCAGCGCACCCAGGCCCCCAGCGGACTGGGCTATCTGCTGGAAAACCGGTTGTCGATCTCGCGGCTGTTTCCACAGGCCTTTGAGTCCATGCACATCCAGCGGCTGGCCTCCACCTACCGCAGCCTGGTCGATGGCCTCAAGCGAATGAGCCCGGCGGGCAAGGACGCGCACATCGCCCTGCTCACCCCCGGCCCGTACAACGAAACCTATTTCGAGCACGCCTATCTGGCCCGCTACCTGGGCCTGACCCTGGTGGAAGGCAGCGACCTGACGGTGCGCGACCAGCGCCTCTACCTCAAGACCCTCAAGGGCCTGGAGCCGGTGCACGGCCTGGTCAAGCGGCTGGACGACCAGTACCTGGATCCGCTCGAACTACGGCCCGACTCTCGCCTGGGCGTGCCTGGCCTGATGCAGGTGGTGCGGGCCGGTAACCTGGTGATGGCCAACCCGCCGGGCTCGGCGTTTCTGGAGTCGCCCGCGCTGCTGGGCTTCTTGCCAGCCTTGTCACGCCATGTGCTGAACCAGGAACTCCTGCTGCCCGCCCTGCCCACCTGGTGGTGTGGCGAACGTGCCGCATCCGATGCCGCCCTGCCCGAGCTGGCCAACAGCGTCATCAAGCCCACCTACCAGGGCGCGGCCAGCCGCCGGGCCTTTGACGCCGTGCTGGGCCGCTCCCTGTCGCGCCGCGAGCTTGACGAATGGGCCGGCCGCATCGCCCGCCAGGGCGACGAATACACGGTGCAGGCCTACCTGCCCCTGTCGCAAATGCCGACCTGGAACGCGCCCCCCAACCACCCGGCCCGCATCGCGCCGCGCTCCATGATGCTGCGGGTGTTTGCCGTGTCCGACGGGCCGCAGTCCTGGCGCGTGCTGCCCGGCGGGCTGGCGCGCATGGTCAATTCGCGCGACAGCGTAGCCTCCATGCAGCGCGGCGGCAGCAGTGCCGACGTATGGGTCAAAACCACCGGTGAAGTCGACCGCACCACCCTGCTGCAAGCCAGCCTGTCGCCCGAGGTGGTCACCCGGCGCAGCCACCGCGTGACCAGCCGCGCCGCCGAAAACCTGTTCTGGCTGGGCCGCTACGCCGAGCGCACCGAAAACAGCCTGCGCCTGGCCCGCGTCACGCTGGACAGCCTGGGCGGCGAGGACCAGACCGCGGCCCCGCTGCTGGCCTGGCTGCACGACATGGCCACCCGCCACGGCCTGGTGCTGGCGGCGGTGCCGTCGCCGTTGCAGGCCCGCCGGGTGTTCGAACGCTCGCTGATTGCCGGGCTGGCCGACCCCGGTGCCGTGCCCAGCGTGGGCTACAACCTGCGCGCCATCAAACAGGTGGCCTCCAAGCTGCGTGAGCGCCTGTCGCAAGAGCACTGGAACGTGATCGTGCGCGCCGAAGACAAGTTCTTCAGCCGCTGCGCCCAAAACGCCCGTGATGGCGACTTCTCGCCCATGGAAGCCCTGCGCGTGCTGGAAGCCACCAGCACCCACCTGGCCGCCATGACGGGTGCGCAAACCGACCGCATGACACGCGACGACGGCTGGCGCCTGCTCAGCATTGGCCGCCATATCGAACGCCTGGGCTTTTTGTCCACCGCCCTGGCGCAGGGATTCAAGGCAGCGTCCCTGGCCAACACCGGCGGCTTCGAGGCCATGGTGGCGCTGTTTGACAGCACCATCACCTTCCATTCGCAGTACCAGCAAAGCCGCGATGTAGCCGCGCTGGTCGATTTGCTGGTACTGGACCGCGACAACCCGCGCTCGCTGGCCTGGGTGGCGCACACCTTGCGCGGCCGCCTGGCCAAGCTGGCGGGCAGCCCGGCCGGTGTGCTGTGCGCCATGTCGGACAAGGTCATATCGCCCGCCGACTGGGACCTGGCCGAACTCTGCAGCGTCGATGCCCAGGGCCACTACACGGTGCTGACCGACCTGCTGGCCCAATGCAGCCAGTGCGCGTTTGACGTGTCGGACGAAATCAGCGCCACCTACTTCACCCATTCGCGGGACGCCAAAACCAGTTTGGGAGCCTGATCCATGCAACTTGAGATCACCCACGAAACCCACTATTCCTACCAGCCCGCGGTAGAAACGGCGCAACACGTGGCGCATTTGCGCCCCCCCAGCACGCCCCACCAGCAATTGCTGAGCCACACCCTGACCATCACCCCCACGCCCAGCCAGCTCACCCAGTCGCTGGACGTGTACGGCAACCTGTGCTCGTTCTTTGCGCTGCAGGCCGTACACGACGAACTCAGCGTGGTGGCCCGCAGCCTGGTGCGCACCAGCGTGCCGGTGTGGCCCACCAGCGCCCTGACCTGGGAGCAGGTGCGCGAGCGCTTTCGCTACCGGGCCGGGGCCCAGTTCAGTGCCGCCTCGGAATTTGTCTTTGCCTCGCCCTACGTGCCGCGCCATCCGGACTTTCTGGCGTATGCCAAGCCCAGCTTCGCCCCTGGCGTGCCGCTGCTGGCCGCCGCGCAAAACCTGATGGAGCGCATCTATGACGACTTCACCTACTCGTCGGAGAGTACCGAAGTCAACACCCCCGCCGTCGAGGCGCTGGCGTTGCGCAAAGGCGTGTGCCAGGACTTCGCCCACATCATGGTGGCCTGCTGTCGCGCCATGGGCCTGCCGGCGCGCTACGTCAGCGGCTACCTGCTGACCCACCCGGCACCTGGCCAGCCCCGGCTGATCGGCAGCGATGCGTCGCACGCCTGGGCCTCGGTCTACGTGCCCGACCAGTCGGGCGACCTGGGCTGGTGCGACTTCGACCCCACCAACAACCGCGCGCCCGGCGACGACTACGTCACGCTGGCCACGGGCCGCGACTACTCCGACGTGTCACCCATGCGCGGCGTGATCCACGGCGGTGCCAGCCACATCCTGAGCGTGGCGGTCACGGTGATGCCCCTGGAGCCCGTGAGCCCACCGCCACCGCGCCCCGCGCGGCAAAGCGGCGATGGTTCGTCCCAATCCCAGTCACAGAGCCAAAGCAGCATCTGGCAGGCACCGGACCAGCAGTGGCAATAGGCGAGCCACACTACATAATTCATAGCTTCTCGTGCTTATTGAATAAGCGCTAGAGGTCGATTTAATACTTAAAAGGAAGATCCATGGACATTTACGCCAAGTTGCAAGAACTCAACATCACCCTGCCCCCCGTGGCCATTCCAGCCGCCGCCTACGTGCCGTTTGTGCAAACCGGCAAGCTGGTGTTCCTGAGCGGCCACATTGCCAAGAAAGACGGTGCGGTGTGGGTCGGTCAATTAGGCAAGAACATCGCCACCGCCGAGGGCAAGGATGCCGCACGCGCCATCGCCATCGACCTGCTGGGTACGCTGCACGCGGCGGTGGGCGACCTGAACAAGATCACCCGCATCGTCAAGGTGATGTCGCTGGTCAACTCCACCCCCGACTTCACCGAGCAGCACCTGGTCACCAACGGTGCCAGCGAGCTGCTGGGCGCAGTGTTTGGCCCAGTGGTCGGCGCCCACGCCCGCAGCGCTTTCGGCGTGGCGCAAATCCCCATGGGGGCCTGCGTCGAAATCGAGCTGATCGCTGAAGTAGCCTAAAAGCCTAGAAACTTTCCCAGTCGCCCTCGCCGCCCGCGGCTGCCGGGGCGGCAGCGGGTTTGGCCCTGGGTGCTGCCAAAGAGCGGGCCAGCGGAACCACCTTGGCGGCGGTCCGCGCAGGGGCCGCCACCGCAGCAGGCTTGGCGAGCGCGGGTTTGGCGGCAAGCGGCTTGGTGGGCAATCGGGCTGCCGGGGCCCGTGGCGCTGGGGCGGCCACCGGGCTGTGCCGTACAGGCGCGGCCACCGACCGGCCGCCGTGCAGCGAGGCATTCACCTTGAATACCGCCACCGCAGTCGCCAACTGGTCGGCCTGCTCGCGCATGCTGGTGGCGGCCGCGGCGCTTTCCTCGACCAGGGCCGAGTTCTGCTGCGTCATCTGGTCCAGATTCACCACCGCCCGGTTGATCTCGTTGATGCCGGTGCTTTGCTCGGTGGCGGCGGCGGTGATCTCGCCGACGATATCGGTCACGCGTTTCACCGACTGCACGATGTCGCTCATGGTGCTACCCGCCTCGGCCACCAGCCGCGCGCCGGACTCGACCTTTTCTACCGAGGTGCCGATCAGTCCCTTGATCTCTTTGGCCGCCTGGGCACTGCGCTGCGCCAGGCTGCGCACTTCGCTGGCCACCACGGCAAAACCCCGGCCCTGCTCACCCGCGCGGGCGGCTTCCACGGCGGCGTTCAGCGCCAAAATATTGGTCTGGAAGGCAATGCCGTCGATCACCCCGATGATGTCGGAGATCTTCTTGCTGCTGGCGTTGATCTCTTCCATGGTCACCACCACCTGCTTGACCACCTCGCCACCCTTTTGCGCCACGCTGGACGCACTGGCAGCCAGCGCGCTGGCCTGGTTGGCGTTGTCACTGCTCTGGCGCACGGTTTGGGTCAGGTGGTCCATGGAGGCCGCGGTCTGCTGCAGGTTGCTGGCCGTCTGCTCGGTGCGGGCGGCCAGGTCGTTGTTACCGCTGGCGATTTCGGAGCTGGCCGTGGCGATGCTGTCGGTGCTTTGGCGCACCTGGTGGACCATGCTGCCCAGCGACAGGCTCATGGTGCTCAGCGAACGCAGCAGGTCGCCAAACTCGTCCTTGCGCGCCGAATCCAGCGACATGCTGAGGTCACCCTCGGCGATGCGGGCCGCCGCCTGGTTGGCCAAGCCCAGCGGCTGCTGGATGCTGCGAATCAGCCAGACGGCCCCTGCCAGCAGCGCCAGCACCAGTAAGGCCAGGCACACACCGATGATTTGGTACAGCAGTGCACGCTCGGCATTGGAATCGGCATCGGATTGCGCCAAGGCCTGCTCCTGCATTTCGACAAACCTGCGCTGGTGGCCCAGATAGGTGCTGACGGCGGCCTTGACTTCGCCTTGCAGCAATGCCAGCGCCTCGTCGGTTTTGCCGTCTTTCTTCAGCTGCTGGGCGCGGGCCCGGCTGTCGAGCACCTTGGTGCGGGCGCTGGCAATGGTGTCGAGCTGGGCTTTGTCTGCCGGGCTCAGGTCCATCGCGGAAATGCTTTTCTGGATCTCGGTGATCTGGGCACTGGTGGCGGTGGTGGGCTCTTTGAAGGCCGCTGCCACGCCAGGATCGGAGCTCAGCAAGGAAGCCTCGGCGCGCACCGCGTTCAGGTTGGTCAGGCCCGCCCATCGGGTGGACTGGATCACGCGCTGGTCCATGGCCATTTGGGCAGCCTGGGTTCGGGCCTGCAGTGCCATCGATCGGTAACCCGCGACCCCGGCCAACACCAGCATGGCGACCACGATGGCCGCTACGGCCAGCCAGAGTTTTGCCGCTACGCGCAAGTTGCTGAAATTCATGGTGTCTCCTGGAAAGGCAAATTTTCTAACTCACAAATTGTGACAGATTCACCCCCCAGGAAATAGCCTGAACACCCTTATTCGACCCTTAACACGCTGCTAGGTTTAAACCCCAGGTCGGCCACCTTGCCCTTGCGCCCGCGCACCGCCCGCGCATTATTCAGACTGCGGATTTCCAGCGTCTCGGAGCGTGGCTTGGCACCCCGCCCCATGCCGTCGATGCGGATGCTGCGGGTGTAGGCGGCGGCACCGGCCAGGGTGTCGACATCTTCCAGCGCTATCAGCATCAGGCCGCGCCCGCCCTTGGGCTGCAGCTTGAGCTCGGAAATCTCAAAAGTGAGAATCCGCCCACCGGTGGAGGCGCAGGCCACGTGGGTGGCGGGCACCAGCGGCTGGCTGCCACTGGTGCCGCTGGCGTGGGACGGCGGGTTCACCGTCTCGCCCTCGCCCACGGTGATGAAGGCCTTGCCGCTCTTGTTGCGGGCCTGCATGTCGTCCACGGTGGCCAAAAAGCCGTATCCGCCCGAGCTGGACAGCAGCAGCGTGGCGCTGCCCGGCCCGGCAAAGTAGTGCGCCACCTGGGTGCCGCTTTCCAGTTCGATCAGCGTGGTCACCGGCTGGCCGTCGCCGCGCGCGCCAGGCAGCGAGGCCACGGGTACGGTGTAGACGCGGCCCGTTTTGTCCTTGGCGGTGCCAAACACCAGCAGGGTGTCCACACTGCGGCATTCAAAGGTACCGTACAGCGCGTCGCCGGATTTGAAGCTGTATTCGGCCCCACCTTCCTTGGCCCAGCCTTTTTGAGCCCGGACCCAGCCTTTTTGCGAAACCACCACAGTCACAGGCTCATCGACCACCTTGACTTCGACCACGGCACGCTTCTCAGCCTGGATCAGGGTGCGGCGCGGGTCGGCAAAAATCTTGGCGTCGGCCTCGATCTCTTTGACCATCAGGCGGCGCAGCACGGTGGGGTTGGCCAGCAGCTCTTCCAGCCTGGCCTGCTCGTCGCGCAGGGTTTTCAGCTCCTGCTCGATCTTGATGGCTTCCAGCCGAGCCAGTTGGCGCAGGCGGATTTCCAGGATGTCTTCGGCCTGCCGGTCGCTCAAATTGAAGCGCGCAATCAGCGCCGCCTTGGGCTCGTCGGCCTGGCGGATGATGGCGATCACCTCGTCGATATTGAGCAGCACAATCTGCCGCCCCTCCAGGATGTGGATGCGCTCCAGCACCTTGTCCAGCCGGTGCTGGCTGCGGCGTTGCAGCGTGGTCTGGCGAAAGGCAATCCACTCCTGCAGCATCTGGCGCAGCGACTTCTGCATGGGCCGGCCGTCCAGCCCGATCATGGTCAGGTTGACGGGCGACGATGTCTCTAAGCTGGTGTGGGCCAGCAACGCGGTGATCAGCTCCTGCTGCTCGATACGGCTGGTTTTGGGCTCGAACACCAGGCGCACCGCCGCATCTTTGTTCGATTCGTCGCGCACCACGTCCAGCACCGACAGCACCGAGGCTTTCAGCTGCGTCTGCTCCAGGCTCAGGGCTTTTTTACCGGCCTTGATGCGCGGGTTGGTGAGCTCTTCGATTTCTTCCAGCACGCGCTGGGTGCTCACGCCCGGGGGGAGTTCATTGACCACCAGCTGCCATTGGCCGCGTGCCAGGTCTTCGATCTTCCAGCGCGCCCGCACCTTGAGTGAGCCACGGCCCGTGCGGTAGGCATCGGCAATGTCGGCGCTGCTGCTGATGATCTGGCCGCCGCCGGGGTAATCCGGGCCGGGCACGATGGCAAAAAGCTCTTCTTCGCTGAGCTGCGGGGTCTTGATCAGCGCCACGCAGGCATCGGCAATCTCGCGCAGGTTGTGGCTGGGGATTTCGGTGGCCAGGCCCACGGCGATGCCGCTGGCCCCGTTGAGCAGGTTGAACGGCAGGCGGGCGGGCAATTGCTGCGGCTCCTGGGTGGAGCCGTCGTAGTTGGGCACAAAGTCCACCGTGCCTTCGTCGATTTCGTCCAGCAGCAGGCTGGTGATGCGGGCCAGGCGGGCCTCGGTGTAGCGCATCGCCGCAGCGCCATCGCCGTCGCGGCTGCCGAAGTTGCCCTGGCCGTCGATCAGCGGGTAGCGCTGGCTGAAGTCTTGCGCCATGCGCACCAGCGCGTCGTAGGCGGCCTGGTCGCCGTGCGGGTGGAAGCGACCCAGCACATCGCCGACCACGCGGGCACATTTGACCGGCTTGGCCCCGGTAGCCCCATTGGCCCCCCCAAAGCCCAGGCCCATGCGCGACATGGAATACAAAATGCGCCGCTGCACCGGCTTCTGGCCGTCGGTCACGTCGGGAATGGCGCGGCCCTTGACCACGCTCAGGGCGTATTCCAGGTAAGCGCGCTGGGCGTAGCTGGCCAGGCTCAGGCCGTCGTCGTCAATCGCGGGTTCAGGGGTGTCGTCCGGCGGCAGCAAGGGCGGGTCTTCTGGCAGATCCAGTTCGGGTTGGTCGGTCATGGGGAGTGGAAAAAGAGAGAAAAGACGCGGCGATGGTGGCCGCAGAGACGGCAGGTATCAGGGCAAACCGGCCACCGGTGGCAAATTGCCCCGGCCCGCGGCACCGCCCGACAGCTCCATGCGGATGCGCGACGGCAGGCGGCGCTGCTCGGCCAGGGCGGCAGGCGGCTTCAGGCCGTTGTAAAGCTGCAGTACAGTTTTCACGTAGGCCTGGGTTTCCTTGTAATTGGGAATGCGGTTGCCCGCCCTTTGCACCGCGCCTTCGCCTGCGTTGTACGAGGCCACCGCCAGCTCCAGCTGGCCGGGAAACATGCGGATCAGGTCGCTGAGGTAGCGCGCGCCGATGCGGATATTGGTTTTGGGGTCGGTCAGCTTTTCCTCGATGCTGAGCTTGGCATCGCCCACCAGCCCATAGCGCTCGGCCGTGGCCGGCATGATCTGCATCAGGCCGACAGCGCCCTTGGGCGATACGGCGGTGCTGTTGAAGCCCGACTCGGCCACGATCAAGGCCTGCAACAACTCGTAATCGACACTCAGCTTGGTGGAGGCCTCGCGCAGATGCTGCTTGACGAGTTTGTAGCTGGGCGAAATATCGAAAAAGGCCAGCAGCTTTGGCGGTGCCACGGGCACATCCAACGGTCGGGCCGTGCTGGCCGCCTTCAGCCCCTGGGTGGTGTCAAAGCTTTCATCGCCCTTGTAGAACAGCTCGTAGCGGTCGTCTGTGCGCTCGGTGGCAAAGTGTGCCACGCCCTGCGGGTCGATATAGCCCCACACGTCGGCCAGGGCCAACTGCTGCACTATGGAGAGCAGGAAACCTATACAGAGTGAGCGGCAGAGGCCTTTTTTGTTCATAAATTAATTACACGTCGAGGTTACACGTCCAGCTCGACGGTGTCGCCGTGCAGTTCCATGAGCTCGCGCCGCGAAGCAGCTTCGCCCTTGCCCATGAGCTTGGTAATCAGGTTCTCGGTCTGGGCGAAGTTAACACTGCCCAACTGTACCGGCAAGAGGCGGCGGGTGTCGGGGTTGAGGGTGGTGTCCCACAACTGCTCGGCATTCATCTCGCCCAGGCCCTTGAAACGGCTGATGCTCCAGGCCCCTTCACGCACGCCTTCCTTGCGCAGTTTGTCCAGGATGGCGCTGCGTTCGCCTTCGTCCAGCGCATAGGCTTTGCTGGCCGGCTTTTTGCCGCGCGCAGGCGCGTCCACCCGGTACAGCGGCGGGCGGGCCACAAACACGTGGCCGGTTTCGATCAGCTTGGGGAAGTGGCGGAAAAACAGCGTGAGCAGCAGCACCTGGATGTGCGAACCGTCCACGTCCGCGTCGCTGAGGATGCAGATCTTGCCGTAGCGCAGGCCACTGAGGTCGGGCGAATCGTTGGGGCCGTGCGGGTCTACGCCGATGGCCACCGAAATGTCGTGGATTTCGGTGTTGGCAAACAGCCGGTCGCGCTCTACCTCCCAGGTGTTGAGCACCTTGCCGCGCAGAGGCAGGATGGCCTGGCTTTCCTTGTCGCGGCCCATTTTGGCGCTGCCCCCGGCGGAGTCGCCCTCGACCAGGAACACCTCGTTTTGCGCCAGGTCCTTACTTTCGCAGTCGGTGAGCTTACCGGGCAGCACGGCCACGCCGGAGCCTTTGCGCTTTTCGACCTTTTGCCCGGCTTTCTGGCGGTACTGGGCGGCCTTGATGGCCAGTTCGGCCAGCTTTTTGCCGTAGTCCACGTGCTGGTTCAGCCACAGCTCCAGGGTGGGCCGCACAAAGCTGGACACCAGGCGCACCGCGTCGCGCGAATTCAGCCGCTCCTTGATCTGGCCCTGGAACTGCGGGTCCAGCACCTTGGCGCTGAGCACAAAGCTGGCGCGGGCAAACACGTCTTCGGGCAGCAGCTTCACGCCCTTGGGCAGCAGTGAATGCAGCTCGATAAAGCTTTTCACCGCGGTGAACAGGCCGTCGCGCAGGCCGGATTCGTGCGTGCCGCCTACGCTGGTGGGGATCAGATTGACGTAGCTTTCGCGCATGGGTGCGCCGTCTTCGGTAAAGGCCACGCACCACTGCGCGCCCTCGCCTTCGGCAAAGGTGTCGTGGCCGCTGTCGGCAAAGCCTTCACCTTCAAACAGCGGAATCACCGGCTCGCCGTTCAGGGTTTGCGTCAGGTAGTCGCGCAGGCCGCCCTTGTAGGCCCAGGTCTGCACTTCCTTGGTTTTCTCGATGGTCAGCGTGACTGTTACGCCGGGCATGAGCACGGCTTTGCTGCGCAGCAAGTGGGTCAGCTCGGCCATGGGCAGGACCGGGGACTCGAAGTATTTGGGGTCGGGCCAGACGCGCACGGTGGTGCCGGACTTGCGGTCGCGGGGGCCCTCCCCCGCTCCGTTGCGGTCGCCCGCCTCGGCCTTGCGCACCTGCAGGGGCTGGACCACATCGCCCGCGGCAAACACCAGGTTGGCCACCGAGCCTTCGCGGTACGAGGTGGCTTCCAGCCGCAGCGCCAGCGCATTGGTCACGCTGACCCCCACGCCGTGCAGGCCGCCCGAGAAGCTGTAGGCCCCGCCTTTGCCCTTGTCGAACTTGCCACCCGCGTGCAGGCGGGTGAACACCAGCTCGATCACCGGCGCGTTTTCTTCCGGGTGCAAGCCAAACGGGATGCCACGGCCATCGTCTTCGATGCCGATCGAGCCGTCGGCAAACAGCGTCACGCGGATCTTTTTGCCGTGGCCTGCCAGCGCCTCATCGGCCGCGTTGTCCAGCACTTCCTGGATGACGTGCAGGGGGTTGTCGGTGCGGGTGTACATGCCCGGGCGCTGCTTGACGGGCTCCAGGCCCTTGAGGACGCGGATCGAGCTTTCGGAATAGGCAGGGGTAGCGGGGATTGCAGGATTTTGGGTGGCCATATTTTTCGGATTGTAGAGCACTGGATGCAACCACAGCACTCCAATGCCCACGCACCAAACTAGGTACAGTAAAGCCATGCAAAGTTCCAAAGTCCCTCTTTCCCTCACCCAACTCCTTATCTGCGGCGGTGCCATCGTCACCCTGTCCATGGGCATACGCCACGGCTTCGGCCTGTGGTTGCAGCCCATTACCCAAGCCCAGGGCTGGACGCGCGAAACCTTTGCGTTTGCCATCGCCATCCAGAACCTGACCTGGGGTATCAGCGGCGTGTTTGCGGGCATGCTGGCCGACAAGCTGGGCGCTTTCAAGGTGATGCTGGCGGGGGCGCTGCTGTACGCGCTGGGCCTGGTGGGCATGGCGCATGCATCCACGCCGCTGCTGTTTACCTTGAGCGCGGGCGTGCTGCTGGGCATGGCCCAGGCGGGCACCACCTATGCCGTGGTGTACGGGGTGATCGGGCGCAATGTGGCGGCCAACAAGCGCTCCTGGGCCATGGGCATTGCGGCGGCAGCGGGCTCGTTTGGGCAATTTTTGATGGTGCCCACCGAGGGGCTATTGATCAGCCACCTGGGCTGGCAGCAGGCGCTGGTGGTGCTGGGCGGCGCGGCCTTGCTGATCATGCCGCTGGCTTGGGGCCTGCGCGAACCGGGTTTTGGCGGGACCCAGTCGGTTAAACGCGACCAGACGATTGGCGAGGCGCTCAAGGAGGCCTTCAAATACCCCAGCTTCCAGCTGCTGATGGCGGGCTACTTTGTGTGCGGCTTCCAGGTGGTGTTCATCGGCGTGCACATGCCCAGCTATTTGCGCGACAAGGGCTTGTCACCCCAGGTGGCCAGCTATGCGCTGGCGCTGATCGGCCTGTTCAATGTGTTTGGCACCTATGCGGCGGGCACGCTGGGGCAGCGCATGCAGAAAAAGACCATTCTTTCCTTCATTTACTTTGCGCGGGCGGTGACCATCAGCATCTTCTTGCTGGCCCCGCTGTCGCCCACCAGCGTCTACATTTTTGCCGCCGTGATGGGCGTGCTGTGGCTATCCACCGTGCCGCCCACCAATGCCGCGCTGGCACAGATTTTTGGCATCCAGCACATGTCGATGCTCAGCGGCTTCGTGTTTTTGAGCCACCAGATCGGCTCTTTCATGGGCGTGTGGCTGGGCGGCTTCTTGTATGACCGCAACGGCAACTACGACATGGTCTGGTACATCGCCATCGGCCTGGGTGTGTTTGCCGGGCTGGTGAATCTGCCGGTGAAAGAAGCGCCCATCCGCCGTGCCGGTGCTCTGGCGCAGGGGGCCTGAGACCATGGCCAAGTCCACGCTCTGGTGGAGCCTGGCCCTGGCGGCGCTGGCCGGGGTGTTTGCGCTGTACACCCGGCCCGAGTTCCTGGTGGCCCTGGCCGATCAGCTGTGGGCCTGTTTCTGAATAAAATATGCCTCCCGTGCTTATGGGGTAAGCATGAGAAGCTACTAAATGTATAGCAAACCGTTTTTTCCAGCGGTAAATTTGCCTTACACGCCCTCGTTAGAATGGCGATTTTCCCGTTTGAGACTGCGGATATGACACCCATTACTGGCAGCATCGTGGCCCTGGTGACCCCGATGCTTGAAGACGGCAGCGTGGACTACCCCACCCTGCGCACCTTGATCGACTGGCATATTGCGGAGGGGACGGACTGCATTGGCGTGGTCGGCACCACCGGCGAATCGCCCACCGTCACCGTGGAAGAGCACTGCGAGATCATCCGCGTGTCGGTCGAGCAGGCCAAGGGCCGGGTGCCCATCATGGCGGGGTGCGGCGCCAATTCCACCGCCGAGGCCATTGAGCTCACCCGTTTTGCCAAAAAAGTGGGTGCCGACTGCCATCTGCAGGTCGTGCCCTACTACAACAAACCCACCCAGGAAGGCCAATACCAGCACTTCAAGGCCATTGCCGAAGCGGTGGACCTGCCCATGGTGCTGTACAACGTGCCCGGCCGCTCGGTGGCCGATATGCTGCACGACACCGTGCTGCGCCTGGCCCAGGTGCCCGGCATTGTGGGCATCAAGGAAGCCACCGGCAACATCGAACGCGCCCAGTGGCTGATCCGCGACGTGCCCAAAGGCTTTGCCGTGTACTCGGGCGACGACCCGACCGCGGTGGCGCTGATGCTGTGCGGCGGCCAGGGCAACATCAGCGTCACAGCCAATGTGGCCCCGCGCCTGATGCACGAGCTGTGTGTAGCCGCCATGGCCGGTGACACGCGCCGCGCCATGGAAATCCAGCGCCTGCTCATGCCGGTGCACAAAAACCTGTTTGTCGAAGCCAACCCCATCCCGGTGAAATGGGCCATGGCCGAACTGGGCCTGTGCGGGCCTGCTTTGCGCCTGCCCATGACACCGTTGTCGGCCTCTTTCCATACCACCGTCAAAGACGCGCTGCGCAGCGGCGGCTTGCTGTAAACCCCCAGGACTTACGCAAGTTCCCCCTGTAAGCCCGAAGGGCGATACAGGGGCGCTGCGTAAGTCCTAACCCTATTTAGGAACGCTACGTGAACCATATTGCCAAAGCTGGATTGAAAGTTGGAGTGCTGGGACTGAGCTTGGCGCTGGGTGCCTGCTCGATGCTGCAAAGCGAAAAGATCGACTACAAGAGCGCAGGCACAGTAGGCCCGGGCCTGGACGTGCCGCCCGACCTGTCGCAGCTCAGCCGCGACTCCCGCTACGTGGTGCCCGGCGCCGCCGTCACCGCCAGCAACTACAAGGTCGGCCAGGTGGCCGCCGCTGCCCCCACCGCTGCCACGTCGCTGGGCGACATCCGTGTCGAGCGCGCGGGCACGCAGCGCTGGCTGGTGGTGAACCGCCCCGCCGACCGGCTGTGGGGACCGGTGCGCGACTTCTGGCAGCAAAACGGCTTTTTGCTGACCGAAGACAACGCCGGTCTGGGCATCATGGAAACCGACTGGGCCGAAAACCGCGCCAAGCTGCCGCAGGACATCATCCGCAGCACCATCGGCAAGGTGTTCGAGTCGCTGTACTCCACCGGCGAGCGCGACAAATACCGCACCCGCCTGGAACGCACCGCCACCGGCGGCACGGAGATCTACATCAGCCACCGCGGCATGGTCGAGGTTTACACCAGCCAGGCCAAAGACCAGACCATCTGGCAGCCCCGCCCCACCGACCCCGAGCTGGAAGTTGAATTCCTGCGCCGCCTGATGCTGAAGCTGGGCGCCAACGACGCGCAGGCCAAAACCGCCCTGGAGCCCGAAGCCGCCAAGGCCAACGCCCGTATCGCCACGGTCAACAACCAGTCGGTGGTGCAACTGGACGACGGCTTTGACCGGGCCTGGCGCCGTGTCGGCCTGACGCTGGACCGCACCGGCTTCACCGTCGAAGACCGCGACCGCAGCAAAGGCACCTACTTTGTACGTTACGTGGCCCCGAACGCCACCAAGGTCCAGCCCGGCTTCTTCACCAAGCTGTTCAGCAAGGACAGCAGTTCGCCGCCGGTGCAGTACCGCATCGCCGTGGTCACCGAAGGCACGTCCACCACCGTGTCGGTGCTGAACGCAGCGGGCGCACCAGAGGTGTCGGACAGCGCCAAGAAGATCGTCCAGATCATTGCGGACGACCTGAAATAAGCACCCTCCGCTTCAAAAGCCTGGGCAGCGGCAGCGCGGGCAACGGCACCATCGTCGAAGCCTGCAGCGGGGCCCACACCACCCGCGTGCTGGTGGACTGCGGTTTTGGCCAGAAGCAGCTCGACCAGCGGCTGGCGCTGGCGGGCCTGCAGGCCGGGCAGATCGACGCCATCTTCATCACCCACGAGCACGGCGACCACGTCGGCTGCGCGCCGCAGTGGGCCGTGCGCCACCGCATCCCGGTGTGGATGAGCCACGGCACCCATGCCGCCATCGCCCACCCGGAGATGCCCGACCTGGATGGCCTGCTGCGCATCGCCCGCGACACCGAAGCCATCGATTTGGGCAACCTGCAGCTCACCCCCTTCACCGTACCGCACGATGCGCGCGAGCCGCTGCAACTACGCTGCAGCCAGGGCGATGCGCACCTGGGCATCCTGACCGACCTGGGCCACGCCACGCCGCATGTGCTGGCGCAGCTGATGGGCTGCCAGGCCTTGCTGCTGGAGTGCAACCACGACCCCGAGCTGCTGGCTGCCTCGCGCTACCCGCCGTTTCTGAAGCAGCGCGTGGGCGGCATGTACGGCCACCTGGCCAACCACGCCGCCGCCGAGATCGCCCAGGCCCTGTCCACCGGCGGCCTGCGCCGCATCGTGGCCGCGCATTTGAGCGAACAAAACAACCGCCCCGAACTCGCGCTGGCGGCCCTGGCCGGGGCCGAAGGTTGCGCCAAAGTCACATTGGGCGTAGCGCAGGCGGCTTTTGGCTGCGATTGGGTCACGGTCTGAGTATTTACCCTCATCTGTCAGGTAAACTTGAGTGGTTCATTGGGGAGTAGCCGCCCACTCTTGCACTTTTGGCGGGGTGGGGCTTGCATCAACATACTTGGCCGTTCGGCTATGGTGCAAGCGGTTCGTTCTTGGCAAGACCTTTGACCATGCCACCTCGGTTTGGCCGGGAGGGGGTGTGGTCATTCGTCTCAGCTCTGGCCTAGAAAGAAACCCATGGAAGCCTTCCTCCTCTCCACAGGCATCGTCGCCCTCGCCGAAATCGGCGACAAAACCCAATTGCTCGCCTTCATCTTGGCGGCCAAATTCAAAAAGCCCTGGCCCATCATCGCGGCCATCCTGGTCGCCACCATGGCCAACCATGCCTTTGCGGGTGCCATTGGTTCCTGGATCACCTCTTTGGTGGGGCCGGAAACCCTGCGCTGGATTTTGGGCATCTCGTTCATCGCCATGGCGGGCTGGACGCTGGTGCCCGACAAGTTCGAGGAAGAAGATGCCAAGCTGGCCCGCTATGGCGTGTTCGGCACCACGCTGGTGGCCTTCTTTCTGGCCGAAATGGGCGACAAAACCCAGTTCGCTACCATCGCGCTGGCGGCCAAGTACCACAACTTCCTGGCCGTGGTGGCAGGCACCACACTGGGCATGATGCTGGCCAATGTGCCCGCCGTGCTGCTGGGCCATAAAATTGCCGAACGCATGCCCACCAAGATCGTGCACCGCATCGCAGCTGCGATTTTCCTGGTCATGGGCATATTGACCCTGATGGGCGTTGGCGCTGGTGTAGGCTTGTAGAACAGCTACACAATCAGGAGCAGCCATGCGCACCCCGTTCCCCCCGGAAGACGAACACGACAGCGCCCAGCAAACGGCCCAGAAGGCCGCAGCCGCTTCTAAAAGCACCTGGGTCAGCGTAGCCGTCAACATCTCCCTGAGCACGGTGCAGATTCTGGTGGGGGTGCTGGCCAAGTCCCAGGGCCTGATCGCGGATGGGGTGCATTCCTTGTCCGACCTGGTCGCCGACTTTGCCGTGCTGCTGGCCAACCACCACAGCCGCAAGGATGCCGATACCGAGCACCCCTATGGCCACCAGCGCTTCGAAACCGGGGCCTCGCTGGCGTTGGGCCTGCTGCTGCTGGCGGTCGGCATGGGCATGGTCTGGTCGGCGGTGGCCAAGCTGGAGCAACCCGACACCATTCCCGGCGTGCACCTGTCGGCCCTGTGGGTGGCGCTGGTGGCACTGGTCGCCAAGGAATGCCTGTTTCGTTACATGCTGCGGGTGGCAACGAAGGTCAAGTCGGGCATGCTGGTGGCCAACGCCTGGCACGCCCGTTCGGACGCCGCCTCTTCGCTGGTGGTAGCCTGCGGCATAGGCGGCAACCTGCTGGGCTACCCGCTGCTGGACCCGATTGCCGCGCTGATTGTCGGCCTGATGGTGGGCAAGATGGGCTGGTCGTTTGGCTGGGACGCCCTGAACGACCTGATGGACCGGGGTGCCGACGCGCAAGAGGTAGACGCCATCCGCCGCACCATCACCCAAACCCCTGGGGTGCTGGGCGTGCACGAACTGAAAACCCGCCGCATGGGCGACATGCTGGTGGCCGACGCACACATCGTGGTAGCAGCCGACATCACCGTCGAGGCAGGCCACGGCATTGCGGTGGAAGCCCGGCGCAGGGTACTGCAGCAACACCCGGTGCTCAACCTGATGACCCATGTGGACCCCGCAGGCCGACCCGACGGGGACCACACAGGCAGGCTGGCATAATTCAGGGTCTTTTAGGGCTCTCGTGCTCATTCTTATTGCACAAGCAGCTACATATTCAATAGCACACACTCCAAGGAACACACATGGCTTTCACCACCACCGCCTCCGGCCTGCAGTTTGAAGACACCATCCAGGGCTCGGGCGATGTCGCCACCAAGGGCAAGAGCGTCACCGTGCACTACACCGGCTGGCTCTACAACGACGGCGTGCAAGGTGCCAAGTTCGACTCCAGCAAGGACCGCAAAGACCCCTTCGTGTTCTCGCTGGGCGCAGGCATGGTCATCAAGGGCTGGGACGAAGGCGTGGCCGGTATGCAAATCGGTGGTGCCCGCACCCTGATCATCCCCGCCGCCCTGGGCTACGGCGCACGTGGCGCGGGTGGCGTGATTCCGCCGAACGCCACGCTGAAATTTGACGTGGAACTGCTGGCCATCAAGGGCTGAAACTTCCCTGGGCGGGGCCTGTGGTCCCGCCGCGCCAGCCCATTTTTTCGACGCCGCCCCCTTGCAAAAGGCCAGGGCGGCACAAGTTTGCGTAACTGGTTCACTCCATTCACCCTCCAGAACATGTCTGAAAACAACTCCAATCCCGACCACCAGCCCCTGGACGGCATGGCCCCCGCCGATGAGCAAGCGACCAGCGACGTGGAAGCGCTGGCCATGGCCCAGGCCGAACTGGCTGCCCTGAAAGCCAAGAGCGCCGATCTGGCCGACCAGTTCCTGCGCGCCAAGGCCGATGCCGAAAACGCCCGCCGCCGCGCCGAAGACGACATCGCCAAAGCCCGCAAGTTCAGCCTGGAAAGCTTTGCCGAAAGCCTGCTGCCCGTGGCCGACAGCCTGGAAGCCGGCCTGGCCATCAAGGACGGCACGCCCGCCCAGATCCGCGAAGGCGCTGAAGCCACCCTGCGCCAGCTCAAAAGCGCGCTGGAACGCAACAAGGTCGTCGAAATCGCTCCCGCCGCGGGCACCAGGTTCGACCCGCACCAGCACCAGGCCATCAGCGTGGTACCTGCCGAGCAGGAAGCCAACACCGTAGTCAGCGTGCTGCAAAAGGGCTATTTGATCTCGGAGCGCGTGCTGCGCCCGGCCCTGGTCACGGTTACCGCCCCGAAATAAACAAAAAACGGTAACCCCACTCTTGAAGTGGCGACTAACGACCCGCACCTTGAACGCATGAGGGCTTTGCTTGAAGCCCGCACCATTTACACAAATCAAAGGACAAAATCATGGGAAGAATTATTGGCATTGACTTGGGCACCACCAACAGCTGCGTTTCCGTCATGGAAGGCAATGTGCCCCGCGTGATCGAAAACGCCGAAGGCGCACGCACCACGCCCTCCATCGTGGCCTACCAGGAAGACGGCGAAGTGCTGGTCGGCGCATCCGCCAAGCGCCAGGCGGTGACCAACCCCAAGAACACGCTGTACGCCGTCAAGCGTTTGATCGGCCGCAAGTTCACCGAAAAAGAAGTCCAGAAAGACATCGACCTGATGCCTTACTCCATCGTGGCCGCCGACAATGGCGACGCCTGGGTGCAAGTACGCGGCAACAAGATTTCGGCCCAGCAGGTCAGCGCCGACATTCTGCGCAAGATGAAGAAGACCGCCGAAGACTACCTGGGCGAAGCTGTCACCGAAGCCGTGATCACCGTGCCCGCGTATTTCAACGACGCACAGCGCCAAGCCACCAAGGACGCGGGCCGCATCGCCGGTCTGGACGTGAAGCGCATCATCAACGAACCCACCGCTGCAGCCCTGGCTTTTGGCCTGGACAAGCACGAAAAGGGCGACCGCAAGATTGCGGTGTATGACCTGGGTGGCGGCACGTTCGACGTATCCATCATCGAAATCGCCGATGTCGATGGCGAAAAGCAATTCGAAGTGCTGTCCACCAACGGCGACACCTTCCTGGGCGGCGAAGACTTTGACCAGCGCATCATCGACTTCATCATTGCCGAGTTCAAGAAAGAGTCCGGTGTCGACCTGTCCAAGGACGTGCTGGCCCTGCAGCGCCTGAAGGAAGCCGCTGAAAAGGCCAAGATCGAGCTGTCCAACAGCGCATCGACCGACATCAACCTGCCCTACGTGACCGCCGATGCCTCCGGCCCCAAGCATCTGAACATCAAGCTCAGCCGCTCCAAGCTGGAAGCCCTGGTCGAAGAACTGATCGAGCGCACCATCGCCCCCTGCCGCACCGCCATCAAGGACGCGGGTGTGAGCGTGGCCGACATCCATGACGTGATTTTGGTCGGCGGCATGACCCGTATGCCCAAGGTGCAAGAGAAGGTGAAGGAATTCTTCGGCAAGGAACCCCGCAAGGACGTGAACCCCGACGAAGCCGTAGCCGTGGGTGCCGCCATCCAGGGCCAGGTGCTCTCCGGCGACCGCAAGGACGTGCTGCTGCTGGACGTGACCCCGCTGTCGCTGGGTATCGAAACCCTGGGCGGTGTAATGACCAAGATGATCGTCAAGAACACGACCATCCCGACCAAGTTTGCGCAAACCTTCTCTACCGCCGACGACAACCAGCCCGCCGTGACCATCAAGGTGTTCCAGGGCGAGCGCGAAATCGCCAACGTCAACAAGCTGCTGGGTGAGTTCAACCTCGAAGGCATCCCACCGGCAGCCCGTGGTACGCCACAGATCGAAGTGTCGTTCGACATCGATGCCAACGGCATCTTGCACGTCGGCGCAAAAGACAAGGGCACCGGCAAGGAAAACAAGGTCACCATCAAGGCCAACTCCGGCCTGACGGAAGCCGAAATCCAGCAAATGGTGAAAGATGCCGAGCTCAACGCCGCCGACGACAAGAAGAAGCTGGAACTGGTGCAGGCCCGTAACCAGGGCGAAGCCAGCGTGCACAGCGTCAAGAAGAGCCTGACCGAGTACGGCGACAAGATCGAAGCGGCCGAGAAGGAAAGCATCGAAGCCGCCATCAAGGCACTGGAAGAAGCGTTGAAGGGCGAAGACAAGACCGCCATCGACGAAAAGAACACCGCCCTGATGACCGTGAGCCAGAAGCTGGGCGAGAAGATGTACGCCGACATGCAAGCCAAGCAGGCTGCCGACGAAGCCGGTGCTGCCGCCCCGGAAGCCGAAGCCGCCAAAGCCGCTGACGACAACGTGGTCGATGCCGAAGTGAAAGAAGTCAAGAAGGGCTAACTGAGCAGCCGCAGGCTTGATCAGACCCGCGCCGCGCCTGGACAGTCCCGATGGGACTTCCGGCGCGGCTTTTTGCGTAACGAGCTATCCGGCTCCCCCCCGATCGCCGTAGTGAGAAAGTGATTGCAGCATGAGCAAACGAGATTATTACGAAGCCCTCGGCGTTCCCAAAAACGCCTCCGAGGAAGAAATCAAAAAGGCCTATCGCAAGCTGGCGATGAAGCACCACCCTGACCGCAACCAGGGTGATTCGGCCAAGGGTGCCGAAGACAAGTTCAAGGAAATCAAGGAAGCCTACGAAATGCTGAGCGACGCGCAAAAACGCGCCGCCTACGACCAGCATGGCTTTGCCGGCGTCGACCCGAACATGCGCGGCGGCCCCGGGGCCGACGGCTTTGCGGGCGGTGGCTTTGCCGAGGCCTTTGGCGATATTTTTGGCGACATGTTTGGCCAAAGCCGTGGTGGCCGGGGCGGTGGCCGCCAGGTGTTCCGCGGTGCCGACCTCAGCTACGCCATGGAAGTCACGCTGGAAGAAGCCGCACGCGGCAAGGAAGCGCAGATCCGCATCCCCACCTGGGAAGCCTGCGACACCTGCCACGGCAGCGGTGCCAAACCCGGTACCCAGGCCAAGACCTGCGGCACTTGCGCGGGCCAGGGCACGGTGCAGATGCGCCAGGGCTTCTTCAGCGTGCAGCAAACCTGCCCCACCTGCCGTGGCACGGGCAAGGTCATTCCCGACCCCTGCACCGTCTGCAGCGGCCAGGGCAAGGTCAAGAAGCAAAAAACGCTGGAAGTCAAAATCCCCGCCGGTATCGACGACGGCATGCGCATCCGCAGCGTGGGCAATGGCGAGCCGGGCTCGAACGGTGGCCCCTCGGGCGACCTGTACATCGAGATCCGCACCAAGAAGCACGACATCTTTGAGCGCGACGGCGGCGACCTGCACTGCTCGGTGCCGGTGAGCTTCATCACCGCCGCCCTGGGTGGCGAGATCGAGGTGCCCACCCTGTCCGGCAAGGCCGCCATCGACATCCCCGAAGGCACGCAAGCGGGCAAGCAGTTCCGCCTGCGCGGCAAGGGCATCAAGGGCGTGCGCGACAGCTCGCCCGGCGACCTGTACTGCCACATCACGGTGGAAACCCCGGTCAAGCTCACCGAACACCAGCGCAAGCTGATGCGCGAGCTGGAAGAGTCGTTCAAAAAGGGCGGCGGCAAGCACTCGCCTACGGGCGACAGCTGGACGGACAAGCTCAAGAAGTTCTTCGCTTAAGTTGATCTGGCCTTGAGCCAAAGCCCCTGGGTGCCTGCACCCAGGGGCTTTTTTCATGGCGGAGGCAAAAAACTCTTTCGCTACATTTTTAGTAGCTTCTCACGCTTATTGGATAAGCACGAGAGGCCTATTTCTTATAAAAATGCTGCTGCAGATCGGTAGGGAACTGGCGGCATCCGCTTATAGTTGAAGTTTTGCCAGCTGCAAGGACATCGCCATGAAAACCAAAGCCGCCGTCGCCTGGAAAGCAGGCTCACCCCTGACCATCGAAACCGTGGACCTGGACGGCCCCAAGTTCGGCGAAGTGCTGGTCGAAATCAAAGCCACCGGCATCTGCCACACCGACTACTACACCCTCAGTGGTGCCGACCCCGAAGGCATCTTCCCTGCCATCCTGGGCCACGAAGGCGCAGGCATCGTGGTCGATGTCGGCCCCGGTGTCACCACGCTTAAAAAGGGTGACCACGTCATCCCCCTGTACACCCCCGAATGCCGCCAGTGCAAGTTCTGCCTGAGCCGTAAGACCAACCTGTGCCAGCTCATCCGTGGCACCCAGGGCAAAGGCCTGATGCCCGATGCCACCAGCCGCTTCAGTCTGGACGGCAAGCCCATCTTCCACTACATGGGTACCAGCACCTTCAGCAACTACACCGTGGCCCCCGAGATCAGCCTGGCCAAGATCCGCAAGGACGCACCGTTCGACAAGGTCTGCTACATCGGCTGCGGTGTCACCACCGGCATCGGTGCCGTGCTGTTCACCGCCAAGGTAGAAGCTGGCGCGAATGTGGTGGTGTTTGGTTTGGGCGGCATCGGCCTGAACGTCATCCAGGGTGCCAAGATGGTGGGGGCCGACAAGATCATCGGCGTGGACATCAACCCCGCACGCCAGGCCATGGCCCGCCAGTTCGGCATGACGCACTTCATCAACCCCAAAGAGGTTCCGAATGTCGTCGATGCCATCGTTCAATTGACCGACGGCGGAGCCGACTACAGCTTCGAATGCATAGGCAACACCCAGGTGATGCGCCAGGCGCTGGAATGCACCCACAAGGGCTGGGGCCGCAGCATCATCATCGGCGTGGCCGAAGCGGGGGCGGAGATATCCACCCGGCCGTTCCAGCTGGTGACGGGCCGTAAATGGGAAGGCTCGGCCTTTGGTGGCGCGCGGGGCCGCACCGACGTGCCCAAAATCGTGGACTGGTACATGGAAGGCAAGATCAGCATCGACCCGCTGATCACGCACACCATGCCGCTGGAAGATATCAACAAGGGGTTTGACTTGATGAAGAGCGGTGAATCGATCCGTGGCGTGGTGCTGTTCTGATGGCCAAGCTCACCACTCTCTCCGAACATGCCTGCTTTGACGGCATCCAGACCTTCTACCAGCACGACTCTGCGCAGATCGGCCTGCCCATGCGCTTGGCGGTGTACATGCCGCCCGGAGCCTCTGGCCGGGTACCCGCCCTGCTCTACCTGGCCGGGCTGACCTGTAACGAAGAAACCTTCATGACCAAGGCGGGGGCGCAACAGTACGCCGCGCAACTAGGCATCGCCCTGATTGCCCCCGATACCGGGCCGCGCGGTGCCAACCTGCCCGGCGAAGCCGATAGCTGGGACTTTGGCCTGGCCGCCAGCTTCTACATCGATGCCACCGAGGCCCCCTGGTCCACCCACTACCGCATGGAAAGCTACCTCGTCAAAGAGCTGCTGCCTCTGCTGGTGGAAGAGTTGGCGATCGACCCCGAGCGCATCGGCATCTTCGGCCATTCGATGGGTGGGCATGGCGCGTTGACGCTGGCACTGAAATACCCGGGCCTGTTCAAGTCAGTCTCGGCCTTTGCGCCCATCTGCGCGCCGACCCAGTGCGCCTGGGGGCAAAAGGCGTTTACGGGTTACCTGGGTGCGGACAACACCTCCTGGCCTGCACACGATGCCGTGTTCCTAATGGCCGCCAAAACCGCAGCGCCCTACCAGCACGGCATCCTGATCGACCAGGGTCTGGCCGACAAGTTTCTGGCACCGCAGCTCAACCCGCATATCTTTGAAGCCGCCTGCCAGGCGGTCAACCAGCCCCTGCTGCTGCGCCGCCACACCGGCTACGACCATGGCTACTACTTCGTCAGCAGCTTCATGGCCGACCACATGGCGCACCACGCGCAGGCTTTACAGCCAGGCCTTACAGTCACGCCCTGACTTCACCCACGCAATGATCTGATGCCCTTGTACGACAGCGCCCGCACGGGCCGTACCCGCCACCCCGCCTGGCTGGTGCTGATTTTTAGCCTGTGGATTGCCACGGTCTGCAATATCCCCCTGTGGCGCGAATGGGCCCGTATGCCCGAGCTCCAAAACCTGCGCGGCCTGGCGGTAGGGACGGGCTTTGCCGTGACGATTGCGGCCGCCATGGCGCTGCTGTTCAGTCTGCTGAACTGGCGCTGGACGCTCAAGCCCTTCATCACCTTGTCTTTGTTTGCGGCAGCGTTTGGGGCGCATTTCATGCTGTCATACGGCGTGGTGATCGACACCACCATGCTGGTCAACGCGCTGGAAACCGACATGCGCGAAACCCGCGATCTGGTGAACCTTCGGATGCTGGGCACGGTGCTGGTGATGGCCGTGCTGCCCAGCATCTGGCTGTGGCGGCAGCACACGCCGCGCCGCGCCGCCCTGCGCCAGATCGGCGGCAACCTGCTCGGCGTAGTGCTGGCGCTGGGCGCGCTGGTGGGCAGCCTGCTGCTGATTTTTCAGGACTTCTCGTCGCTGATGCGCAACCACACCGAACAGCGCTACCTGATCAATCCGCTGAACTCTTTTTACGCGTTGGGCGACATTGCCGCCAAGCCCTTCAAACGCGACGAGCGCACCATTTTGCCCATCGGCCAGGATGCGCAGCTGCGCCCCGCCACCGGCAAGCCCCCGCTGCTCTTGTTGGTGGTGGGCGAAACCGGACGTGCCGGCCAGTTCGCCCTGAACGGCTACGCCCGCCCCACCACGCCCGAACTGGCCAAAGAACACCTTGCCAGCTACCGCAACGCCTGGTCCTGCGGCACCAATACCGCCGCCTCGGTGCCCTGCATGTTCTCGCACCTGGGCAAACAGGGCTTTGAGGGCCGCAAAGCCAACTACGAGGGCCTGCTGGACGTGTTGCAGCGCAGCGGCCTGGGCGTGGTGTGGATCGACAACCAGGCCGGCTGCAAAGGCGTGTGCGACCGCGTGCCCCACACCAGCACCACCCAGCTCAAAGACAAAGACCTGTGCGTGGACGGCGAATGCTTTGACGACATCATGCTGCGCCAGCTCGATGCCCGCATTGCCGAGCTACCCGCCGAGCGCCGCGCCAAGGGCGTGGTCGTGCTGCTGCACCAGATGGGCAGCCACGGCCCGGCCTATTACAAGCGCACCCCGGCGGCCTTTAAAAAGTTCCTACCCGAATGCACCAGCAACAACCTGCAAGACTGCAGCCAGGCTCTGCTGGTCAATGCCTACGACAACACCATCGTCTACACCGACCACGTGCTGGCCAGTGCCATCCAGTGGCTGAAAAACAAAGATGCCACTAGCGCGACCGCCATGGTCTATGTGGCCGACCACGGCGAGTCGCTGGGTGAAAACAACATCTACCTGCACGGCCTGCCCTACGACATTGCCCCCGATGTGCAAAAGCATGTGCCCTGGATCACCTGGCTGTCCCCAGCCTACGAGCAGCGCAGCCATGTGACCACGGGCTGCCTGCAAAAGCAGCAAGACGTACGCATCAGCCACGACAACTACTTCCACTCGGTGCTGGGCCTTTTGGGCGTAACCACCAGCGTCTACCAGCCCGCGCTGGATATCTTCCAACCCTGTGTAGGGGGCAAGTAAGTCCTGCCCGCGCAGGTAGCTTCAGGCGCTCTTGGTCTCGTCAAACCCGTAACGCGTGTGCGCCAAGGCCATCACCTCACGCGGCGGTGTGGTCTTGAGGCGGTGGTCGCTCCACACCTGGCGCCAGCGCCGCGCACCCGGCAAGCCGTGGCGCAGGCCCAACATGTGGCGGGCGATGCTGTACCAGCCCGTGCCCTGCTCGGCGGCCATGCGTTCCATGTAGAGCACCATCTGCTCCTCGATGCTTTCGCGCGTGGCCTCACTGGGTGCCGCGCCGAAAAACGCCGCATCCCAACCGGCCAGAAACCAGGGGTTGTGGTAGGCCTCGCGCCCCACCATCACACCATCCAACTGGGTCAACTGCTCGGTAATCTGGTCCTCGGTGGTGAAGCCCCCGTTGATGGAAAAAGTGAGCGCCGGGAAATCCTGTTTCAGGCGGTGCACCAGCTCGTAGCGCAGTGGCGGGATCTCGCGGTTTTCTTTGGGCGACAGGCCTTTGAGCCAGGCATTGCGGGCGTGCACGACGAAAGTGCTGCAACCGCCTTCGGCCACCGTACCCACAAAGTCACGCACAAAGTCATAGCTCTCGGTCTTGTCCACGCCAATGCGGTGCTTCACCGTGACCGGAATATCCACCGCGTCGCGCATGGCCCGCACGCAATCGGCCACCAACTGCGGCTCCGCCATCAAACAGGCCCCAAATGCACCGCGCTGCACCCGCTCGCTAGGGCAACCGCAGTTGATGTTGATCTCGTCGTAACCCCACTCTTCGCCCAACTTGGCGCAGCGGGCCAGGTCCGCCGGTTCGCTGCCGCCCAGTTGCAAGGCCACCGGATGCTCTTCGGCATTGAAACGCAAATGCCGCGGCACATCGCCATGCAGCAACGCGCCGGTGGTCACCATCTCGGTGTACAGCAAGGTATGGCGGGACAGCAGGCGGTGCAGATAGCGGCAATGGGCATCGGTCCAATCCATCATCGGGGCGACGGAGACGCGGTGGGCTTGAAAGGTCGTCATGGCTTGAAATGTCCGTTGAGCTGGTAGCGCGTGCCGGGGTGCACCTGGCGCGCCAGGGTGATGGGCACGTCGGCGTTGGCGGTTTTGCGTAGCACCACCAGGCAGGGGGCGCTGGGCGCAATGCCTAGCAGCTCGGCCTCTTGCGCGGTGGGCAGGCTGGCCTCCACCGCGTACTGCGCCTCCCACAGCGGGGCCACGGTGCGCAGGTAGTAGGTGGGCGATAGCTGGGTGAAGTCGTTTTGCAGGTAGTCGGGCGCGCAGGCAGGGTTCACATAGCGGTCTTCACACTGCATGGGCACGTCGTTTTCAAAGTGCACCAGCAGGGTATGGAAAACGCGCGTGCCGGGGGCCAGGCGGAACGGCTGGGCGATGGCCTCGGAGCAGGCTTCTTCCTGCGCCAGGTGCACCACGGCGTGGTGGCGGTGGCCGCGCGCGGCAATTTCCTGTTGCAGATCGTGGATGGTCAGGTTGGACGACACCGAGCCCAGGTGCGCGGCGAAGGTACCCACGCCCTGCAAACGGGTGACCAGCCCTTCGGACTGCAGCTCGCGCAGGGCGCGGCTGACCGTCATGCGGCTGACCTTGAACTGCGCCACCAACTCGGGCTCGGACGGCATCAGGCTGCCCGGCGGCCAGCGGCCTTGCGACAACTCTTTTTTTAGATGTGCCTTGACCCGGGCGAACGGCGCCTGGTTGGCGGGTTCGGAGGAAGCCAGCGGCGATTGTCGAAGGAAGACCATTTGTAAATTGTAGTTGTACGTGGTTGACTAGTCATGTCTACACAAGTACAGTCGCAGCCACTATTTGACGAAAGCGAGACCCCCCATGCTGATCACCCCCGGCCTCCTCACCCTGGAGCAACTCCAACGCATCCATGCCAGCGTCACCCCCCTGGAGCTGGACCCCGCCTGCCGCGACGGCATCCGCGCCAGCGCCGCCCTGGTACAGGCCGCTGCCGACGGCGATGCGCCGGTGTACGGGGTCAACACCGGCTTTGGCAAGCTGGCCAACCAGCGCATCAGCAAGGCGCAACTGGCCACGCTGCAGCTCAACCTGATCCGCTCGCACAGCGTGGGCGTGGGCGAGCCGCTGGCCGCGCCCATCGTGCGGCTGATGCTGGCCACCAAGGCTGCCAGCCTGGCACGCGGCCATTCCGGCGTGCGCGAGGTGGTGGTGGACACCCTGCTGGCGGTGCACAACGCCGGGCTGGTGCCGCATGTACCTTCGCAGGGTTCGGTGGGCGCATCCGGCGACCTGGCCCCGCTGGCGCACATGACACTGGCGCTGCTGGGCGAAGGCGAGATGTGGGTCGACGGCCAGCGCATGGCGGCCGCAGACGCGCTGGCACAGGCCGGTATCGCGCCGCTGACCCTCGGCCCCAAGGAGGGTTTGGCGCTGATTAACGGCACCCAGACCTCGGCGGCGCTGGCGCTACACGGCTTGTTCATCTTCGAGCCGGTGCTGGAAGCAGCACTGTTGATTGGTGCCCTGTCGGTGGAAGCCGCACGCGGCAGCGATGGCCCGTTTGACCCGCGCATCCACGCGCTGCGCGGTCAGCCCGGCCAGATCGACGTGGCCCGCTACTACCGCGCGCTGCTGGCGGGCAGCGCCATCCGTCAATCGCACGCCACCGGCGACGACCGGGTGCAAGACCCGTATTCGCTGCGCTGCCAGCCGCAGGTGGTGGGGGCCTGCCTGGACCAGCTGCGCCACGCCAGCCGCATTTTGCTGATCGAAGCCAACGCGGTGACCGACAACCCGCTGGTGTTTGCGGAAGACGGTGTGATGGTGTCTGGAGGGAATTTCCACGCCGAACCGGTGGCCCTGGCGGCCGACGGCATGGCCTTGGCAATTGCCGAGGTGGGTGCGATTGCCGAGCGCCGCATCGCCATGCTGATCGACAGCAGCGTCTCGCGCCTGCCACCGTTTTTGACGGCCGATGCCGGGCTGCACAGCGGCTTCATGATCATGCACGTTACCGCGGCCTCGCTGGCTTCTGAGAACAAATCCCTGGCCCACCCGGCCAGCGTAGACAGCCTGCCCACCAGCGCCAACCAGGAAGACCATGTGTCCATGGCCACCTTCGCCGCGCGCCGCCTGCAGGCCATGGTGAGCAACACGGCGCATATTCTGGCCATCGAATGGCTGGCTGCGGCCCAGGGCATCGACTTCTTGCGGCCCCTGACCAGCTCGGCTCCGCTGGAGCTGCTGCACGCAGCCCTGCGCGCCGATATCCCCCGCATGGACCACGACCGCTACTTCGCGCCCGACATCGCCCACGCCACCGAGATGGTGCGCAGCGGGGCCATCAGCGGCATTTTCCGCACCCTGCCCGGCCTGCCTGCGCTGTGGACGGCAATTTGAGCAACTGACCTTTGGCTCGCGGGTAACATGCCGGAATTCGAAGATGGAGGAGCATCCACACCATGGTTTTCAGCAACAGCCCACGGCTCCCCCGCGCGACCCCAAAGTTCGCCCCACTCAGCCTGAAGGCTGCCAGCGCAGCAGCGGTGCTGGCCCTGGTCGCGTGCGGCTCGACACCACTGCCGCCCTGGCAACCACCCGCCGCACCTGTAGTGGCCCCGCGGCCCGCGGCGGTGCCCGCGAAGCCCGCGGCAACCACCGTTGCCCCGGTTGTCATCCAGCCCGTCACCCGCTCCGGCGATGCGCCCGAGGCCACTACCCCGGACGGCGCGCCCTACAGCGCCGCCGTCGCCGCCCGCTTCCCGGACCCGTCCATCGCCTACAGCACGCCGGGCCTGCAGCCGGGGCGTACCAGCTTCAGCAGCAATGCCGAAAATTCCGCCTGGTTGGAGCAGCTCAGCAACCACCCTAGCCGCGGTGTGCATGCCAGCGTGCTGCGCTTCGGCCAGTCGCAACAGGGCGTGCCTCTGGAGGCCCTGTTGCTGACCCGTGCCAGCAGCCCGGACGCACCGACCATCCTCGCTACCGGGCGGCCCACGGTGCTGATCGTGGCGCAGCAGCACGGCAACGAGCCCGCAGGCAGCGAGGCCGCACTGGTGGTGGCGCGCGAGCTGGCGCAGGGCCTGCTGGAACCCCTGCTGGACAAGCTCAACGTGCTGATCGTGCCGCGTGCCAACCCCGACGGGGCCGCCGCCAACCAGCGCGCCACCGCCAACGGCATCGACCTGAACCGCGACCACCTGCTGCTCAACAGCCCCGAGGCCCGCGCCCTGGCCACGCTGACCCGCGACTACCAGCCCACGGTGGTGCTGGACGCACACGAGTACACCGTGGTGGGCCGCTACCTGCAAAAATTTGGCACCATCCAGAAATTCGATGCGCTGCTGCAGTACGCCATGGTGGCCAACCTGCCCGAGTTCCTGACCCGTGCGTCCGAAGAGTGGTACCGCCGCCCAGTGATCGCCGCGCTGAAGTTGCAAGGCCTGACCAGCGAGTGGTACTACACCACCTCCACCGATATCGACGACCACGAGGTCTCCATGGGCGGCACCCAGCCCGACACCGGGCGCAACGTCAACGGCCTGAAGAACACCGTCAGCATGTTGATCGAAACCCGCGGGGTGGGCATTGGCCGCCTGCACATCCAGCGCCGGGTGCACACCCAGGTGACGGCAATGGTCAGCATGCTGCAAAGCACTGCCGCCCGGGCCGAGCAGATGGGCCAGCTGCGCTCGTTCATCGAGCGCGAAGTCAGCAGCCAGGCCTGCCGCAGCCAGGCGGTGGTGGAGGCCGGCCCCACCAGCGCCCAGTACGAGCTGACCATGCTCAACCCCAGCACCGGGGCCGACAAGAAGGTGTCAGTAGACTGGAATTCGGCACTGGAGCTGCAAACCCTGAAGTCGCGCCCCCGACCCTGCGGCTACTGGCTGTCGGCGGCGGCCACGGCGGCGGTGGACCGGCTGCAACTGCTGGGCGTGCAGGTGATGCGGGTGGTGGAAGCCGGATCGGTGCGGGGCGAGCTGTACCGTGCCACCGGCCAGAGCAGCGGCGTACGGCAGGACGTGCGTGGCAGCATTGCCGATGCACAACCCATCAACCGGATCGAGGTGGAGCTGGTACGCAGCCTGGTGGACACGCCGCAAGGAAGTTTTTATGTACCAATGGGCCAGCCCCTGGCCAACCTGGTGCTGGCCGCGCTGGAGCCCGACACGCAAAACAGCTACTTTGCCAACCACCTTCTGGCCAACCTGAATGATGCCGCCCGGGTGATGGCCGAGCCCACGGGGGCGCTGGAGAAGCTGCCGTAGGATTTTTTAGGTTTTAAGGCCTTTTTTCAGGCATTCAATCGACTACTTGTGCTGATGGAGTCGGCGTGAAATGCTCTTATTTTTATAGTTAAAAATAAGAGCATTTACTTTCAAGGTGCGGGCTCTGGCAGCGGGGCCGCCTTGGCCTTGGTGCGGGCCGCACTGCGCTTGGCAGTGTCGGCCTTGTGGTCGGCGGCTTCTTGCAGCTTTTTGGCGTAGCGCGCGGGTTCATTGGCGGCCTCGGCTGCGCGGCGGGCGCGGGTGGCCTGGTCTTCCTGCGCCTTGCGGGCCTTGCTGTCGGCGGTGGCCTTGCGCGCAGCCTGCGCCTTGGCGGCCTCGGCAGCATCGTACGGTTTGCGCGGCTCGGTGGGCGCATGGGTGCGGGGGGTGGCCGGCGTCCGCGGGGTGGCGGTACCCACAGCCACGGGAGGCGCATCTTTGGCGGCAGCGGCTTCTTCCATGCGCTGCAACTGCTCCGCGCCCTTGCGTTTACGCTCGGCATCGTTGAGCGCGATTTCCTGGCGGCGCAGATCGGCCATATCGACCCGGCGACGGGCACGGCTGGCATCGCGGCAGTCGTTGACGGCAAACTTCTGGAAGCAGGCCGCCTCTTCTTCGGCAAAGCGCTTTTCGATCCGCTGGCGCTCGGCATCGATGCGGGCGTGCTCGGCAGCCACCTGCAGGCCGCCGTCGGCAATCTGCGCCGTTACCGAGACACTGCCCAGCAGCCCAGCCAGGCACAACAGGCTAAATCCGTATTTTTTCATGTCAGATGGGTGTCCACGATACGCCGCTCCAGCGCCAAAAATTCAACCGACTGCATCTCGTTCAGGCGCGACACGGTGCGCGGAAACTCGTGCGCCATCGGGCCCTCGGTGTACAGCTCTTCGGGCGGCACTGCAGCAGACAGGATCAGTTTGACACGGCGGTCGTACAGCACGTCCACCAGCCAGGTAAATCGCCGCGCGGGCGACGCCATATTGACCCCCATGGCGGGCACGTTGCTCAGCAGCACGGTGTGGAACTGGCTGGCGATTTCCAGGTAATCGTTTTGCGAGCGCGGTCCGCCGCACAGGGAATTGAAGTCGAACCACACCACGCCCCCAGCCTTGCGCCGGGCCTGGATTTCGCGGGCTTCGATGTGCAGCACCGGGTCTTCGTCCTGGGTTTCTGCCAGGCGGGTGAAGGCCTCGGCCATCTCCAGGTCGGCCTGCGGGCCCAGCGGCATGTGGTAGATCTTGACCTGCTCCAGCGTGCGGCTACGGTAGTCGGTGCCGTTGTCCACGCTCAGCACTTCCAGCTTTTCGTTCAGCAGCGCGATGGCGGGCAGGATGCGGTCGCGGTGCAGGCCGTTGGGGTAGAGGTCGTCAGGCTTGAAGTTGGAGGTGGTGACAAAGCCCACACCGTTGGCAAACAGCGCGTCCAGCAGCCGGTGCAGGATCATCGCGTCGGTGATGTCGGCCACATGGAATTCGTCAAAGCAGATCAGCTTGTAGCGCTTGGCCATGCGTGCGCCCAGCGCGTCCAGCGGGTTCACCGTGCCCTGCAGGTCGGCCAGCTCGCGGTGCACTTCGCGCATGAACTCATGGAAGTGCAGGCGGGTTTTGCGCTTCAAGGGTACTGCGTTGAAGAAGCAGTCCATCAAAAAGCTCTTGCCCCGCCCCACCCCGCCGTACATGTACACGCCGCGCGGAATCTCGGGCCGGAAGATCAGCTTTTTGAAGCTGTTGGAACGCTTTTCTTTGTACGCAGCCCACTCGGTGGCGCAACGCTCCAAAGCATCGACGGCGCGCAACTGCGCCGGGTCGGCGGTGTAACCGCGCTGGGCCAGTTCGGCCTCGTAGGCTGCTTTAACGCTCAAAGAGAAACACTCCCGTTACTACAAATTAAATAGCTGCTAGCGCCCATTCCATGGGCAGTAGCAGCTATTTTTATACCCAAAATCGGTTAGAAATTGAGCGTACGCTTATCCACCGCCAAAGCGGCTTCCTTGGTGGACTCGGAAAGCGAAGGATGGGCGTGGCAGATGCGGGCGATGTCCTCGGCGCTGGCGCGGAATTCCATGGCCATCACGCACTCAGCGATCAACTCGCTGGCCTGCGGGCCCACGATGTGCACGCCCAGGATCTCGTCGGTCACTGCATCGGCCAGCATCTTCACCATGCCGGTGGTGTCGCCCAGCGCCCGCGCACGGCCATTGGCCAGGAACGGGAAGCTGCCCGCCTTGTAGGCCTTGCCCGCGGCCTTGAGCTGCTGCTCGGTCTGGCCGACCCAGGCGATTTCGGGGTTGGTGTAGATCACCCAAGGCACGGTGTTGAAGTTGACATGGCCGTGCTGGCCGGCGATGCGCTCGGCTACCGCCACGCCTTCTTCTTCGGCCTTGTGCGCCAGCATGGGGCCACGCACCACGTCGCCAATCGCCCAGACGTTGGGCAGATTGGTTTTACAGTCGCCGTCCACCACAATCGCGCCGCGCTCGTCCAGCGCCAGCTCGACCACATCCGCACCCAAACCAATGGTGTTGGGCACGCGGCCAATGGAGACGATGAGCTTGTCCACGTCCAGCGTTTGGGCTTCGCCCTTGGCATCGGTGTAGGCAATGCTCACGCCCTTCTTGGCCTTCTTGATCTCGCCGACCTTCACGCCCAGGTTGATCTTCAGGCCTTGCTTGTCGAAGGCCTTTTTGGCTTCCTTGGCGATCTGCTCGTCCACCGCGCCCAGGAAAGTCGGCAGACCTTCGAGGATGGTGACCTCCGCGCCCAGGCGGCGCCAGACAGAACCCATTTCCAGGCCGATCACGCCGGAGCCGATCAGGCCCAGCTTCTTGGGAACTGCACCAATACGCAAAGCGCCGTCGTTGGACAAGATGTATTCCTCGTCGAACGGGGTGCCGGGCAAGGGGCGGGCGTTGGAGCCGGTGGCGATCACGATGTGCTTGCCGACCAGCGATTCCTCGCCCACCTTGATGGCATAGCCGCCGTCTACCGCGGCCACGAACGAGCCGCGGCCATGGAAGAAGGTGACCTTGTTCTTCTTGAACAGGTACTGGATGCCGTCGTTGTTCTGCTTGACCACGGTGTCCTTGCGGGCGACCATTTTGGCCAGGTCCAGGCTGAGGCCGGAGACCGAAATACCGTGGTCGGCAAAGTGGTGGTTGGCCTGGTCAAAGTGCTCGCTGGACTGCAGCAGCGCCTTGGACGGGATGCAGCCGACGTTGGTGCAGGTGCCGCCCAGGGCTGGGCCGCCCTTGGCGTTCTTCCACTCGTCGATGCAGGCCACATTGAAGCCCAGCTGGGCCGCGCGGATGGCGGCAATGTAGCCACCAGGGCCGCCGCCGATGACGATCACGTCAAAGTTTTTAGACATTTTTCAAATCCCAAATTAGTTTCAGTCATGCCGCCCACTGGCAGAAACCCCTTCCAGAACAGCGCGGAACCGGCTTTGCCGGGCCGCTGCTGTTGCCCCCTGCAAGGGGGTTGGCGGAAGACGCGCAGCGCTGCAGCCTGGGGGTGTGCCTGGTTCTTTAGATGTCAAACAGCAGACGTGCGGGATCTTCCAGCGCTTCCTTCATGGCGACCAGGCCCAGGACGGCTTCGCGGCCGTCGATGATGCGGTGGTCGTAGCTCATGGCGAAGTAGTTCATCGGGCGCACCACAACCTGGCCGTTTTCGACCACGGCGCGGTCCTTGGTGGCGTGGATGCCCAGAATCGCCGACTGCGGTGGGTTGATGATGGGCGTGGACAGCATGGAGCCGAAGGTGCCACCGTTGGAGACGGAGAAGGTGCCGCCGGTCATGTCGTCCATGCCCAGCTTGCCTTCGGCCGCCTTCTTGCCGAATTCGGCGATCTTCTTCTCGATGTCGGCAAAACTCATCTGGTCGGCGTTGCGCAGAATCGGCACCACCAGGCCACGGGGCGAGCCCACAGCGATACCGATGTCGAAGTAGCCGTGGTAGACGATGTCGTTACCGTCCACGCTGGCGTTCAGCACCGGGAACTTCTTCAGCGCGTGCACCGCGGCCTTGACGAAGAAGCTCATGAAGCCCAGCTTGCAGCCGTGTTCTTTCTCGAAGCGCTCTTGCATGCGTTTGCGCATGTCCATCACCGGGGCCATGTTGATCTCGTTGAACGTGGTCAGGATGGCGTTGGTGGATTGCGATTGCAGCAGGCGCTCGGCTACGCGGGCACGCAGGCGGCTCATGGGCACGCGCTGCTCGGGGCGGTCGCCCAAATCAGGCGCGACGGTGGCCACCTGGGCCAGCGACTTGGTAGGCACGCCGGTGGGGATCACCGAAGCCGTCACCTTGGCAGTAGGAGGATTAGCCACGGCCGCCAGCACATCACCCTTGGTGACGCGGCCATCTTTGCCGGAACCGGCTACCGAGCCAGCGGCCAGGGCGTTGTCGGCCATCAGCTTGGCCGCAGCGGGCATGGGCACACCGGCCATGGAGGTGCTGGCCACGGCGGGCGCAGGGGCAGCGGCAGCAGCGGTGACGGCAGCGGCGGCGGCCACGGAGCCGGGCACAGGTGCCGCAGCACCGGCTTTGGCTTCAGTGTCGATGCGGGCAATCAGTTGCTCGGCCATCACGGTGCTGCCATCAATCATCAGCAACTCGGTGATCACACCGGCGGCGGGTGCGGGCACTTCCAGCACGACTTTGTCGGTTTCAACTTCGATCAGAATTTCGTCGATGGCCACTGCGTCGCCAACTTTTTTCTTCCACTGCAACAGGGTGGCTTCCGCCACGGACTCGGACAGTTGCGGAACCTTCACTTCTACGATAGCCATTTAATTTTCTCCAAATCTTCCAACGGGGGGCGCAGGCACTGCACCGCAGAACAGCGGTGCAGTGGCAGATGCAGCCGATTTATTTTGTGAGGACGAAGCCTTTGAGCTTGCCAAACGCGCCATCGACCAGCGACTTTTGCTGGTCCTGGTGCAGGTGCGAATAACCGGCTGCAGGGGATGCCGAGGCCGCACGGCCCGAGTAACCCAGCTTTTGGCCTTCAACCATGTTTTCATGCAGGTAGTGCTGCACGAAGAACCAGGCACCCTGGTTTTGCGGCTCGTCCTGGCACCAGACCATTTCGGTCACGTTGGGGTACTTTTTGACTTCGGCGGCAAAGGCCTTGTGCGGGAAAGGGTAGAGCTGTTCCACGCGCAGGATCACCACGTCGTCGGCGCCCTTTTCTTCGCGCTTCTTGGCCAGGTCGTAGTAGACCTTGCCCGAGCAGGCGACGATGCGCTTGACCTTGTCGGCCTTGACGTCCTTGTTCTCCGGAATGACGGTCTGGAAAACGCCCTTGGTGAATTCGCTCAGGGGCGATGCCGCATCCTTGGCGCGCAGCAGCGACTTGGGCGTCATGATGACCAGCGGCTTGCGCAGGTTGCGCACCATCTGGCGGCGCAACAGGTGGAAGATCTGGCTGGCGGTGGTGGGCTGCACCACTTGCATATTGGTGTCGGCACTCAGTTGCATGAAGCGCTCCAGGCGGGCCGAGCTGTGCTCGGGGCCCTGGCCTTCGTAGCCGTGCGGCAGCATCAGGGTGATGCCATTGACGCGGCCCCACTTGACTTCGCCGGAGGCAATGAACTGGTCGATCACCACCTGGGCACCGTTGGCGAAGTCGCCAAACTGGGCTTCCCAGATCACGAAGGTGTTCGGGTCGTTCGATGCGTAGCCGTATTCGAACGCCAGCACCGCCTCTTCGGACAGGATGGAGTCGATCACGGTGAACGGTGCCTGGCCGTCGGCCACGTTTTGCAACGGGGTGTAGGTGCCTTCGTCGAACTTTTCACGGTCCTGGTCATGGATCACGGCATGGCGGTGGGTAAAGGTGCCACGGCCACAGTCTTCACCGCTCAAACGCACCGGGTAGCCGCTGGCCACCAGGGACGCAAAAGCCATGTGCTCGCCCATGCCCCAATCCACCGGAATGTCGCCCCGGCCCATCGCGGCGCGGTCGTCGTAGACCTTTTTCACCAGCGGGTGCGGGGTGATGTTGGCGGGGATGGCCGTCATCTTCTCGGCCAGGCGTTTCCACTCGGCCAGGGGAATGGCGGTGTCGCCTGCGTCGGTCCACTTGCGGTTCAGGTACGGCGACCAATCGACCGCGTACTTGCTCTTGAAGTTGGTGATAACCGGGTTGAAGGTGTTGATACCGGCATCGAGTGCTGCGCGCATGGCCTTGACCATGTCGTCGCCCAGCGTCTCGCCCATGCCTTGGGCGGTCAGCTTGTCGGCGTACAGCTTGCGGGTGCCGGGATGCTTGGCAATCTTGCGGTACATCAGCGGCTGGGTCATGGCCGGGGTGTCTTGCTCGTTGTGGCCCAGCTTGCGGAAGCAGATGATGTCCACCACCACGTCGCGTTGGAACTCCATGCGGTAGTCCAGTGCGATCTGGGTGGCCAGCACCACGGCTTCAGGATCGTCGCCGTTGACGTGCAGCACCGGCGCTTCGATCATCTTGACGACGTCGGAGCAGTACAGCGTGGAGCGGCTGTCGCGCGGGTCGCTGGTGGTGAAGCCAATCTGGTTGTTGATGACGATGTGCACCGTGCCGCCCGTGAAGTAGCCACGGGTTTCGGCCAGCGCCAGGGTTTCCATCACCACGCCCTGGCCGGCAAAGGCCGCGTCGCCGTGCACCAGCACGGGCAGCACCTGCTTGCCCAGCGGGTCGGCGCGTCGGTCCATGCGCGAACGCACCGAGCCTTCCACCACGGGGTTGACGATTTCCAGGTGCGAGGGGTTGAAGGCCAGCGTCAAATGCACCGGACCGCCAGGGGTGGACACGTCGGAGCTGAAGCCCTGGTGGTATTTCACGTCGCCAGAAGGCAGATCTTCGGGGGCGGTGTGGTCGAATTCGGCGAACAGGTCGGCAGGCACCTTGCCCAGCGAGTTGACCAGCACGTTCAGGCGGCCACGGTGGGCCATGCCGATGACGATTTCTTGCAGGCCCTTGCTGCCGCCGGTCTGGATCAGTTCGTCCATCGAGGCGATGAAGCTTTCGCCGCCTTCGAGCGAGAAGCGCTTTTGGCCGACGAACTTGGTGTGCAGGAAACGTTCCAGGCCTTCGGCGGCGGTGATGCGGTCCAGAATGTGCAGCTTCTTCTCTTTGGAGAAGTTGGGCTTGCTGCGGATGCTTTCCAGCTTTTGCTGCCACCAGCGCTTTTTGTTCTGGTCGGTGGTGTACATGTACTCGGCGCCGATGGTGCCGCAATACGTTTCACGCAGGGCGTTCATCAGGTCGCGCAGCGACATGGTTTCTTTGCCGAAGAAGGTGTTGCTGGTGTTGAACACGGTTTCCTGGTCGGCATCGGTGAAACCGTAGAACGCGGGGTCCAGCTCAGGGATGTTTTCGCGCTCGGTGCGTTTCAGGGGGTCCAGGTCGGCCCAGCGGGCACCCACGTTGCGGTAGGCGGCAATCAGCTGCTGCACGGCGGTGCGCTTGCGGCCCATTTCGGAGTCGGCACTGGCCACCACAACTTTGGTCTGGCCTTTTTTGGCGCGCTCGGCGAAGGCATTGACCACCGGCAGATGCGGCACGTCTTTGGCATTGCTGCCATCCACGGCGGGCACGTTCTGGAGCGCGTCAAAGTAGTCGCGCCAGTTGTCGGGCACGCTGCCGGGATTGCTCAGGTAGTTTTCGTAAAGCTCTTCGACATAGGGCGCATTGCCGCCGAAGAGATAGGTGTTGCCCTGGTAGGCGCTGTACACCGTAGACACTGGATCACTCATATTCCGCTGACCTCCGTTTCCCTGAAGGAAACATTAGCTGGTTAAAGCTGGGTTTAATTAACCTTCCGCGACACGGCTGGACCGATTGGCGGATGCGACTGTGGCAGGAAGGGCCTAGTTCGGAGCGGATTATCACCGCAATGCGGACGGCAATCGCCCGGTTACCAGCAAAGAACAGGTAAATGCTCTGCTTTTTATAGCTGCTTGCGCTGACAGGGTAAGCACAAGCGCTACTATTTATTTAAATTTGCGTGTGGCGCGGGCGAAACATTACTTGACCAAAGCCTGGATGGCCTTGAAATCGGCATGCTCGGCGGTGCGCAACCACTCGAACAGCACCATCTCGGTGGTCACCAGCTCGGCACCGGCACCGGCCAGGCGGTCAAACGCCGCGTCGCGGTTGCGCTCGGTGCGCGAGCTGCAGGCATCGGTGACCACCCAGACCTCGAACTCGTCTTCCAGCAGGTCCAGCGCCGTCTGCAGCAGGCAGATGTGCGCCTCGCAGCCCGCGATGACGATGGTGTTGCGCTCTTCTCCGGCGCTGGACTTTTGCAGGTGTTTTGGCAGGCTGCGGGCATTGCCCTGCACCGGTTTGGCGGGCGGGCGCAGCCATTCACCCAAGCCCTCTTCCACGCCGCTGAACTGCATCTTGCTCAGCGTGTTGCGGCACAAGGCGCGCAACTCAGGCGGGTTCTCGCCCAGCTTGGACGGGTTTTGCTCGGTGCCCCAGGCGGGCACGTCCAGCAAATCGGCGGCCTGTGCCAGCCGCAGGGCGTTGGCGACGACCGCCGCGTTGTCAAAAATGGCGGGCAGCAGGCGGGTTTGGTAATCGACCAGCACCAGCTGGGATTCGGAGGCATCGAGCAACATGGGGTTCCTAAGGAAAAGCAGCCCCCAATTAAACCGCAGTTGCCGTGTCCTTCCGGGCTTGCAAGGCCTGCCCTGTCAGGGATGCCAGCAAAGCCAGCCCCAGCGGCCACTCGCCGTGGCCCGAGGCGATATTGATGTGCCCTGCATCCGGCATGCGCACCAGCTCGCTGCCCCAGGCGCGCGCATAGGCCCCGGCCAGCCGCACCGGGCAATACGGGTCGTTGCTGCTGGCCACCAGCACGCTGCGGTACGGCAGCCGGGCATAGGGCACGGGTGCGAAATCGCTCAGCACCGCCCGGCGCTCCGGATCGGCCGGGGCCACCAGCAAAGCCCCCTGGATGCGTTCCTCCGCCTCGGGCGGCAAATGCGCCGTGGCGATGCAGCCCAGGCTGTGCGCCACCACCACCACCGGGCCGGGGCGGACCAGGATGGCGTGGGTGATGGAAGCGATCCAGGCGGCGCGGGACGGGGTGATCCAGTCGTCCTGGTCCACCCGCTCCACCCCGGCAAACTGCTCGGCCCACAGGCTTTGCCAATGGCCGGGGCCGGAATTGCGCCAGCCGGGGACGATGAGGATGCGGGGCGTTGTCATGGCCCGGATTGTGGAGAAGGTGGCGGCAGAAACAAACGACGCAATCGTGGTTTGCTTATGCGCATAAGTTCAGAACCAGAAGGCTGAACGCCGCACCCTTCTCAAGACGCGGCTGCTCAGCCCTGGATCCGTTCCAACGTGCCCATCGACCCCATCGTCTGCACAAAAGCCTCGAACTCCGCCACCGGCAGCGGGCGGCTGAACAGGTAGCCCTGGTAGGCGTGGCAGCCCTGGTGGGCCAGAAACAGGCGCTGGGCTTCGGTTTCCACGCCTTCGGCCATCACGGCAAGGCCCAGGCTGTCGCCCAGGGCGATGACCATTTTGGCGATGGCGGCGTCGTTGGGGTCGGTCAGGATGTCGCGCACAAAACCCTGGTCAATTTTCAGCTGGTCCAAGGGCAGCAGCTTGAGGTGCGACAGTGACGAGTAGCCGGTGCCGAAGTCGTCCAGCGAAAAGCCCACGCCCACGGCCTTGAGCGCCGCCATCTTGGCGATCACCCCCTCGATATGGGCCACCAGCATGCCCTCGGTCAGCTCCAGCTTGAGGCGCTGCGCCCGGGCACCGGTGCGCGCCAGCACGGCCAGCACCTGGTCCACAAAGTCACTTTGCTGGAACTGGCGCGGACTGACGTTGACGGCCACCGTGAGGTGCGCAAACGCGGGTAGCGTGGCCCACAGCGCCAGCTGGGTGCAGGCGGTTTCCAGCACCCACAGGCCCAGCGGCAGGATCAGCCCGGTGTCTTCGGCCAGCGGAATGAATTCGGCCGGGGACACCATGCCACGCACGGGGTGCCGCCAGCGCACCAGGGCCTCCACGCCGGTGAGTTGCGCTTCGCCGACGATTTGCGGCTGGTAGTAGAGCTGTAGCTGGTGGCCCACCAGGGCTTCGCGCAGGCCCATTTCCAGCGCGGCACGGGCGGTGACCACGGCCTGCATGTGGGGATCGAAGAACCGCAGGGTGTTGCGGCCCGCGCTCTTGGCCTGGTACATGGCCAGATCGGCGCGTTTCAGGGGTTCCTCGATGCCTTCGTCCATCTCGCCAAACAGGGTGATGCCGATGCTGGGTGTGCTGTGGTGCACCACCCCGGCGAGCACGAAGTTCTGGTTCAGTACCGCCAGCACTTTTTCGCCCACGGTCTCGGCGTGGGTGACGGCCTCCAGGGTCTGCTGGCCCAGGTCTTCCAGCATCACCACAAATTCGTCGCCGCCCAGGCGGGCCACGGTGTCGCCCTTGCGGATGCAGGTGGACAGACGCCGCGCCACCTCTTGCAGCAGCAGGTCGCCCATGTGGTGGCCGTAGCTGTCGTTCAGGGTCTTGAAGTTGTCCAGGTCGACAAACAGCAGCGCGCCAAAGTGCTTGTCGCGGGCGTGGTTGGCCATGGTCAGTGCCAGCCGGTCCATCAGCAGGCGGCGGTTGGGCAGGCCGGTCAGGGGGTCGAAGAAAGCCAGGTTCTGGATCTGGTCTTCGGCGGCCTTGCGGTCGGTGATGTCGGTGAAAGTGTCCACGTAATGGGTCACCTGGCCGTGCTCGTCCTTGATGGCGGTGAGGGCAAACCAGCCGGGGAACAGCTCGCCGTTTTTGCGCTTGTCCCAAATTTCACCCTGCCAGGAACCGGTGCGCTCCAGGCTGGCCAGCATCCCCTCAAAAAACGCCGCGTCGTGCCGGCCCGAGCGCAGCAGCTCAGACGGGGTCTGCCCCACCGCCTCGTGCGCGGCATAGCCGGTGATGTCGGTGAACGCCTGGTTGACCCGCAGAATGCGCCAGTTGCCATCGGTCACCAGCATGCCCTGTTGCGATTCGAACGCCGTGGCGGCAATGCGCAGCTCGACCTCGGCCCGCTTGCGCCCGGTGATGTCGCTGAGCACGACGTGCACCGCCCTGGCCCCGTCAAACTGGATGGGGGTGCCCTGCACTTCCACGTCGATCAGCGTGCCGTCCAGCTTGAAGAAGCGCAGGGCCACCACGCCCACGCGCTGCCCGCTTTGGGCCACGTACCGGGCGCGCTGTTGCGCCAACGCCAGCGACTCGGGGTGCAGCAACTGCGCCATCATCCGCCCCACCAGGTCCTGGGGCGAAGCGGCACCAAACAGCTGCACGGCCGCCGGGTTGGCGTAGACGATGCAGTCGTTCACGTGCACCACCACCGCCTCGGGCGACCATTCCACCAGCGTGCGAAACCGCTCCTCGCTGTCGCGCAGGGCGTGCTCGCGCTGACCCAGGGTGACCAGCAGGTGGTTGAGCCCGCCGATCAGCTCCCCCACCTCGTCGTTTTGCTGGATGGCCAGCGGCTGCAAGGGCTGTTCGCGCTGCGCCGGATCGGCCAGCCGGGCCAGGGTGTGCACGGCCTCCAGCATCGGGGCCAGTTGGCGGCGCAGCATCCACCAGGTGAGCACCCCGGCCAGCAAGGTGAGCCCCAGCGTGGCCAGCAGCATGCGCTGCTGCATGGTGCGGATGGGTGCGAAAGCCACGTCGGTAGGCAGCTCGGCAGCCACGGTCCAGCCCGACTCGGTAATGCGTTTGCTGGACACCAGCACCTCCACGCCCGCGCGGTTGCGCATCAGGTTGAAGCCTTCGTGGCCTTGCAGGATGTAGTCGGTCACCGGATCGGCAGCCGGTGCAGGCAGGGCCTCCAGGATACGGGTCTTGTCGCTGGCGGTGACGATCTGGCGCGACACCGGCGCGGTGAACACAATGGCACCGGTCTTGGCGTAGCGGTTATCGGTGATGCGGTCCAGAAAGTTGCGCCGGTGCAGGTTAGTCAGGCCCACCAGCACGCCCACCACCGCGCCCTCGGCATCGACGATGGGCACCGCCACCGGGAACACCGGGGCCTGCAGCGGCGGGTAGAAACTGGGATGGCCCACGCTGGACTCGCCGCGCCGGAGCGCAGCCTGGATGGCATCTTGCCCCACCGGCGGGCCGGGCATCCAGCCCACGGGCAAGCCGTCGGCATGCAGGGGCCGACCATCCAGCCCATACACAATGAAACCGCCATTGAACAAGCTGACCAGCACCGGGCGCGTATCCAGGTAGCTTTGCAACACCCCCCACTGCGCGGGCGGCGTGTGGGTGAGCATGCCCGCCAAGGTGGCCAGGGGGCGCAGGCGCTGGTCGAGTTCGCTGTCTACCGCCATGGCGGCGGCGCTGACGGCGGCCACCTGCTGCTCGCCCAGCATGGCCGTCATGTCGTCGCGCAGCACATCGCTGGCGTAGAAAGACAACGACCAGATACCCGCCAGAAAAATCGCCAGGGTGCTCAGCGTGATCCGGGTTTTCAGCGATCGCCACGGAAACACCCGGGGCGCAGCAAGATGGCTACTCAACATTCCAATCCATGCAAAACCTCTCCGGTCGGTGCGGTGGGTCCCAAGACCCCAAACCTCAGAAAGTTACGATTTGTATCGACGTAGCCGAACTGTAACCGCACACCGCCCGCAGGCCCGGCCAGAAGCCCTACCGGCGCATCCGAAAGGCCCCAATTTTTAAATGATTCAGGCCGATTGCGCTTATCCAGCAAGCACAAGCAGCTCCTAAAAGTGAAGCACGCCTGCGTCAGCAGGCCACCGTGCGCAAAAAGTCAGCCAGAGTGCGGCCCGCCTCGGGGCGAAAAGGCGTGTCCAGCACCGCCACGCTCTGCATGCGGTCCACGCGAAAGCTGCGAAAGTCCTGCCGCACCTCGCACCAGGCCACCAGCGTCCAGGTACGGCCCCAGTAAAAGCAGCCCAGCGGCTGCACCGTGCGCTGGCTGCTGGCCTCCTTGGCATCGAAGTAGTCCATGTGGATCTTGCGGCGCAGCCCAATCGCCTCGCGCAGGGTCTGCAGGTGGGCGCGTACCGGGGCCGTCAGACCGTTGTAGCTGGTGGGTGGCGCGTACAGGGCCAGGCTCTCGGCAGCGGCGCGGGCGGCGGGTGGCAGGATGGACAGCATCTTGCCCAGCGCGTCCTCCGCCGCCAGGGCCAGCGGTGCATCCAGCCAGGGCTGCGACAGGCGCACCGCCGCCACCAGGGCCTTGGCCTCCTCCTGGCTAAACATCAGCGGCGGCAGGTCGAAACCCGCGCCAAAGCGGTAGCCCACGCCCGGCTCGCCCTCGATGGGCACGCCCTGGCGCTGCAGATCGGCCACGTCGCGGTACACGGTGCGCTCGGAAATTTCCAGCCGCTCGGCCAGAAACGCCGCCGTGGACAAGCGCCGCCCGCGCACCAGCTGCACCAGATGGAAAAGGCGGTCGGCACGGCGCATTTTTATAAGCCTTTTAGGCCTCTATCGCTTATTCTATAAGCGTTACAAGCTACTAAAATCATAGCATTTTTCAGCCCGCATCCCGCACGCCAATCGAGATGGCAATCCGCCCGTCCCCGCTGTATTCCTCAAAGTCGCTGGCATAGCGGCGCGCGGGGGCAGCGGGGTCCTGGAAGTGCAACCACACGGCACCCCACAGCGCAATCACCGTGGCCGGCATGGGTCCCTGGGCCTCGAACACCAGGTAGGTCCCAGCGGGCACGGTCACGGCCTCCAGCCCCTCGGGCACCTCAGCGGCCTGCACGGCGGCGCTCACATCGAACGCGCCCATGGCATCGGATTCATAGCCGCTGTACACGCCGTACAAGGCCGACTGTGGCGTATAGCCGGGCACCGACTGCGCCACCCGTTCCGAGAAAAACCGCTGCCACAGCGGCGCGATCCGGGCGGTGCCGGGCGAGAACTCGGCCGCGTTGGTGGTGCGGGTGGTGATGCCTGCCAGGTGCAGGGGCTGGTCGCGGTGGATGAGGTGGGGGGTCATACAAGCCATTTCAAAGAGGGACGGAATCCAAATACAGCAAGCCCAGATCGGCCTGCATGGCCTGGGCGATCAACCGCATGTCGTGGTCGCTGATGGCGAACAGGCCGAAGCGGAACTTGTAGCCCCAGCGCTGCGGCGACTCGACAAACTCGAACTGCGGCACCAGGGGCAGGATGGAGGCCTCTTGCGCTGCCACGTACTGCACGTCCTTGCGGTACGGCACAAAGCCGCCGCCCATATCGAAACTGTACGCGTCGCCCGCCAGCACCAGCCCTATCGACACAAAGCACTGCAAGCGGTCCTTGCCGCCCATGGCCAACGTGGGCGCGTAATAGGCCACCCGGTCGCCCGCCTGCAGCCGTTGGAGCGGCGCGGCCTTGCCGTGGCAGACCTGCATGTAGCCTGGCCCGTCGCTGGGCGCACAGCCGCGCCGCGCATGCTGGGCGCTGGCCACGGCGATCCAGTTTTGGCGGGGTGCGGACATGGTGGCTTTCGGTGCGTCAGGCAGGGTTCCATGGATTCAACACCGCCACCCCCGTCCCCGCAAAGTCGCGCACATTGCGGGTGGCCACGGCAAAGCCGTGGGCCGAGGCGATGGCGGCGATGGCGGTGTCGGCGAAGGCCAGGGTGTGGCCCGCAGCCTGGGCGCTGGCGTGGATGCGGGCGAAGGCTTCGGCGGCGGAGCGGTCGAAGGACAACACGCGGCCTTCGAACAGCGGCAGGATTTGCACGTCCAGGGCCTGCTGCAAGGCGGTGCGCCGCCGCCCGGCGGGCAGCAGCGCCACTCCGGCCAGCAACTCGGCCAAGTTCACGGTGGTGAGGTACAGGGTATCGGAGGCCTGGGCGTTGAGCCAGTCCAGCACCTGGGGGGCGGGCACGGGCTTCAGGGGTTCGGACACCACGTTGGTGTCGAGAATGATCATTCGAACTCCGCCGGTACCACGGGTGTGGTGTCGCGCCGAATGTCCAGCTCCACGCCGCCCAGGCTGCGCCCGATGGCCGCCAGCGCCGTACCCATGCCCAGCCGGGGCCGCACCGCCGCTTCCAGGATGGCGCGGATCTCCGCCTCGGTGCTGCGCCCATGCTGCAAGGCGCGCAGCTTGAGGGCGCGGTGGGTGGCTTCGGGGAGGTTTCGGACGGTGACGGCGGACATGCGGCGCTCCTGTTCAATCGGTCTAAATGATATCAAATATACCGATTGATGGCACTTTAATCCTTACTCAGTCATGGCGTGCAAGCCCACGCGGTTGCCGTCCGGGTCCTGGATATGGGCGATGAAGCCCATGCCCGGCGGCAACGCGGTTTTGGGCTTGAGCAGCTTGGCATCCAGGCTCTGGGCGCGGGCCAGGGCGGCATCGATGCTGGGTGAGCAGTCCAGGTAGACCAGGGTGCCATCAAGGCTGGCTTTTGGTGTGTCGGCGCCGCTTTGCAGGCAGCCCTTCACGCCCTCGTCGGGCGCGGTGAAGATGGCCAGGGTGTAGCTTTGGCCGCCCATGGGGAAGACTTCGCGGTGCAGGGTTTGCGCCAGCAGGGACTCGTAGAAAGCCTGGGCGCGGGCGATGTCGGTGACGGGGATCTCGAACCAGCTGATGGCGTTGGGGTTGGACATGAAGTGGGCCTTTCGGTGCAGTTAAAGAAGACCTGCATGGTGCCCACCTGCTGCTGACAACGGTGTGTCAGCAGGTTTTTATTTTTTAGCCAAAAGTGGCTCTTGCGCTTATTCCATAAGCGCAAGAAGCTATCAAAATAGAAGCAGCTAAATGCGGTTCACTTTGGCAGGAACAGCAGCCAGAACACCAGCAACAGGTTGAACAACACCGACACCACCAAGGCCAGCTTCCACACCGAAGTGGGGTCGCGGTGCAGCAGGGGCGACGGGGCGGGAGCGGTCAGAGGGCGGGATGCGCCGCGCTCCAGGGCCAGCAGGAATTCTTCGCCGGTCTCGAAGCGCTGGCGTTGGTCGCGGGCCACGGCTTTTTGCACCACGTGGTCCAGCCAGATGGGGATTTCGGGATTGTGGCGGCTGGGCGCAATCGGGTCGCGGTAGTAGCGGCCCACCTGGTAAGGGAGCACCTCGCCGTAGGGGAGCTTGTGGGTGAGCAACTGGTACAGCGTCACGCCCAGGGCGAACAGGTCGCTTTGGGCGGTGGGCAGCTCCTCGGCTGCGTCACCACCAAAGGCACTGAAACCCCACTGCTCGGGATTCACGTAGCTGGGCGTGCCCGCGTGCAGTTTGCGCATGGCCTCGGGCTCGCGGCCGGTGAGGGCCACGCCCAGGTCGAGCAGGCGCAGCACGCCGTCTTCGCCCTGGTGCAGGTTGGCGGGTTTGATGTCGCGGTGGATGACGTTTTGCTGGTGCAGCCGCCCCAGGGCCTGGGCCACCTGGCGGGCGGCGCTGACGGCCTGGTGGACGGTGAATTTGGCCTGCCGGTCCAGCATCTGCTGCAGGGTTTCGCCGCCGTGCCAGTCGTACAGCAGGTAGAAGGCGCTGGAGGGTTGGCCGGTGGCGCTGTTGATGGGGTGGGTGTCGTGCAGGGCCACCAGGTATTCGGCCGCGCGGCTGGAACCCATGCGTTTGGCCAGCCAGGCTTCGTGGGCCAGCATGGCCCGCTCCTGCGGGTCGTGGGCGCGGCTGGGGTGCAGGGTTTTCAGGGCGTACAGGGCTTGTGTACCAGGATGGCGGACCTGCACAACGACGTTGATGCCGTTGTCGGCCACCGGGGCGGTGACGGTCAGGCCGTCGAGCTGGTCGCCGACGCGGAACGGGCCCGGGATGGGCAGGGCACGGGCGACACGGTTTTCGTCCTCCAGCGTGGCATCCAGCAGGCCCAGCACGCGCACCACGATGGCGGTGACGTTGTCGCGGCTGGACGCTTTCAGGGCCGCCTGCACCAGGACTTCGGCGGCGGCTTTGGCGTCATCCCCATGGGCCAGCAGCGCCATTTGTGCGTCGTCGAGCACGCCGTGCACGCCATCGGTGAGCAGCACAAACACGTCGCCCACCTGCAGGTCGCCCTGGAAGTAGTCCACCACCAGGCGGTCGTCCACGCCCACCGAGCGCAGCAACTGGTGGCGCAGGTCGGGGTGGTCGGGCACGTGGTCGTGGGTGAGCTGGGTGCACTGGCCACCGCGCAGCAGGTAGGCACGCGAGTCGCCCACATGGGCCACCGTGTACGACTGGCCGCGCAGCACCACGGCGGTCAGCGTGGTCAGGCCCAGGGCCGGTGTGCGGCGGCGGTTGATGCCCGCCAGCCAGGCGTTTTGCGCGCCGATGATGCGGTCCAGCGCGACCGTGGTGTCCCAGGTTTCGGGGGTGCAGTAGTAGTCGCGCACCAGGCTGGTCACCGTGGTTTGCGCAGCCTCTTTGCCCATGCCGCCGGTGCTGACCCCATCGGCCAGGGCCACGATGCAGCCCATGTCCACCTGGCCCGCCTCGGGCAGCATGGCGGCGCAGAAGTCTTCGTTGACGGGCTTGGTGCCCGCCAGAGACGTGAAACCGATGTCGAGTTGGAATGCCATAAGCGCTGGATGTTATCCACCCGAGGCTGTGGGTGGCCGCACGCCCTGCTTCAGGCAGAACGCACGGTCGCGTGAGATGCCGTGGAACCGGCTTTGCCGGGCCACTGGCATCGCCCCCTGCAAGGGGGTTGGCGAAAGAAGCGCAGCTCTGTAGCCTGGGGGTGTTCCAATTTCAGCCCATGAGCATTTGCATGCTGGTTTCAAACTGGTTGGACAGCTGCTCGTACACGTCCAGCAGCTCTTCGCTGGCCTGCGCCAGGCGCTCCAGCCCGGCCGGGCGCTGCAGCTCGGCGCTGCCCGCCTGCAATTGCTGCCAACCCAGCGCGGCGGCCTCCAGCAGGCGGCGGATCTCGGGCGTGCCCAACGGGACCTGCTGCAGGTAGGTTTGTGCCTCGTCAAAGGCAGCCTGCGCCTCGGCCATCGCGGCAGCACCCGAGGGGCCCAGCAGCGCGCACTTGGCAAAGCGCTGGCACAGCATGCGCTGGCGGCCTGCGGTGTTGAGGATGTGCAGCGGGGGGGCACCGCCGGAGCTCTCCAGCGCGGCGGTCAGGCGCTCGGCTTCCTGCAAGAGCTGCTCGGCCAGCGCGTCGATGGCCTGGGTGCTGGCCGCCAGGGCCGGGGCGTGCAGGGCCTGTTTCAGGCGGGCCCAGGTCTGCCCTGCCCGGGCCACCAGGTCGCCAAAGGTGGCTTGTGACAGGCTTTTGCCCAGCAGCGCCAGGTTGGCATCCACGCGCTGCACGGACTCTTGCAAGAGCGTGCGGTGCGGCTGTGGCGTGCTGCTGACCAGCTGCAACAGGTACAGCTTGACCAGGCGCTGCGACAGCATGCGCAGCTGCCCGGCGCGGTTCACGCCATCGGCGTACAGGGCCGAATGGACGATGCTTTGCGACACCTGGCCCAGGCGCTGGTTGGTGTGCATGGAGGCGCTGCGCAGAATGCGAAAGGCATCGTCGTCCGACAAATGCCGGGCGCGCATCAGGATGCCTTTGGCGCGGTCTACCACCTTGCGCTCTTCAAACCGGGTGGTGGCATCCAGCAGCGCCTGGCGCAGGCCGCGCTCGTGCCGAAAGCGGGCCTGGGCCAGGTGCACCAGCGCGCGCAGGCGCTGCGGGGCGTAGCCATCGACGATGTAGGCGTGCACGCCGCTGGCCACGCCGCTCTGGATGTGCTCGGCATCGGCGTCAAGGGTGAACAGCAGCACGGCGCAGGGGGCGGTGTCGGCCAGGGTCTGCATGAGCTTGAAGAAGGCCGCATCCGGGCGGGCCAGCTCGCAGACCAGCACATCTGGTGCGTGGCGCACCACGCCGTGCACCAACTTATGGCGTTCTGTGACCTCGTCCAGCAGGTCCAGGCTGGCGGCTTGCAGGTGGGCCGCCTGCACGGCTCCCGACCCTAGCTTCGCACCAAAAAACAACACAGATGTCATGCAAATCAACCACTTAGAGAGGAATTAGGAGCCCGAGCCACGGCACAGCATACCCATTCGGGGCCATGCCAAAAGGCGGCCAATCATATGGCACAAGTTTTGCGTAGCTCACTGCGGGCGTAACGAAGCGCCCACCCGCAGCCAACGCGTAGCGGAGCCCGCACACAACGCCGTGTGCACGCATGTGTTTTCCACGGATGTGCTTTTCAGCATGTCTGGTCCGAAGCCCCCAGGCTTCGGCAAGTTCGTATTTTTCACTCTTATTTTTTTATGCCGCTGTGGTGTGGCCGGTTCCCAAACTTTTTCCGGGTCTGGCATACAGCTTGCGCTCCCCGTTCAGCTCTGCAACTTCAAAACATTTCTGGAGTACCTTCGATGAAAAAATCCAAATTGGTGATGGTGGGTAACGGCATGGCCGGTGTGCGCACGATTGAAGAGCTGCTCAAGGTGGCCCCAGACCTGTACGACATCACGGTCTTCGGTGCCGAGCCGCACCCCAACTACAACCGCATCCTGCTGTCGCCCGTGCTGGCCGGTGAGCAGACGCTGGACGAGATCGTGCTGAACTCCTGGGAGTGGTACAGCGACAACCACATCACCCTGCACGCCGGTAAAAAAGTCACCGAGGTGGACCGCGTGAACCGCGTGGTGCGCGCTACTGGCCCCGATGGCAGCGTGGTCGAGGCCGAATACGACCGCCTGCTGATGTGCACCGGCTCCAACCCCTTCATCCTGCCCATCCCCGGCAAGGACCTGAAGGGCGTGATTGCCTACCGCGACATTGCCGATACCAACGAGATGATAGCCACCGCCACCCAATACAAGAACGCGGTGGTGATCGGCGGCGGCCTGCTGGGCCTGGAGGCCGCCAACGGCCTGATGCTGCGCGGCATGACCGTGACCGTGGTGCATGTGAACGAATGGCTGATGGAGCGCCAGCTCGACAAGGTGGCGGGCCAACTGCTGCAAAAGTCGCTGGAGAGCCGGGGTCTGCAGTTCCGCCTGGGCGCGCAAACCCAGGAGCTGGTGGGTGGTGAGGATGGGCGTGTGACCGCTATCCATTTCAAGGATGGCTCCAAGCTGGCCACCGACCTGGTGGTGATGGCCGTGGGCATCCGCCCCAACACCGACCTGGCCGCCAAGATGCGCCTGCACATCGACCGCGGCATCGTGGTCAACGACACCATGCAGACCGTCACCGATGGCCGCATCTACTCGGTAGGCGAATGCGCGGCCCACCGCGGCATTGCCTACGGCCTGGTGGCTCCGCTGTTCGAGCAGGCCAAGGTCGCAGCCAACCACCTGGCCGAGTTCGGCATTGGCCGCTACATGGGGTCGCTCACCTCCACCAAGCTGAAGGTCACCGGCATTGATTTGTTCAGCGCAGGCAACTTCACCGGCGGCGAAGGCACGGAAGAAATCGTCATGAGCGACCCGTTTGGCGGGGTCTACAAAAAGCTGGTGCTGAAAGACGACAAGCTCATCGGAGCCTGCCTGTACGGCGACACGGTGGACGGCAGCTACTACTTCAAGCTGCTGCGCGATGGCCGCAGCATCGGCGAGGTGCGCGACAAGCTGATGTTTGGCGAATCCAACATCGGCGACACCGGCCACGAAGGCCACAGCAAGGCCGCCACCATGCCCGACAGCGCCGAAGTTTGCGGCTGCAACGGCGTGAACAAGGGCACCATCTGCAAGGCCATCAAGGAAAAAGGCCTGTTCACCCTGGAAGAAGTCAAAAAGCACACCAAGGCCAGCGCTTCCTGCGGGTCCTGCACCGGCCTGGTGGAGCAGATTCTGATGTTCACCGCCGGCGGCGACTACTCGGCCACGCCCAAGACCAAGGCCATCTGCGCCTGCACCGACCAGGGCCACCAGGCAGTGCGCGACGCGATTGTGAAAAACAAGTTTCTCACCATCGACACGGTGTTCACCAGCATGGGCTGGAAAACCCCCAACGGCTGCTCCACCTGCCGCCCTGCCGTCAACTACTACCTGATCTCCAGCTGGCCCAAGGAGGCCAAGGACGACCCGCAAAGCCGCTTCATCAACGAACGCAGCCACGCCAACATCCAGAAGGACGGCACCTACTCGGTGGTGCCGCGCATGTGGGGCGGCGAGACATCCGCCAGCGAACTGCGCCGCATTGCCGACGTGGTGGACAAGTACAAAATTCCCACCGTCAAGGTTACCGGCGGTCAGCGCATCGACCTGCTGGGTGTCAAAAAAGAAGACCTGGTCAACGTCTGGAAAGACATCGGCATGCCCAGCGGCCACGCCTACGCCAAGGCGCTGCGCACAGTGAAGACCTGCGTGGGCTCCGAGTGGTGCCGCATGGGCACGCAAGACAGCACGCAAATGGGCAAGGACATGGAGCGCGCCATGTGGCGCATGTACGCGCCGCACAAGGTGAAGTTTGCCGTCTCGGGCTGCCCGCGCAATTGCGCCGAATCGGGCATCAAGGACGTGGGCGTGATCGGCGTGGACAGTGGCTGGGAGATGTACATCGCGGGCAACGGCGGCATCAAGACCGAGGTGGCGCACTTTCTGGTGAAGGTGAAGACCTCGGCCGAAGTGCTGGAGTACACCGGCGCGTTCTGCGAGTTGTACCGGCAAGAGGGCTGGTACCTGGAGCGCACCGTGCACTACGTGGCCCGCGTCGGTATGGAACACATCAAGCAGCGCATTCTGGAAGACCACGCGGGCCGCAAAGCCTTGTGGGAGCGCCTGCAGTTTGCCCTGGACGGCGAGCCCGATCCCTGGTTTGACTTCCAGGACGCGCAGGTCGACACCCGGCAGTTCACCGCCTTATCTGCCTTACCCGCTTGAATTTAAAAAAATCGGCCCCTAGCGCTTATCCCATAAGCGTGAGAAGCTACGAAAGGAATAGCAAAATGAGCGAATGGAAAATCATCTGCCGCGTCGATGACATCCCCGTACTCGGTGCCCGCCGCGTCAGCCGCGCCCAGGGCATGGACGTGGCCGTGTTCCGCAACGCCCAGGACGAAATCTTTGCCGTGCTCGACCGCTGCCCGCACAAAGGCGGCCCGCTGAGCCAGGGCATCGTCTTCGGCACCAGCGTGGCCTGCCCGCTGCACAACTGGAACATCAACCTGCAAGACGGCTGCGTGCGCGAGCCCGATGTGGGCTGCACCCAGAAGTTCAGCGTCAAGGTGGACAACGGCAACGTGCACCTGATGCCCGAAGAGCTGGCCACGCTGGCGCTGGAATTTGTGCGGCCGACTGCAGGCCCCGTACCCGTATCCGCCGCACCCACGACTTTGCAATCTGCTTAACTCTCCCGCTCCATGACCAGCCCCACAGAAACCAAGTCCACCTGCCCGTACTGCGGTGTCGGTTGCGGCGTGATCATCGAATCCACCGGCGCGCAGATCACCGGCGTGCGCGGCGACCCCGACCACCCGGCCAACTTTGGCCGCCTGTGCACCAAGGGCTCCACCCTGCACCACACCGCCACGGCAGCCGTCACGCTGCAAACCCGCCTGCTGCACCCCATGCAGCGGCTGCAGCGCGGCCAGGCTCCGCAGCGCGTGTCCTGGGACCACGCCCTGGGCATGGCCACCCGCAAGTTCGCCCAGGTGATCCAGGACCATGGGCCGGACGCGGTGGGTTTCTACATCTCGGGCCAGCTGCTCACCGAGGACTACTACGTCTTCAACAAGCTGGCCAAGGGGCTGATCGGCACCAACAACGTTGACACCAATTCCCGTTTGTGCATGAGCAGCGCGGTGGCGGGCTATAAAACCACGCTGGGTGCGGATTCGCCCCCCGCCTGCTACGACGACGTGAACCACACGCAGTGCATCTTCATCGTGGGCAGCAACACCGCCTGGGCGCACCCCATCCTGTTTCGCCGCATCGAAGACGCGAAGCGCGCGAACCCGGCGATGAAGATCATCCTGGCCGACCCGCGCCGCACCGACACCGCCGAAATCGCCGATCTGCACCTGCCCATCCAGCCCGGCACCGACGTAATGCTGTTCAACGGCATGCTGCACATCATGCTGTGGGAAGGCTGGACCAATGCCGACTACATTGCGGCCCACACCAACGACTTCGAGGCACTGAAAGCCACGGTGCGCGATTGCACGCCCGAGCTGGTGGCGCAGATCTGCGGCATCAGCAAAGAGGCGCTGCACCAGGCCGCCCAGTGGTTTGCCACCAGCAAGGCCACGCTCAGCCTGTACTGCATGGGCATGAACCAGTCCAGCAGCGGCACGGCCAAGAATGCGGCGCTGATCAACCTGCACCTGGCCACCGCGCAGATCGGCAAGCCCGGCGCGGGCCCGTTCTCGCTCACCGGCCAGCCCAACGCCATGGGCGGGCGCGAAGTGGGCGGCATGGCCAATCTGCTCAGCGGCCACCGCGACCTGGCCAACCCCGCGCACCGCGCCGAAGTGGCTGCGCTGTGGGGTGTGGCCGATGTGCCGTCCAAGCCCGGCAAAACCGCCATCGAGATGTTCCAGGCCGCTGCCGACGGCGAAATCAAGGCCCTGTGGATCGCCTGCACCAACCCCGCCCAGAGCATGCCCGACCAGGCCACCGTGCGCCGGGCCCTGGAGCGCGCCGAGCTGGTCATCGTGCAAGAGGCCTTTGCCACCACCACCACCTGCGAATACGCCGACCTGCTGCTGCCCGCCACCACCTGGGGCGAAAAAGTCGGCACCGTGACCAATTCCGAGCGCCGCATCAGCCGCGTGCGCCCCGCCGTGGCCGCGCCCGGCGAGACGCGCCACGACTGGTCGATTGCGGTGGAATTTGCCCAGTTGCTGGAAGCTGAACTGGCCAAGCCGCCCCAACTGTTCAACTACCCCAGCGCGGAGTCCATCTGGAACGAGCACCGCGAATCCACCCGGGGCCGCGACCTGGACATCACCGGCATGAGCTACGCCATGCTGGACGCAGGTGCCCAGCAGTGGCCACTGCGCACGGGTGAAACGGTAGGCAAGGCACGTCTGTACGAGGACGGTCTATTCCCGACGAAGGACGGCAAGGCCCAGTTTGCCAACACCGTCTACAAACCGGTGGCCGAGCCGCGCGAAGCCCGCTACCCGTTCTCCCTCACCACCGGCCGCCTGCGCGACCAGTGGCACGGCATGAGCCGCACCGGCACGCTGGGCCGCCTTTTTGGCCACGTCGCCGAGCCCAGCATCCAGATGCACCCGCAAGACATGGCGCGCCGCCAGCTCACCGACGGTGACCTGGTCCACGTGACCAGCAAGCGCGGCTCCATCCTGGTGCCACTGGTGGCCAGCACCGACGTGGCCATGGGCCAGACCTTCATCGCCATGCACTGGGGCGAAGAGTTTTTAAGCGGCATCAGTGCCAACGGCGAACGTCTGATGGGTGTGAACGCACTCACCAATTCGGCGTTTTGCCCCACCTCCAAGCAGCCCGAACTCAAGCACACCGCCATCAAGATCCTGAAGGCCGAAATGCCCTGGTCGCTGCTGGGCGTGGCCTGGCTGCCCGAGGCGGATGCCCTGGCTGCCCGCGAAAAGCTCAAGGGCCTGATGGCGCAGTTTCCGTTTGCCAGCGTGGTGCCGTTTGGCCGCGAGCGCACCGGCCTGCTGTTCCGCGCTGCCAGCCATGAGGCGGTGCCCGACGAGGTCATCGCCCAGATCGAAACCCTGCTGGGCCTGGGTGGCCTGGACGTGCTGCGCTACGCCGACAAAAAGAAGGGCCAGCGCCGCGCCGTGAAGCTCGAACGTACCGCAGACAACGCAGAACTCACCGGCTTTGTGCTGGCCGGCGACACAAGCGCCGAGGTGTGGATCAAAACCCTGCTGCAAGACCAGCTGCCCGCCCTCGCCTATGGCCGCCTGCTGCTGGTGCCTGGAGCCAAGGCCCCGGTGGCGGTGAAGACGCGTGGCAAGCAGATCTGCACCTGCTTCAACGTCACCGACGATGCCATCCGTAGCACGCTGGTGGACTGCCGCGGCTTTGAAGACGAGCGCCTGGGCCAGTTGCAAACGGCCTTGAAGTGCGGCACCAACTGCGGCTCCTGCCTGCCCGAAGTGCGCAAAATGGTGCGTGCCAGCATGCCCACGGCGCAAGCCGCCTGAGCTGCACCACCGTCATTCAGCAAATAACCCACCGTTATCAGCCATCCACGACAATCGCGCCATGGGAATCAGCCAATACATCAAAGAAATCGGCCGTGGCAAAGACGGCGCACGCGCCTTGTCACGCGCACAAGCCGCCGACCTGTTCGGCCAGGTGCTGGACGGCACCGTCACCGACCTGGAAGTGGGCGGCTTCTGCCTGGCCATGCGCATCAAGGGCGAAACCGAGTCCGAAATGGCCGGTTTTCTGGACGCGACCTATGCCCGCCTCACCATGGTGCCCGCCTGCGACCGCCCGCTGGTGGTGCTGCCCAGCTACAACGGTGCCCGCAAGCTGCCGGTACTCACGCCGCTGCTGGCCCTGCTGCTGGCCCGCGAAGGCCTGCCGGTACTGGTCCACGGCACGGCCACCGAGTCCACCCGTATTTCTGCACAAAATGTGCTGCTAGCGCTGAACATACCAGCACAAGCAGCTATTAAAAAAATAGCAAATGGCAGCGTGGTCTTTGCCACCACTGAGCTGCTCTGCCCCGGCCTGAAGCGCCTGCTGGATGTGCGCCGCGCGGTCGGCCTGCGCAACCCGGCGCACAGCCTGGTCAAACTGATGGCACCCTGCGATGGCCCGGCCCTGGTGGTCAGCAGCTACACCCATCCCGAGTACGCCGTGTCCATGGCCGCCACCTTCGCACTGATGGAATCCAACGCCCTGCTGCTGCGCGGCACCGAAGGCGAAGTGGTGGCCGATGCGCGCCGCGCGCCGCAAATGACCGGCTACCTGCGCGGCCAGCCCCAGCTGATGCAGGAAGCCCAGTCGGGCCCGTTAGCCGCCGTGCCCGACCTGCCCAAGGAAATCGATGCCGACAGCACCGCCGCCTACATCCGCGACGTGCTGGCCGGGCGCAAACCCGTGCCCGCGCCCATCACCCAGCAAGTGGCGCACATCTTGCGTTTGACCCAGAAAATTTTTGAAAACTCTACGGCCACCGTATGAAGCCCACCGACACCTCTTTCCCCACCAGCTTTGGCACCGTGAACCAACTGACCCCCGCCAAAGCCGTGCACGGCGGCCAGTGCACGCTGGTCGGTGCTGGCCCGGGCGACCCCGAGCTGCTCACGCTCAAAGCCCTGAAAGCCATCCAAGCCGCCACCGTGCTGCTGGTGGATGACCTGGTGAGCGACGAGATCACCGCCTTTGCTTCGCCCACGGCCCGCATCGTCCATGTGGGCAAGCGCGGCGGCTGCAAGTCCACGCCGCAGGCCTTCATCGAAAAGCTGATGATCATGGCCGCCCGCGAAGGCGAAAACGTGGTGCGCCTCAAGGGCGGCGACCCGTTCATCTTTGGCCGCGGCGGCGAAGAAGTCGAACACCTGCAGGCCGCAGGCGTCCAGGTCAGCGTCATAAACGGCATCACTTCCGGGCTGGCCGCCGTCACCTCGCTGAACGTGCCGCTGACCCACCGCGAATACGCCCACGGCGTGGTCTTCGTCACCGGCCACGCCAAACCCAACGACGAAGGCACCGACTGGCAGGCCCTGGCCGCCACCGCCTTCAGCGCCAAACTCACCCTGGTGATCTACATGGGTGTCAGCGGTGCCCGCCGCATCCAGGACGAACTGCTCACCGGCCTGCCCGCCAGCACGCCGGTGGCCGTGGTGCAAAACGTGTCACTCGGCACCCAACGCCACGTCGTGACCACGCTGGGTGCCTTGTTCGACACCATCGTGCGCGAACAACTCGGCAGCCCGTCCATCATGGTGGTCGGCGACGTGGTGCGCGGCATCCAGGTGGCGGCAGAAAGCGCACGGGCGCAGGCCGCCTGAATGCCCTGCGAAACAAGGTTGGGGCAGCTGCCATGCATGCCTAAAACGCTTGCATAAGAGATGTCGGTTTTTTTTACAACGCCCGGACTTTTTGCACACAAATTAAAAGTGGAAATTTGCATAGGTCCTTTAAGCTGTTGAATTGCTTGCCTATTTTTTTATAATTTAAGTAAGGCACAATATTTGCTGTATTTAGGCTAACAACCCGAATTCAGCAGCCGCTCCAAGAACGCTCAGGACTACCTATGTCAAAGAATCTTCACACTTCAACGCCCGAAACCGAAACAACCGACATACAGAGCGGCACCTCCGGTCTTGCTTCCGATGCCATGGCCCGTCGGCGCATGTTGTTGAAGAGCCTGGGCAAAGGTTCTTCCGTGATTGCCGCTGCCGCCATTCCCATGCATACCCTGGCCGCGACAGGCACGCTGGCCAAAACCATCAATGGCACCCGTTGCACCATCTCCAGCATGGCCTCGGGCGTGCATTCCAAGGACACCACGACGGAACAGTGCATCGGCCTGAAGACATCCAAGTTCGCCGTGGTCCCTACCAATTGGCCCAACGCGACCCTCGACGTGCCAACCGGTTCCTACATCGTGACGAGCGTGGGCATCACCAGCTTTAGAAATACTTCGCCATTCAATACCGTGTTTGGCGCAGGCATCACCACCACCTTGTCCACCATCCTGTCCTCCGCGCCCAATTCAGACGAAGCTGTGTGGATTACCGCGCTGTTGAATTCCATCATTTGCGCCTCCGGCATCACCAGCTCGGGAGTCAAGAACTTCCCCTACACCCCGGCACAAGTGATTGGTTTGTACGCATCCAACCCGACCGCTGCGGTAACATTTTTCAGAACCAACCTGCAAAGCTTCTAACCCACGGGCATTCAAAAATTCCAACTAACGCCCGCTACAGTATCAATCCTGCCACCAGTTTGCACTGGGCTTCGTGGGATGATGCCTACGTCGTCTTTGACGAAGGATCGGGCCAAACCCACCAAATGGATTCGGTCCGGGCCTTCGTGCTGGACAGGCTATGCGAAGGCGTGCAAAGCACGGACAAGCTGGCGGCAGAGCTTGCCAGCATTCCGGCGCTGGCCGATACTGCCAGCTTGGCTGTATTGGTTGAAACCATTTTGGATGAATTTTGTGGGCATGGATTGGCGGAAGTGGCTAGCGCGTGAAATTAGAAAAACTGTCGGCATCCGCGGTTCAAAATAAACTCAAAAGCAATGGGCTGATTCTGAAAATCGGCCCATTTTCATTTCGAATTATTTCGCCCATTGCGTCCATCGCAGACGGCGTGATTGCCTTGTACGCCAACCATGTGGTGCTGGACGACAGCCACTTCGTGGACTACACCGTCACCATTGCATCCGCTCCAGGCTGGCGACGCTGGGCCCGGCGGCAGGCCATTTTCCAGTTCGACGGCATGGAACCCTTTATTCCCTTGCCCGAAGACCACGCGTTTCCGTTGCTGGAATGGTCGATGAACTGGTGCATTGCCATGCATGCCCACCACTATCTGCTGCTGCATTCCGCCGTGATCGAAAAAGAAGGCTGTGCCGTGGTGATGCCCGCCCCACCCGGCTCTGGCAAAAGCACCCTGTGCGCAGGTCTGGTGCACCGCGGCTGGCGCTTGCTGTCGGATGAGCTGGCGCTGATTTCGCTCACTGGCACCGCCATCACGCCGCTGGGCCGCCCCATCAGCCTCAAGAACCAATCGATAGAAGTGATGCGCAACTTCGTGCCCGGTGCCGTATTCAGCAAGGAAGTGCATGACACCTCCAAAGGCCGCGTTTCGCTGATGAAAGTACCCACGGCCCATACCGAGCGCATCCAGGAAACAGCCCAGCCCCGCTGGGTGGTCTTCCCCAAATACGTGGCAGGCTCCTCACCCCAGATGGTCCCGCGCTCCAAGGCCAACAGCATGCTGGAGCTGGGCCGCAACTCGTTCAACTACATGGTGCTGGGCCTCAAAGGGTTCGAGGTGCTCTCCAAGGTGATCGATGCCAGCGATTGCTATGATTTTCAATACAGCCAGCTCGACGACGCGGTGGCCGCATTCGATGGTCTGGTCGCCAGGAGGAACGATTGAGCACCCCGCTTCTGATGGCCGTCTGGGCCCGTCCCGATTGGCAGCCCCGGTTGTCGGTACGCGAATGGGAGGCCTTGTTCGGCCAGGCACGCCAGTCCAGCCTGTTGGCGCGCCTGGCCTACCTGCACGTAGACAAGGACCTGCTGCCCCAGGTACCCGACGGCCCGCGCCCCCATCTGGAAGGGGCCTTGCGGCTCGCAGACCGGCAGCAGCACGAGGTGCGGTGGGAGGTGGACTGCATCCTGCGGGCCTTGCGCCATGTGGACACCCCCGTCGTGCTGCTCAAGGGTGCGGCCTACCTGATGGCCAACCTGTCCACCGCGCGGGGCCGCCTATTTTCCGACATCGACATCCTGGTGCCCCGCAGCCACATCGAGGCCACCGAGAACGCGCTGTTCAGTGCGGGCTGGATCTCCGACGAACGGGATGCCTACAACGAGCGCTACTACCGGGAATGGATGCATGAAATCCCCCCGTTGCGGCATATTCACCGCCAGTCGTACATCGACCTGCACCACACCATCACCCCACCCACTTCGCGGTTCAAGGTGGATGGGCAGAAACTGCTGCGCAACATCCAGCCCCTGGCGGGCTACCCCGGCCTGTTTGTACTGGCCCCGGTAGACATGGTGCTGCACAGCGCGGTGCACCTCTTCCAGGAGGGCGAATTCGGGCACGGCCTGCGCGACTTGCTGGACCTGCACGATCTGTTCCACGACTTCCAGGGCCAGCCCGGCTTTTGGGATGCCTTGCTGGACCGCGCCGACGAACTGGACCTGCAGATTCCGCTGTTCCACGCCGTGCTCCACCTGCGCCGGCTGTTTAGCTTCAGTCCGCCAACCCAGTGCCTGGACCGCCTGGACCAGATGGGACCCAACAAACTCTCCCGCTCCCTGATGGCCTGGATGCTGGGCCTGGCGCTGCGGCCCGACCACCCCAGCTGCGACACCCGCTGGACCGGGCTGGCCCGTTGGCTGCTGTACGTACGCTCGCACGCATTGCGCATGCCCATGCGCCTGCTGGTGCCGCACCTGCTGCGCAAATCCTGGATGCAGCGCTTTGCCCAAAAGCCTTAGAACGCAAAAAGCCCCTGCGTGGCAGCCGCGCAGGGGCCTGGTTGGGTAGCCAGTTGGGCTTACATGTTCTCTATCATCACCGCGCCAAAGCCCGAGCAACTCACCTGGGTCGCGCCTTCCATCAAGCGGGCGAAGTCGTAGGTGACCCTTTTGCTGGCGATGGAGCGCTTCATGGACGCGATGATCAGGTCGGCGGCTTCGAACCAGCCCATGTGGCGCAGCATCATTTCGGCCGACAGAATTTCGGAACCGGGGTTCACGTAGTCCTTGCCCGCGTACTTGGGCGCAGTGCCGTGGGTGGCTTCGAAGCAGGCCACAGAATCCGACATATTGGCACCGGGGGCGATGCCAATGCCACCGACCTGGGCGGCCAGCGCGTCCGAGATGTAGTCGCCGTTCAGGTTGAGCGTGGCGATCACGCTGTATTCGGCGGGACGCAGCAGGATTTGCTGCAAAAACGCATCGGCAATCACATCCTTGACGACGATTTCCTTGCCCGACTTGGGGTTCTTGAAACGCATCCACGGGCCGCCGTCGATCAGCTCGGCACCAAATTCTTTTTGCGCTAGCGCGTACGCCCAGTCCCGGAAGCCACCTTCGGTGAACTTCATGATGTTGCCCTTGTGCACGATGGTCAGGTTGGGCTTGTCATTGTCGATGGTGTACTGCAGGGCCTTGCGCACCAGGCGCTCCGTGCCTTCGCGCGACACAGGCTTGATGCCGATGCCCGAGGTGTTGGGGAAGCGGATTTTCTTCACGCCCATTTCTTCCTGCAGGAACTTGATGAGCTTTTTGGCCTTGTCGGACTCGGCTTCGAACTCGATCCCGGCGTAGATGTCTTCGGAGTTCTCGCGGAAGATCACCATGTCGGTCTTGTGCGGCTCTTTCACCGGCGAGGGCACGCCGTCAAAGTACTGCACCGGGCGCAGGCACACATACAGGTCCAGCTCCTGGCGCAGGGCCACGTTGAGCGAGCGGATGCCACCGCCCACGGGCGTGGTCAGCGGGCCCTTGATGGACACCACGTAGTCCTTGATGGCCTCCAGGGTTTCCTTGGGCAGCCATTCGTCGGGGCCGTAGACCTTGGTGGACTTTTCACCGGCAAAAACTTCCATCCAGTGGATTTTTTTCTGGCCGCCATAGGCCTTGGCCACAGCTGCATCCACCACCTTCAGCATCACCGGCGTGATGTCCTGGCCCGTGCCATCGCCTTCGATGAAGGGGATGATGGGCTGGTCAGGCACGTTCAGGGAAAAGTCCGCGTTGACGGTGATTTTTGTGCCTTCAGCGGGGACGGTGATGTGCTGGTACATGGGAATGGAGGCTCCGTGGGGTGGCTAAAAATGGATGGCCGATCCAGTTTAACTTTATCCTGTTGCACCCTTGTAACTCGGCGGCCCGTCAACCCCTCGTAAAGTAAGCGAACAGGCTTCACGCTGCTGCCAAAATCCCTCTTTTCACAAACCGTCTCGCCATGCATAAAAACCTCTCCCGCGCGCTGTTGGCGCTATCGCTGGTGGCTGTGTCCGCCCAGGCCCAGGAAGGCCCGCAAATGAATCTGCCGCGCACGGCGCTGACGGCTGGTATCTACCAGATCGACACGCAACTGGCCCTGACCCCCGAGCAGCGCGAGATCGGCCTGATGTTTCGCCGCGAAATGCCGCAGCAAGAGGGCATGCTGTTTGTGTTCGAGCAGCCGGGCACCCAGTGCTTCTGGATGAAAAACACCATCCTGCCGTTAACAGCGGCCTTTGTGGACGATCAAGGGGTCATCGTCAATCTGGCCGACATGAAGCCACAAACCACCGATTCGCACTGCTCGGCCAAGCCGGTGCGCTACGTGCTGGAAATGAACGTCGGCTGGTTTGCCAAGAAGGGCATCAAGGCGGGCAGCAAACTCGGCGGCAAGCCGTTCGAGATGGCCAAATAAAAAAAGCCCGTCCAAGACGGGCTTTTTTGTGGGCGCTAAAACTTAAGCGAAGTTGGCTTCGGCAAAGCCCCAGTTCACCAGCTTGTCGAGGAAGGTTTCGACAAACTTGGGGCGCATGTTGCGGTAGTCGATGTAGTAGGCGTGTTCCCACACGTCCACGGTCAGCAGGGCCTTGTCGGCGGTGGTCAGGGGCGTGCCGGCAGCGCCGGTGTTGACGATGTCCACGCTGCCATCCGGCTTCTTCACCAGCCAGGTCCAGCCGGAGCCGAAGTTGCCCACGGCCGACTTGACGAAAGCGGCCTTGAATTCAGCGTAGGAGCCAAACTTGGCGTTGATGGCTGCCGCCAGCGCGCCGGTGGGTTCGCCGCCGCCCTGGGGCTTCATGCAGTTCCAAAAGAAGGTGTGGTTCCAGATCTGGGCCGAATTGTTGTAGATGCCGCCGCTGGACTTCTTGATGATTTCTTCCAGCGTCAGGGCTTCAAACTCGGTGCCCTTTTGCAGGTTGTTGAGGTTGACCACGTAGGCATTGTGGTGCTTGCCGTGGTGGAATTCCAGGGTTTCTTGCGAGTACGCGGGGGCCAAAGCGTCGATCGCGTAAGGCAGTGCTGGCAGGGTATGTTCCATATTTTTCCTCGTGGGTGGGTGGTGGTTTGGTATCTAACGGAGCAATTGTAGGAACTAATTGCGGCGCGTCTGTAGGACATGGAGATCAACCTCACCGTCGGCCAGGACGGCCGTGGCAGCCTGCCCCGGCACGGCCTGCGCCACGCTGGTCAAGGGTGCGCCCTGGGCCGTGCGCAGCAAGGCGTAGCCGCGTTGCAGCACCAGCAGCGGGTCGAGTAAAGCCAGGCTGCGGCCCGCCCGCTCCAGGCGCGCATGCTGCTGCTCCAGGGCGGTTTTGACCTTTTGAGGAAAAACAGCTTCTGTCGCTCTGTGGGTGGACTTCTTGCGCTCTATATTCGATAGCACGGCATAGCGCAGCCGCTGCGCCTGCTGGCCCAGCTTCCACTGCTGGCGCGCCACCAGGCCGGACGGGCGGCCCAGGCGCTGGGCGGCACTGTCCAGCCGCTGGGCCTGGGTGTCGAGCTGGCGCGTCACGGCATCCTGCAGGCGCTGGGCGGCCAGGCCCAGGGCCCCCAGCCAGACATCGCGCGGCTGGGCGGCCAGCTCGGCGGCGGCGGTGGGCGTGGGGGCGCGCAGGTCGGCCACAAAGTCGGCAATGGTGAAGTCGGTTTCGTGCCCCACGCCGCTGACGATGGGCACCGGGCTGCGGGCGATGGTGCGGGCCAGTTGCTCGTCGTTGAAGCCCCACAAATCTTCCAGCGAGCCGCCGCCACGCACCAGCAAAATCAAGTCGATGTGCACATTATTTTTGGGCGCCAAATCGCCCGCTTGCGCTGGCCCATCCTGCGTGTACTGGTATAAATTCAATAGCGCCTTGACCAGTTCACCCGGAGCCGCGGCGCCCTGCACCAGGGCCGGGGCCAGCACCACCGGGATGTGCGGCACGCGACGCTGCAGGGCCGCCACCACGTCATGCAAAGCCGCCGCACCCAAAGATGTGACCACGCCGATGCCCCGCGGCAACAGCGGCAGCGGGCGCTTGCGGGCCGGGTCGAACAGGCCCTCGGCCTCCAGCTGCGCCTTGAGCCGCAGGAACTGCTCGAACAAGGCACCCTGCCCGGCCCGGCCCATGCTTTCCACGATGAGCTGCAAATCCCCGCGGGGCTCATACACGCCCAGGCGACCCCGCACCTCGACCAGCTCGCCGTCGCGCGGCGCAAAGTCCAGCAAACTGGCGGCGCGGCGGAACATGGCACAGCGGATTTGGCCTTGCCCGTCTTTGAGGTTGAAGTAGCAATGCCCGCTGGATGCGCGCGAGAAGCCCGAAATCTCCCCGCGCACCGCCACAGGATTGAAGCGCGCCTCCAAAGTGTCAGCAATGGCGCGGCACAGCGCGCCAACTGGCCAGATTTGCGGCACCAATGCTGGATTTGGGTGGCCCACCATCAGTGTTGGCGCGGCAAAACCGAACATTTGGATACGCAACGCTCCACAGGCGCGGGCTTTGTCTCTGAAGTGTCAAAAATAGGCCCGTCGATTGTCAAGCGGGCTGATTTACTGTGGTAAGTGGTTGATTTCAATTGGAATTTTTCTGCTTAATTTTTCATCGAAGTGTCACAAGCCCGCATGGGCGCTGGATTTCCGGCGATCCCGACCAAGTTCTTCACAAAGTTATCCACAGGAAATGTGGGTGAACTGTGGACTGCAAGGGCCCACCGAACAAAGCGGCGGGCAGTGGGGCGGCTAAGCCATAATCGGCAGGCATCTATCAACTTGAAACAACTTGTTGGCCTGGCAGCACCCCGCTGGCAGCGCCCACAGGTTCGTGCGGAGAGCTATATTGTTTTCGATCATACAAGCCGCAGGCTGGCCGATTTGGCCCTTGGTTGCCTGCTCCATCCTGGCCATGGCCCTGGTGATTGAGCGCTTTCTGAGCCTCAAGACCTCCAAAATTGTGCCGCCCAAGCTCCTCAACGAGGTGCTGACGGTATCGCAAACCAGCATTCCCGCCCCCGGCATCGTCAACCAGCTGGCGCAAAACTCCAGCCTGGGTGAAGTACTGGCCAGTGGCCTGCGGGTGCTCAACACCCACCCCAAATGCAGCGACGAGGATGTGCGCGCCGCCATGGAAAGCGCGGGCCGCTCGGTGGCCCACAAGCTGGAGAAATACCTCAGCGCCCTGGCCACCATCGCCTCGGCCGCGCCCCTGCTGGGCCTGCTGGGCACGGTGATCGGCATGATCGACATCTTTGGCTCGCAGGGCAACGGCGGCGGCATGGGCGGCAACCCGGCGCAGCTGGCGCACGGCATCTCGGTGGCGCTGTACAACACCGCGTTTGGTTTGATCGTGGCGATTCCCTCGCTGATCTTCTGGCGCTACTTCCGGGCCCGGGTGGACGAATACCTGATGACCCTGGAACTGGCCGCCGACCAGTTTGCCCGCCACCTGAACGCCGTGCGCAAGCGCCCCTGACACCGCCCAAGGCACCGACCATGAACTTTCGCCACCGCCGCCAGGAAGAGCCCGAGATCAACCTCATCCCGTTCATCGACGTGCTGCTGGTGGTGCTGATCTTTTTGATGCTGTCCACCACCTACAGCAAGTTCACCGAGCTGCAGATCACCCTGCCGGTGGCCAACACCGATGCCCAGCGCGACTACCCCAAGGAAATCGTCGTCGCCGTCAGCAGCGATGGCCGCTACGCCATCAACAAGGGCGCGGTCGATGGCCGCAGTATCGAAGCCCTGTCGCTGGCCCTGGTCAATGCCGCCCATGGCAGCAAAGACATGGTGGTCATCATCAGCGCCGATGCCAGCGCCACCCACCAATCGGTCATCACCGTGATGGAAGCCGCCCGCCGCTCGGGGCTGAACCAGATCACCTTTGCCACCCAGGCCACACCGAAGTAGCGTGGAACAAACCCTGCTGCGCATCTGGCAGCGGCGCGGCTGGCAAGCCTGGCTGCTGTGGCCCTTGTCGCTGCTGTACGGCCTGCTGGCCGGGCTGCGCCGCCTGCTGTACCGCTTTGGTCTCAAAAAGTCTGGCCGCGTGCCGGTGCCGGTCGTCGTGGTCGGCAACGTGGTGGCGGGCGGCTCGGGCAAAACCCCGGTGGTGATGGCCCTGGTGCAGCACTGGACGGCGCGCGGCGTGCGCGTCGGCGTGGTGTCCCGTGGCTATGGCCGCAGCAGCACCGACTGCCGTGAAGTACACCCCGACAGCCTGCCCGCCGACGTGGGCGATGAGCCCGCGCTGATCCAGCGCAGTTGCCAGGTGCCGGTGTTCGTGGCCCGCCAGCGCCTGCAGGCCGCCCAAGCCCTGCTGGCCGCCTACCCCGCCACCCAGCTCATCGTGTGTGACGACGGCCTGCAGCACCACGCCCTGCGCCGCGACCTGGAAATCTGCATTTTTGACGACCGCGGCGTGGGCAACGGCTTTTTGCTGCCCGCCGGGCCGCTGCGCGAAACCTGGCCGCGGCCTGTCGATCTGGTGCTGCACAGCGGCGCGCACCCCGCCTTCGCCGGTTGGCGCGCCCAGCGCCGCCTGGCCGACTACGCCGTGCGGTTGGACGGCAGCCGCGTGCCGCTGGCCTCGCTGCGCGGCACTCCGGTGCTGGCCGTTGCCGCCATCGCCCAGCCAGAAAGCTTTTTCAGCATGCTGCGTGCGTCAGGCCTTTCATTGGCAGAAACCCGGGCTTTGCCCGATCACTACAACTTTGATAGCTGGTCACGCTCTCCAGATCAGCACAAGATCGTGATTTGCACCGAAAAAGATGCGGTCAAACTTTGGCAACACCAGAGCGATGTCCTGGCCATACCCCTGGTGCTGGCGATCGATGCGGGCTTCTGGGCCGCACTCGACCAGCGGGTCGATCCCTGGCTATCATTAACATCCCCCTAGACTGAGAACCCCCATGGATAGCAAACTTCTGGAACTGCTGGTCTGCCCCGTGACCAAGGGCCCGCTGCAATACGACCGCGAACGCCAAGAGCTGACCTCGCGCAGCGCCCGCCTGGCCTACCCGGTGCGTGACGGCATCCCGGTGCTGCTGGAAAACGAAGCCCGCACGCTGAGCGACGAAGAACTCGGTCTGTAAATCCATGCGCTTCACCGTCCTGATCCCCGCCCGGCTGGCCTCCACCCGCCTGCCCAACAAGCCGCTGGCCCTGCTGGGCGGCGTGCCCATGGTGGTCCGCACCGCCCAGCGCGCCCGCCTGTCCCAGGCCCAGCGCACCGTGGTGGTGACCGACAGCGCCGCCATCCTGGAGGCCTGCGCCGCCCACGGCATCGAGGCCGTGCTGACCCGTGCCGACCACCCCTCCGGCAGCGACCGCCTGGCCGAAGCCTGCACCCTGCTGGGCCTGGATGGCGACGACCTGGTGGTCAACGTGCAAGGCGACGAGCCGCTCATCGACCCCACGCTGATCAACGACGTGGCCACCCTGCTGGAGCAGCGCCCCGGCGCCAGCATGGCCACCGCCGCCCACGCCATCGCCAGCCTGGCCGACTTCACCAACCCCAACGTCGTCAAAGTGGTGCTGGACGCGCAGCAACACGCCCTGTACTTCAGCCGCGCGCCCATCCCCTGGTGGCGCGACGGGGCCACACCCGACAAAAGCTTCCAGAGCCTGCCCAGCCCGGCACCGCTGCGCCACATAGGGATTTACGCCTACCGCGCCGGATTTTTGCGCCTGTTTCCCACCCTGCCCCAGGCGCCGATCGAGGTCAGCGAAGCCCTGGAACAGCTGCGCGCCCAATGGCACGGCTACCGCATCGCGGTGCACACAAGCGCGCATGCACCGGGTGCAGGTGTGGACACGCCGGAAGACCTGGAGCGTGTAAGCAAACTGTACTAAAGCCTCTGGTATCCTCCTGCGCAATGAAGCGCTGCGGCTAACACATGTGGGCCAGCAACGCCGCGCAGTTTTAAACACTTCGAGGACTTTTCCATGAGACTGATTTTGTTGGGTGCACCCGGTGCCGGCAAAGGCACGCAAGCCACTTTTATCTGCCAGAAGTACGGCATCCCGCAAATCTCTACCGGTGACATGCTGCGCGCAGCCGTCAAGGCCGGTACGCCGCTGGGCCTGCAGGCCGACGCGGTGATGAAGTCCGGCGGTCTGGTCAGCGACGACCTGATCATCAACCTGGTCAAGGAACGCCTGACCCAGCCCGACTGCGTCAATGGCTGCCTGTTCGACGGCTTCCCCCGCACCTTGCCCCAGGCCGATGCCATGAAGGCCGCCGGGGTCAAGCTCGACTACGTGCTGGAAATCGACGTGCCCTTCGACTCCATCATCGAACGCATGAGTGGCCGCCGCTCGCACCCCGCCTCGGGCCGCACCTACCACGTCAAGTTCAACCCACCCAAGGTCGAAGGCCTGGACGACGTGACCGGCGAGCCCCTGGTGCAGCGCCCCGATGACCAGGAAGAAACCGTGCGCAAGCGGCTCGAGGTGTACAGCGCCCAGACCCGCCCGCTGGTCGATTACTACTCCAGCTGGGCCCGCAACGAGCCCAACGCCGCCCCCAAGTACCGCGCCATCAGCGGCACTGGCAGCGTCGAGGAAATCACCGCCCGGGCTTTTGCCGCACTGGCTGCCTGAACACAAACGCCTCCTAAAAGCCGCCTGGCCTTGCGCCAGGCGGCTTTTTTACGCCGGCTGGACCAGCAGCTCCAGCAGCAGGGCAATCCGCGCCTTGACCGGCGACAAGCCCTGCGCATCGGGAATCGCGTCCGCCCCTGTCCCCAGCACCCGGCCAAACACGCAGCGCGTGGAGCGCCGCACCTGCACCCCCAGCGCCATGGCCCGCAGCAAGGCCGCTTGCAATTCGGCACGCAGCGTGCCGTTGCCCGTGCCTGCCACCACGACGCCTTGCGCGCCCTGGGCCACCAAAGCATCTACCAGCAAACCGCTGGCCCCGGCGTAGTTCAACACGATCTCCACCCGCGGCCAGGCACTGGCAGGCAGACCTCCCAAAACTACACTTTTGATAGCTGCTTGTGCTGATTGAATAAGCGCAAGAGGCCTATTTTCTTCATAAAAATCCGCCGCCGACGGCCAGGGCCGCAGCAGCCGTACCCGGCCCTCCTCCACCAAGCCGACCAGGCCCGCGTCGCCCGAGGCAAACGCATCTACCTTGTAACTGTGCACCTTTTGCACATCGCGTGCGCTGTGGATGTTGCCCGCGCACACCGCCACCACGCCACGTGCGCCTGGTGTAGCAGCCACCGCCACGGCATCCAGCAGGTTCTGCGGCCCGTCGGGCACCAGGGCCGTGGCCGGGCGCATGGCACAGGTCAGCACCACCGGCTTGGCCGGGTCCAGCACCGCCTGCAAAAAGTACGCGGTTTCCTCCAGCGTGTCGGTACCGTGGGTGATGACAATGCCCGCCACGTCGCCCTGGGCCAGCCAGTGCTCGCAGCGCGCCGCCAATTGCTGCCACAGGGCAAAACCCATGTCCTTGCTGTCCACCTGCGCCACCTGCTCGGCCACCAGATCTATCCCGGCTGCAAAGCCTCCCAGCGACTCCAGCAGCTGGGCCACGCCCACCTCGCCCGCGGTATAGCCCAGGTTATCGCCCGCGCGGCTGGCGCGGCCCGCAATCGTGCCGCCCGTGCCCAGCACCACGATCCTGGAAGAACTTGAATTCACGGCCATGCTTGCAAACTTTCAAAAACTGGTTAAAAATACAGTCACTGGATATTAAAACAGCCCAACACTTCGGTCCCGCCTAGGAGTCACCCCATGGATCTGCCCCATCTTCCATTTTTCCCCGCCAAACTCACCGCCCGCCAGCAGCAGATTCTGGAGCTGATCCAGTCCGCCATCGCCCGTACCGGCGCGCCACCCACCCGGGCCGAAATCGCCAACACCCTGGGCTTCAAGTCGGCCAACGCCGCCGAAGAGCACCTGCAGGCCCTGGCCCGCAAAGGCGCCATCGAGCTGGTCAGCGGCACCTCGCGCGGCATCCGCCTCAAAAGCGACACCTTGCGCTCCATCAACGAGTCGCGCCTGCACAACGCCATCACCCAGCTGGCCCTGCCCCTGATTGGCCGGGTGGCGGCAGGCTCCCCGATTTTGGCGCAGGAACATGTGGACCAAACCTACCACGTCGAAGCCAGCATGTTCCGCCACAAACCTGATTACCTGCTCAAGGTGCGCGGCATGTCCATGCGCGACATCGGCATCCTCGACGGCGACCTGCTGGCCGTGCAATCCGCCACCGATGCCAAAAACGGCCAGATCGTGGTGGCCCGCCTGGGCGACGATGTCACCGTCAAACGCTTGCGCCGCACCAAAAACCTCATCGAGCTGCTGCCCGAAAACCCCGACTACCCCACCATCGTGGTCAACCCGGAAGAAAGCTTCGCCATCGAAGGCCTGGCGGTCGGGCTCATCCGCAACACCTTGCTGATGTAGCCCCGGCCCTGCCACTGCACCACGCCACTGCGCAAACGTAAGTTCTTGTAAAGCGCAGCAGCCTGCAGGAGCGCTCTGCAGCATTTTCTGCCTGCATCCATTCGCGTTAATTCGCGTAAATCCAGGTTTACAGCCACCGTTTCGTCCGTATTCAACACCGCTTGTTGGGGAGGTCCTATGGGAATCGCATCGTTTTCACCTACGGGTTTACTGGGTTCGTTCCAGGGTTTGATGGGCTGGGTCGGTTGGCTTACCGCGAGCGCCCCACACCCCCAGCACACAGCACGCGCACCCCAGGCAACGCGCCCGGCCACGGCCTGGGCACCCAGCTGCAACAACCGCCCCAACCCGGCCCCCGCCTGGACGGCCCGCCCCGGCTGCAGCTCCCCGCCGCCCGCCGCGCCACGCCGCCCGGTACGGGTGCTGCGGGTCATCGACACACCGCAGTCCACCGCCAGCGCCGGGCGCATGCGCATCTCGGGCCGCATGGCCGATGTTTGCGCCGAGCTGGACCGCCTGGCGGCACTGGAGTCCGCTCCCCGCGGCAACACAAATACCTTGCTGCAGTAAACCCCGCGCGGCGATGGCCCAGGCAGCCTTGCGGCCATGGCGCGATTGCACAGCGTCGGTGGAGTAGCCGCTGGCGCCAAGGCACAATCAGGGGATGAACATTGTGATCCTCGACGACTACCAAGATGCCGTGCGCAAACTCGAGTGCGCCACCAAGCTGGAACCCTACGCAGCCAAGGTCTACACCAACACCGTCAAGGGCCTGGGCCAGCTATCGGTGCGGCTCAAGGATGCCGACATCATCGTGCTGATCCGCGAGCGCACCCAACTCAACCGCGCGGTGATCGAAAAGCTGCCGCGCCTGAAGATGATCGCCCAGACCGGGCGCATCGGAGCCCATGTGGACGTCACCGCCTGCACCGAGCGCGGCATTGCGGTGGCCGAAGGTGTAGGGTCACCTACCGCCCCGGCCGAGTTGACCTGGGCGTTGATTTTGGCCTCGTCGCGGCGGCTGCCGCAGTACATCAGCAACCTCAAGCACGGGGTCTGGCAGCAGTCGGGCATGAAGACCGCGTCCATGCCACCCAACTTCGGCATGGGCACGGTGCTCAAGGGCAAAACCATGGGTATCTGGGGCTATGGCCGCATTGGCCAGATCGTCACCACCTATGCCCGTGCCTTCGGCATGAAGGTGCTGGTCTGGGGCCGCGAGACCTCGCGCACCCGGGCACTGGCCGACGGGGTGGAAGTGGTGGACAGCAAGGAAGCCCTGTTTGCGCAGTCGGACGTACTGTCGCTGCACCTGCGGCTGAACGAGGAAACCCGCGGCATTGTCACGCTGGAAGATCTGTCGCGCATGAAGCCCACGTCGCTGCTGGTCAACACCTCGCGGGCCGAACTGATCGAGCCCGACGCGCTGCTGGCCGGCCTGAACCGCGGCCATCCGGGCATGGCCGCCATCGACGTTTTTGAGAGCGAGCCGATTTTGCAGGGCCACGCCCTGCTGCGGCTGGAGAATTGCATTTGCACCCCGCACATCGGCTATGTGGAGCAAAACAGCTACGAGCTGTACTTCAACGCGGCGTTTGACAACGTGCTGAACTTCATCAAGGGCACGCCGACCAACATCATCAACCCGGGTGCACTGCAAGTGCGGCGCTGAAAGCGGATTGCTCTCAAATTTGCAAATAATTTGATAGCTGCTCACGCTCATAGCCTAAGCACAAAAGGCCAAAAAACCTATGGTTTTTTGGCCTTTTTTTTGTGGGTTGGGCTGGGTCAGTTCTTCTTTGGCGAAATCTTGGCCTCGATGCTGGGATCGAACAGGTCAAACTCCAGCATATTGCTGTCGATCACCGGAATCACCGGCGCAACCGGTGCCGGTGCCGCCACGGAAGCGGGTGTCGACAGGTCCAGATCCAGATCCAGATCAAAGTCCAGGTCCATGGAGGCAGGGGCTGGGGGCACGGCTGCAGGCACGGCGGGCAGTTCCTGCATCGCCATCAACTCGGAGTTCGAGAAGTCCAGGTTCAGGTCAAGATCCAGATCCAGCGGTGGGCGGTGAGCGGGGGCCAGAGGTTGGGGATGGGTGTCCTGGGACTCCAGAGGGGCCATCTCCGACATCAGCAGCATCGGCTGGGTGAACGAGGTTTCGCGCGGGGCGGAGGCCTCCAGCGGCGCAGATTGGGCGACATCCAGCTCCAACTCCTGCGGACGGGTCACAGGTACCGGACGGGTCTGCCGCACGGTGCCCTGGGCCATGGCGTAGAGCAGCAAGAGTTCGCGGTAGGCGGCCAGGTCAAAGGGCTTGCCCGCACCGGCGGCGTTATCGCGGAACAGGCAGGCTTCGATGAAATCCAGCGCTTTGGGAGTGCCCCATTGGCTTTCGATGCTGCGCAGCACCGCAGGGTAGCCCTCTAGCGTCTGGCCCTCCTGGGCGAACGCGGGGAACGCAGGAATCTCGCCGTTGAAGGTGCGGTTGAAGGCTTCGCGCTGCTGCTGGTATTCCGCCTGGCGACCCAGCGTGTGGTAGATCTTCAGCAGCTCCAGGTAGGCCAGGGGGCTGGATTCGGCGGTGTCGCTGATGCTCTTTTTCAGCACGCCGATGGCCTGGTCGTACTGGCCCAGCGAAACAAAGAAGTCCGCATGCTGTTGCACGTCCAGAAAATCTTCCGGGTAGATGCTGCGCGCCGGCATGGCAGTCACCGCAGAGCGGGATACGGGCGCGAACGGCTTGGCGGGCATGGTCACCGCTGTGAGCTTCTTCAGGTCATCAAACAGCGACTCGTCCACGTCGGCATCGTGGTTGGGGCCTGGCAAGGTGTTGGGTGGCAGCTGCGAGCTCAGGGGGGCCGGGCGGCTCATGGACGGCGCACGGAGTTCTTCGGCGCTGGGTTCGCCATGGTGCGACCAGTCGGTGCTCGCCGAGGCAATGCGTTGGCGGGCCCGGTTCCAGAAGAAAGCGGCGGCGGCAATGGCGGCCAGCAGCAAGCCCAGCAGGCTGTAGACAAAGCTTTCGTCGTAGCGGTTGCTCTCCAGACGGTCCAGGCGTTGCTTGAAGTCGGCTTCGTTTTTGGCCAACAAGGCCTTGAGGGTTTTGGACTCGGCTTCCAAGGCCAGCAAGCGCTGCTTTTCCTGGGGGTTTTCCACCGGCAGGTTGTTCAGCTCGCGCCAGGCGGCGGCGGCAGATTGGCGTTTTTGCGGGTCTTCGGTAGGGGCCAGGACCACATCGCTGGCGGGCTTGAGCTGCACCAGACGCTCGTCAGGGGTCTCGGGCGACTCCAGCTTCAATCGGGGTTTGTTGTCCGGCACTTCGACCTTGGCCTCGACCTTGGGTTCCGGCTTGGCCTCCGGCTTGGGAACCACTGGCTTGGGCACCGCGACGACTGCCTTGGGCTCCTTGGCCAGGATGGGTTTGGATATCGGGGCCGGCCGGGGCGCGCGCACCACGGGCAAGGGAGCAGCAGCGCTGCGGATGGGCGCTGGCCGGGGCGCAGCAACGGGTGCAGGGAACACCTGGGGTGCGTCGGTTACCGGCGACGGGGCGGCACTGGGGGCGGTGACGGTGGCCGGAATGATGGTGGGCACTGCCGCCGCATGGGTTTCCACGGGGAAGTCGGTCAGGAAATCGTAGCGGCGCGAAGCTTTCTGGCCACAAATGGAGCGCAGTACCACGCCCACCACGGGTTCGTCGACGACGGCGGTGGAGCGGATCCGCACCACCGCGTCTTGCCCTTGCGCACCGGCCACCACGATAACCCGCACGCGGTTGGCGGCCACTTGCCCGTCACCATGGAACACGTCGGCTTCAAAACAGGCGCTGGCGTTGTCGTCGGCGGAGTCCAGCCGGACATCGACGGCCAGGTCCAGCGGCTGGCCCAACACCACCGCACCCCTGGCACGTCCAAGAGACAGGGCTGAGCTACCAAATGCGGCGACCAACAGGGTGGAGCCAAGGAGGGTGTTGCGTAGTTTCACTGCAATTTTTTACGTTTGGAGGGGATTTGGACACACCATACCATTGGATTTCAGCATGTGATCAATTAAACAGCGGCAATTATCGGGCCATCTGCAGGGATTGTGGGTGGGAAGACACAGGCCCAGAAGGTGTGCACACGGTCCCGGCCAGACGCTCAGGCGACAAATTTTGGGGATTTTTGCGTCACCTGGGTGACGGTGGCATGACAATGCGCGGTTCACCAGACCCACCAGAGACCGCCCATGGACGAACCCATACTGACCATCGACGAACGTGCTGCGATCAATGCAGGGCATTGGTTTGCGTCGCTTTCGCCATCGCTGCGGCACGACATCCTGCGCTGTGCCTATGTCAAACGCTACCAGGACAACGGCCTGATTGCCGCGCGCGGCGAGCCGCCCGAGGAGTGGGTGGCCTGTGCCAGGGGCGCGGTGCGGGTGAGCTCCACCTCGCTCTCGGGCAAGCAGATCACCCTGACCTATATGGAGCCCGGCACCTGGTTTGGCGACATTGCCATTTTTGACGGCGACCGCCGCACCCACGATGCCTACGCGCACGGCGAAACCACCCTGCTGTGCGTCGCCAAGGCCGACTTCAAAAAGATACTGGCCACCCATACCGAGCTGTACGAGGCCATGCTGCGCCTGCAGGCCCGGCGTATCCGCCAGCTGTTTGGCCTGGTCGAAGACCTGAACACCCTGCCTTTGCGGGCCCGGCTGGCCAAGCAGCTGCTGCATCTGGCGCGCAGCTATGGCATTCCCAACCTGTCTAACGCCAATGAGATCCGCATCAGCCTGCAACTGGCCCAGGAAGAGCTGGCACAGTTGCTGGGCGCATCACGCCAGCGCGTCAACCAGGAGCTCAAGGCCATGGAGCGCGATGATGTGATTGCCATTGAAACCGCGGGCCTGATGATCCGTGACCGCTCAGCGCTGCTGCGCATCGTGGACGCGGACCACTGAGCAGACAGAATCTCAGCTGTTGTCCAGCAGCTGGGCCGACACGCAGGCTTGGGTGAACACTGCCACCGCATGCCGCAATGTGGGCATGTCGGACTGCGGGTATTCCATGCGCAGGTAGACCCTGCCCCGCTGCACCTGCAGGATGAAGGGCGTGGTCTGCTGCACCGCGCTGTTCGGCCAGGCTTGCAGCAAATCCATCAAGGGGCCGTCCAGCCACTGCTGGGCCTGGGCGCGGTTGTCGGCCACCAGGGCATAGTGGTCCCAAAACTCCAGCGGCGCGGTGTTCCAGCCGACCTGGTCATACAACGCCAGCCAACGCACTTCTTCGGGTAAATCCACGTCCACCGTGGTTTGCACGCCGTGGGTGGCCTGCTCGTAGAAGCGCTTTTCCAGCGACTCCTTGAGCGGGCGGTTGATCAGCATGATGGCCAGGTGCTCGGGCAAACCCATCTCGGCCCGCGCGCGCAATTCGGCGCCGACGATAAAGTCCCGGCCCGCCGGGCTGCGCTCCAGCCGCCAGGGCCGCCCGCCTACCGCACCAATCACGGCAAAGCCACCGGCATCGTCCAGGCGGTCAAACGCCAGGCCTTGCGAATCTGCCCAGCCACTGAAGGCATCCAGATCGGCACGGCTATTGCCCAGGCTGGTCGCCCGTCCTACCCAGTTTTTGATGCGCTTGAGCATGCGCTCCTGCTTTCTTTGGTGGGGCTGACCGGGGTTCGGCAGCCCAAATTGCGCAAAGGCTGTTGCTACATTATATGTAGCTACTTACGCTTACAGAATAAGCACAAGAGGCATCTTTTATGCCTAAAATAACCGGCCAATCGGTGCGATTGCCAGGTGCACGCAGTGGTCTACCCAACAGGGATCGAACCTGTGACCCTCAGCTTAGAAGGCTGATGCTCTATCCAACTGAGCTATGGGTAGCAAGCTTAAGATTCTAACCTTACGGTTTCTCGACCCCCCTCTTTTGAAGACCTTGCCATGCCATCCCTGCACGCCAACATCCTGACCCCCAGCGGCTTCGTCACCGGGGACATCGCCTTCAGCCCCGAAGGCCGCATTGCCTTTATTACCGGCAGCCCGGTCCCCACCGCCAGCGTGCGCGATGCGGGCCTGCCGCTGGTGCTGCCCGGCTTCATCGACCTGCATGTGCACGGCGGCGCGGGCCACGACATCATGGAAGGCGGCGATGCCGTGCTGCACGTGACCCGACTGCACGCCCGACACGGCACCACGTCGCTGCTGGCCACCACCATGACCGCGCCCATGGCCGACCTGGAAGCCGCGTTCAGCGCACTCGGTGCCGTGTGCCAGCAGCGCCCGGCGGGGGCGGCCCGCGTCATGGGCGTGCACCTGGAGGGCCCGTACATCAGCGAAGCCAAGCTGGGCGCGCAGCCGCCGTTCGCCCGGCCCGTGAGCCATGCGGAAATCCACCAGCTGCACGCCCTGGCACCCATCCGCCTGATCACCCTGGCCCCCGAGGTGGGCGGCAACCTGGACATGATCGCCAAGCTGTGTGCCGACGGCTACAAGGTGCAACTCGGCCACACCACCGGGAGCTACGAGGACGGCGTGGCCGCGCTGCAGCAGGGGGCCACCGGCTTCACCCATTTGTTCAACGCCATGTCGGCCCTGCACCACCGCGAGCCGGGCATGGTGGGCGCGGCGCTGGCGCATGCCCGCTTTGCCGAGATCATTCCCGACCTGCTGCACGTGCACCCCGGTGCCATCCGCGCCGCGCTGCGGGCCATTCCCTGCCTGTACTGCGTGACCGATTCCACCTCGGCCGCGGGCATGCCCGACGGTGAATACACGCTGGGCCGCCACAAGGTGTTCAAGTGCCTGGGCGGCGTACGGCTGGAAGACGGCACCCTGGCCGGATCCTCGCTGGCCATGGACCAGGCCCTGCGCAACCTGGTGGACAGCGTGGGCCTGGACCTGGCGGACGCGTCCCACCGCGTCTCGCGCTTTGCCGCCGAACACCTGGGCCTGACCGACCGGGGCCAATTGGTGGCCGGTGCCTGGGCCGATGTGGTGGTGCTGGACCGCGACCTGGCTTTGCAGGCGGTCTACGTGGAAGGCGAAGCCATTCCTCTTTAGTCTGATGCCTGTGCAATGGCGGGCAGCAGCACCGTCACCACCAGCCCGCATTCCGCGTGGTTGTGCAGCCGGATTTCGCCGCCATGCGCCTGGAGAATATTGCGGGCAATGCCCAGGCCCAGGCCGGTGCCGGTGCGGTTGTTCTGCTGGCCGTGGCCCAGGCGCACATGGGGCTCGAACGCCGCCGACATGGAGGCCTGCGCAATGCCGGGGCCGAAGTCGCGCACCTCTACCACCGCCAGCGCCCCCCGGTGGCCCAGGCGCAACTGCACCCGTTCGCCGTACAGCACGGCGTTGTCCAGCAGGTTGCTCAGGGCCCGCTCCAGCGCCAGCGGCTTGCCCTGCACGCTCACCGGTTCGGACACAAATTCGATGCTGGCGTTGGGGTGGATGGGCCGTTTGGCCAGCCGGGCCAGCAGGGTGTCCAGGCGCACCGGGGTCAGGTTTTCGTGGATGTCGGTGTCTTTGACGCTTTGCAGCGCGGCCTTGACCATCACGTCCAGGTCGTCCAGGTCTTCGTGGAAGTCGGCTTGCAGGGCTTCGTCGTCCAGCAGCTCAGTGCGCAGCTTGAGCCGCATGATGGGGGTTTTCAGGCCGTGGGAGATACCCAGAAACAGCCGCTCGCGGTCCACCAGGTAGCGCTGGATGCGGGCCTGCATCTCGTTGAAGGCGCGGGCGGTGCGGCGCAGCTCGGCGGTGCCGGTCTCAGGCACGGGTTCGGGCGCGCTGTCGCTGCCAAAGGCGTTGGCCGCGGAGGCAATGCGGTTCAGCGGGCGGATCAGGCCGCGCACCAGCAGCACCGCCAGCAACAGCACCGTCAGCAGCGTCACCAGCTGCAACGCCACCCGGTCCAGGGTCAGCGGGTTGGCGTTGTCCAGAAAGTACGGGTCGGGCATGGGCGCAGCCAGGTACAGCCAGCGCCCCGGCTCAAATTCGGATTGGATCACCAGCACCGGTGCGGGGCGCGGGCGCAGCAGCAAGGTGGCCTCGACCCAGGACTCGGGCAGGTCATTGACCGTGCGGCCATCATCCGACACCCGCAGGCCATCGGGCCAGGCAAAGGCCACATCGGGGGCCTGGGCCGGGTGCAGATTGGCCACCAGGTCGTCGCGCACCACGGTCACCACCGCGTCCACCAGGGCGTTACCGCCCAGCGGGGTGATGGGCACGCGCTCGCGGTTTACGTTGACGAAAAACCGCGTGCCGCCCATGGTGCGCAGCTGCTCGATCAGAATGGGCCGATATTTGGGCGGCAGGTCGCGAAAAAAGCGCAGCGTGCCCGCCGCATTCACCGCCAGGTGGTGGGCCGCGCCCAGGGCCTCGGTGCGGGCGCTCTCGCGCAACTGGCGCGCCCACAGCAAGGTGCCCACCAGCTGCGCGCTGACCACACCCAGCGCCATCACCAGCACGATGCGGCCCAGCAGGCTGTCGGGCAGCCAGCGCCGGAGTTTAGGCATCGCTGGCCACCACGTCGGCAGAGAACACATAACCGCTGCCGCGCACGGTCTTAATCAACACCGGCTGCTTGCCGTCGTCGCTCAGGCGCTGGCGCAGGCGGCTGACCTGCACGTCCAGCGAGCGGTCCAGCGGCCCCAGGTCGCGGCCCCGGGTTTGCTCCATCAGGCGGCCCCGGTCCAGAGTCTCGCCCGCGTGTTCGGCCAGGAAGCGCAGCAGGTTGAAGTCCATGCTGGTCAGCACCACCAGGGCACCTGTCGCGTCCATCAGCTGGCGCTCCAGCAGGTCCATGGTGAAACCGGCAAAGCGCAGAAAGCGCACCGCCGCCGCGCCACCGCCCAGTTGCATGCGGCGGTGGATGGCCTTGATGCGGGCCAGCAGCTCGCGCGGGTTGTAGGGCTTGGCGATGTAGTCGTCGGCCCCCAGCTCCAGGCCGACGATGCGGTCGGTGTCGTCGGCGCTTGCGGTCAGCATGATGATGGGTACGGGTGACTGGCGGCGCACGGTCTGGCACAGGGTGAAGCCGTCGGTGTCGGGCAGCATCACGTCCAGGATCACCAGGCTGAGCACGTCGCGAAAGCGCTCGAACTCGGCCAGAAAGCTGGCCCCGTCGTGCGCCACGCGCACCTCGTACTGGTGCTTTTCCAGGTAGGTCTTGAGCAGGTTGCGGGTTTTTTGGTCGTCGTCAACGACCAGGATGGTGCGGTTCATAGATTTACGGCGTGTTGCTGGGGGCGCGGATCACGGCGGCCAGGCGGCGCTGCGCCTCGGCGGGCTCCATGCGCGGGTCGGTCAGGTAGCGCCACAGGGTTTGGGCCACTGCGTCCTTGATGGATTCGTCGGCGGCCATGCGGTGGGCCAGGCTGGGCACGCGGGCGGTGCGCGGGTCGGCAAAGCTGGCCCAGGAGTCGCGGGCACAACTGTCCAGGCTGGCCACATCCATATCGCGCTGCACCGGCACCGACCCCTTGATGCGGTTGTAGGCCAACTGGGTGGACGCATTGAACACCAGTTCGGCCACCTTTTCCTGCGTGGCCTCGCGGTGGTGGCCGTTGGCCAGCATGGCCAGGGTGTCGATGCTGTAGAGGTGGGTGTTTTCGGTGCCGGGCAGCACCACGCAGCCAAAGTCCTTGGCCGGGCTGGCCCCCCAAGCGATCAGCTCGCCTTTGGCCCAGTCGCCCATCACCAGCATGGCGGCTTGGCCCGCCAGCAGCTCGCGGGCAGAGTCGGTCCAGGGCTTTTCGCGCGGGGGTTCGCCGTTGACGCTGCGCAACCAGCGCAGCCGGGTCAGGGCACGCTCCACCCGCGGGTCCAGCCAGGCGCTGCTCTTACGCTGCACGATCAGCTCGCGGTACAACGCCGGGCCCGCATCGCTGAGCAGCACCGCCTCGAACACGGTGGCGATCTGCCAGGGCTCGTCGCTCCAGGCCAGGGGCTGGATGCCCTGTGCAGACAGCTTGCGCACCGCCACCTCCAATTCGGCCCAGGTGGTGGGCGGCGGCAGGCCAACGCGGGCAAACAGGCGGCGGTTGTACAGCAAGGTGTTGATGCGGTGGATGCCCAGCGGCGCGGCAATCACCATGCCGTTGTAGCTGACCAGGTCCATCACGGTAGGAAACAGGGTTTGCGCCCAGCGCTGGCGGCTGGCTACGGCGTTCAGCGGCAGCACCAGGCCCACATCAGCCCATTCGGTCAGCGTCGTGCCTATGAGTTGCGCCACATCGGGCGCGTCGCCCATCAGCACCCGGCTCTTGAGCACCTTGACCGCCGCCATGCCGCCGCCGCCGGGTATGGCCGCATCACGCCACTGCACGCCGTTGGCCGCCAGGATGGTGCTGAGCTGGTTGGCGGCCCGGCGTTCGCTGGCAGAGGTGAGCCAGTGCAGCACATCCACCGGCTGGGCGGGTGCTTGCGCCCAGCCGGGCGCCACCAGCGCGGCCCAACCCAGTAACAAAACGGCAAGAGCTTTCATTTCCTATCGAAATGTAATGTTATCTATCACGGGCCCATAGGCTGCCACACAGCGCGCCCACGTGCCGCCGCCGCAACGTAATGAAACGTAATGCAGGCACCCCAGCGGCGGAATTAAATTCAACAAAATCAAACACTTAGAAGAATCAAACCGCCAGATGGTGGCAGTTTGATATTACAGGTGGCACAGCATAACCTCCGGCCCATTGAAGGCCAGCACGTCCCGTTCTGGATTCAAGCCACCCCCAGGAGACCACCGTCCATGCGCACCCCATTCCACCTCACGGCCACCGCCCTCGCCCTGGTTTGCAGCGGCTTTGCCCACGCAGGCAACCTCACTATTGAAAGCTGGCGGGTGGACGACAAGCCGCTGTGGGAGGACGTTTTGCTGCCCGCCTTCTACAAATCCAACCCCGGCATCACCGTCAAGTTCTTGCCCACCTCGCCGCCCGAATACGACTCGGCCCTGAACACCCGGCTGACCGCAGGCACCGCAGGCGATCTGATCACCTGCCGCCCCTTCGATGTGTCGCTGGACCTGGCCAAAAAAGGCTACCTGGAAAAGCTCAACGGCATTCCGGGCCTGAAGAACTTCCCCGAATCGGCCCAGGTGGCCTGGCAGTCGGACGATGGCAAAAGCACCCACTGCATGCCCATGGCCTCGGTGATCCACGGCTTCTTCTACAACAAGAAGATCTTTGCCGACCTGGGCCTGGCCGTGCCAGTGACCGAAGCCGATTTCTTTACCGTGCTCGACAAGATCAAGGCCGCCGGTAAGGCCACCCCGCTGGCGCTGGGCACCGCCGACCAGTGGGAAACCAACCAGATCGTCTTCACAGGCATTGGCCCCAACCACTGGAAGGGCGAAGAAGGCCGCAAGGGCCTGATCAGCGGCAAGCAGAAGTTCACCGACCCGGCCTTCGTCAGCACCTGGGAAACCATGGCCAAGTGGGCACCCTACCTGTCCAAGGGCTACCAGGCGCAGACCTATGGCGACTCGCAGAACCTGTTTGGCGCGGGCCGCGCCGCCATCTACCCCACTGGCTCATGGGACATCTCGTACTTCGAGCAAAACAGCAAGGTCGATTTCGGTGCGTTTAAGCCCCCGGTGCAAAAAGCCGGGGACGCCTGCTACATCTCCGACCACACCGACATCGGCATGGGCATCAACAGCAAGAGCAAGAACAAAGCCGATGCGCAGACCTTCCTCAACTGGCTGGCCAGCAAGGAATTTGCCGACCTCTACACCAACAAGGCCACCGGCTTCTTCTCGCTGTCCAGCCACGCCATCGAGGTGAAGAACCCCGTGGCCAAGGAAATGATCAGCTGGCGCGGCCAGTGCAAAAGCACCATCCGTCTGAACGCGCAAATCATGAACCGTGGCACGCCCAGCATGGAAAACGAGCTCTGGAACGTCAGCTCGCAGGTCATGAACCTGAAGATGGCCCCCAAGGATGCCGCGCAGCAAATCCAGGCCGGGTTTGCCAAGTGGTACGCCCCCGCCAAGTAATTGCACACCCCCAGTCTGCGCGCACTGCGTGTCGCTTCGCCAACCCCCTTGCAGGGGGCGATACCTACGGCCCGGCAAAGCCGGTTCCGTGGTTTCCCTGGAGTGGTCTGGCCCGACGCGGGTTAACGCCAAAAGCCAAGCTTCAAAATTGAGAAAGCCCCTATGAAACAAGGTTTTTCCTGGCGGGTGCTGGTGTTCATCACCCCGGCCCTGCTGGTCTACGCGGTGTTCAGCGCCCTGCCGCTGCTCGACACCCTGCGCCTGGGGCTGTACAGCACCGACGAAAACGGCCTGCGCAGCTTCTCCGGCCTGGCCAATTACGCCACCATCCTGCACGACCCGCAGTGGTCGGCCAGCTTCTGGAACGCCATGCTGAACAACCTGAAGTTCTTTGGCATCCACATGCTGGTGCAAAACCCCATCGGCCTGCTGCTGGCGGCCCTGCTGTCGCTGCGCAAGGTGCGCTTTGCCACGTTCTACCGCACGGTGTTCTTTCTGCCCACGCTGCTGTCGGTGGTGATCGTGGGCTTTGTCTGGCAGCTGATTCTGTCGCCACTGTGGGGCGTGTCCGAGCGGCTGCTGGGCTGGGTGGGGCTGGAGAGCTGGTTCGCACCCTGGCTGGGGCTGGAATCGTCGGCGCTGACCACCTTGTCGCTGATGTCGGTGTGGCAATTCGTGGGCATGCCCATGATGCTGATCTACGCCGCCATGATCGCCATCCCCGAGGATGTGATCGAAGCCGCGGTGGTCGAGGGTGCCTCGCCCTGGCGCATCTTCTACGAGATCCGCCTGCCGCTGATCCTGCCCACGCTGGGCCTGGTCACCATCCTGACCTTTGTGGCCAATTTCAACGCCTTTGACCTGATCTACACCGTAAAGGGCGGGCTGGCCGGGCCCAACTACAGCACCGATATTTTGGGCACGCTGTTCTACCGCACCTTCTTTGGCTACCAGTCGCAGGTGGCCAGCCCGACCATGGGCGCGGCGGTGGCCACGCTGATGTTTCTGGTGATCCTGCTGGGCGTGGGTTTTTACTTCTTGCTGGTGCAGCGCCGCCTGCAACGCTTTGCACTGTGAGCTGATGATGGCCCAACCTCTTTCCAAAATCACCCCCAGCCGCGTGTTTGTGCACGCCACCCTGCTGGGCTACCTGCTGCTGGCGATGGCACCCATCCTGCTGGTGTTCATGAACTCGTTCAAGGAGCGCACCGCCATTTTTGACGACCCGCTGGCCTGGCCCACGCCCGAGACCTTTTCGCTGGTGGGCTACCACAAGGTGCTGGGCCGCTCCGAGGTGTGGCTGTACTTTGGCAACAGCTTCACCGTGACGGTGGCCTCGCTGTTTTTCATTCTGCTGTTTGGCGCGATGGCGGCCTGGGCGCTCACCGAGTACAAGTTCCAGGGCAGCCGCTGGCTCAAGCTGTTCTTTGCCTTCGGCATCATGGTGCCGATCCGGCTGGGCACGGTGTCGATTCTGCAAACCATGGTCAGCCTGGGGCTGGTCAACACCCTGACCGCCCTGGTGCTGGTGTACGTGGCCCAGGGCCTGCCGCTGGCCATCATGATCCTGTCCGAGTTCATGGGCCAGGTGCCCAGCGAGCTGAAAGACGCGGCGCGCTGCGACGGTATCGACGAGTTCCGCATCTTCTTCCAGGTGGTGGTGCCGCTGATCCGCCCGGCCATTGCCACGGTGGCCGTGTTCACCATGGTGCCGATCTGGAACGACCTGTGGTTTCCGCTGATCCTGGCACCGTCGGAAAAAACCCAGACGATCACCTTGGGCATCCAGCAGTTTGTGGGCCAGTACGCCACCGACTGGAACGCCGTGCTCGCCGCCCTGGCCTTGGCCATCATCCCCGTGGTCGTGCTGTACGCCCTGTTTTCACGCCAACTGATCCGCGGCATCACCGCCGGTGCAGTCAAGTAACTAGTCAAAAATCATGGCAAAAGTATCCCTTCAAAACATCTCCAAATCCTTTGGCAGCACACCGGTGTTGCAGGATGTCAGCCTGGAAATCGAGCACGGCGAGCTGGTCGTACTGGTCGGCCCCAGCGGCTGCGGCAAGTCCACCCTGCTGCGGGTACTGTGCGGGCTGGAAGACATCGACAGCGGCACGCTGCGCATCGGTGACGACGTGGTCAACGGCATGCCCCCGGCCGAGCGCGGCATTGCCATGGTGTTCCAGAGCTATGCGCTATACCCGCACATGACGGTGCGCCGCAACATGGCTTTCGGCCTGCGCATCCACGGGGCCGACAAGGCCGAGATCGACCGCCGCGTGGGCGATGCCGCCAAGGTGCTGCACATCGACCACCTGCTGGAGCGCCTGCCGCGCGAGCTCTCTGGCGGCCAACGCCAGCGCGTGGCGATTGGCCGCGCCATCGTGCGCGAGCCGCGGCTGTTCTTGTTTGACGAACCCCTGTCCAACCTGGACGCGGCCCTGCGCGCCAAAACCCGCATCGAGCTGGCCCGCCTGCACCGCGACCTGGCCGCCACCATGGTCTATGTGACGCACGACCAGATCGAGGCCATGACCCTGGGCGACAAGATCGTGGTGCTGCACGAAGGCCGGGTGCAGCAGGCGGGCACGCCGCTCACCCTGTACCAGCAGCCCGCCAACCGCTTTGTGGCCACCTTCATCGGCTCACCCACCATCAACCTGCTGCCTGCGCGGGTGATCGAGCTGGCTGCGCACGGCGTGCGCGTGCAGCTGGGCAATGGCTGCAAGTTCCTGGCCACCGTGGACCCGACCGGCCTGCAGGTCGGCGAATCGGTCGAGATCGGCCTGCGTCCCGAGCACTGCGAAGTGCTTACCGGCGAACGGGCTCCGGGCGTGGACGATGCCGCATTGGATGCCGAAATCACCCTGGTCGAGCACCTGGGCGAATCGAATCTGCTGTACCTGAAGACCGACGACGGCCAGGAACTTATCGTGCGCGGCGACGGCAATGCCGCCGTGCGCCTGGGCGACTCGGTGATCATCCGCGCCGTGCCCGAGGCCATGTACCTGTTCCGGGCCGACGGCAGCGCCTGCCCGCGCCTGCGCCCCGGCAATATGCGATCGGCCCACGCACTATGACGCTGCCCAAAGACATCCTGTACCGGGTCGGCGTGGACGGTGGTGGCAGCAGCACCCGCGCCCGCATCACCCTGGCCAATGGCACACCCCTGGGCGAAGGCAAGGCCGGTGCCTCGGGCCTGATGCAAGGTATTCCGCAAGCCTGGCGAAATATTGAATGGGCCATGGACCGCGCAGCGCAGGCCATGGCCGCCACCGACCTGCCGCCGCCCGACCGGCACAACTGCGCGGTCGGCATCGGCGTGGCGGGCTTCAACAACCCGCAGTGGCGCAACGCCTTTTTGGCCGCCAACCCCGGCTATGCCCACCTGGCGGTGGATACCGACGTGTTCACCGCCCTGCTGGGGGCGCACCAGGGCCAGCCTGGTGCCCTGGTGATCGCGGGCACCGGCACCGTGGCCCAGGCGCGCCATGCCGATGGCCGGCGCATGGCCGCCGGTGGCTGGGGCTTTCCGTCGGGCGACGAGGGCGGCGGTGCCGTGCTGGGCCTGCAGGCGGTCCACCTGGCCCAGCAAGCCATCGATGGCCGGCGTGCCCTCAGCCCCCTGACCACCGCCGTGCTGCAAGCCATTGGCCCCCAGGCCGAGAGCCTGCTGGCCTGGTGCTGCACCGCCAACCAGGCGGCCTTTGCAACCCTGGCCCCGCTGGTATTCGACTGCGAAGCCCACGACCCTGCCGCCGCGCAGTTGCTGGCCGATGCGGTTCAAGCCCTGGAGGCGCTGGTGGCCGCGGTCGATCCGCAGGGGCAGCTGCCGCTGGTGGTCTGGGGCAGCGTGGGCCAACGGCTGGCCCCGCGCTTCGCGACTGCGGTGCAGGCCCGCCTGGTGCCGCCCCGCACCGATGCCTTGCAGGGCGCGCTGCAACTGTTGGCGCTGCAATTTCCTTGACCCACCCATTCGAATAGAGACCGCACCATGCAAGCTCGAACCCCGTTCCTGCTGTCCGCCAGCCTTCTGGCGGGCCTGTGGGCTCCCGCCCCGGCCTTCGCCGACGGCATCAACGCCGCGGCCCAGGAACGCGCCGCCCACATCGTCCAGACCGGCATCTACTACTACTGGAACGGCGGCGACCTGAAACAGGCCGAGAAAGACTACTTCCAGGGCATCACCCTCAAGGGCCGCTACGACATCGTGGAAAACAGCTTCCGCGAAGCCGCCAAGCTGCAGCCCGACCGCCTGGACCTGCTGTTCGGCGTGGCATCGGCCCAGGTGCTGCAAAAGAACACCGCAGGCGCACTGCAAACCTGGGCCGACATCTGGCAAAAAGACCGCCAGGGCTTCGAAGCTCCCATCCTGCAAGCCGCCTATTTAACGGCGCTGGAGAACACCGAAGCCGCCGACACAATCCTCGCCACCCTGGTCCGCAGCCACCCGGAACGCACCCAGGCCTACCGGGACAAGTTCGCCCGCACCGCCCGCACCCTGACGCTGCCCATCCGCACCACGCCCAACCCCGACATGCCACAAACGCAGCACGCCATCGTGGTGCTGGGCTATGCGCTGGGCAAGGGCGGCGTGGTGCAGCCCACCCTGCTCAAACGGCTGGACAAAGCCCTGGAGCTGGCCCGGCTCTACCCCGATGCCCCGCTGGTGCTGTCGGGCGGCGTGCAGCAAGGCGGCATCACCGAAGCCTATGCCATGGCCGAATGGCTGGCCGCCCAGGGCATTGCCCGCCAGCGCCTGGTGCTGGAAGACCTGGCCAAAGACACCGTGGGCAATGCCGTCAACTGCGCCGCCATCCTCAAAGACCTGGGCGTGCGCCACGCCACCCTGGTCTCCAGCGCCAGCCATATCCGCCGCGGCCTGACCGTGCTGGAAGAAGCCAGCCGCAACCAGGGCCTGGACCTGCACTTCGACAGCCTGGTCGAACTCGACTACCCCCGCCTGGAAGATGCCGAAAAAATCAGCCCCGCCGAACGCGTGGTCATCTACCGCGACCTGATGCGCACCAGCGGCATCTGGGCCTTCCCAGGCATCCAGCAGTAAAGCCATACCCTATGAACACACCTACCCCCACCCATTCACATATGTACGCCGAGGCCATGGCCTCGTCCGCCCAGGTCCAGCGGCAACTGGCCGCCGACCAGGACCGCTACGCCGCCCTCGGTGCCGCCCTGCGGGCCCGCCCGCCGCGCGGCACCGTCACCATCGCCCGCGGCAGCTCGGACCACGCCGCCGCCTACATGGCCTACCTCATCATGGCGCGCAGCGGCCAGCTGGTGACATCGCTGCCCATGTCACTGCTGACCCTGTACCAGGCCCCGCTGCCACTGGCCCACATGCTTGCCATCTCGGTGTCGCAGTCGGGCCGCAGCCCGGACCTGGTCGAGCCCATGCAGCGCTTCCAGCAGGCCGGGGCCACCACCGTCGCCCTGGTCAACGATGCCGCCTCGCCCCTGGCCGCCGCCGTAGGCTGGACCCTGCCCCTGCACGCCGGCCCCGAGCACAGCGTGGCCGCCACCAAAAGCTTCATCTGCAGCTTGGTCGCCGGGGCCCGCCTGGCGGCCGCCTGGACCGACAACGCAGATTTCACCGCCCGCCTGGCCGATCTGCCCGCCGCGCTGGACCAGGCCTGCGGCCAGGACTGGACCGCCGCCATCGCCCCGCTGCTGCAGGCCGAGCGCCTGATGGTCATTGGCCGCGGCCCCGGCCTGGCGATTGCCAATGAAGCCGCGCTGAAGTTCAAGGAAACCTGCGCCATCCAGGCCGAAGCCTTCAGCGGGGCCGAAGTGCAGCACGGCCCCATGGCCCTGGTGGATGAGGCCTACCCCATGCTGATCTTCGCCCCGCGCGGCCCGGCCCAGCCCGGCCTGGTGGCCCTGGCCGCCGCCATGCGCCAGCGCGGTGCCCACGTGCTGCTGGCCGCCCCGGCCGACGTGCCCACCCGCGACCTGACCCTGGCCACCGCCCCGCACGAAGACCTGGACCCCATCACCGCCATCCAAAGCTTCTACCTGCTGGTCGAAGCCGTAGCCCGCGCCCGCGGCCAGGACCCGGACAAGCCGCGCCATTTGTCCAAGGTAACGAGTACCCGTTAACCACACCGAACAGGCAGGGCTTCTGTATTTTTACTATCAAAAAAATAGCTTGTTACGCTTATTCCACCGGCATAGAGAGCTATTTTTGCATGAAATATTTCGCTATTGCGGGTGTCGCGATTGCCTACCCGGGTGCCACATCCCTGGCATATTGGCCACCATGATTCTCAAGTGGCAGAGCCAGGCTAGCGTTCGAAATAAGGTAGCAATGCCTGCGCAGCCTGGATCCGCAAGTGCAGCGCAATCGTCATGTCGCCCATGACATCCAGCAAAAAGCGCCTTGGATCGAGGCTCACTCCTGAAGACGAGCGCGCAGTGTGTTCAAGCCCAGGTTTGCCGCCGCCGCTTTCGGTAGCCGCCAACGCCAGATGGGACGTAGTGGTATCGGCGGCAGCACCAAGCCGAAGCAAAACCATTTGGAAATCTGTGACCTTGGTACTCACCAAGCGCGACAAAACGTCCGCCTGGGCATCTGCGCTGGGACACACATCCAGCCAAGGCTCATCCGAGAACAAGGCGGCCAAGTCAGGCGCAACGAACGCTGACCATCGGCCTGTTTCTTTCCATAGGGCTGGAACCATTTTTGCGTGCTGCATTTGCCCTGAAGACAATGTTTCAAGAGAAGGCTTTATGTCCATGCGCCCGGGGGCAACATGGTTCAAATAACGCAGGCATAGGTACTCCAGAAACCGCCTTGCCTCTACAGCAGGCACGGGCTCCGAAATCGAGAACCATAGCTGGTAACTGTCGATCCCTGAGACGGCGATGGCCGGTGCGGGCAGTTCCAAATCTTCCTGAACCCCTTGCCAGAGTTTCGACAGAGCGTTCCAGTCCGCGGGCCGGGCAAGTTCCAGGACCATCGCCCGTACGCAGCCATCTGGGCTGGTCAAGCCAGAGTCTTCGAAACTGGCATCCTCCCCGGTTGGGCTACGCAAGAGGTAGAGGCGATGCAGTTCGGCTTGCAATCTGTTCATGGCAGGTACTGACAATGGTTTGCCGTAAATCCCTGACTTTACTTGATAGCAATCCTTGAGGTCAGCGGGCACCCAGTGCCCACTGGTATCAACGATACCCGCATGCATGGTGCATATATTCGATGGCATTTTTTCAACCGACCATTCGGCCCAATCGAACAGTACATATTTTTAGCGTCAGCACAACACCGGCAATCAAAGCGATTTCACTCTCATCTAAACCTTTTACCAACCGGTCGACACGCTGCAGACAGCCCCGAAATGAGCGCAGATACAGTCCAAACACATCGGACCGAAAGGAGCACAATGCCGACCGTTTTAACTCACTAATCCCATCCCATGCCGCATCTACATTTTGTGCAACAAGGCCAAGGGCCGCTGGTGGTGCTGAGCCATGCTCTGGGCTGCGATCTGACCATGTGGGACGGCGTGGCGGCTGCGCTGCAGGACCGCTACACCGTTCTGCGCTACGACCACCGGGGGCATGGCGGCTCTGCCAGTTCAGCTGCGGCTTATACCGTGGACGATCTGGCCGACGACGCGGCCGAACTGGTGCGCGCCCAGTCCACGGGGCCAGTGCACTTTGTGGGCCTGTCGATGGGTGGCATGACGGCACAGGCCCTGGGTGCGCGGCACCCGCAGCTGGTGCGCAGCCTGGTTATTGCCAATTCGGCCAGCCATTACGACGAAGCGGCCCGCACGATGTGGCAAGCCCGTATTGCCACCGTGCTGGCGAAGGGCGTGACACCGATCGCAGACGGTGCCTTGCAGCGCTGGTTCACGCCAGAATTCCGCAGCGACGTGAACGGCAGCGCCCTGGTAGCAAACCTGCGCAAGGTGCTCGAAGGCACCGCGCCTGCACCTTATGCCGCCGCCTGCGCCGCTGTGGCGAACATCGATCTGGACGCTGGCAACGCCAGTATTACCTGTCCAACACTGGTGGTCTGCGGTGCGCGAGACGAAGCCACGCCGCCCGCCTTGTCGCAAACCATTGCACACACGATCCCGGGTGCGCTGCTGCGCAGCCTGGATGCTGCGCACCTCAGCGCGGTGGAGCAACCCGAGGCGTTCGCGCAGCTGTTGACGGAGTTCTGGACGGGCCTGTAAGCACCTGGGTGGGCGACCAGCGCAACGGGTTCGTCAGCAGCAAGGCGGCGAACGCCTGCGCCGCCTTGCTGCGGGACGCACCACGCCGCCACAGGATGCCCGCGTGGCGCACCATCTCGGGATCGGTCAGGGCAACGGCATGCAGATCAGGCACTTGCTGTGCCGCCCGTTCGGGCACGATGCTGGCCAGGTCGCCCAACAAACACACGCCCAGCAAGGCCTCCACCGAGTCCATTTCTACCCGCACCAGCGGCGTCACACCCGCCTGGCGCAGACTTTGGTCGATCAGTCGCCGGGTCGCAAAGCTGCGCGGCAACAGTGCCAACGGAACATCAACCAACGCGGCCATGGGCAGGCTACGGCGGTTGACCAAGGGATGCTCCGGCCCGACCACCAGCAGCATGCGCTCGTCGAACAAGGGCTCGGTCTCAATGTCACCGTGCTCTGTCGGCTGAAAGGCGATGCCCAGGTCCAGTTCGCCCCGTAGCAACTGCGCCTCAATCTGCCCTGCACGCAAGTCATGCACTTCGACCATGACCTTCGGGTGCGACTGGCTGAACCGGGCGACTGTGGCGGGCAGCACCGTGTTCAAAAACGTGGGAATCGCCCCCACCGTCAGCTTGCCGGACTGCAGGCCACCCAGTTCGGCCAGCGCCATGCGCCCAGCCTCGATCTCCTTCAATGCCCGCGTGGCATACACGCGGAACTCGGCCCCCGCCTGCGACAGCTTGAGGCCCCGGCCCAGGCGGTCGAACAGCGCCATATCCAACTCTTCTTCCAACTGGCGCAGGCCGTGCGACAGCGTGGACTGGGTGACGAACAGGTTGGCTGCCGACTGGGTCAGGTGCTCGGTCTGGGCAATGTCCAAAAAGTAGCGGAGTTGGCGGATTTCCATACGGATATGGTACCGCCTTCCATTCGAAGGCGTCGAACGATTGATCACAAATAAACCATTGGAAAGAACTCTTCCAGAGAATTAACCTTGCGCCGTTGTCCCTATTTCACGAGCCAAAGGCCCCCTCCATGACGAGTCGTTTTCCTATCGAGCGCATCGAAGCCCGGATTCTGGATATTCCCACCATCCGTCCGCACAAGCTGTCGTTCGGCTCCATCAGCCGCCAGAGTCCGGTCATCGTGCAGCTCTGGCTGGCCAACGGTGCCTGCGGCTTTGGCGAAGCCGCCACCATCGGTGGGCCGTCGTGGAACGAAGAGTCCCCCGAAGGCATCCAGCACGCCATCAACAACTACCTGGCACCGGCATTGTTGGGCCAGGACGGCGCGCATTTCGAGGCCGCACTGGCCCGCATGGACCTGGCCTGCAAGGGCAACGCGTTCGCCAAAAGCGCTGTAGAGATGGCACTGATCGATGCCGTGTCGCGCTCGCTGGATCTGCCCGCGTGGCAGTTGCTGGGTGGCAAGCGCCACCAGAGCCTGCCCCTGGCCTGGACGCTGGCCAGCGGTGACGTAGCCCGCGATCTGGACGAAGCCCAGTTGCGTCTGGAGCAAAAGCGCCACCGCATCTTCAAAATGAAAATTGGTGCCCGCAGCCCGGCGCAAGATGTGGCCCATGTGGCACAGATCGCGCGCGGCCTGGCCGGTCGTGCCACCCTGACAGTGGATGTGAACCAGGCTTGGGACGGCAACACCGCGCGCCGCTATCTGCCGCAGTTGATCGACGCGGGTGTCACCCTGATCGAGCAGCCGGTGGCCAAATGGAATGTGGAAGCACTGCAAACCCTGACCACCACCTTGGGCGACCGGGCCAGCATCATGGCCGACGAAACGGTATGCACCCCGCAAGACGCAATGCGCCTGGCCCGCGGCCAGGCATGCCACGTGTTCTCGCTAAAGGTGGCCAAGCATGGCGGCCTGCTGCGCACGCGCCAGGTGGCGGCGGTGGCCGAAGCGGCCGATATCGGCTGGTACGGCGGCACCATGCTGGAAACCTCGATCGGCAGCGCAGCATCGGCACACGTGTTCTCAACGTTAGGCACACAGCACCACGGCTGCGAACTGTTTGGCCCCCAGCTGCTGGTGGACGACATCGTCACCGAACGCATGGTGATCCGGGACTTTGAACTGCAACTGCCCGACGGCCCCGGTTTCGGCGTGGAAGTGGATCTGGCGCAACTGCGCCGCTTCGACCGCACCCACGCAGGCCAGACTCCCACCGTCATCGACCTCGGCCGCAGCGCCACCACTGCTTAAGGAGCACACGCATGCTATTTCTGGTTCGCATGGATGTACAGATTCCACGGGATTTGCCGCTGGAACAAGCCAACGAGATCAAGGCCCGCGAAAAGGCCTATTCACAAGACCTGCAACGCGACGGCCGCTGGAAGAGCATCTGGCGGGTGGTGGGCGAATACGCCAACTACAGCATTTTTGATGTGGTCTCGAACGACGAGCTGCACCAGCTGCTGCAAGGCCTGCCACTGTTCCCGTTCATGAAGATCCACGTCACGCCGCTGGCGGCCCACACTTCGGCGATTGCCTGAGCCGCCCGCATCCCTTTTTTCCCCACCACCATCCCTTTGAGGAGACAACACCATGGCAGAACTCACCCAGAAACAATTGCTGGACATCGTCAACACCAAGCACACCACCCCCGGCAACCCGCGGGTACGCGAACTCACGGGCCGCATCGTCGCCGATCTGTTCAAGACCATCGACGAGCTGGATGTCAGCCCCGACGAGTTTTGGAGCGCTGTGAACTGGCTCAACCGCCTGGCCCAGGGCGGCCAGACCGGGCTGATCACCGCGGGCCTGGGCTTTGACCGCCTGCTCGACATCCGCATGGACGAAGCCGATGCCAAGGCCGGTCGCGCAGCTGGGACACCCCGCGCCATCGAAGGCCCGCTGTTTGTGGCCGGTGCACCCTCTTCCAAGTTTGAAGTTCGGCTGGACGAAGGCGAGCCCAAGGGCGAACTGTTTGTCATGGAAGGCCAGGTGCGCGACGTGGACGGCAAGCCCGTCGCCCATGCGGTGATGGATGTATGGCACGCCAACGAAAAAGGCGGCTACTCGCACTTCTTCCCCGGCATGCAACCTTACGAGCTGCGCCGCCAGATCGAAACCGATGCCCAAGGCCGCTACCGCTTTCGCTCGTACTTGCCACCAGGCTATGCGATTCCGCCCAACAGCCCGACCTCGGAACTCTTCGAAGCGTTAGGCCGCCACGGCAACCGCCCGGCACACATCCATTTCCTGGTGGTAGCCCCCGGCCTGCGCACGCTGACTACGCAAGTCAACATACCGGGCGACAGCTTCATTGACGACGACTTCGCCTTCGCCACCCGCGACGGCCTGATCGTCGAGATCGAGAAAAATGTGGCCCCTGCAGGCTACGAGTCACTGGGCATCAGCGCCCCATTCACCCGCTCACGCTTTGACTTTGTGCTGCAAAAAGCCTTGAACGCTAGCGAAGCACTGCCCTTGACCCGCATGGAACGCGTCGCGGCCTGAGTCTTCGGCCACTCCAGGCGCCAGATTGCCGCGGGAACCCAAGACAACGCTGGCGCCAGCTCCACCTTGCAGAAATAGAACGCCATGACCGCAGACCATTCTCTCGATACGGAGTCCATGCAATGGGGCGACCAGTTCCTGCTGGGCTATGACCCCATCGACGAAGTCCATGAAGAATTCGTGGACCTGGTCGGCCAGATGCAACGCGCCGATGCAGACAAGCTGCCGTCGCTGCTGGACACATTTGCCGTGCACTTGCATAGCCACTTCCAGATGGAGAACATCTGGATGGAAGAAACCGCCTTTCCGCCACGGCAATGCCATATGGACGAACACGCCGCGGTCATGGAGTCGGTGGTGGCCGTGCAAGGCCTGTTGGCACAGGGCGACGTAGACACCTGCCGGGAGCTGGTGGACCAATTGGCGCAATGGTTCCCCAAGCATGCCGACCAGCTGGATTCGGCCCTGGCGCACTGGATGTTCAAGCGGCGCATGGGCGGCAAGCCGGTGGTGCTGCGCCGCGGTGTAGCCCTGCGTTAATTATTCTTAGGTGCAGGCAGCGCCTGGCTCTCCGCCAACAGCTTTTCAGCAGCCTGGGCGCGGTACACCTCGTCTATCAGTGACCGCAGCAGCACGATGTCCTCGGACTGGTCGTGTAGCCGCGTACTCATCACAATGGGCGACACCGCGCTGGGTTCCAACAGCGCGCGGTACACCACCTCCTCGCGCCGCAGTCTTTGGGCGCTGGCGGGCACCACACACAAACCCATGCCAGAGGCGACCAGACCGAGTGCAGTCTGCATTTCCTGCACCTCGTGCACTTCCGCAGGCTCTACGCCCTTGTCCCGAAATATCGACAGCACCTGGTCGGCATAGCTCGGTCGGGGCGTACGGGGATACACCAGCAATGGATACGGCGCGGCCTCTACCAGGCTCAACGGAACCGTGCTGGTGGCCAGCGGGTGCTCTGCCGGGATGGCCAACACCAGCGGCTCTTCACGCAACACCTCGCGCTTGACGCGGGGGTCGTCCAGGCGCAGGCGACCAAAGCCCACATCGATCTGCCCGGCGTTGAGCGCCTCGTTCTGCTCTACCGATATTTTTTCCACCAAGACCAGCTCGGTCTGCGGCTTGGCGGCCCGGAACATGCGCGCAATGCGCGGCAGCGCACCGTACATAGTGGACGGCACAAAACCGATGACCAGCCGCCGGTCTTTCTGTGCAACACGCCGCGTCATGGTGATGGTTTCATTCACCTGCTCGATCAGGCGCACCGCGCGCTCATAAAAAAACTGGCCCGCCATGGTGAGCTGCAAAGGCCGGGCATCGCGCTCCAACAGTTGCATGCCAAGTTCGTCCTCCAACTGCTGGATCTGCCGGCTCAACGGCGGCTGCGAAATATGCAGCCGCTCGGCGGCCCGGGTAAAGCTGCGCTCCTCAGCGACGGCCACAAAGTATTTGAAGTGCCGGAAATCCATAGCATTCCTTTTAGGTATGGAGTGAGTCTAAAACGGTCTTTGATCTGTGCAGTGCTTATTTCTAGAATTCACTCCACAAGATAAAAAAACCGACCTTTTTGGGCCAGCTCCTACCGGTTGAACCCACGATGCCAAAGACCCAGCACCACCGGGTTCAGGCGACAAAAAAGGCATGCTTCCCCAATGAAAGGAGACAACCATTCCACGCAAATTCCGCTTCCCGACGGTACCACGCGGCACCACTTGAGCCTGTAGCTGTAGCGCAGCCGGTAAACAGACGCGAAGGCGTTACAGCCCAACGGCGCCACCGCACCGCAAATCTACCGCATTCCCAAAAAGCATAAACCCCCGTAGAAACCCTGGCAACAGCAGCTTGTCGGGGTGGTCGGGAAAACCAAAACGGAGATAGTCCATGAGCACCCCCACGCACACCCTTGGCGTACAAGCACGGCTAGACAGCATGCTGGTTGAAAACAAAGACCAGCACGTCTACCGCCTGAACCGCGCCGCTTTTACAGACGCCGAGCTGTTCGAACTGGAAGTCAAGCACTTGTTCGAAGGCAACTGGATCTACCTGGCCCACGAAAGCCAGATTCCCCACAACAACGACTACTTCACCACCCATATCGGTCGCCAGCCGATCATGGTCACGCGCAACAAGCAGGGCGAGCTGAACGCGCTCATCAATGCCTGTTCGCACCGGGGTGCCACCCTGGCCCGGCATAAAAAGGGCAACAAGGCCAACTTCACATGCACCTTCCACGGTTGGACCTTCAACAACAGCGGCAAACTGCTCAAGGTCAAGGACGGCAGCGACGCGGGCTACCCCGAGTCCTTCAACAAGGAAGGCAGCCACGATCTGAAGAAGATTGCCCGCTTTGAGAACTACCGCGGCTTCCTGTTCGGCAGCCTGAGCGACGATGTCAAGCCGCTGGCCGAGTTTCTGGGCGAAGCCACCAAGATCATCGACATGATCGTAGACCAGTCGCCCGAAGGTCTGGAAGTGCTGCGCGGCGCATCCACCTACACCTACGACGGCAACTGGAAACTGCAGGCTGAAAACGGTGCCGACGGCTACCACGTCAGCTCGGTGCACTGGAACTATGCCGCCACCACCAACCACCGCAAACAAGGGGCGGCGGGCGACAACGTCAAGGCCATGGATGCCGGTAGCTGGGCCAAGCAAGGCGGCGGCTTCTACTCGTTCGAGCATGGCCACATGCTGCTGTGGACCAAGTGGGCCAACCCGGAAGACCGCCCGGCCTACGCCATCCGCGACCAGTTGGCAGAGCAGTTCGGCCAGGCCCGCACCGACTGGATGATCAACCACTCGCGCAATCTGTGCCTGTACCCCAATGTCTACCTGATGGACCAGTTTGGCTCCCAGATCCGCGTGCTGCGCCCGATCTCAGTGGACAAGACCGAAGTCACCATCTACTGCATCGCCCCCAAGGGCGAATCCGCCGAAGCCCGCACCCGCCGCGTGCGGCAGTACGAAGACTTCTTCAACGCCACCGGCATGGCCACTCCCGACGACCTGGAAGAGTTCCGCGCCTGCCAGCAGGGCTATGCCGCAAGCGCCCTGCCCTGGAACGACATGTGCCGCGGGGCGACCCATTGGGTCGATGGTGCCGATGCCGCTGCCAAAGAAATTGACCTGCACCCCAAGCTGAGCGGCATGAAGACCGAGGACGAAGGTCTGTACACCGAACAACACCGCTACTGGCTGGAAACCATGCAGCACGCAGTCGCAGGCACTTCCGCCGCCTGCACCCCCGTTTAAGAGGCCCGCTATGACGATGATGACGATGGACCAAGTCCAAGCCTTTCTGTACCGCGAAGCCCGCTTGCTGGACGACAAGCAGTGGGATGAGTGGCTGACCTGCTACGCCGCCGAAGCGGAGTTCTGGATGCCCGCCTGGGACGACGACGGAGAAATGACCCGCGACCCGCAAAGCGAAATCTCGCTGATCTACTACCCCAACCGCGGCGGCCTGGAAGACCGCGTGTTCCGCATCAAGACCGAGCGCTCTGCCGCCAGCATGCCCGAGCCCCGCACCGGCCACCACCTCTCCAACGTCGAGATCGTGTCGCAAGACGGCACACAGGCGCAGGTGCGCTTCAACTGGCACACGCTGAGCTACCGCTACAACACCACCGACAGCTACTTCGGCACATCCACCTACACCCTGGATACCTCGGGCGCACAGCCGCTGATCCTGCGCAAGTGCGTCGTGCTGAAGAACGACTACATCCACCACGTCATCGATGTTTACCACATCTGAGGCCAGCACCATGAACCACCACATTGCGCTCCAGTTTGAAGACGGTGTCACCCGCTTCATCGACGCCTCCGCTACAGAAACCGTAGCTGATGCCGCTTATCGCCAGGGCATGAACATCCCTTTGGACTGCCGTGACGGGGCCTGCGGCACCTGCAAATGCTTTGCCGAATCCGGCCAGTACACCCTGGGTGAATACATCGACGATGCCATGACCGAAGACGAAGCCCGGCAAGGCTACGTACTCACCTGCCAGATGCGGGCAAAAAGCGACTGCGTGGTGCGGGTGCCCGCGTCGTCCAGCGTATGCCGTACCCAGCAAGCCCGCTACGAAGCGGCCATCACCCAGGTGCGCCAGGTATCGCCCAGCACGATTTCGCTGTCGATCCAGAGCGATGCCCTGAACAAGCTGACCTTCCTGCCCGGCCAGTACGTCAACCTGCAAGTGCCGGGCAGCACCCAGACGCGCGCCTATTCATTCAGCTCGCTGGTGCGCGACGGCACGGTGTCTTTTCTGGTGCGCAACGTGCCCGGTGGGCTGATGAGCAGCTACCTCACCGGCCAGGCCAAACCCGGTGACACCCTTACCCTGGCCGGGCCGCTGGGCAGCTTCTACCTGCGCGACATCCAGCGGCCCTTGTTGTTGCTGGCAGGCGGTACCGGTCTGGCCCCGTTCACCGCGATGCTGGAGAAAATTGCCCAGCAAGGCAGCGCCCACCCGCTGCACCTGGTGTACGGCGTCACCCACGATGCCGACCTGGTGGAGATGGACACGCTGCAAGCCCTGGCCGAGCGCATCCCGAACTTCAGCTTCTCTGCCTGCGTGGCCAGCGCCGACAGCCACTACCCCAACAAGGGCTACGTGACGCAACACATCGCGCTCGCGCACCTGAACGACGGCAATGTGGACATCTACCTGTGCGGCCCTCCGCCCATGGTGGAAGCCGTGGGCCAGTTCATCCGCGACAAGAACCTGAAGCCCGCCAACTTCTATTACGAAAAATTCTCGGCCAGCGCCTGAGCGCCCGCCCCTGTCTACGGCCCGTGCCATACGGGCTTTTTTGGAGTGACACCATGAACCCACGATTTCACAACCAGGTTGCCGTCATCACCGGCGCGGCCCAGGGCATTGGCCGCAGCGTGGCCCTGCGCATGGCGGCCGAAGGTGCCAGCCTGGTGCTGGTTGACCGCTCAGAGCTGATCTTTGAACTGCGCGACGAGCTGGCCCGCACCGCCAGTGCCACACCGGTGCTGGCGCTGACCGCCGACATGGAGAAAAGCGCCGATTGCCAGCGCACCATGGATGCCGCAGTGGAGCGGTTTGGCCGCATCGACGTGCTGGTCAACAACGTGGGCGGCACCATCTGGGCCAAGCCTTTCGAACACTACCGGGTGGAGGAGATCGAGGCGGAAGTGCGCCGCTCGCTGTTTCCCACCCTGTGGTGCTGCCATGCCGCGCTGCCCACCATGCTCAAGCAGGGCAAGGGGGCCATCGTCAATGTCTCGTCGATTGCGACACGCAGCCTCAACCGCGTGCCCTACGGCGCGGCCAAAGGCGGCGTGAATGCCTTGACCGCCTGCCTGGCATTGGAAACCGGTGAGCGCGGCGTGCGGGTGAACGCGGTCGCCACCGGCGGCACCGAAGCCCCGCCACGCCGCATCCCGCGCAACACCGCAGAACAGACCGCGCAGGAAAAAGTCTGGTACCAACAAATCATCGACCAGACCACCTCGTCCAGCCTGATGAAGCGCTACGGAACCATTGACGAGCAGGTCAACGCGATTGTGTTCCTGGCTTCCGATGAAGCCTCCTACATCACCGGCATCACCATGCCAGTGGGCGGCGGCGACCTCGGTTGAGGCATTTTTCAAGCATTTCAACAATATCCACAAAGAGACAAACCATGCGACACATCAATGTACACAAGCTGTCCGACGAAGCCACATTCAATGGCTTTCACGGCAAAGTTCTTCTATGGTGCGCCCTGATCATCATCTTTGATGGCTATGACCTGGCGGTGGCCGGCATTGCGCTGCCGTCCATCATGAAGGAGATGGGGGTCACCGCCCAGAACGCCGGCTTCATGGTCAGCTCGGCCCTGTTCGGCATGATGTTCGGTGCCATTTTTCTGGGCACCATCGCCGACAAGATCGGCCGCCGCAAAGCCATCGCCATCTGCATCTTTTTGTTCAGCGTGTTCACCGCAGCCGCAGGCTTTACCCATGACCCGGTGACCTTCAGCGCCATGCGCTTTCTGGCGGGCCTGGGTATTGGTGGTGTCATGCCCAATGTGGTGGCGCAGATGACCGAATACTCGCCCAAGAAGATCCGATCCACCATGGTCACACTGATGTTCAGCGGCTATGCCGTGGGCGGCATGCTGGCCGCCCTGCTGGGCAAGGGCCTGATCGAAGCCTACGGCTGGGCATCGGTCTTTCTGGCCGCCGGTTTGCCGGTGCTCCTGATCCCGTTCATCCTGAAGTCGCTGCCCGAATCCATGCCCTTCCTGATCCAACAAAACCGCCTGGACGAGCTGAAAAAAATCGTCTCGCAACTCTCTCCCAGTTACCAGCCCGATGCCAACGACCGCTTCGCGCTGCCATCGACAGACCGGGCGGAGGGCGCACCCATCGGCAAACTGTTCCAGGATGGCCGGGGCTTCAGCACGGTGATGTTCTGGATCACCTTCTTCATGTGCCTGTTCATGGTGTATGCCCTGAGCTCGTGGCTGACCAAGCTGATGGCCAGCGCGGGCTACAGCCTGGGCTCAGCGCTGACCTTTGTGCTGGTGCTCAACTTCGGCGCCATGGTCGGCGCAGTGGGCGGCGGCTGGCTGGCCGACCGTTTCCACATCAAATACGTGCTGGTGGGCATGTACGCACTGGCCGCCGTGTCGATCACGCTATTGGGCTACAAGGTGTCTACGGAAATGCTGTTCCTGCTGGTCGGGCTGGCGGGTGCCTCCACCATTGGTACGCAGATCGTTACCTATGCCTATGCGGGGCAGTTCTACCCGATGGCGGTGCGCTCGACCGGTATTGGCTGGGCATCGGGCGTGGGCCGCAGTGGGGCCATCCTGGCACCCATCGTCATTGGCACGCTGGTGGGCATGGCGTTGCCACTGCAGCAGAACTTCATGGCGATTGCCATTCCCGCCGTGATCGCTATGCTTGCCGCATCGATGATCAACCACCGAAAGTCTGCCTCGGCCAGCCATGAAAGCGTGGGTCTGCCAGTGCCCGTGGCTTCAGCGGTCGCGGCCAAGTAATCAACCCGATGCCTACGAACCTGGGCAAACTCTAGATGACCAAAGACTTCTCCCTGTCGGCCACCACGGCGGGATTCCTGGCCGTGCTGATTTCCTATTCCGGCCCATTGGTGATCTTTTTCCAGGCGGCCCAGAACGCCCAGGTCTCGCCAGACATGATGGCTTCGTGGGTGTGGGCCATCTCCATCGGTGCCGGGGTCTCCGGCATCGTGCTGAGTTGGTGGCTCAAGGTGCCGGTAGTGACCGCCTGGTCGGCCCCGGGCACGGCCTTGTTGGTCACGCTGTTTCCACACATTTCGCTGGAGCAGGCCGTAGGGGCCTACCTCGTGGCAGCGGTGGTCATTCTGGGCATCGGTGCCTCGGGCTACTTTGACAAGCTGATGCACGCCATCCCCAAGGGCATTGCCAGCGCCATGATGGCGGGCATCCTGTTCCAGTTTGGGGTTGGCACGTTCCAGGCGGTCAAAACCATGCCCGCCATCACCTTTTGCATGATTGGCATTTACCTGCTGTTCCGGCGCTTGCTGCCCCGGTATTGCCTGGTGATCTTGCTCATTGCCAGCCTGGCCATGGCGGTCGCGTTCAAAGGGGTCAGCCTGGCCGGGGTGAGCTTCCACCTGGCGCAGCCTGTGTTCATCCGGCCGGAATGGACCTGGGGTGCCACCCTCAGCCTGGCGCTGCCCCTGGTGCTGGTCAGCGTGACAGGGCAGTTCCTGCCGGGCATGGCGATTTTGCGCAGCGCGGGTTACAGCACACCGGCCCGGCCCATCATCATGGTGACCAGCCTGGCATCCATAGGAGCGGCCTTTTTTGGCGGCATCACGGTGGTGATAGCGGCCATCACCGCCGCACTGTGCACCGGCAAGGACGCGCACGAAGACGCCCGCAAGCGCTATGTGGCCGGTATTGCCAACGGCGTTTTCTACCTGGTCGGTGGCTGCTTTGCAGGCACCATCATTTTATTTTTCGCGGCCCTGCCCAAAGAGCTGATCGCGGTACTGGCCGGGCTGGCCCTGGTCGGCGCCATCTCGGGCAGTCTGGCCGGTGCCCTGCAAGAGGCCGACCACCGCGAGGCCTCGGTCATCACCTTTTTGGCCACTGCATCGGGCATGGGCTTTTGGGGCCTGGGGTCGGCGTTTTGGGGTGTGGTGTTGGGGGCGGTCGCCTACCTGCTGCTGCACAAGCGCTGGTCCGCCCCGGCGCAGCCGCTTTAGCGGGCCCCGCTGGAGCGCAACAACATGGAAATCGTATGGGCCGCCTCGCGCAAGGCGGGCAGCATGGTCTGCTGCATGGCCTCGGCGCTGCTACGGTTGGCCTGGCCTGAAATGTTCAGCGCCGCCACCGTTACACCAGCCCGGTTGAACACCGGCGCGGCCATGGAAATCAGGCCCTCCTCCAGCTCCTGGTCCACCAGGCACCAGCCCTGGCTGCGCACCTGCTGCACTTGCCGCAAGAGCTCGGCCGGGTCGGTCAGGGTGTGGCGGGTGCGCGCCTGCAGATCACTGGCGCGCAAATGATCTTCCACCTCGGCATCCGACAAACCTGCCAGCAGCACCCGGCCCAGCGAGGTGCAGTAGGCCGGCAGGCGCGAGCCCACGCCCAGGTTCAGCGACATGATTTTGTGGGTGTGCACGCGCAGCACATAAACGATGTCGCTGCGGTCCAGCACGGCGGCGGAGCACGACTCCTTGACCTGGTCGGCCAGGCGCTCCATCACCGGCTCGGCCAGGTTCCAGATCGGCAAAGACGACAGATAGGCAAAGCCCAGCTCCAGGATGCGCGGCGTGAGGTGGAAATACTTGCCGTCGCCATCCACATAGCCCAGCGTTTGCAGGGTCAGCAGGATGCGACGCGCACCGGCACGGGTCAGGCCGGTGCTGGCCGCCACCTCGCTCAGGGTTTGCTGCGGCGCCTGCGCGTGGAACGAGCGGATCACCTCCAGCCCGCGGGCGAAGGACTGCACGTAGCTGTCGCCGGGCTCGGGCGCGCTCTCCGAGCGGACTGCGGAATTTGCCATAGTCAGTGAAATCTTTTAAAATTCATTATACGAACATTTGTTCTTATTACGAACAACGGGATGCCGCACCCTTTGCGGAAAACATTGCAGGAGTGAGTGTGTGATCAACAAAATTGCGGCCTCGGTTGCCGAGGCATTGTCAGGTATCCAGGACGGTGCCACCGTGCTGATCGGTGGCTTCGGCACTGCGGGTATCCCCAACGAACTCATAGACGGTTTGATAGACCAAGGTGCCCGCGACCTGACCGTGGTGAACAACAACGCGGGCAACGGCGAGACCGGGCTGGCCGCGCTGCTCAAGGCCGGGCGGGTGCGCAAGATCATCTGCAGCTTTCCGCGCCAGGCCGACAGCCAGGTGTTTGACGGCCTGTACCGCAGCGGCCAGCTGGAGCTGGAACTGGTGCCCCAGGGCAACCTGGCCGAACGCCTGCGGGCCGCCAGAGCGGGCGTGGGTGCATTCTTTACCCCCACCGGCTTTGGCACGGAGCTGGCCAGGCACGCCGACGGCAGCCCCAAGGAATGCCGCGTCATCAACGGCAAGCCGTATGTGCTGGAGTACCCGATTTACGGCGATGTGGCCCTCATCAAGGCCGAAAGCGGCGACCGCTGGGGCAACCTGGTGTATCGCAAGGCGGCGCGCAACTTTGGCCCGGTGATGGCCACCGCCGCCAAGCGCACCGTGGCCACCGTGCATTCGATTGTGGAACTGGGCACGCTGGACCCCGAGGCCATCGTCACCCCCGGCATCTTTGTTTCCAAGATCGTCCAGATCAACCACGTGGCCACCCAGGCCGGTGGCTTCAAACACGCCGCATAGGCCGGAGATACAGCATGAGCAGCTACCAAAAACGCAGCAAAGACGAACTCGCCCAGCGCGTGGCCCAAGACATCCACGACGGGGCCTACGTCAACCTCGGCATCGGCCAGCCCACCCTGGTGGCCAACTACATCCCGGCCCACATCGAGGTGGTGCTGCACAGCGAAAACGGCATCCTCGGCATGGGCCCCGCCCCTGCCGCGGGCGAGGAAGACTACGACCTGATCAACGCAGGCAAGCAGCCGGTGACCCTGCTGGACGGCGGCGCGTTCTTCCACCATGCTGACAGCTTCGCCATGATGCGCGGCGGTCATCTGGACATCTGCGTGCTGGGCGCGTTCCAGGTCTCTGCCACCGGCGACCTGGCCAACTGGAGCACCGGCGAGCCCGGCTCCATCCCCGCCGTGGGCGGTGCCATGGACCTGGCCATCGGTGCCAAACAGACCTGGGTGATGATGGATTTGCTGACCAAAAAGGGCGAAAGCAAGGTGGTCGAGGCCTGCAGCTACCCCCTTACCGGCATCGCCTGCGTCAAGCGCATCTACTCCGACCTGGCCACCCTGGCGTGCACGCCGCAAGGCCTGCAGCTGATCGACAAGGTCGATGGGCTGGAACACGCCGAACTCGAGCGTCTGGTGGGCCTGCCCATCCAGGCCTGACCGCCACCGTTGCCCCCACCCCTATCGAGATCCCCATGAACCAAGCATTTATCTGCGATGCCATCCGCACCCCCTTTGGCCGCTACGGCGGTGCCCTGAGCAGCGTGCGCGCCGATGACCTCGGTGCCATTCCCCTGCGGGCGCTGATGGCGCGCAACCCCAACGTTGACTGGGCCGCCGTCACCGATGTGATCTACGGCTGCGCCAACCAGGCCGGTGAAGACAACCGCAACGTGGCCCGCATGAGCGCGCTGCTGGCAGGCCTGCCGCTAGCGGTGCCCGGCTCCACAGTGAACCGCCTGTGCGGCTCGGGTTTGGATGCCTTAGGCACTGCAGCGCGCGCCATCAAAGCGGGAGAAGCTACATTAATGGTAGCAGGCGGGGTCGAGAGCATGAGCCGTGCCCCCTTCGTCATGCCCAAGGCCGAGTCCGCCTTCAGCCGCAGCAACGCGGTGTTTGATACCACCATCGGCTGGCGCTTTATCAACCGGCTGATGCAAGAGCAGTACGGCGTGGACTCCATGCCCGAAACGGCAGAGAACGTGGCCACCGACTTCCGCATCAGCCGCGAAGACCAGGACACCATGGCCCTGCACAGCCAGTTGCGTGCCGTGGCCGCCCAACAGGCCGGGCACCTGGCGCGGGAGATCACCGCCGTCACCATCCCGCAAAAAAAGGGCGATGCTCTGGTGGTGGACACCGACGAGCACCCGCGCGCCACCAGCATGGAGACCCTGGCCAGGCTCAAGCCCGTGGTGCGCCCCGGCGGCACGGTCACCGCAGGCAATGCCTCGGGCGTGAACGATGGTGCCTGCGCCCTGCTGCTGGCCGACGAAGCCACAGCCGCCAGGAACGGCCTGACACCGCGCGCCCGCGTGATCGGCATGGCCACCGCCGGGGTGGCCCCGCGCATCATGGGCATCGGCCCGGCACCGGCTACCGAGAAAGTGCTGGCCCTCACCGGCCTGACGCTGGCGCAGCTGGATGTCATCGAGCTGAACGAAGCCTTTGCCGCCCAAGGCCTGGCCGTGCTGCGCCAACTGGGTCTGCAGGACGATGACGAACGGGTCAACGCCTGGGGTGGTGCGATTGCGCTGGGCCACCCTTTGGGCGCCAGCGGCGCACGCCTGGCCACCACCGCCATCAACCGCCTGCACGCCACCGGTGGCCGCTACGCGCTGTGCACCATGTGCATCGGCGTGGGCCAAGGCATTGCGCTGGTGCTGGAGCGCGTTTGAAGCGGTAAGCAGGAGCAAAGAGATGGCGATAAAACCGAATTGCTATCTCTTCCATAGCTACTCACGCTGAATGGATAAGCGTAAGCGGCCATTTTTATGCATAGCGCTTAATGGCGGCATGGCGGGTTGCGTTGAGAGGGGTTCACCACAGCGGCGGCGATGCCGTGGTGACCTCGAAAGCCGCCGTGACATTGTTCGATTTTTGGGCACCACTGCGCAAGAATGCATCACTTTGACAAAGTGAAGCCGCATCCAGGCGCTTTCTGAGGCGTTTTGGCAGGCCCGATGCACAGGCATGCTTATTGCCCTTTCGTGTACCGCAGCAACACGCTGCTTCAACACAACACGAAACGAGACATTGATGAAAAAACGTTTGATAGCAGCTGCGGCCCTGACCCTGGTGTCCACGCTGGCGGCAGCGCAAAGTTCGGTAACGGTGTATGGCAATGTAGACTTGGGCGTGCTGACCCAGAACCATGCGGCCAACAAAACCCAGCTGTACAACGGCGGCATTTCGCCCAGCGTCTGGGGCTTTCGCGGTTCGGAAGACCTGGGGGGCGGGCTGAAAGCGCACTTCAATCTGGAAGGCCATATTGCAGCCGATACAGGTGCCGCCGGTGGCAACGCGACCACAGGGGCGGCCGCGCTGTTTCGCCGCCAATCCAACGTCGGCCTGTCGTCTGCCGACTGGGGCACGCTCACCCTGGGCAACCAGTACAGCCCGGCCATCCTGGCATTCGCCGCCACCGACCCGCGCGGCCTGCGGGAAAACTTCTCCGGCCTCTATCCCTGGGCCTACAACTCGGGCGTCTTGACGACCGGCGGCAACCAGAACAATGACGTGGGCGTGTTTATCCAAAACGCCATCAGCTACAGCCACACGCTGGGCCCCGTGGGCATCGCAGGCGGCTACAGCGTGTCGGAAACCAAGGGTGCGGTGGTCTCGCTGGGTGTGACGTACGCAGGCCCGGTGTCCTTGTCGGCGGCCTACCAGGCCACCAACAAACCGAATACCTCCGAGCGGCTGAGCAGCATCTACACCCTGGGCGCGGGCTACACCCTGGGCGACTTCACCGGCAAGCTGAACTACCTGCGCGGCAGCAACAAAGATGCCACTACGCTGGCCGATGTCAGCAAGGTGGGCGTGCTGGGCGCGGGCCTGGACTGGAGAACCTCCACCGCCAACACCGTGGGCGTTTCCGCGTACTTTGCCAAGGACAAAAACCACAGCGCCGACAAAACCACCACACTGATCCTCAGCGACGAGTACGCCCTGTCCAAACGCACCACGCTGTACGGCACGCTGGCCTTTGCCAACGCCAAAGCCGGTGCCACGTTGCTGACATCCGTGGTGGCCGGTGGCACGATGGCCGATGCCAACACCACCTTGCTGAATGTCGGCATCAAGCATGCGTTCTAAACGCGTATTGTTCTGACCTAAAAAAACCGCCGTACCTGGCTGGCAAGTACGGCGGGTGGAGACAACGCAGAAGAACCCAATTGCTATATCTTCTATAGCTTCTCATGCTTATGGAATAAGCGTGAGAAGCCAATTTCACGCATAAATTTCAGGTACGGCGCTTCTTGTTGCGGTACTGGTCGGCCACCACGGCGGCGACGATGATGCCGCCCTTGACCATCTCCTGGTAGTAGGCATCGATGCGGATGAAGGTAAAGCCCGACATCATCACGCCCAGAATCAGAATGCCGATGACGGTGCCGGTGACCCGGCCCAGGCCGCCGACCAGCGAGGTGCCGCCGATGACCACGGCCGCAATCGCGTCCAGCTCGTAACTCACGCCCATGCCGGACTGGCCGGAGATGGCGCGGGCCGCAGTCACAGTGCCTGCCACGCCGCTGAGCAGACCGGCGATGCTGTAAATCCAGATCAGGTGGCGGTTGACGTTGATACCCGAGACGCGGGCGGCCTGGCGGTTGGCACCGATGGCGTAGGTGAACTTGCCGAAGCGGGTGTAGCGCAGCACGATGTGGGCAATCGCCGTGATCACCAGAAAGATCACCACCGGGTTGCTGCCCTCACCGATCCAGGCAAATTCGGGGGTCAACATACTCACGGGCATGCCACCGGTGAACCACTTGGCAAAGCCACGGGCCGCGACCATCATGCCCAGCGTGGCGATGAACGGCGGGATACCGGTAAAGGCAATCAGCGAGCCGTTGATCAAACCCACCACCGCGCCCACCAGCACCCCGGCCAGCACCGGCCAGAACGGGCTCAGGTCGGTCAGGTGGGGGAACACGGCGCGCGGAAAGTCCGACACCTGGGCCAGACTGGCGGCCACCACAGCGGATGCTGCCACCACCGAACCGGACGACAAGTCAATGCCGCTGGTGATGATGACCATGTTCACGCCGATGGCGATGATGCCAATGACCGACATCTGCAAGATGATGACCTTCAGGCGCTCGGCGTTGAAGATGAAGCTTTGCCCGTTCAGGTACCAGCCGATGGCTTCAAAGAAGATGCTGATGCCGATCAGCACCAGAAAGATGCTGAATTCGGGTGGGAATTTGAACGGCGCTTTGACGGCGGCGGGGGCGACGTGGGGGACGGTGGGGGAGCTCATACATTTTTTCCTTTTCGAATTAGTTGGTAACTACGCGGCGCACAAGGCACAACGGCTCTCCTCGCAGGAACCCGTGGAACCGGCTTTGCCGGGCCACTGGGTTCGCCCCCTGCAAGGGGGTTGGCGAAAACGCGCAGCGTGTAGCCTGGGGGTGTTCCATCATTTCGCTGCCAGGTCCATCACGGACACTTGGTTGGCATCTTTGCGGTCCAGAATGCCGGTGACCTGGCCGCCGTGCATCACCACGACGCGGTCGCTCATGCCCAGCACTTCGGGCATTTCCGACGAGATCATCAAAATCGCCACGCCGGTTCCGGCCAGTTCGGACACCAGGCGGTGGATTTCGGCCTTGGCCCCCACGTCGATGCCGCGGGTGGGCTCGTCCAGAATCAGGATGCGCGGGTTGGTCAGCAGCCAGCGGCCCACCAGCACTTTTTGCTGGTTGCCGCCCGACAGGTTCTGGATGATTTCGCCCATGCTGGGGGTTTTGACGCGCAGGCGCTTGGCCATTTCGGCGCAGTCTTTGGCCAGCTGGTCGCCCTGCACAAAGCCCTTGGACACATAGCGCTGGTTCAGCACCGCCGAATCCATGTTGTCCTGGATGTTCAGGCTCAAAAAGCAGCCGGTTTCCTTGCGGTCTTCGGTCAAAAACGCCATGCCCGCGGCCAAGGCCTGGGTCGGTGTGTGGATGGTGATGGGCACGCCCTTGATGCTGATGGTGCCCGAGGTGGCAGGCACCACGCCAAACAGCGCTTCGGCCACGTTCGAGCGGCCCGAGCCGACCAGCCCGGCCATGCCGACGATCTCACCGGCCCGGATATCAAAGCTCACGTTCTTGAAGATACCGTCGACGCACAGGTCTTTGACCGACAGCACCACCTCGCCAATCGGCACCTCCATCTTGGGGAACATCTGGGTGATCTCGCGGCCCACCATCATGCGGATGATGTCGTCGCGGGTCACCTCGGTGGAGGCGTGGGTGGCGATGTACTGGCCGTCGCGGAACACCGAGAACTCGTCGGCAATCTCGAACAGCTCGTTCATCTTGTGGGTGATGTAGATGATGCCCTTGCCCTTGGCGCGCAGGCTGCGGATGATGGCAAACAAATGCGCCACTTCGGTCTCGGTGAGCGCCGAGGTGGGCTCGTCCATGATCAGCACATCGGAGTTCCAGGACACGGCCTTGGCAATCTCGACCATCTGGCGGCTGGCCACCGACAGGTTCTGGATCTCTTCCTTGGGGTCGATCTTGATGTTCAGCTCGGCGAACAGCGCCGCGGTCTTGCGGTACAGCTCGGCGTGGTCCACAAAGCCAAAGGCATTCTTGGGCTCACGGGTGATCCACACATTCTCGGCCACCGTCATGTAGGGCATGAGGTTGAGCTCCTGGTGGATCATGGCGATACCCAGGTTCAGGGCATCCAGCGGCGACTTCATGTGAATAGCTTTGCCGCGCAGCCGGATGTCGCCCTTGTCGGGGATGTAGATGCCCGCAATGATCTTCATCAGCGTGGACTTGCCCGCGCCGTTTTCGCCCATCAGCGCGTGCACCGTGCCCGCGCGCAGCTTGAAGCCCACATTGTTGAGCGCAACCACGCCCGGAAAGATCTTGAGAATGCCGTTGATCTCCAGCAGCGGAGGCGCGGCGCTAGCCTGGGTGGCCGGGCGGTCGAGGGTGGCGGTGTCTGACATCCTGGTGGCTTTATGAAAAGGTGGAAGGTGGGCTTGACTGTCGTAAGCCCTTACGCAAAGCCTCTTCCGTGTGGGAAGAAGCCTGGCGTAAGGGCTGAAGATGCCCCGGCAGGAGCACCTTCAACTGCGCAAGGTCTTAGTTCTTGCCGCTGTACTTGGCCAGGTTGGCGGGGGTGACCAGCTCAAACGGCACGTTCACAAAGCGCTCGACGGCTTGCTTCTTGGACAGCTTCAAAGCTGCGTCCATCGCACCGCTACCTTGGCCAGCCGCGTTCTGGAACACGGTGACCTTCAGGTCGCCCGCCTTCATGGAGGCCAGCGCGTCCGGGGTGGCATCGATACCGGCCACCAGGGAAGCAGGGGTCCACTTCTTGGAAGCCTTCAAGGCGTTGATGGCGCCGATGGCCATTTCGTCGTTGTTGGCGATGATGGCGTCAAACTTCAGACCGGTGGACAGCCAGTTGGTGGTGATGTCCTGGCCCTGGGTACGGTCCCATTTGCCTTCGCGTTTGTCCAGAATCTTGATGCCGCTGCAAGCCGAGGTGGCCAGCACGTCTTCAATGTCCTTGGTGCGGGTGCGGGCCGCTTCGTTGGACAACTCACCCATCAGCACCACGATGTCGCCCTTGCCCTTGAGCAAACGGCAGACTTCCTGGGTTTGCAGGGTGCCGGAGACCACTTCGTCAGAGGCCACAAACGCCACGCCAGCGGGAAGCTTGGCAAAGTCCACGGGTTTGCGGTTCACGTACACCAGCGGGATCTTGGCATCGGTCACCATCTTGGTGATCTTGGGGGTGACATCGGTGTCCACGGGGTTGACGATGATGGCATCGACCTTCTGGGCGATCAGATTCTGGATCTGGCTGAGCTGTTTGCCCACATCGTTCTGGGCATCTTCCACCTGCACCGTGGCACCGGACTTTTTGCCGGCATCGACCACGCCGTCTTTGAGAATCGTCAGAAAGGTGTCCAACTGGGCCATGGCCAGGCCGACTTTTTCGGCGTGTGCCGCCAAAGGCGCCAGCAAGGTGGTCGACACGGCTGCGGCAAGGACTAGCTTTTGTAGGTTTTTCATAAGATGCGTCTCCAGAGTTTTTAGTAAACGGCGGGGTTTGTACCGTTTGGTTAGGTGAGGCCAGGGCACAAAGAAATGCCCTTGACCACGATCTGTACTGTAATCAAAAAACCCCAAAATAGAAAATAAATTTCTAAGTGATTACACTTAGAGAAAAATATTTCTCTACAATTTATAGTCGCCCCACCTGCCACAGCTCCGTGCCGTGCACCCCGTCCTCCCGCATCCCACGGGAACCTTTATCCGCTTAACACCGTACCTAGATGAGCCAACTGAACTTCCCCTCTGGTCGCCGTATCGACCTCGCCTGCCTGGGCCGCCTGGCAGTGGATCTGTACGCCCAACAATTCGGCAGCCGTCTGGAAGACGCACGCAGCATGGCCATGTACCTGGGCGGCAGCTCGGCCAACCTGGCGTTTGGCGTAGCCCGCCTAGGCCTTAAGAGCGCCATGCTGTCCCGCGTGGGCAATGAACAAATGGGCCGTTTCCTCACCGAAACCCTGGAACAAGAGGGTTGCGACACCAGCCAGGTGCAGATCGACCCCGAGCGCCTGACCGGCATGGTCCTGCTGGGCCTGAAAGACCGCGACACCTTCCCGCTGCTGTTCATGCGCGAAAACTGCGCCGACATGGCGGTAGATGCCAGCGAGATCCGCGAGGATTTCATCGCCCAATGCCGCGCCCTGGCCATCACCGGAACCCACCTCAGCACCCCCGGCACCCGCAGCGCCTCCCTGGCCGCCCTGGCCTACGCCAAAAAGCACGGCGTGACCCGCGTGCTCGACATCGACTACCGCCCCGTGCTCTGGGGCCTGACCAGCCGCGGCGCGGGCGAAAACCGCTATGTGGCGGATGCACACGTGACCCAACAACTCCAGGAAGTGCTGCCCGAATTCGAGCTGCTGGTGGGCACCGAAGAAGAATTCTTCATCGCCGGGGGCATTGCGGGCGACCTGATGGCCTGCCTGCGCGCCGTGCGCAAGCTCAGCGCCGCCACCCTGGTGGTCAAGCGTGGTGCCGACGGCTGCACCGTGATCGAAGGCGACATTCCCACCCACATCGACGACTCCCCCACCTTCAAAGGCGAGCGGGTCGAGGTGCTGAACGTGCTGGGCGCGGGCGATTCCTTCCTGTCCGGCCTGATGGCCAGCCTGCTGCAGGGCAAAAACTGGGCCGAGTCCACCCGCGTAGCCAATGCCTGCGGGGCCATCGTGGTGTCGCGCCACGCCTGCTCTGCGGCCATGCCCACACCGGCGGAACTGACCCACTGGTTTGGCGGCAGCCGCAACCCCAAGGTAGATGCCGACCAGCAGCTCGCCCACCTGCACCGCGTCACCGCGGCCCGCCCGGATTGGAACGAGATGTGCGTGCTGGCCTTTGACCACCGCAGCCAGTTTTTCGACATGGTGCGCGAGGCTGGTGCCGACGAGTCGCGCATTCCCGCGCTCAAAAAGCTGCTGGTCGAAACCGCCGAACAGGTGGAAACCAGCCACAGCCTGCAAGGCCATGTGGGCGTGCTGATCGACGGCGGCGACTATGGCCGCGATGCCCTGGCCAGCGCCACCGGCCGTGGCTGGTGGGTGGGCCGGCCCATCGAGCTGCCCAGCTCACGCCCGCTGCGCTTTGACGGCACCCGCTCGGTCGGCAGCGCCCTGATTAACTGGCCGACCGAGCAGGTGGTGAAGTGCCTGGTGCACTACCACCCGGACGACCACTACACCCTGCGCCTGGAGCAAGAGCAAAAAGTGCTGGAACTCTGGGAAGCCACCCGCGCCAGCGGCAACGAGCTGCTGCTGGAAATCATCTGCCCCCGCGCCCTGACCCCCGCCGGCACCGAAGATGCCGCCGTGCTGCGCGCCGTGAAGCGCTTCTACAACCTGGGCGTGCAGCCCGAGTGGTGGAAACTGGCCCCCATGCAGCCCCAGGGCTGGACCGATCTGGCCGCCCTGGTGGCCGAGCGCGACCCGCACTGCCGTGGCGCGGTCATCCTGGGCCTGAACCAGCCCCTGCAATTGCTGGCCGACAGCTTCGCCCAGGCCACCAACCCCATCGTCAAGGGCTTTATGGTCGGGCGCACACTGTGGGCTACGCCCTCGCTGCAGTGGTTGAAAAATGAAATCGACGACGCGGCGTTTAAAAGTGCCGTGGCACAGAACTTTACTGTCCTGGTAGATGCCTGGCGCAACCGCAAAGCCGCCCAATAACCTTGCGCAATCCATTAGCCGTATGAAAACCCAAAAACTCACCATGTCCCAGGCGCTGGTCAAGCACCTGGCCGCGCTGCAAGTCGAAATGGCCGACGGCAGCACCCAGCCCTACTGTGCGGGCGTGTTCACCATCTTCGGCCATGGCAATGTGGCCGGTATTGGCGAAGCCCTGTACGCCGAGCGCGCCACCCTGCCCACCTACCGCGCCCACAACGAGCAGGGCATGGCCCACGCCGCCATTGCCTACGCCAAGGCAAATTTCCGGCAAAAAATCATGGCCGTGAGCACCAGCATTGGGCCGGGCGCTACCAATTTAGTCACCGCCGCCGCTGTGGCCCATGTGAACCGCCTGCCGGTGCTGCTGCTGCCCGGCGACACCTTTGCCAGCCGCGCGCCCGACCCCGTGCTGCAGCAGATCGAGAACTTTGCGCACGGCGACATGAACGCCAACGACACCTTCCGCCCCGTCACCCGCTTCTTTGACCGCATTACCCGGCCCGAGCAGATCCTGACCGCCCTGCCCCGCGCCATCCAGGTGATGACCGACCCGGCCAGCTGCGGCCCGGTCTGCCTGGCGCTGCCGCAAGACGTGCAGGCCATGGCCTTTGACTGCCCGGAAAGCTTTCTGCAGCCCGGCACGATCTACTTCCGCCGCCCGCCCGCCGACACCCGCGAGCTGGCCGCTGCCGCCGCCCTGCTCAAAACCGCCCAACAGCCGCTCATCGTGGCCGGTGGTGGCGTGCTCTACAGCCAGGCCTGGGAGGCGCTGCGGGCCTTTGCCGAGAAACACGGCATCCCGGTGGTCGAATCGCACGGCGGCAAAAGCAGCCTGCCCTGGGACCACCCGCTGAACCTGGGCGGCATCGGCGTAGACGGCGGCCCTGCGGCCAACGAAATGGCCCGCGAAGCCGACCTGGTACTGGCCGTGGGCACGCGCCTGCAAGACTTCACCACCGGCTCGCACGCCCTGTTTGCCAAGGCAAAACTGCTGTGCCTGAACGTGCAAAGCTTCGATGCCACCAAATGGGCGGGTACCGCCCTGGTAGCCGATGCCCGCGTGGGCCTGGCCCAGCTGAGCACCGCCGCAGGCGACTGGAAGGCCGCCCCAGCCTGGACCACCCGCGCCCGCACCCTGGCCGCAGGCTGGGTGGCCCGCGTGACCGAACTCACCACCGCCGTGCCCAAAGACGTGCTGCCCTACGACGCAGAAGTCATCGGCACCGTGCGCGACTCCATAGAAAACAGCGATGTGCGCGACGTGGTGGTCTGTGCTGCAGGCACTTTGCCGGCCGAACTGCACAAGCTCTGGCGCGCCACCCGGCCCGGCAACTACCACGTGGAATACGGCTACTCGTGCATGGGCTACGAAGTGGCCGGTGCGCTGGGTGCCAAGATGGCCCGGCCCGACCAGGAAGTCATCGTCATGGTGGGCGACGGCTCCTACATGATGATGAATTCCGAGCTGGCCACATCGGTGCTGTTGGGCAAGAAGCTGATTGTGGTGATTCTGGACAACCGGGGCTATGGCTGCATCGAACGCCTGCAGCTCAAGTCCGGCACGCCCAGCTTCAACAACATGCTGGATGATTGCATCCCCGAAGGCGGCAGCAGCAGCCAGATCGACTTTGCCATGCATGGCCGCAGCATGGGCGCGGATGCCGTACACGTCAAAGACCTGGCCGAGCTCAAAACCGCCATGGTCGCCGCCCGCGCCGCCACCAAATCCCAGGTGGTGGTGATCGACACCACCCACCACCGCACCACAGCCGAAGGCGGCTGCTGGTGGGAGGTGGCGATCCCCGCCGTCTCCGAGCGCGCCGAAGTCAACGAAGCCTTTGAGCGCTACACCGCCGCCAAACTTGAACAACGTATTTAACTTAAAGAGAAGCAACATGACCTGGAACGTACGCATCGGCATCAACCCCATCAGCTGGATGAACGACGACCTGCCCTCGCTGGGCGGCGAAACCCTGCTGGAAACGGCCTTGAGCGAAGGCAAAGAAATCGGCTACGAAGGCTTCGAGCTGGGCAACAAATTCCCCAAGGACGGCCCCGGCCTGAAAGCCAAGCTGGACGAGTTCGGCGTGGCCTGCGTCTCTGGCTGGTACTCCGGCTTTTTGGGCAATGACACGGTGGAAGCCGAGTTCGAGCGCTGCAAGGCCCACATGTCCAAGCTGCAATACAACGGCGTGAAAGTGGTGGTCTACGGCGAATGCGCCGACACCATCCAGGGCCAGATCGACGTGCCTGTCTCCAAGCGCCCCCGCTTCACCTCCGAAGCCCAGTGGAAGGCCTACGCCGAGCGCCTGAACGCCTTTGGCGCGCACCTCATCGCCACGTACGGCATCCAGCTGGCCTACCACCACCACATGGGTGCCTACGTCGAGTCCCCTGCCGACATCGACAAACTGATGTCCCTGACCGACCCGACCAAGGTCTTCCTGCTGTTCGACACCGGCCACGCCTATTTCGGCGGTGCGGTCGATCCCACCGTGCTGCTCAAAAAGCACATCGAGCGCATCAACCACGTGCACTGCAAGGACGTGCGCGTGCCGGTCATTGCCCAGGCCCGCAACGACGGCTGGAGCTTTTTGAACGGCGTGATCAACGGCACCTTCACCGTGCCCGGCGACGGCGCGGTGGACTTTGAGGCCGTGCTAACCATCCTGAAAAATGCGGGCTACGAAGGCTGGCTGGTGGTGGAAGCCGAGCAAGACCCGGCGGTAGCCCCCAGCTACGAGTACGCGAAAAAGGGCTATGACACCCTGCGCGCCCTGGTTGACAAACTGGCAGCCTGATATGGTCAGCCCCCTCCTCGCCAAAGCCGCCCCCACGGGCCGCGAAATCGTCAACGTCACGCCCGAGCGCGCAGGCTGGACCCACGTGGGCTTTCGCGCCGTGCGCCTGGCCGCCGGTGAAACCGAAACCGTCAACACCAGTACCCGCGAACTCTGCCTGGTGGTACTCACCGGCACCGTCACGGTCACGGTCGATGGCCAAACCTACGAGAAACTGGGCACGCGTACCAGCGTGTTCGAGGAAGTCTCGCCCGCTGCGGTCTACGTGCCCGGCGGCAAAACCGTGGTGGTGCGGGCCGACACCGATGCCGAACTGGGCCTGTGCTCCGCCCCCGCAGGCGACACGCCCCACGCTGTGCGTGTGATCGACCCGGCCAGCATGCGCCGCAGCGTGCGCGGCCAGGGCACCAACACCCGCTATGTGTGCGACGTGCTGCCCCATGACGACCCCACCGCGGCCCACCTGCTGGTGGTGGAGGTGCTAACCCCCGCCAGCCATTCCAGCAGCTACCCGCCGCACAAGCACGACATCGAGCAGCCGCCGGTGGAGACATTGCTGGAAGAAACCTACTACCACCGTCTGAACCCACCGCAGGGCTTCGCCTTCCAGCGCGTCTACACCGACGACCGCAGCCTGGACGAAGCCTGCGCCGTGGAAAACCACGACGTGGTGATGGTCCCGCGCGGCTACCACCCGGTCACCGCACCGCACGGCTACGACCTGTACTACCTGAACGTGATGGCCGGCCCGAACCGCTTCTGGGTCTTCAAGAACGACCCGGCGCATGAGTGGATGCTGAAGCCGGTTTAGGCATGGGCGGGACGGGAGGCTCCGGCACCCGTTCCAGCCTTGATTTCTAGTTTTAGCCTATTTTTTCAGGCATTAAAACAGGCTCCCACGCTTATTCCAAGAGCGTGAGCAGCTCTCTTTTTTAGAGTAAAAAAATAGAGCACTCGCCATCCTGGCCCAACGTGCCGACGGCGAAAGCCTGCACTCCGCAAAACGGTTCCTGTCATCAAGCCTTCATCCCCCGCGCCCATGCTGGCGCAGCGGCATGTCGCCGTTGCCACCTTGCGAGACTTTTATGACTTCCCACAGCACGCCTGCCATCGAGTTGCCAACCGAAATCTTTGACGAAGAGTTTGAAACCGTGGGCGACCACCATCGCATGGCGGCGCACCACTTTGCGGCGGCGGCCAAGCTGCACCTGCTGGCCGCCACGGCCGATGACGAAGGCGACGACGAGGCTGCCGCCCGCCACGCCTACGCGGCCTACCGCCACCAGCTCAACGGCACCCAGTACGCCGAGATTGCGGTGATGGACAGCGAACCGATGGACGACGAGGACAGCCCGGAAGTCGCCCCAGACTGAGCTAGTTCGGATACTGCTGGCGCGAATGCACGATGTTCAAGATCTCGATCGCCGAGAGCGTCCGCCGGTAGACGATGGTGTAGTTGGGGTGGCTTACAAACTCATGCGTACCCGCCACCCGGCCCCGGCGGTAGTGGGCTGGGAGCACGGCCAGCATGTCCGCATCGTCGATCAGCTTGTCTGCCAGCGCCTGCGCAGCCCTTGGATTGCTTTGGGCAATAAACGCGACGATTTGCTGGATATCTGCGAGTGCGTCGTCAAGCCAGATGACGCTCAGCATGGCTGGCTTGCACGGTTTGGATGGTCGCGCCCACCTTTCGCATGACCTCGTCACTGCTGTAGCGCGGAGCCGCCGGATCATCGGCTTTGGCAAGCGACTGCTCTACCTTGGCACGAAACCAGCGGTCGTAGCTGGCCGCCGCTTCGTCGCTAGGAAACTCCGACGCAATAGGATTTAGAACAGTAGGCATGGGCAAAAGATTAGCACAAACCGACGAATGTGGGAACGTCCGCACCATCAGGCTTATTTGACGCCAACCGGTATCAACCGGCAGCCGCAGCGGCCCGCAACTTGTCTTTCTTGCTGGGCCGCTTGCCTTTGATGCCGCCGTTGGCCTGCGCGGGCAGGGACGGCACGGCCAGCTCTACCGGTTCGAAACCCACCACCTCTTCGCGCGGCAGGCTCAGGCCCTGGCGCTTTTCGATCAGGGCGAAATGGGCTTCGGTGTCGGCGGTGATGAAGCTGAACGCCTCGCCGCTCTGCCCGGCGCGGCCGGTGCGGCCGATGCGGTGCACGTAGTCCACGGCAGAGCGCGGCAGGTCGTAATTGACGACCACCGGCAGCTCGGCCACGTCGATGCCGCGCGCGGCCAGGTCGGTGGCGACCACCACGTGCACGCGCCCGGCCTTGAAGTCGTCCAGCACCTGGGTGCGTTTGCCCTGGCTGAGCTGGCCGTGGAAGGGTTCGGCCCAGATGTCAGCCTTGCGCAGCTTGTCGGCCACGATCTCGGCGGAGAACTTGGTGGCCACAAACACCAGTACGCGCTTCCAGCCATTCGTCTGCACCAGGTGGCGCAGCAGTTGGGTGCGGCGGCTGGCATCGACGGCGATGGCGCGCTGGGCAATGGCGGGCACGGCGGTGTGGGTAATGGGCTCGGCGGCCATCTCGATGCGCACCGGCTCGCGCAACAGCTGGGCGGCCAGGGCTTCGATGGCGGGCGGGAAGGTGGCCGAGAACAGCAGATTCTGGCGCTGGGCAGGCAGCAGCGTAAGCACGCGGGCCAGCTCTTCGGCAAAGCCCAGGTCGAGCAGGCGGTCGGCCTCGTCCAGCACCAAGGCGGCCACGCTGGAGAGTTGCAGGGCGTTGTGGTCCACCAGATCGAGCAGACGGCCCGGTGTGGCCACCACGATGTCGGCCCCGCCGCGCAAACCCATCATTTGCGGGTTGATGGACACGCCACCAAAGATCACCGCAATTTTCAAAGGCTGCGGCAGGTGCTGGGCCAGGCCGCGGAACACCTCGGCCACCTGGGCGGCCAGCTCGCGCGTGGGCACCAGCACCAGCACGCGGGGACGGCGTTTGCCATCGGGGCGCGGAGCCTCCGTGAGGCGCTGCAGCAGGGGCAAGGCGAAGGCGGCGGTCTTGCCCGAGCCGGTGGGCGCGGCGGCCCACACATCCGCACCGCGCACGATGGCCGGAATGGCCGCGGTCTGGATGGCGGTGGGCACGGTAAAGCCCTGTTCGCGCACGGCGCGCAGCAAGGCGGGAGCAAGTCCCAGGGAGGCAAATGGCATGGGGGGTGCGTCGGGCAGGACGGCAAGAAGGGGGTGGGCAGTTTAACCCCCCACGCAAGGCAGCAGAACTGTTTGCGTGTTAAATTCAGCGCTTGCGCGCATGCCGGCTGCATCATTTGCTATAAATATTGCAGCATCTGCACCCGGCCCGCTGGCCACATTCCAGCGTCCCCTACCCCACTCGCATATGAAAGAAAGCCGCAGTTGAGCGACGACTTTGACTCCCTGTTCGACAGCCCCCCTCCGGCGGCGGCACCTGCCAAAGCACCCGCTGCAGCACCGGCAGCCCCTGCCGTGCCCACCAGCACCGCCGTAGCCACGGTGCCACCCGAAGAAGTGGAGGCCGCGCGGGAGGCACCGGCGCTATGGCTGGCCCTGTACAAACCGGGAGCCGATGTGGAGTACGAGGGCGAACGCCATACCGTCAACCATGTGCACATCAGCCGCAAAGGCCTGTTCGTGCGGCTCAAGGAAAAAGAAGGCGTGGTGCCCGCCGAAAAAGTCAACGTCGCCCTGACCCGAGTGGTCTTGCCCATGCAAGCCTACCAGCCGCCACCCGCCCTGCTGCCCGGCCCTGCGCGCACCAAATAACGTTTCGGAACCCGCATGTACACCCTCTTCACCCTGCTCCACCTCGCTGCGGCCATCGTCTGGATGGGCGGCATGACCTTCATGCTGTTCGCGCTGCGGCCTGCCGCCCTGCTGACGCTGGAGGCCCAAGTCCGCGCCCGGCTGATGGTACAGGTGTGGCAGCGGTTTTTTCGGCTGGTGCTGGGCGCCATCGTGGTGTTGCTGGCCACCGGCGGACACCTGTTTGGCAGCGGCATGAAAGCTGCCGCAGGGACTGTGCCGCTGGGTTGGATGGTGATGGCGGGCCTGGGCGTGGTAATGGTGCTGGCGTTTGGCCACATCCAGTTTGCCGGGTTCGCCAAGTTCAAACGCGCGGTGGCCGCCGCCGAATGGCCCCTGGCGGCCAAGGCGGCAGGACAGATCCACACCCTGGTGGTGCTGAACTTTGTGCTGGGCTGGATGGCGATTGCGGCGGTAAAGCTGTTGCACTAAGCCTCAAGCCCGGCGTGTTTTGGCCGATAACTTCCTATTGCCAGGAGACTTTCCATGAACATCGCCAGCACCAGCGCCGTGCAGTCCGCCACGGCAGACACCCAAGCCCCCACCTCCGACAGCCTGAACATCCGGGTGCTGAAAAAAGCCCTGGACGCGCAAGCCATGGCCGCCCAGGCTCTCATCGAATCCCTCCCCCAGCCCACAGCCGCCGCCCCCGCCCTGGCCACCAGCGGCAGCCTGGGCACCCAGCTCAACACCTACGCCTGATAAGCTTTCGGGCATGAGCTTCTCTGCCCCTGCCCACTGCACCCCCGTCCCCCTCGCCAAAGCCTACCGGCTGATGAACCACGGCCCGGTGGTGCTGGTGTCGTCAGCCCACGGTGGCACCAGCAACGTGATGGCCGCCGCCTGGTCCATGCCGCTGGATTTCGACCCGCCCAAGGTCACGGTGGTCATCGACAAGGCCACGCTGACCCGGCAGCTGGTGGAGGCCAGCGGTGTCTTTGGTCTGAACATTCCCTGCGTGGCCATGGCGGCGCAGACCCTGGCGGTGGGCACCGACAGCGCCCGCACCGTACCGGCCAAACTGGCGCAGCACGGCATCACCACCTTTACCGCCAGCCAGATCGCCGCGCCGCTGGTGCAGAGCTGTGTGGCCTGGCTGGAATGCCGGGTGCTGCCCGAGCCGCACAACCAGGGCCAGTACGACCTGTTCATCGCCGAAGTGCTGGCCGCCTGGGCCGACGAACGCGTGTTCAGCGATGGGCGTTGGCACTTCGATGCCGCACCCGACGCACTGCGTACGCTGCACTACGTGGCCGGTGGGCAGTTTTATGCCACGGGCCAGTCTCTGCAGGTGGCCATTTGACCCGGGCCCTATTGCTACAGAATAGATAGCTTCTCGTGCCGACGGAATGGGCACGAGAAGCCCATTTCATTCACAAGATCCAAACCGGCTTCAGTTGTCGAACTGCCGGTGGCCGTGGCCACGCCCAGGGCCGCGGTCATCCCGGCCATGGTCGTTGCGGTCGTTGCCACGCCCATAGTCATCGTGGCCCCGGCCATGGCGCGGGCCGTCACCCCGATCGCCCCAGTCGCCACGACGGTCATGGTCGGGGCGGAGGCCGCCGTGCGGCTGTGCCCACCAGCGGTTGCGCTCATTGACCTGCACAAAGTACACCGGCCTTCCGCAAGCGTTGTAGCGCCCGCAGTAGCGGCGCCAGTTTTTGGAGTGGCCCGGCGGCACGTACAGGTACAGCGGCGGCTCGGCGATGGGGCCACGCTGGATCAGCATGGGCTGGGCGTACAGCACCGGCGGTGGAGGCCGACCGCCAAAGGTGATCTGGCCGTACACGCCGGGGGCAATGGCCCCACCCACCGTGCCGTTGATGTACACGTCTTGCGCCTGGGCCGCGCCAGCGGCCAGCCCGCAGGCCAGCGCCAGCAGGGCGGCGGCTTTGCGGGCACGGGACACATGGGAAGAAAAAGAAACCAAGGGATGGGTCATGCGACGCTCTCGTTGTACAAACATTGGTATACAACGTGGGAGTCGGCTGGAGGGACGACAGTTCCCGGTTGTAAGCAGTGTTTTACAAACAGGAACTTCAGGGTCTTTTTGGCACCCTGTGCTTATTCCATAAGCACAAGCAGCTCTTTATTCAATAGCAATTATCCCAGCTGCACCAGCACCTGCCCACCTTCCACCTTGGCCGGGTAGGTCTTCAAATGCACGCACACCGGAGCCCCCAGCGCGCGGCCATCGCGGATGTCGAAGCGGCCGTTGTGCTTGGGACACTCCACCACGTGCTCCATCACCAGGCCGTCGGCCAGGTGCACTTTCTCGTGGGTGCACAGGCCGTCGGTGGCGTAGACCTTGCCATTCAAACGGTACACGGCGTAGGTGTGGTTGTTATGGTCAAAACGCATCACGTCTTCGTTGTCGATGTCGTCCAGCGCGCAAACTTCGGTCCAATGTGCCATAGGGTCTCCTGGGAAATCAAACCGACACCACGGCCACAGCAGCACGGCGCTGGCGCAGCAGGGCGGGCAGGATGTCGCGCCAGGCGGCCCACAGGCTGGGGGCGGGTGCCGGGCATTGGCTCTGGATGGCGGCATGCAACTGGGGCAGCGCGTGGTAGGGCACCATGGGGAACATGTGGTGCTCGACGTGGTAGTTCATGTTGGCGTACAGAAAGCGGAACACCGGGTTGGTGTGGAAGGTGCGGGTGCTGGCGCGGTGGTCGTGCACGTTCTCGTCCAGGCCAGCATGCTGGGTGAGGTTGAACACCTGCGTCAGCGCGCCGCCGTAAAAGCGCGGGCCCACCAACAGCACCAGGGGCAACAGGCTGTGCAGCAGCACGCAGGCGGCCAGCAGCGCCAGGAAGATGGCGACATAGATGCGGGATGCGCGAATCACCTTGGGCCGTTCGGCCTCGGGGATGAAATGCAGGCCGTCCGGCGTGATCTGGCCGCAGGCATGACGCAGGATGTTGGCGATCTGGGCCGCACCGGACTTAAGGAAGAACAAGTCCAGCAGCAGGCCGCCCAGGCGCACCGGCTGGTGCACGGCGATCTCGGCATCGCGACCCACCATCAGCGTGTGGGTGTGGTGGCGGGTGTGGCTCCAGCGCCAGTAGTGGCCCTCGTGCAGCGTCATGAAGCCCGCGAGCTGGTACAACGCCTCGTTGAGCCAGCGCGTCTTGAACGGCGTGCCGTGCGACAGCTCATGCGCCCGGTGGTCGGCAGACGCATACAAGATGCCATACACCGCAAACGCAGGCAGGCACCACCACGTACCCCAGGCCAGCACGCCTGCCGTGCCACTGGCCAGCAGCAGGGCCAGCCACAGGCCGTAGTTCCACAGGCTGTGGCGGTCGTTGCGCTGCATCAGTTGCTTGAGCAGCTTGCGGTCGATGCTGGGGCTGAACCAGGGCGTGGAGTCTGCCGCATCGGCATCACCGCGCAGGGCGTAGGGGTTGGACATGCAAAGGTCTCCGGGTGGTTGTGGTGTGCATGCATGGTAGGTGCGCCATCCCCAAATTTGACGGCCATTCGGCATTTCATGGCATAAAATGGCATACCCAATGACAGATATGTCAAACATGCCAGAAATACCTTCTTCCCGCACCACCATGGCCGATGTAGCCCGCGCCGCCGGGGTCAGCCCGTCCACGGTAGACCGCGTGCTGAACGCCCGCGTGCCGGTGCGCAGCGACACCGCCGACCGCATCCATGCCGCAGCACAGGCGCTGGGCTACCACCCGGTGGGGGTCATCCGCGCGCGGCTGCAAGAGGTGCGGCCCAAGCGCACGCTGGGCTTTTTGCTGCAGCAGCGCAGCTCGGCTTTCTACAGCGGTCTGGCCGACGCGCTGGCCGCCGCCACCCAGGCGAGCGCGCAGATGCAGGGCCGGGCCGTGGTGCGATTTCTGGACGACCTGGCCCCCCAGGCGGTGTGCGCGCAACTGGCGCAAATGGCCCAGTCCTGCGACGCGCTGGCGCTGGTGGCCGCCGACCACCCCCACATCCACGCCGCCATCGCCCAGCTGCGGGCGCAGGGCAAGCCAGTGTTTGCGCTGGTGTCCGACCTGGATGCCCCCGAGCGCGCAGGCTATGCCGGGCTGGACAACCGGCGCGTGGGCCGCACCGCGGCGGGCTTCATCACCCGGCAGGCCGCGCAGCCGGGGCAGATCGGCATCTTTGTGGGCAGCCACCGCTACCAGTGCCAGGAGCTGTGCGAGATGAGTTTTCGCTCGTATGTGCGCGAACACGCCCCCGGCTTTGAAGTGCTGGAGCCGGTGGTGACGCTGGAGAGCGACCACTACGCCCAGGAAGCCACGCGCGACCTGCTGCAGCGCTACCCCGACCTGGTGGGCGTGTACGTGGGCGGCGGGGGGATCGACGGGGTGCTGCAAGCCCTGCGCGACCATGTGGACCGCCAGCCGGGCCTGCCCCTGGTGGCCGTGGCCCACGATTTGACCCCTACTACCCGCGAGGCGCTGGTGGGCGGGTATTTGCAGGCGGTGCTGTCGCATCCCCTGCCGCTGCTGGCCGAGCGCCTGGTGCGCGCGATGGCGGAGCCGGTGTCAGCGGCGCAGCAGATCGTGGTGCCGATGGATATCCATACGCCGGAGAGTGTGTGAAATAAAGCTATTGCACTACGTTGCAGTTGTGCATTTTCTGACCCGTCGAACCTATGGGGTCCACCGCTGTACATCGTTTGCCACGAGGTGCGGCATCAGCTTTTTGTCCAGGGTCGCCAGCTGTGCACCGTTGTCCAGTGCGGCCCGAACGTAGGCCGCGTCATAGCTGCCACAGCCCAGATCCATCGCGTCAGAAAACAGGGATTCAGCATCCCGTATATCGACCACATGCTGAAAGCTGACATCGGTCAGCAGGTCGAAAAACTCACGGGCTTTGGCTTCTGTGATGGTCAGACCTCTAACCTTGCGCACCAGCTTTGCAGCGACTTCGTGCTGGCAAAGCTGGGTCATGACCGGGATCACGTCGCCTTTATCGATGGCGAACAGCAACGCCATGGCGTAATCTTTGTTGGCTTGTGGGTCGGGTAAAGCAATAGCCAGCAGCACGCTGGCATCCATCACAACGAGCTCAGTCATGGCCTCTGTCGCGGTCCCTGCGCACTTCTGTCGTGATGCCTTTGGCGGCGGTGGTCACCGCAGATTCATTGCACATTTTCACAAGCTTGCCGATGGCGGTGTGCTGTCGTTTGGCGTCCGTGGCAGACTTCAAAATGATCGAAGTTGCCTGCACTTTGCCCTTGCTTCCAGAAAGCAATGCCCCTGGCACCTGCAAGGTGCTGGGTGCGGTAGCTTTGGCGGGTTGGTGCAGGGCGGATTTCATGGCTTCAGTTTATCGCAAGGCCCCATTCTTGGCCCACGCCCATCCCGGTATTCAATCCCGCTGCGGGAAATACCGATCCACATACCGCTGCATCTCCCCCCGCATAAACCGGCTGGAATCTTCCGCCCGCTCTTCCCAGGCAAACACGCAAGCAGACATCACACCGTCAAAACCCACCTCGCCCAGGGTCTGGAAGAACAGGGTCCAGTCGATCTCGCCCTGGCCCATGTCCAGGTGCTGGTGCACGCGGACCTGGGTGGAACCTGGCGGGTTGACGATGTAGCGCAGCTGGCTGCTTTTCTTGTGGTTGAAGGTGTCGGCCACGCGCACGTGGGCCAGCAGGGGCGCGGCTTCGCGCAGCATGGCGGCCATGTCGTCGCCGTAGTAGAAGGTGTGCGGGGCGATATAGGACAGGCGCAGCGCTTTGGAGCCGATGTTGTGGACGATATCGATGGCGGGCTGCAGCTGCTCGATCCAGTCTTCGGGGTGCGGCTCGACCGACAGGGTGATGCCTTCGCGCTCCAGGATGGGGAGCAACTCGTCCATGGAGCGGAACCAGGCGGCCTCGCACATCTCTTTGGGGTTGGTGCCGGGGCGCTCGCCCACCGAGCGCTCGGTGGATGCGCCGCGCCCGAATTCGCTGACCATCAGGGTGCAGCCCATTTCCACAGACACTTCGATGGCTTTCTTCCAGCAACGCACGGCCCACTGGCGCTCGTCCTCGAAGGGGCTGGCCCAGCGGTACATGGGCTGCAGGCTGGCCAGGCCCACGCCGTGGGTGCGCATGGCGGCTTTAAAGGCGGCCATGCGGTCTTGGGTGGCGCGGGGCATGACCCACCAGTCCAGAAAGTCGGCGCGCGGCGACAACTCGATCTGGTCGTAGCCCAGCTCGGCCGTGGCGCGGCACAGCTCGGGCAGCGACAGGTGGCGGATCATGTAGGGGTCGAGCGCGATTTTCATGGGGTTTAGTTCATCACCCGCCCAACTGCACCAGCACCTGCCCGCCTTCGACCTTGGCCGGGTAGGTTTTCAGATTGATGCACACCGGAGCCCCCAGCGCCCGCCCGTCGCGGATATCGAAGCGGCCGTTGTGCTTGGGGCACTCCACCACGTGCTCCATCACCAGGCCGTCGGCCAGGTGGACGTGCTCGTGGGTGCACAGGCCGTCGGTGGCGTAGACCTTGTCGTTGTAGCGGTACACCGCGTAGGTGTGGTTGTTGTGGTCAAAGCGCATCACGTCTTCGTCGTCGATGTCGTCCAGTGCGCAAACTTCGGTCCAATTGGTCATGGGGTGTCTCCTTGTGGTTATTGAATTTATGCAGCCGTTACAGGCACGGGGCGCACCACGTAGTAATGCGGGTCTTGGGCCTGTTTGAGCACGGCGGGAATGATCTCGCGGTAGGCGGCCAGGGTGCCGTCGTAGGCGGGTGGGCAGTCGGCTTTGATGGTCTCGTGCAACTGGGGCAGCGCGTGGAACGGCACCATGGGGAACATGTGATGTTCGACGTGGTAGTTCATGTTCCAGTACAGAAAGCGGAACACCGGGTTCATGTACACGGTGCGGCAGTTCTTGCGGTGGTCGAGCACGTTTTCGGGCAGGCCGGCATGTTGGGTCAGGCCAAAGAAGGTGTACAGCCAGGTGCCGCCCATCACCGGCAGCAGGCCGAACAGGGCCAGGGGCAACCAGCTACCGAAGTAAATGGCGCTGGCGATCAGCACGGCGTACAGCAGCACCCAGACGCGGGCTTCCTTGACCATTTGCGGCCACTCCATCTCGGGCACAAAGGTCTTTTCTTCTTCGCCCAGGATGCCAAAAGCATTGCGCAGCACGCGCCACAGCTCGCGCGGGCCGGACTTGATGGAAAACAGGTTCAAAAACATGCCCAGCAAATCGGTGGGCAGCGTGACGGCGACTTCGGGGTCGCGGCCTGTGACCAGGGTGTCGGTGTGGTGGCGGGCATGGCTCCACTTCCACACGCTGGGGCGGCGCAGCACCTGGAAGCAGGCCATCTGGTAGAGCACGTCGTTCATCCAGCGGGTTTTGAAGGCGGTGCCGTGGCCCGCCTCGTGCCAGCGCGAATCGGCCGGGCCGGTGTAAATCGTGGCGTACACAAAGAAAGCCAGCCAGGCCCAGGCCGTGCCCCATGTCGCTACCAGCACCGCACCGGCGGCGATGATCAGCGCGTACCACAGCACCGTGTCGCGGATGGCCTGCGCGTCTTCGCGCTGCATCAGCTGCTTCATGCGGGGGCGGGGCACGGGGCATTTGTACCAGCTGGCGTTGACCAGCCCGGCGGCATGGGCGCGCTCACCTGCGCCGGAAATCAGGTGGTAGTCGTCCTGGGTGCGGGTCCAATTTGGACCTGCGAAAGTGTTGGTTTCGGCGGTGGGCATGGGCTTGTGTCTCGTTGTAGTGCTGCGGATGCCGGATGCTAAAACCAATGCCTCTTGCCGTGTGATGCAAAACCTCAAAAACCATCAAATCATTGCAAAAAACATCATTACTCAGGGGTAAAAACTTGCATTTATGGCAACAGATGCGATGATTGGCAACTATGAAAGCCAAAATCACCCTGCATGACGTGGCCGAGGCCGCGGGCGTGAGCACCGCCACCGTAGACCGCGTGCTCAACAGCCGCCTGCCCGTGCGCGAAGGCACCACGTTGCGTGTCATCGCCGCCGCCGAAAAGCTGGGCTACCACGCCGTGGGCCTGATGCGGGCCCGGCTGAAAGAGCGCGTGCCGGTGCGCCACCTGGGCTTTTGCCTGCAAAAGCGCAACGACCATTTCTACCAAACCCTGGCCGCCGCGCTGCAGCAGGCCGCCGCCCAGAACCAGCCCGAAACCTGCGTGGCCCACATCACGTTCATGGACGCGCTGGAGCCCGCAGCCATTGCCGAGCAGTTGCTGGAGCTGGGCGGCAAGGTGGACGCGCTGGCGGTGGTGGCGGTGGACCACCCGCACGTCACCGCCGCGGTGGAGTCGCTGTTTGAACAGGGCACGCCCTGCTTTGCGCTGCTGAGCGACATCAGTGCGCCGCACCGCGCGGGCTACATCGGGCTGGACAACCGCCAGCGGGGCCGCACCGCCGCCTGGGCCATCAGCCGCCTGAACCGGCAAACCACGGGCGAAGTAGCGGTGTTTGTGGGCAGCCACCGCTACCTGGGGCACGAGCTGGCCGAAATCAGCTTTCGCTCGTATCTGCGCGAGAACGCGCCCGGCTTCAAGGTGCTGGACACGCTGGTCAACCTGGAAGACCCGCAGCTCGCCTATGAAGCCACGCTGGAGCTGCTGGCCCGCCACCCGGATCTGGTGGGCCTGCACCTGACCGGCGGCGGCGGTGCAGGCGTGATCCGGGCGCTGCGCGAAGAGGCAGCGGGGCGCGAATTGGTGGTGGTGTGCAACGAGCTCAACGCCACCACCCGCGCCGCGCTGATCGACGGTGTGGTGGACCTGGTGATCCACACCCCGCAAGAGCGCCTGGCCCAGACCGCCGTGGCCCAGATGCTGGCCGCCACCCTGCCCGGCGCGGTGGTCGCCGGGCCACAGCAGAAGCTGCTGGCGATGGACCTGTTTACGCCCGAGAACATGGGGTAGATCGTCGCCACCCAGCAGGTTGCAACCCTACGTCAAAACATTGCAACCCAGGGAAAACAAGAATTTTAATAATTGTGTAATTATTTCTCCACCGCCCCAACAGCGGAAACCTCGCCGGAGGCATCTGGCCAGGAACACACAAAAACCTCTCAGAGGTACACCAAAAAATGGAGACAACCATGCCCAATTTGCGCAAGCACCCCGCCGCCCTGTCGCTTTCCCTGGTCGCTGCCGCCACGCTGTACGCCTGCGGCGGCGACGATGTCACCCAGGCCACCCTGGGTGCCAAGTCGGTCCACCTGCTCACCGTGGAGGGCTTGCAGTTCAAAGACATGAACAAGAACGGCAAGCTCGACGTATATGAAGACTGGCGCAAAAGCCCGGCAGACCGCGCCAAGGACCTGGTGGCCCAGATGACGCTGGCCGAAAAAGCCGGTGCCATGATGCACGGCACGGCCCCCACCAACAGCACCGGTTACGACCTGGCAGCCCTGGGCAGCTTGCTGACCGACGGCAAGGTCAACACCTTCATCACCCGCCTGAGCCTGGACACCAAAACCATGGCCGACCAGTACAACCAGATGCAAGAGGTGGCAGAGGGCACCCGGCTGGGCATCCCGGTGTCGCTCAGCACCGACCCGCGCAACCATTTCCAGTACACGGCCGGTGCCAGCGTGGCATCGGGCAGCTTTTCCAAATGGCCCGAAACCTTGGGTATGGCGGCCATAGGCGATGCCGCATTGACCAAGCGCTTTGGCGACATTGCCCGGCAGGAATATCGGGCCGTAGGCATCACGCAAGCCTTGTCGCCCCAGGCCGACCTGGCCACCGACCCGCGCTGGGCACGCACCAACGGCACCTTTGGTGAAGATGCCGATCTGGCCAAGAAGATGGTGCAGGCCTACATCGAAGGCTTTCAAAAGGGCAGCTCCGGACTGCACAACGACAGTGTGGTGGCGGTGGTCAAACACTGGGCGGGCTACGGTGCGGCCAAAGACGGCTGGGACAGCCACAGCGCCTACGGCAAATACATGACCTTTCCGGGCAACAACTTTGCCTACCACCTGAAACCCTTTGAAGGCGCGTTTGCCGCCAACGCGGGATCGGTCATGCCCACCTATTCCATGCCCGATGCGCCGCTGAGCTATGACGGCATCAGCTTCGAGCAGGTGGGCGCAGGCTTCAGCAAACAAATGCTCACCGACCTGCTGCGCACAAAAATGGGCTTCAAAGGGGTGGTGCTGTCCGACTGGGCCATCACCGAAGACTGCAACGCCATCTGCACCAACGGCGCGGCTACAGGCACCGCGCCCTCGTTTGCCAACTTTGGAACGCCCTGGGGTGTAGAAAACCTGACCAAGGCGCAACGCTATGTCAAAGCCGTGAATGCCGGCATGGACCAGTTTGGCGGCGTGACCGACACCAGCCATCTGATCGCCGCCGTGGCAGCCGGCACCCTGACCGAAGCCCGCCTGGGCGAGTCGGCCTACCGCGTGATGCTGCAGAAGTTCCAGCAGGGTTTGTTTGAAAACCCGTACGTCGATGCGGCCCAATCGGTCAAAACCGTGGGCAACGCCAGCTTTGCGGCAGAGGCACTGGACGCACAGCGCAAAGCCCTGGTGCTGCTGGAAAACAAGAACAAGGTGCTGCCCCTGGCTGCCACGGTCAAAAAGGTCTACCTCTATGGCATCAGTGCCAGCGTGGCCGCCCAGTACGGCCTGACGGTGGTAGCCACGCCCGAGGAAGCCGATGTGGCCATTGTGCGGGCCAGCGCACCGTATGAACTGCTGCACCCTGGCTACATCTTTGGCACCTTCCAGCATGAGGGCAGCCTGGCCTATGCCGATGGCAATGCCGACTACGAGGCCATCAAAGCCGCCAGCGCCAAGGTGCCCACCATTGTGACGGTGTACCTGGACCGCCCTGCCATCCTGACCAATGTGCGCGACAAGGCGGCCGCCATTCTGGGCAACTTCGGGGTCAGCGATGTGGCCCTGTTCGACGTGCTCACCGGCAAGGCCAAGCCGCTTGGCAAGCTACCTTTCGAGCTGCCATCGTCCATGGCCGAAGTGGCGGCCCAGTTGTCGGATGTGCCGCACGACACGGCGCATCCGCTGTACCCGGTGTTCCATGGCTTAGCGTACTAAACTGGTGCCATCTCCGCCTGCCGCCCCATCCGGCGGTAGGTCTGCAAAACCATGGATACCCGCTATAAAACCGTTTCCAACACCATCGCCCGCAAGCAGCTGCAGTATGCGGATGCGATGGGAATGTCGGGCGAAGAACTGCTGCGCAGCGTGGGCATCAGCCCCGAGGAGCTGCAGCGCGAAAACGGTCGGATAGAGGCGCACAAGCACATCCGCATCACCAAATTGTTTGCGCACCAGCCGATTCCGTACGAGAGATTCATCTCCGGCGGCCTGGACCCGCTGTTTGACGACTACCCCCTGCTGGCCGCAGTGTGTGCCAACTGCCCTACCCTGCGCACAGCCATTGGCACTTTCATGCAGTTTCGCGGCATCATCGGTGAGCTGGATTTCTTGCACTTTGACGAGGCCCACCACACAGCGCGCTTCGAATTCATTTCGGAAGGCATGCCGCCCACCTTCGACAAGGGGGCACTCGCCAATTTGCTGAACATTGCCAAGATTGCGCACCACTACTGCCTGGGCGTGCGCCTGCCCATACGCTGCCATCTGAGAGGCCCCGCACCGGCCGATGCCAGCGTGATGGAGGAGTTTTTGGAAGGCAAGGTGCTGTACAACATGGACAGCAACATCCTGGAGTTTTCCACAGCGCAGTTCGATGTGCCCTACCCGCAGTTCAATCCGGTGCTGCACCGCATCTTCAGCCAGAAGCTGGCCCAGGAGCTGGCCGCCATCCAGACCCACGGTGCGTTCTCGTCAAGGGTAGAGCACGCCATTCGCGGCATCTTCACCGCAGAGAACAGCAACCCCACGGGGAATGCCGTGCTGAAGAATTTATGCGCGCAGATGAACACCACGCGCTGGACACTGTGGCGCAAGCTGCAGCAAGAAGGCCAGACCTACCAGGACATCGTGCTCAAGGTGCGCACCCAGGTCGCGCGCAGCTATCTGGAAAAGCCCGGCATGTCGCTGGGTGCCATCAGCCACCATTTGGGCTTTTCATCCCAAAGTGCGTTCAGCCGCTTCTTCAAAGACCAGGAAGGCATCGCCCCCACCCTGTACCGCCACCGGATACTGGGGCGCGAGTGATGCCTGGCCGGTTGCGCCAATTGCTATTTAAAGAATAGCTTGTCACGCTTATTCCATCAGCACAAACAGCCTTTTTTTCTTAAATCGCGCTCACACCAGCGTTTGCAGCACCGCCACTGCCAGCGCGTGGTCTTCCGCCTGCGGCAGGCCCGACACCGTGACCGTGCCCACCACCTGCCCCACACCGCGGATGCGGATCGGGAACGCGCCGCCGTGGGCCGCGTACTCGCGCGGGTCCAGGCCGGTGGCGGTATCAAAGTCGGTGCCCTTGCTGCGGTATAGCGTGCCCATGTAGAACGAGCTGCGGGCAAAGCGGCGTACCACGTTGTTCTTGCGCCGCACCCAGTCCACGTTGTCGGGGTTGCAGCCCTCCATGGCGTGCTGGAACAGTTGCAGATCGCCCATGCGGATGTCCACCAGCACCGACTGCCCGGCCTGCCGCGCCGCGTTCACGATGCCCAGGCCCAGGTTCAGGGCGGTCTCGCTATTGAAGCGGCCAAATTGCAGAGTTTCTTCTTGGCGCAGCAGCTCTTGCAGCAGGGTTTTTTCGTCTTCAGGCATCAGGGTCTCCGGGTTTAAAAGGTGTGTAGTTGGGTACGCACATATTGTCCTACCCGCAGGCCCTGCGCCGCCACGGTCAGCGCCGGGTTCAGCGCGGCAGACGACGGAAAAAAGCTGGCATCCACCACAAACAGGTTGGGATGGTCGTAAGCACGGCACCACGGGTCCAGCGCGGCCTGCGCCGGATCAGAGCCCATGCGCACCGTGCCGCACTGGTGGGATGGCGTGTCGATGCCAAACGGGCGGCTCAGCACTACCGGGAAGCCCAGGCTGCGCAGCAGCGCCTTGGTGCGCGCCACCAGCGTGGCGTGGCTGGCCATGTTGGTGCGCTGCCAGTGCAGTTGCGCGCTGCCGTCGGCCAGCGGGCGGATGGTGCTGTCCCGGTGCGGCAGGTCTTCGGACATGGCCAGCCAGTCCACGCTGTGGCGCGTCAGCAGGCGGCCTGCCCAGCGCGGCAGCAGCGGCATGGCCGAGCGCACCATGGGCTCCTGGATGTTGCCCAGCATCTGGATGTGGCCCAGCGGTGCGGGGTGGTCCGGTGTGCCGTCGTAAAAGTCGTTCAGCGCCAGGGTTTTGGTGAAGCGCGTGGTGTTCACCGTGCCCGGCAGCATGCCCATCAGGCAGCTGGTGTTGTGGTTCATGTAGTAGCGGCCCACGCTGTCCGAGCTGTTGGCCAGGCCGCGCGGGTGCTGGCTGCTGGCCGAGCGCTGCAGCAGCAGGGCCGAGTTGATGGCCCCGGCGCTCAGGATGAACAGCGGCGCACGGATAGTTTGCAGCTGGCCCTGGTGCAGCACTTCGGCGGCCACGATGCGCTGGCCGCGTTCGTCGGTCAGCAGGCGCAGCACCTGGCTGCCGGTTTGCAGACTCACATTAGGGTGCTGCAAGGCCGGGTCGATGAGCCGGGTTTCGGCATCGCCCTTGGCGCCCACGGCACAGGGAAAGGCATCGCAGGTGCCGCAGCGCACGCAGGTTCCACCGGGGTGCAGATCTACCGCAGACGGCATGTGGAAGGGGTGCAGGCCAAGACCTGCCAGCTGGTCGGCCAACGTGCCGATCAGCGGCTCGTGCGGGATGGCGGCGTGCGGGTAGCCGCTGGAGCGCGGCGGCTCGGTGGGGTCCTGCCCGGCCTGGCCGTGCACGCCAAACACGCGCTCGGCCTCGGCGTAGTACGGCTCCAGGTCGGCATAGGTGATGGGCCAGGCGGGCGAGGTGCCGTCGGCGTGTTCGGTGGCCTCAAAGTCGCGCGCACGGAAGCGAAACATGGCCGTGCCATAGAACTTGGTGTGGCCGCCCACAAAGTAGTACTGGCCGGGCTGGAAGGGCTGGCCCACGCCGTCCAGCCAGCGCTCGGGGGCGCGGTAGCGGCGCTGGGCAAAAACAGCTTCAGCATCGGTGTTCTGCGGCTCGCGCGGCAGGCGTTCGCCGCGCTCCAGGATCAGGATGCGGGCCCCGGTGCTGGCGAGGCTGCGCGCCATGGCCCCGCCGCCCACACCGGAGCCGATGATGACGATATCGACATCCACGGCGTTCAGACTTTCTGTACCGGCGTGCTGCGCCCGGTGCGTGCCGCTTCCAGCACCGCCAGCGCGGCGGCCAGCGAAAGCAAACCGTCTTCGCCGGTAGCCGCAGGCGCGCCCTGCCCTTGCACGGCGCGGTTGAAGGCGGCCAGCGAATGGGCGTACAGGTTGTGCGGCTCCACGGCCACCACGCGCTCGCCATCCGCCGTGCGCAGCCGCACCTCGCCCACGGGCCGCTGCGTCATCACGTCGCGGCCCACCAGGGAGCCCAGGCTGCCGTGGATCTCGATGCCGGTGCCCGCGTGCGGCACATTGAAAGCATCGTGCAGTTGCGCCAGCACGCCGTTGTCAAAGCGCAGCACGGCCATCACGCCGTCGGCCAGGGGGCCTGCGCTGGGGGTCATGGCGATGGCCTCTACCGGCTCGGCATCCAGCAGAAAGCGCAGGGTGTCGGCATCGTGCACGGTGATGTCCAGCACCACGCCGCCGCCCGCGTCGGCCTGGTTCACGCGCCAGCCCTGAAGGTGCGCGGGCAGTTGCACGGCGTGAAACACGCGGGCAAACAGCGGCGTGCCGATGGCCCCGCTGCGGATCAATTCACGCATGGCCTGGTGCGTGGCCGCATTGCGCAGGTGGTGGTTGGTGCCCAGCACCACCCCGGCACTGCGGCAGGCGGCCACGATGGCCTGGCCGTCGGCCAGGGTCATGGCCAGGGGCTTCTCGCACAGCACATGCTTGCCCGCAGCGGCCGCGGCAATCGCCTGCGCGGCGTGCAGCTCGTTGGTGGTGCTGATGTAGACCGCGTCGACCGCCGGGTCGGCCAGCAGATCGCTGAGTGCGGTGTACGACTGGGCAATACCGTGGGCCGCCGCGTAGTCCGCACCGCGCTGGGCGTTGCTGCTGAGCACGGCTGCCACGGTGTTGCCCGGTTGGGCGCGGATCGCGTCGATCATCCATTCTTGCGCGATGGTGCTCGCGCCTACCAGTCCCCAGCCTATTGTGTGTGCCATGGTGTGCTCCTTGTGTTGTGGACACAAGTTTAGAAATGCGCCGCCTTGGGGCTGGCAGAAAAATCGCAGGTTTTTGCACGATTACCGCATCTGTAGCCACTCCACTGCGCTAATTGCATAATTCGGCCATGCAGCCCTGGTTGGAACAAGTCACCCTCAGCAGCGGCCAGTCGTGGACGCTGTTTGACCGGCAGTTGCCCGCGTTTCCGTTCAACTGGCACTACCACCCCGAGTTCGAGCTGACCCTCACGTTGAACAGCAGCGGCCAGCGCTTCGTGGGCGACCACGTCGGCCAGTACTTTGATGCCGACCTGGTGCTGGTCGGCCCGAACCTGCCGCACGCCTGGCAGTCGCGCGCCGCGCTGGACCCATCGCAGCCGCACCGCGCCCTGGTGCTGTGGTTCCAGCCGCAGTGGGCTTACGGCCTGACCCAGCCCTACCCGGAGCTGGACAGCATCGCCCCCCTGCTGGCCGATGCACGCCGGGGTGTAGCTTTCAGCGCGGATACCGTTGCTACCGTGCTGCCCCGGCTGCTGGCGCTGGTGGACATGGCCCCGGCACAGCGCTGGCTGGGCCTGGTGGAGGTGCTGTTGCTGCTGGCCACCGACCGCCAGCGCCAACTGCTGGCCCTGCAAGGCTTTGCCACCGACCAGCTGCCGCGCGACCGGGCCAGGCTGGACCGGGTGCTCGCGCACCTGCACACCCACTACGCCGAACCCATCCGCCTGGAGACCCTGGCCGACCTGGCCGCCATGAGCGAAAGCCAGTTGCAGCGCGCCTTCAAGCGCAGCACCCGCAGCACCGTCAGCGGCTATCTGGCGCAGCTGCGCATAGGCCACGCCTGCGCCCTGCTGCTGGACGGCGATCGACCCATCGCCCAGATCGCCGAAGCCACCGGCTACCGCCAACAGGGCTATTTCACCCGGCAGTTCCGGGCGCTGAAAGGCATGACACCACTGGCGTTTAGACGCGGATTCCACACGGGTGGAGATGGCGCTTGAATTGCTCTATTTACGATAGCTTGTCATGCTTATTACATAAGCGCTAAAGGCACTTTTTATCCATAAACAAGGGGTGGAAGCGCTCAGTCCGCGATGCGTTCGATGCGCACCTGCAGCGGCCCGGGGCGTTGCAGCGCGGCCAGGCCGGTATCCACCCGACCCATGCGCAACAACCCACTGGCGTACACGTTGTCTCCCGCAAAAATGACCAGGTGGTTCAACGGCGCGTAGTAGGCGATATCGCCCACCGCCGGGTCCAGGCCCGCCGGTGCGCCCACGGTGGACAGCTTGCGCGGCAGGTCGCCGATGCGCTCGACCTTGGCAAAGTCTTTCAGGGTGATGGACAGGGGCAGCAGGGCCGCAAAGTCGCGGGCGGTGGCGTTGTCGGCCAGGATGGCGGTGGCCACTTCGCCGTGGACGTGCAAACGAATCTTCATGGGCGGCTCCTGGGCAAAAACAGACGTAGCAAGCAAGGCAAAGACCCACAGCGCGGCATTGCGCAACCAGCGGGCTTTGCTTTCGGAAGGGGGGTGGTGTGCGGGCATGGCCTGCATTTTGTCGGCCCGCGCAGACCCGGTCTAGATAATGAATGCTTACATGGTCTGTTAGTTTTTCTAACCAATCTTTCAGGGACACTCGCTCCATGGCACGACGCAACCTCAACGATTTACTGGCTTTTGTGACCGTTGCGCGCGAAGGCAGCTTCACCCGTGCGGCGGCGGTGCTGGGGGTCACGCCGTCGGCACTCAGCCAGGCCATTGCCGGGCTGGAGACGCGCTTGCGCATCCGCCTGCTGACGCGCACCACGCGCAGCGTGTCGCCCACGGCAGCGGGCGAGCGGCTGGTGCAGGCCATTGGCCACCGCTTCGACGAAATCGAGGCCGAGCTCGATGCCCTGACCGAGATGCGCGACAAGCCCGCAGGCACGGTGCGCATCACCAGTGGCGACCACGTGCTGCACACCACGCTACTGCCCAAGCTGGCACCGCTGCTGCTGGCCTACCCCGAGGTGAAGCTGGAGTTTGACGTGAACTATGGTTTCCGCGACATCGTGGCCGACCGCTTTGATGCCGGTGTGCGCCTGGGCGACACCATCGACAAGGACATGGTGGCCCTGCCGATCGGCCCGCCCTTGCGCATGGCCGCCGTGGCCACGCCCGGCTACTTTGCCGCCCACCCCGCACCCGCCACGCCGGGCGAGTTGGTGGCGCACCGCTGCATCCACATCCGGTATTCGCCGCAAAGCGGCCTGCCCGCCTGGGAGTTTGAGCAGCAGGGCCAGACGCTGAATGTGCGCGTGGAAGGCCAGGTGGTGGTGAACACCACGCCGCATGTGGTGGGCGCTGCGCTGGCCGGGCTGGGCATTGCGTTTCTGCCCGAGGAAGAATTCGCCCCGCACATCGCACAGGGCCGCCTGGTGCGCGTGCTGGAAGACTGGTGCCTGCCGTTTGCGGGCTATTTTTTGTACTACCCCAGCCGCCGCCAGCCGTCGCCCGCGTTCTCGCTGGTGCTGGATGCGCTGCGCCTGTCCAGCGCGGCAAAGCCCAAGCGGCGGCGGTAGATTTTCACCCAAGGCACCCCATGCACACTGTTGATCTGCCCGCCGGGCACCCTGCCCCCACCACCGCCCGCCCCGCCTGGGGCGCGGTGTGGTCCATGGCGCTGTGCGTGGCGGTGCTGATCGCCTCGGAGTTCATGCCGGTGAGTTTGCTCACGCCCATCGCGCACGACCTGGCCCTGTCCGAGGGGCGCGCGGGGCAGGCGATTTCCATCTCGGGTATTTTTGCGGTGCTTACCAGCCTGCTCAACGCGCCCTTGACCGGTCGGTTCGACCGGCGGCGGGTATTGCTGGGATTTACGGCGCTGCTGACGGTATCGGGCCTGGTGGTGGCATGTGCCAGCAACTACGCGGTGTTCATGCTGGGCCGTGCGCTGCTGGGCGTGGCCATTGGCGGCTTTTGGTCGATGTCCACGGCCACCGTCATGCGGCTGGTGCCACCGGCAGCCGTACCGAAAGCCTTGGCCACCATCAACGGGGGCAATGCACTGGCCGCCACCATCGCTGCCCCCTTGGGCAGCTACCTGGGCCAGTACGTGGGATGGCGGGGCGCATTTGCCCTGGTGATCCCCTTGGCCGTGGCCGCGTTTGCCTGGCAATGGGCCCGGCTGCCGCCCTTGCCGGGGCAGGTACGCACGGCGTCGGGCAACCCGTTTCGGCTGCTGGCGCGGCCCGCGGTGTCGCTGGGCATGGCGGCCATCCTGCTGTTGTTCATGGGGCAGTTCGCGGTGTTCACCTACCTGCGACCGTTTCTGGAAACCATTACCGGCGTGGGCATCTCGGCGCTGTCGCTGATGCTTTTGCTCATGGGCGCCAGCGGCCTGCTGGGGACCTACCTGCTGGGCTTGCTGCTGAAGACGCGGCTGTTTTCTTGCCTGGTGCTGATTCCGCTGAGCATGGCGGGGATGGCGCTGCTGCTGATCGCGCTGGGGGCCTCGGCCACGGCGGTAGCGGTGCTGCTGCTGGGCTGGGGCCTGGTGGGCACCGCCGCCCCCGTGGCCTGGGGCGTGTGGCTGAGCAAGACGCTGCCGCACGATGCCGAGGCCGGTGGCGGCCTGATGGTGGCCACCATCCAGTTGGCCATCACCCTGGGCGCCGGGGTGGGTGGGGCGCTGTTCGATGCGGTGGGATGGTGGGCCCCATTTGCGCTGGGGGCGCTGCTTTTGGCCGGATCTGCGGGGTTGGCATGGGCCGCGCAGCGCCGGTCGGTAGCGCGCAAACCTTGATCTGCATCAGCCCGCGCGGCGCAGATCGCGCCATGATGGGCCGATGCAGCCGCTATGTGCTACGCCGCACAGACTCCGCGCCCCAGGCGTTCTACGGTGGGGCTGCGCAATCGAAAAGGTCCCCGCATGCAATACAAAGACTACTACGCCACGCTGGACCTGCCGCGTGATGCCAGCCTGGACCAGATCAAGAAGGCCTACCGCAAGCTGGCGCGCCAAACCCACCCCGACGTGTCCAAAGCCGCCGATGCCGAGGCCCGCTTCAAAGAAGCCGCCGAGGCCTACGCCACCCTGAAAGACCCCGAGAAGCGCGCCGCCTACGACGCGCTGGGCCAGCCCAGGGCGGGCGAAGAATTTGCGCCACCTCCGCAGTGGCGGCACGAGCACGCCGCGGATGCCGCTTCGTTCGACGACCTGGACCTGGCCGACCTGCTGGCCGCGCTGGGCCGGGGCCACCGCGGAGCCGCCCGCGGGCCGGTGGCCACTCCGGGGCGTGACTACGAAAACACCGTCTCGCTCAGCCTGGAAGACGCGCACCGCGGCACCACGCTGAAACTGGACCTGGCCGAGGCGGGCGGCACGCGTACGCTGGAAGTGACCATCCCGCCCGGCACCCGCGAGGGCCAAAAGCTGCGCCTGCGCGGCAAAGGTGGCAAGGGCCGCCACGGCGGGCCCGACGGCGACATCTACCTGCACATCACGCTGGCGCCGCACCCGCTGTTCCGCGCCGACCACCACGACCTGTACTTTGACCTGGCGCTGGCGCCCTGGGAAGCCACCCTGGGTGCCGAGATCGAGGTACCCACGCTGGACGGCCCGGTGCTGCTGACCGTGCCCGCAGGCACCCGTGCCGGGCGCAAGCTGCGGCTGCGCGGCCGGGGCCTGGCCCAGGGCAAGGCCGGGCACGGCGACCTGTACGCGCTGGTGCATATCGACGTGGCTGCCAAGCCGTCCGAGGCGGAGCGCGCGCTGTACCAGGAACTGTCACGCATTTCGCACTTCAATCCCCGCGCCCCCAAGGAGACCCCATGAACCTCACTCTCATCGAATGGGTCTGGCTGGATGCCAGCGAAACCATGACGCTGGACGAGCTGTCCAGTTGCTGTGGCATGGACACCGCAGATCTGCAGGAGCTGGTGGAGTACAGCGCCCTGATGCCGTTGCAGCCTGCCACACAGCCCCCCAGCTTCAGCGCCGAATGGGTCACCCCGCTGCGCACCGCAGGCAAGCTACGCAGCGATTTCGACCTGGACCTGTTTTCCGTGGCCCTGCTGCTGGGCCACCTGAACCGCATCGAAGCGCTGGAGCGGCAGGTGAAATCGCTCCAGGCCTTGGTACCCGCCCACTTCGCATAAACCCGCTGGAGAATCTCATGCAACATTTTCAAATCGCCGTGGTCGTCGGCAGCCTGCGCAAAGAGTCGTTCAACCACCAACTGGCAGCAGCCATCGCCCGGCTGGCACCAAGCAACTTCTCTTTCAAGCTGCTGCAGATTGGCGACCTGCCGCTGTACAACCAGGACGACGATGCCCACCAGGCGGAATCGGTGATCCGCCTGAAGCAGGACATTGCAGCGTCGCAAGGCCTGCTGTTCGTCACGCCCGAATACAACCGCTCCATTCCCGGCGTGCTCAAAAATGCCATCGACCACGCATCCCGCCCTTACGGCGACAACGCCTGGGCGGGCAAGCCCGCGGGGGTGCTCGGGGTGTCGGTGGGGGCCATCGGTACCGCGCTGGCGCAGCAGCACCTGCGCAACATCCTGGCCTACCTGGACGCGCCCACCATGGGCCAACCCGAAGCCTTTCTCCAGGCCAAAGAGGGTTTGTTTGACGCGGATGGCAACATCGGCGCGGGCAGCCAGGAGTTTCTGCAGGGCTGGATGGACCACTTTGCGGCCTGGGTGCAAAAGCAGTCAAACAGCCTCGCAAGCATGGCCGTGAAGTAGGCCCCGCCCTCCGCCACCGGTCCACTTCACTATCTAAAATATAGCTGCTCGTGCTTAACCCATAAGCACCAGCAGCCAAAAAAGCTGGAAACCCGATGGACAAACTGGCGGCGGCGCACACCCGGTAGAGGTGCCCGTGAAGCCTCCCTGGCGCGCTTGTCCTACACGCGACGGACGCCTGGCAGTGTGCAATGGGAGCTTGCTACTGGAGCCCCCATGTCCCTTCCATTTCTAAAAGTGCTGTCGCAATACGATGGCGATACCTACATCAACAACCCGGTAGAAGTCGGCTGGCTGGTCACGCTCAAACAGCAGGGGCAGGTAGAAGCCGACATTGGCCCGGCCTCCCTCACGCTCTACCCCAGCCGCCCCCCGATGTACGCGATCGTTCGCGGCCTCACGCCCAAGGGCTACGCGGCACTGGGCCTGCAGCCCCGGCGGCGCTATGCATTCTGGAGCACGTTGTTTGGCTTCCAGCGCCGGAAGTTTCCCAGGCTGACATTTCGCAGCCAAGAGTCCCAGGCTACGCTGGTGTGGTGGGGTTGGTGGGCGTAGCGGGCACCGGCCCGGTACCTTCGGCCACCAGCATGGCCTCCAGCGCCTTCACCCGAAAAGCACGCGGGCTCAGCCCGGTGTGTTTGCGAAAGAAGCGCCCAAAGTAGGTCTCGTCGGCAAAGCCCAGGCTGTCGGCCAGCTGCTGGATGCTGTTGCTGGTGTAGACCAGGTCACGCTGCGCCTCGTGCACCAGCCGGGCGTTGATGACATCCAGGCTGGACATGCCCAGCACCTCGCGGCACAGGCGTGAGAGCTGGCCTGGCGTGATGCCCAGCTGCTCGGCATAGGCGGTGATGGGCAGGTGCTGCTTGAAGCGCTCGTCCACCATGGCTCGGAACTTTTCGATCTGCTGGGTCTTGCGCGGGTTGCCCAGCGCCCGTGCCGCCTGCTGCACCTGGGCCAGCCGCGCCACCTGCACGCACACGGCCGCCACCAGCGCCATCCCCGCATTCACCTGCCCGGCCGACAGTAAATGCGCCTCCCTCTGGATGGACAGAAACAACGGCATCAGCATCTCCGCATGGCCGCTGCTGGCGTCCAGGGTGATGACGGCGGGCTTGCGGATCGTGGGCAGCAGCCCTGGCATGGCCACCCCCGCCAGCGACTCCAGAGGCCGCTGTGCCGCCGTGACCACCGGCCCGTCCATATCGTCCGAGAAGCTGAAGGCATGCACGGTTTGTGCGGGAATCAGCAGCAGGCACGGCGCGCGGACGGCAAACTTGGCATGGTCGACCTGCACCTCGGCCGTGCCCTGCACCAAGTACAAAAGCTGCAAAAAGGCGTCGTGCTTGTGGGGCCGAATCTCCCAGTTGTAAGGCCGCGAGCGCTGCGGAATCCACTCAAAATCGAACGAGCTTTGCCAGCCCGGTGCTGCCTGGTCGCCATACAGCGCGTAGTTCGGGATAACCCTGGTTGCCACATCGATGTCCTGAGAACGTGTTCAAAGATGCACGAACTGTCTGGGTTTTCGCGTGAATTGTCAAACCGGTATTTGCCCGCAATTTGAACAATAGGGTCTTCAAATAACAAGGAGACCCGCATGCCCGACACCCCCCGCCACTGGCTGCAACTCGACGGCCAGGTCTGTGCCGTGACCGGCGCGGCCAGCGGCATTGGTGCCGCCATCGCCCGCAGCCTGGCCCAGGCCGGAGCCCGGGTGGCCCTGCTCGACCGCGACCTGGCAGGCTGCGAGCAGATCGCCGCCACCCTCACCGCCCAGGGCGCATCCGCCATGGCCGTGGCCTGTGATGTGGCCTCGGAAGCCAGCGTGCAGGCCGCCGCCCAGCGGGTGCACGCCGCCTGGGGCGCGGCCTACGCCCTCATCAACAACGCGGGCATGCTGCGCGCCGGAGGACTGGCCGAGGTGAGCCTGGACGACTGGAACGCGGTACTGGCCGTCAACCTCACCGGCTACCTGCTGTGCGCCCGCGCTTTTGGCGCGCAGATGCGCCAGGCCGGGCGCGGCAGCCTGGTGCACGTGGCCTCGGTCTCGGGCCTGACCCCACAAACCCAGAGCGGTGCCTACAGCGCCAGCAAGGCCGGGGTGCTGCTGCTGTCGCGCCAGTTGGCGGTGGAATGGGGACCGCAGGGCGTGCGCAGCAATGCGGTGTGCCCCGGGATGGTTCGCACCGCGCTGTCGGCCAAGTTTTACGAAGAGCCCGGCTTTGAGGCCAAGCGCGCCGCCGTCACCGCCAGCCGCCGCGTGGGCGAGCCGCAGGACATTGCCGACGTGGCCCTGTTCCTGGCCAGCCCGCGCGCCGCCTACGTCAACGCCGCCGAAATTGCGGTGGACGGCGGCATGACTTCCATGCTGATGGACATGGTGCCCCGCCCCGGTTTTAACGCCACCTGAGAACCACACAATGACCCCAATCATCGAATGCGACCTCGTCGTCGTCGGCTCCGGCGCTGCCGGCCTGGCCACCGCCATCACCGCCCGCAAACGCGGCCTGGACGTGGTGGTGCTGGAGAAAGAACCCGTGTTTGGCGGCACCACCGCGCTGTCGGGCGGCGTGCTGTGGATCCCGCTGGGCCCGCATGGCCGCAAGCAGAACCCGGCCGACACCATAGCGGCGGTGCGCACCTACCTACAGCAGGAAACCGGCAAGTTTTATGACGCGGCGGCGGTGGAGGCCTTTTTGGCAAACGGCCCCAAGATGGTGGAGTTCTTCGAGCGCGAAACCGCCGCCCAGTTCATCCCCACCATGTACCCCGACTACCACCCCGACGCGCCCGGCGGCGTGGACCTGGGCCGCTCCATCCTGGCCGCGCCCTACGACATCCGCGGGCTGGGCAAGGACATGGCGCGCCTCAAGCCCCCGCTGAAAACCATCACCTTCATCGGCATGATGTTCAACTCGTCCAACGCCGACCTGAAGCATTTCTTCCAGGCCACCAAGTCGCTGACCTCGTTCGTCTACGTGGCCAAGCGCCTGGTCACGCACCTGAAAGAGCTGGCGCAGTACGGGCGCGGCATCAACGTCACCAGCGGCAACGCGCTGGCCGCTCGCCTGGCCCAGTCGGCGCTGGACCTGGGCATTCCCATCCTCACCAGCACCCCGGTGCGCGAAGTCACCATGCACGATGGCCGCACCACCGGCGTGCTGGCCGACGGCGCAGACGGCCCGTGCCGCATCACCGCCCGCCAGGGCGTGGTGCTGGCCTGCGGCGGCTTTCCGCAAGACATACAGCGCATCGCCAAGGCCTACCCGCACCTGCAGCGGGGTGGCGAACACCTGTCGCCCACGCCCCTGGGCAATACCGGCGACGGCGTGGCCATGGCGGAAAAGCTCGGGGCCAACGTGGACATTCGTTTCGAAGACAGCGCCGCCTGGATGCCGGTCTCGCGCGTGCCCTACCGCGACGGCACGTTCGGCGTGTTCCCGCACCTGCTGGACCGCTACAAGCCCGGCATCATCGGCGTGCTGCGCAACGGCCAGCGCTTCACCAACGAATCCAACTCGTACCACGACGTGGGCGCGGCCCTGGTGCGTGCCTGCGCGGGCCAAAAGGAAACCGCCATGTGGCTGGTCTGCGACAAAGCCACCATCGCCAAGTACGGCCTGGGCTACGCCAAGCCCGCGCCCATGCCGCTGGGCGGCCACCTGCGCAGCGGCTACCTGGTCAAGGGCAACACCCTGGCCGAGCTGGCGGCCAACGCCGGTATCGACCCCGCCGGGCTGGAGCAGACCGTGCGCGACTACAACTCTGGAGCCGTCAAAGGCCAGGACCCGGCCTTCCACCGCGGCAGCACCAGCTTCAACCGCTACCTGGCCGACCCCGAGCACCGGCCCAACCCCTGCGTGGCCCCGGTGCAGGCCGGCCCGTTCTACGCGCTCAAGGTGGTGATGGGCGACCTGGGCACCTTCGACGGCATCCAGACCAGCGTGGTGGGCGAGGTATTGAAGCGCGACGGCACGGCCATCGACGGCCTGTACGCCGTGGGCAACGACCGCGCCAGCATGATGGGCGGCAACTACCCTGGCGCGGGCATCACCCACGGGCCGAACATGACCTTTGGCTTCATCACCGGCAACCACATCGCCGACCGGGCCGGAGCCGCAAAATGAACGGTGCCAAGCCGCTGATCGACCACCGCACCTACACCATTGCGCTGCGCAAGATGCCGGAGTTTCTGGAGGTGTTCAACCGCCTGGCCATGCCCATCCTGATGGAGACGCTGGGCCACCCGGTCGGCTTCTACACCAGCCTGGTGGGCCCGCAGAACCAGTTTGTGCACCTCTGGGCCTACGACGACCTGGCCGACTACGAGCGCCGCTGCTTCGCCCGCGACACCCACCCCCAGTTTGGCGCCTACCTGGCGGCCTCGGGGCACTTGATCACCGCGCAGGAAACGCGGCTGGTGAAGGCAGTGCAGATGGCAGGTGTTAACCACACTATCTAAGTGATAGCTGCTCACGCAGATGGAATAAGCGTGAGCAGCCTAAAACACTTAAAAACTCTACGCGGCTTCCAACAGCCTGCGCGATGCCGCCAGCGCCTGGCGCGCCCACTCTACATCGCCCACTTGCGCGGCCCGCACCTGGTGCGGCACTTCCACGCTGACGGGCACGTCGGCGGGCAGCGCGGCAAAGATGCTGGCCGGGTCAATGCCGCCCTCGCCCGGTAGCAGGCGCTCGCAGCGGGCGGTGTGGACCATCTGCTCCACCGTGAAGTTTTTGCCCGCAGGCGCGTCGCAGATCTGCGCGTAGTGCAGCAGCCCGGGCGGCAAGGCGCGCAGGTCGTCCAGCGTGGTGCTGGAGCGGGCCACGTGCAGGGCATCCACCAAGATGCCCGCATTGGCCGGGTGGCCTGCGGCCTGCACGGTGCGCAGGGCCGCCTGGGCATCGGACACCGCCGTCCAGGGCATGAATTCCAGGTCGGCCGTCATGCCGTAGGGCTGCATGGACGCGCACAGGCGGGCGTAGTTGTCGGCCAGGCGTGCCAAGTCGGTGTCGTCCCCGGCCACCAGCACGGCCCGGGCCCGCAGCGCAGCGGCGGCTTCGAACATCGGCAGGTAAGCCTGCAGATCGAAGGCGGCATCGATACGGACGATTTCGATGTCGAACACGCCCACCCCCGTATCGCGCTGCACCGCCAGGGTTTCGCGCAGGATGGCCGCATCGCCCAGCAGCGGCTGGTACGGCGCGCCGGGGGCGTTGGGGCGCAAGCGCAGGCCCACGTGGCCGTAGCCCAGCTGGGCGGCGGCTGTCAGCATCTGCGGCGGGGTCAGGTTGGCGGCGGTGAGGTAGGCGAGGGAGTAGCTGCGCATGGCCATTCCTTATTTCAAAGGCGATACCGCGGTGGGCAAGGCGATGGTGGAGAACATATTGGTCGTCAGGTTTGCAGGCCCGCCCTTGGGTGGCCAGATGCCTTGGGCCACCGCGTCGGCGCGGGCTTTGCTGCGTGCGTCCAGCGTGGGGTAGGCCCAGATGTTGGTGAAGCGCAAGGGCCCGTCCAACGCCACCATGGCCACCACGCAGGGCGACAGCACTTCGCGCGGCGGCACATACTGTTCCCACAAATCAATGGTGGCCTGCACGCCGCCAACCTTGATGCCGTAGGTGCGGATCTCGTAGACCGGGCCGGTGATGCCCGACTCGGCCGAAGGGCGCACCGGTTTCATCCACGGGAAGCCCTGGTAGCTGTGCTGCTCCAGGCTTTGGAAGATGCTGCCGCAGCCGAACGGGTCGGCGCTTTTTTGGGTGCGGTCGCGCTCTTTTTGCAGCGTGGCCAGGTCGGCAAAGCCGCGCAAGACAATCATTTGGTTGAGCTGGCCGATGTCGGTAAACCAGCAGCCCAGCAGTTCGCCGTTGGCGTCCTCTGCGCTGGTGGCGCTGGTAAAGGCCTGCACATTGGTGGCGGCCTGGCCTGCGGTGCCGAAAGGCAGGGTCATGGTGGCGAGTTCGTAGTACATGGTGAAAGTCCTTGGTTGCTATGGAATAAAGAGCTGCTTACGCTCATGGCATAAGCGCTGGAGGCCGATTTTTTATAAATCAACACCCGCTGCGTGGTGGGCGGCATGATGGGCAGCGATATAGCCAAAAGTCATCGCCGGGCCCAGCGTGATGCCGCCGCTGGGGTAGGTGCCGCCCATCACGCTGTGCATGTCGTTGCCGCCCGCGTACAGGCCGGGGATGGGTTGGCTTTGCGCGTCCAGCACCTGGGCACTGGCGTTGGCGCGCAGGCCAGCGAAGGTGCCCAGGCTGCCGGGGACCACCTTCACGGCGTAGAACGGGCCGTGGGTGAGCGGGGCCATGCAGGGGTTGGGATATCCGCTGGCCGCATCGCCCTGCACTTTGTTGTAGGGGGTGTCGCCTTTGGCGAAGTCGGCATCCACACCGGCCAGCGCCTGCGGGTTGTAGCGCGCCACCGTGGCCTGCAAGCCTGCTGCATCGATGCCGCAGGCCTGGGCCAAATCAGCGAGGGTGGTGCCGCGCTGCAGGTAACCGTTGCGCAGCATCGCGCCCATGGGTAGGGGGGCGGGTTTTACCGCGCCCAGGCCGTAGTGGCGGATGAAAGCGTGGTCGCACACCAGCCAGGCCTGGACGGGCAATCCAGCGGGGGTGGCGGGCGTGGCGGCCAGCATGCCGCTGACAAAGTCGTAATAAGAGTCGGCCTCGTTGGTGAAGCGCTGGCCTGCGGCGGTCACGGCGATCAGCCCCGGCTTGGCGCGCTCGACCAGGTGCGGGAAATGCGCCACCGATCCATCGGCACGCGGCACCAGCGACACCGGGGCCAGTGCAGCGGCCTGCACCGCATCGCGCGCCACCTGGCCGCCCACGGCCTCGCCCAGGCGCAGGCCGTCGCCGGTATTGCCGCGCGAGGCTGCAGACCAATGCTCTTGCCCGGTGGGTGCGTGCGGCAGCAGCTCTTTTTTGCGCGCTACGTCATGCGGAAAGCCACCGCAGGCCAGTACCACGCCGCAACGGGCGCGGACTTCCACACCGTTCACCACCGCGCCCACCACCCTGCCCTGCTCGGTCAACAAACGCTGCGCCGGGCTGTGGGTGCGGATCTCCACACCTTTGGCAAAGGCCGATGCCGCCAGCCCCGCCACCAGCGCATTGCCGTTCACCAGGCGCATGCCACGCCGGTGGAGCAGCAGGTCGGCGAAGTGGAGCAGCACCAATTTCGTGACGTACCACAGCGAGGCGGGCTTGCGCAGGGCGTTGAAGAAGTGCCGCAGCTCGGCCCCGGATGCAATGCCCATGCCCCACAGGGTGGTCTCTTTCAGGGGCGGTTTGAGCCGCTCCATCTGGGCCCCCAGGCGGCGGCCATCAAACGGCGCGGCGCAGATCGAGCGCCCACCCCGCGCCGCGTGCGGGTTGCGGCCATGGAAGTCGGGCACGCCGTTGCCGTCGATGAACTGCAGGGCGGTCTGCGTGCGAAAGAAGTCCACCATGCGCGGCCCGGCTTCCAGAAAGGCCTGCACCCGCGCTGCATCAAACTGCGCGCCCAGCTCCTGCCGCAGGTAGGCAGTGGGCGTGGCGATGTCCTCGGTAATGCCTGCCTCGGTGGCCAGTGGGTTGCGCGGCAGCCACATCCAGCCGCCCGACCAGGCGGTGGTACCGCCGTACTGCGGTTCTTTTTCGACCACCAGCACCTTGAGGCCCAAGTGGGCGGCGGTGACGGCGGCAGATAGCCCCCCGGCACCGGAGCCGATGACCAACAGGTCGGTGTGTTCGGTGGCAGCCATGGTCAAGCGGAATAAATTTTTCGGAGACCCGCCGCTGCATTGGCGCGGGGCTGGTTGAAGAACGGCGAGGCCCCGCTGGCAGCAGCCAGCTGCGCCGCCAGCGACACCAGATCGCCGCCCAGGGCCTGCATGCGCTCCAGCGTGAAGCGGGCCGACGGCCCGGCGATGCTGATGGTGCCCAGGGCCTGCCCGGCCAGGCACACCGGCGCGGCCATGGCGTTCAGGCCGGGGGTGTAGGTTTCTTGCGTGAGGCTGTAGCCGCGCTCGCGCGTGGCCTGCACCTGCGCCATCACCTCCTGCAGGGTTTTGGGGGCGTTGGGGCCAAACTCTTCCACCGGGCCCACGCCCTGCTGGGCGACCAGGGCCAGGGCCTCGTCGTCGGCCAGGGTGGACAACCAGGCCAGGCCGGAGGACGAGCAGGAAATGCGCGCATCGCTGCCCATGTCGGGGTCGTAGCGCAGGCCCTGGCGGGCCCCCTGGGCACGGGCCACCCAGGTCAGGCGGTGGCCATCCACCACGGCCAGGCGCACCAGTTCGCCGGAGATTTCGGCCAGCCGGTCGAGCAGCGGCTGGGCAATGTCGACGATGCCGGTGTTGCTCAAAAAGCTCAGGCCCATGGACACCAGCTTGGTGGTGAGCAGGTAGTCGCCGTGGTCACGCGTCTGGCGCACATAACCGCAGCGGGCCAGGTCCACCAGCAGACGGTGCACGGCGCTGCGCGGGATGTCGAGCCGGTCGGCAATGGCGGCCAGCTCCAGGCCGCCGCCGTGCTGGGACAGCAGCTCCAGGATGGCAAGGGTTCGTTCTAAAACACCGTTCATGGCTTGCTCGTTTGTGTGTGGCGATGCCGCATCATAGCAAAAATAGAATTTAATTCAATACTTGAATACTATTCCACTTTTGACTATGATTCAACCAACGCAAACCTAACGGAGACTTTTCCATGACCGAACCCCTCAGCGGTGCCACCCGTATCCACTTCATCGTCGGCGACCCGATTGCCCAGGTGAAATCACCCGCAGGCGTGACCCAGGCCCTGCAGTCGCACGGACACAATGCCTATGTCATTCCCGCGCATGTGGCCCCGGCGAAACTGGCGGCCTGGGTGGATGGCGTGTCGCTAGCGCAGAACGTGGACGGCATCATCGTCACCGTGCCGCACAAGTTCGCCTGCTTTGACTTGTGCGCCACCACCTCGGACCGCGCCGCCTTCTTGCACACCGTCAACACCATGCGCCGCAACCCCGACGGGACCTGGCACGGCGACATGTTCGACGGCCTGGGCTTTGTGTCCGCCCTGCAAGACAACGGCTGCCAGCCCGAGGGCAAAAAAGCCCTGCTGGTGGGCGCAGGCGGCGCGGGCTCGGCGATTGCCCACGCACTGGTGATGGCCGGGGTGCGCGAGCTGGCCATCTTCGATGCCGAGCCCAATCGCCGCACCACCCTGGTGGACCGCCTGGCCAGCCTGGGCCGCTGCGCCGTGACCCACGGCAGCGCCGACCCCACGGGTTTTGACATCGTGCTCAACGCCACGCCGGTAGGCATGCAAGTGGGTGATCCGTATCCGCTGGATGCAGACAAGATCCAGAGCACCATGTTTGTCGGCTGCGTGATCACCGCGCCCGCCATCACGCCGCTGATCGCCGCTGCCCGCGCCAAGGGCTGCGGCACCATGACCGGGGCCCATATGTTTGCCCGGGTGCGCGATTTGATGGTGAACTTCCTGCTGGAGAAGTGAGATGCAGGTACTTCCCTCGTTAAGCGGCCTGCCCGAAGCCTCGGCCTACGATCTGGTCGTCGTTGGCGCAGGCGGCGCAGGCATGGCCGCAGCCCTGTTCGCGGCCCTCGAAGGCCAGCAGGTGCTGCTGGTGGAGCGCACTGGGCATGTGGGTGGCACCACAGCCTGGTCGGGCGGCACCACCTGGATTCCCGGCACCCGCCACGCGGCCAGCGTCAACCCCGGCGACACCTTGGCCGATGCGAAACGCTACCTGGACAACGCCGTGGGCGAGCGCAGCCCGGCCGCCCTGCGCCAGACCTTTCTGGACCATGGCGCGCAGGCGGTGGACGTGCTGGAGAACCGCACCGAAGTGCACTACCGCGCCTACCCCAAGCACCCCGACTACATCTCCGACCTGGGCGGCTCCACGCTGAACGGCCGGGCGCTGGAGCCCCTGCCCTTCGATGGCCGCCTGCTGGGCCCGCTGTTCCCGCTGGTGCGCCCACCCATCCCCGAGTTCACCGTGCTCGGCGGCATGATGGTGGACCGCACCGACATCAACCACCTGCTGGGCCTGAGCAAGTCTTTCCGCTCGTTCAAACACGCCTGCAAGCTGCTGACCCGCCACGCCAGCGACCGGCTGCGCCACCCGCGCGGCACCCGGCTGGTGATGGGCAATGCGCTGGTGGGGCGGTTGCTGCATTCGCTGGCCCAACACACCAACGTGACGCTGGCCCTGAACACCTCGGTGCAGCGCATCCAGCGCGGCGCCGACGGCATCCAGTCCCTCACGCTGGTGCAAGAAGGCCAACGCCGCACCGTGGCCGTACGCAAGGGCCTGGTGCTGGCCAGCGGCGGTTTCAACCGGCATCCGCAGCTGCGCCAGGACCTGCTGCCCGGCATCGCCGCCGACTGGTGCCCTGCCGCCCCCGGCCACACCGGCGAAGCCCACGGCCTGGCCCAGCACGCGGGCGCGCACTACGGCCCCGGCGGCCTGAGTCCGGCCTTCTGGGCGCCGGTATCCAAACGCCTGCGCGCCGACGGCAGCACCGCCGTGTTCCCGCATTTCATGATGGACCGCGCCAAGCCCGGCATGCTGGCGGTGAACCAGGCGGGCGACCGCTTTGTGAACGAAAGCACCTCCTACCACCTGTTCGCACTGGCCCTGCAGCAGCAGCCCCAGATGGCGGGCTACCTGGTGTGCGATGCCAAAGCCCTGCGCAAATATGGCATCGGCATGGTGCGCCCCGGCGGCAAGGGGCTGGAGCCGTTTCTGGCCGATGGCTACCTGGTACAGGCTGACACCCTGGAGGCGCTGGCACAGAAGCTCGCCATCCCGGCGGCGCACCTGCAGGCCAGCGTGGCGCAGATCAACGACTACGCCGAAGCCGGTATCGACCCCGACTTCCAGCGCGGCAGCACCGCCTATTCGCAGAACATGGGCGACCCCACGGCGGGCGGCAAAAACCCCAACCTCGGCCCGCTGCGCGAAGCCCCGTTTTATGCGGTGCGGCTCTACCCCGGCGACATCGGCGCGTCCACCGGTTTTGCCACCGATGGCGAGGCCCGCGTGCTGGGCGAAGACAACACGCCCATACCCGGCCTGTACGCCGTGGGCAACGACATGCACAGCATCATGGGCGGGGTCTACACCGCGCCCGGCATCACGCTGGGGCCGGGGGTGGTGTTTGCCTATCTGGCCGCGCGGCACGCCGCCGCACGCGCCGCAACCTAGGGAAACCCCCTGTCGGGCCATGCAGGAAATGTCCTGTTCATGGCCCGATTCGTTGGTGAATTAAAGCCCCCCGCAAAACAAAATTCAGCTGCTTTTGACAGAGGGCGGCAGACACCGCTCGTTCTAAAACCGTGTGAGGAGACAAACATGCAAAACCCGAATACTATTATTTTCATAGCTGCTCGTGCTGGTCAGATCAGCACAAGCAGCCTATTTTCTTTAAATCCTGCTCGCCTGGCCTGAGGCATGGCCACCACCCCTTTGGTCGCCGTGGTCACCGGTGCCGCCGACGGCATCGGCTGGGCCACGGCCCAAAAACTGGCCGCCAACGGCTACCGAATTGCACTGTTGGACCTGCGCGCACAGGCCGCCGTTGACCGCGCCGCCGAGCTGGGCCCGGACCATCTGGGCCTGGGCTGCGACGTGACCCAGCCCGACAGCGTGGACGCGGCCATCGCCTCGGCCTGCGCGCTGGGCCGCATCGCGGTGCTGGTCAACAACGCGGGCATCGCCGACCAGACCGGCCCCACGGTGGCGCAAGACGTGGCGGCGTTTGACCGGGTGCTGGACGTGCACCTGCGCGGCACCTTTCTGGTCAGCCAGGCGGTGGCCAAAGCCATGCTGCAGGGCAGCGGCCACCGCGCCATCGTCAACCTGGGCTCCATCGCCAGCAGCACCGGCCTGCCCGCCCGCAATGCCTACAGCGCGGCCAAGGCCGGGGTGGTTGGCATGACCCGCGCCATGGCCAGCGAGTGGGCCCGCGACGGCGTCCGCGTCAACGCTGTAGCCCCCGGCTATGTGCGCACCGCGCTGGTGGCCGAACTGGGCCGCCAGGGGGCCATCGACCTGGCAGGCATTGCCCACCGCACGCCGCTGGGCCGCATGGCCGAGCCGCATGAGATTGCCGAGGCCATCGCCTTTCTGGCCTCGCCCCAGGCCAGCTATATCACCGGCGTGGTGCTGCCGGTGGACGGCGGCTGGACGGCCTTTGGTGCGCCGGAGTCGGCCCTACCGGCGCTATCGGCGCTGGCGGCCTGAACCACTTTTAAAACTGGAGGAGACACAAAAATGTTGGCTATCAACCTTTTCAACGGCCTGGTCTACGGCGCATTGCTGATCGTGATGTGTTCGGGGCTGGCGCTGATCTACGGGCTGCGCCGGGTGGTGAACTTCGCCCACGGTTCGCTCTACATGCTGGGGGCCTACCTGGGCTATTCCATCGCCAGCCACAGCAACTTCTGGGTGGCGCTGGTGGCGGCCCCGGCGGTGATGGCGCTGCTGGGCGTGCTGCTGGACCGCTACGGCTTTCGCCTGCTGCAAGACCGCGACCCGCTCAGCGTGGTGCTGGTGACCTTCGGCCTGCTGCTGATCATCGAAGACTTTGTGCAAAGCGTGTGGGGCAAGAGCAACCTGTCGGTGGCCGCCCCCGAGGCGCTGAACACCTCGGTCGACCTGCTGGGCACGCCGGTACCCGCCTACCGCCTGGCGGTGATTGCCGTGGGCGCGCTGGTGGCGCTGGGCCTGAGCCTGTGGCTGCGCTATTCCAAGGTGGGCCTGTTTGTGCGGGCCGCCAGCACCGACCCCACCACCACCGCCATGCAGGGGGTGAACACCGACGTGCTCAGCGCCGGGGTGGTGGGCCTGGGCACCGCGCTGGCCGGGCTGGCCGGGGTGGTGGCCGCGCCGTTTCTGTCGCTGTCGCCGTCCATGAGCAGCGACGTGATCATCGATTCCTTCGTGGTGGTGGTGGTCGGCGGTCTGGGCTCGCTGGTGGGGGCCTTTGTGGCGGCCATGGTGCTGGGCATGGTGCAGGCCCTGGGTGCCGTGTACCTGCCGGACCTGTCGGCGGTGCTGCCCTTCGTGATCATGGTCGCCGTACTGGTCTGGAAGCCCGCGGGCTTTGCCGGCAGCCGTACCTGAAAGAGGAAATCAACATGTCTATCCAACGTATCACTTTATCCACCGCAGGCGCATTGGCGGTGGGGGCCGTGGTGGCGGCTACCGTCACCTCGGGCACGGTCTTGTCGCTGCTGACGCAGGCCATCATTTACGCGGTGTTTGCCAGCGGCGTGGGCCTGCTGCTGCGGCAAAACGGCATGGTCAGCTTTGGCCACGCGCTGTTCTTTGGCGCGGCAGGCTACGGCGTGGGCCTCTTGCTGCAAATGCAGGCCATGCCCGCCGAGGCGGCCATGCTCGTCACCCTGCTGGTCCTGACCGCCGTGGCCTTTGTGATGGGGCTGGTGATTGTGCGGGTGCCTGGCGTGGCCTTTGGCATGCTGACGCTGGCAGTGGGGCAGATGTTCTACCTCACGGCCTCGCGCTCCCGCGGCCTGACCGGCGGTGCCGACGGCATGAACATCGAGTGGCCCGCCACGCTGTTTGGCCTGCCGATGTCGCAGCTGCTGAAGTCCTCGCACCTGTTTTTGCTGTGCTGGACCGTGCTGGTGTTGGTACTCCTGGCCCTGGCCCTGCTGCTACGCAGCCGCTTTGGCAGCATCACCGAGGCGGTACGCGACAACGAGGAGCGCGCCCGTTTCATCGGCATCCGCACCCTGCTGCCGCGGGCGGCCATCTACGCGCTGTCGGCTCTGGTGACGGGCGTGGCCGGTCTGCTATCGGCGCTGAACACCGGCTTTGTGTCGCCGGAAAACCTGCACTGGAGCCTGTCGGGCGTGGCGCTGATGATGGTGGTAGTGGGCGGCTACAAGGCGCTGTGGGGCCCGGCGCTGGGTGCCGTCGTGTACTTCCTGGCCAAGGACATTCTGGGCGACTACGCCAACCACTGGATGGCCATCTTCGGCGTGGCGCTGATCACCGTGATCGTGTTCTCGCCCACCGGCATCGCCGGGGCCCTGGGCAGATTGGCCCGGGGCAAACCATCCACCCCCGCCCTGCGCACCGCGCCCGGGCACTGAGAGGAACACCCCATGAGCAACTTTGTACTGGAAGCCACCGACGTGGCCATCCACTATGGCGGCGTGAAGGCCGTGGACGGTGTCTCGCTGACGCTGGAACGCGGCCAGATCCGCGGACTGATCGGGCCCAACGGCGCGGGCAAATCCACCGTGATCGATGCCATCACCGGCCGCACCCGCCTGACCCGTGGCACGGTGCACCTGGCCGGGCAGGACGTGACCGCCCTGGGGGCCACCCAGCGCCGTATGCGCGGGCTGTCGCGCAGCTTTCAGCGCACCAGCATCTTTGGCCAGATGGCGGTGCGCCAGCAGGTGGAGCTGGCCTCGCACAAGATGGGCGTGGCCGACTCCGCGGCCGATGCCGACGCGGTGCTGCAGGAGCTGGACCTGATGCCGCTGGCCAACGCCACGGCCGAAGACCTGGGCTACGGCCAGCAGCGCCGCCTGGACCTGGCCCTGGCCCTGGTGGGCCGCCCGCAGGTGCTGCTGCTGGACGAGCCCATGGCCGGGCTGTCGGTGCAGGAATCGCACGACCTGGCCAGGCACCTGAAGGCGCTGACCTCGCGCTGGGACGTGTCGGTGCTGCTGGTCGAACACGACATGGACGTGGTCTTCGGTATCTCCGATGTGGTCACGGTTTTTGAACTCGGCCGGGTGATCGCCAGCGGCGCACCGGCCAGCGTGCGCGCCGACCCGCGCGTGCGCGAAGCCTATTTGGGGAGCACGGCATGAGCGCACTACTGCAACTGGAAAAAATCAACGCCTTTTACGGCTCGGCCCACATCCTGCACGGCCTGAGCCTGGCGGTGCAGCCCGGCGAGCGGGTGGCGCTGATTGGCCGCAACGGCGTGGGCAAAACCACAGTGGTCAACACCGTGCTGGGCCTGGCCGCGTTGCGCGGCGGCAGCGTGCGCGTGGGCAGCAAAACCCTGCCGCGCCCGCGCCCCTACATGGCGGCCCAGCAGGGCGTGGTGGTGGTGCCGCAGGGGCGGCGCATCGTGGCCAATTTAACCGTGGAAGAAAACCTGCAACTGGGTGCCGCCGTGGGCCGCAAAGGCCCATGGAACGTGCCCGAGATCTACAAGCTCTTCCCCATCCTGCAGGAACGTGCCCACACCCCGGGCACCGCCTTGTCGGGCGGCCAGCAGCAGATGCTGGCCGTGGGCCGGGCGCTGATGGCCAACCCCGCGCTGATTCTGCTCGACGAGCCCACCGAAGGCCTGGCCCCGGTGATCGTGGACCAGCTGGCGGTGATCTTCAACCGCGTGGCCGACCAGGGCACGGCACTGCTGCTGATCGAACAAAACATGAGCCTGGTGGTGCGCGTGGCCGAGCGCTACTGCGCCATGGCCAAGGGCGCGGTGGTGGCCGAGGGCCCGGTGGAGAACAGCAAGGCCTGCCTGCAGGACCTGGAAGCCCACGTGATGGTTTGAGGCGCGCATCCCCATTTTTTCATCGGCAACCGGGCCGCTTCCGGCAATTTGATTCAGGAGACACAACCATGTTCACACCCAACCGCATCCTCGCCGCCCTGTCACTCACTGCCGCCCTGCCCCTGGCCGCACTGGCCCAGGGCAAGGAGCCCGTCAAGATCGGCCTGGTGTCGTCCAAGTCGGGCGTGTTTGCCCAGCAGGGCGAAGAAGTCATGCGCGCCGTGCAGTTCGCCATCGACGAGGCCAACGCCAAAGGCGGGGTGGATGGCCGCAAGGTCGAGGTGCAAACCGCAGACGACGAAGGCACGCCCGACGCAGGCCGCCGTGTGGCCGAAAAGCTGGCGCGCGACGGCTACAACCTGCTGATCGGCGCGATTCCCTCGTCCATCTCGTTGGCGCTGGCGCAGAACCTGGAGCGCTGGGACGCGGCCTACTTTGCCGTGGCCAGCAAGTCCGACAAACTCACCGGCGACACCTGCCGCCCGCGCAGCTTCCGCACCAACCACTCCGACGCGATGGATATGGCCATGATCGGCCAGTGGGCCAAGGGCTTCAAGGAAAAGTCGTTTGCCGTGCTGGCCGCCGACTACGTGTGGGGCCGCGACTCGGGCGAGTCGTTCAAGAAAGCCGTGGAAGCCCAGGGCAAGACCGTGCCGCTGAGCCTGTACGTGCCGATGGGCACCAAAGACTTCTCGCCCTACATCGCCCAGCTCAAGGCCTCCAATGTGGAAGCCATCTGGGTGGCAGAAACCGGCCGCGACGCCATTGCGTTTGCCAAGCAGGCGCAGGAATTTGGCCTGATCCCGGCGAAGAAGCTGATCGGCCACTCGCTGATCCTGAACTTCATGATCGAAGGCTCGGGCGACGCGCTCAAAGACACCATTGGCACCATCCCCTATGCCGTGGACATCGACACACCGCGCAACAAGGCCTTTGTGACCGCCTGGAAAGCCAAGTTCAACCGCCTGCCGTCCGACAACGAAGGTGGTGCCTACAACGGCGCGCAGGTGATTTTTGAAGGCGTGAAGAAGTCCGGCAGCGTCAAGCCCGCCGATGTCAGCAAGGCCCTGCGCGGTGCCCAGATCGACTCCATCTACGGTGACGTGACCATGCGCGCGCAAGACAACCAACTGGTGCTGCCCAACTACGTGGGCCGCGCCAAGGTGGCCGACGGCGTGCTGCGCGCGGTGATCGAGCAGCGCTTCGACCCGTCGCTGACGCCCGCACCCTCGCCCCTGTGCAAGATGTGATGGCAGCGGTGGCGCAACCTGCATCCATGCACGCCCTGGTCACCGGCGCTACCGGTGGCATCGGCCAGGGCATCTGCTTTGCCCTGATCGCCCAGGCGCAGAAGGACGGTGTCTCCATCCACATCAGCGCGGCTGCCTCGCAGCCGGGTGAGCGGCTGGATGCGCTGGTGCAGGCCTTGCGCGCTGCGGGGGCCAGCGCCCGCGGCGTGGCGGGCGACATCACCGAGCCCGCGGATTGCGCCAGCCTGGTGGCGCAGGCCCAGGCCGAGGGCGGTGACCTGACGGCCCTGGTCTGCAATGCCGGTGCCTCCGGCCCGGGCCGCCTGGCCGACCTGCCAGTGGCGCAGTGGGACCGCAGCTTCAACCTCAACACCCGCTCGGCCTGGCTGCTGGCGCAGGCCGCCTACCCGGCCCTGGCACGCACGCGCGGCAGCATCACCGCGATTGCGTCCATGTCGGGGCTGACACCGCACCCGGGCTACGGCGCGTATTCGGCGGCCAAGGCGGCCCTGGTGATGCTGTGCCGCCAGCTGGCGCAGGAATGGGCGGCAGACGGCATCCGCGTCAACACGGTCTGCCCCGGCATGGTCCGCACGCCGCTGACCGAAGCCGTCTACCAGGACGCGGCCACGCTGCAGCAACGCCAGGCCCTGGTGCCCCTGGGCCGCATCGGCCAGGCCGAAGACGTGGGCGCGGCGGTGGCGTTTTTCACCAGCGCAGCCGCCTCGTACGTTACCGGCCAGAACCTGCTGGTGGACGGCGGCATTTCGGACCACATGCTGGCCCTGGTTCCAGGGCGGCCCGGCAAGCCGCCGGTGGGCAGTAGCTGATCCTAGAATGGGGGGCTCCCCATTCGGGTCTTGCTGCTCCCTCCATGAACGAAATACCCAACCTGTCGGCCCTGGGCCTGGCGTTGCCCAGCCCGGCCTACCTGGCGGGCATGCTGCTCTTCAGCATCATCGGCTACGCGGCCTACCGCCGGGGGCGCAGCAGCGCGCGCAGCGAGCTCACCTGGACTGGCTTGGCGCTGATGCTCTACCCCTACGCGGTGCCGCAAACCTGGCTGCTGTGGCTGGTGGGGGCGGCCATGTGCGGATGGCTCTATCTCCGGTGGAACTAAGCCCAATAAGGTGCATACTAAAAGTGTTGTGCAACCTCTGAAAATAGCCCCCATGTCCGAAGAAAAACCGCCTCCTGCCTACCAGGAAATCACGCCCCGCTTTGGCCGTCTGCTGGGCGTGTGCGTGGCCGCCGTGCTGTTTTGCGGCGGTCTGGTGTGGTTTGCGGGCACCTACCTGCTGGACTGCTGCGGCCCCTGATCGGCACCCCATGAATATCAGCTCCTCCACCGCTTCGATGGCCGTCTCTGGCCTGCAGGCCGCGCAAACCCGGCTCCAGGTGTCGGCCCACAACATCGCCAATAGCCAGACCGAAGGGTTCCAGCGGCTGCAAGTGGAACAAAGCTCCCAGGCAGGCGGCGGTGTCGGTACCCAGGCCACCCGCTCCAGCCAACCCAGCGCGGGGCTGGAAGCTGATGTGGTGGCCCAGTTGCAGGCCAGGAATGCGTTTCTGGCCAACCTCAGCGTGTTCAAAACCCAGGATGCGGTGCTGGGAACGCTGCTCAACGCGCAAGCCTGAAGCCGCCCCATCTCCGTGGAACTCCGCCCCGACGACCTCTCCACCAGCCAGGCGCTGGTCATTGACAGCCATGCCACCTCCCGCTCCATCCTGGTGGCGCAACTGCGGGAGTTTGGCCTGGGCAAGGTGGTGCAGTGCGTCAACACCACCGCCGCGCGCAAGCTGCTGGAACAGGAGCGCTTTGACGTGGTGCTGTGCGAGCACGCGTTTGAAAGCCGGGGCTTTTCCGGGCAAGACCTGGTGGACGACCTGCGGCGCAACCAGCTGCTGCCGTTCTCCACCGTGTTCATCATGGTCACCGCCGAGGCCACCTACGCCAAGGTGGCCGATGCCGCAGAATCGGCCCTCGACGGCTATCTGCTCAAACCCCACAGCGCCAACAGCCTGGGCGAGCGGCTGTACCAGGCCCGTACCCGCAAGCTGTCGCTGCGCGAGATCTTCGAGGCCATCGACAACGGCAACTTCGACCAGGCCGCCCGCCTGTGCCTGCAGCGCTTTGCCGCCAAAGGCCCGTTCTGGCTGTATGCCGCGCGCATGGGGGCCGACCTGCTCTTGCGCACCGGCCAGTTCGAAGGGGCGCTGACGCTGTTGAACGCGGTGATTGCCGCCAAACCCATGCTCTGGGCCCGGCTGGGCATCGCCCGCACCCTGCTGGAAAGCGGCCAGGCCTCCAAGGCCGCTGGCGCGCTGGAGAAGCTGCTGGCCGAGAACCCGGACTATGCCGATGCCTTCGACATGCTGGGCCGGGCCCAGTTTGAGCTGGGCAAGTACCCGCAGGCTCTGGAGGCCTACCAGCATGCCGCCCAACTCTCGCCCCACTCCATCACCCGGGCGCAGAACTTCGGCATGCTGATGGCCTACGTGGGCGACCGCAAACAGGCCGAGCAGCTACTGGAGCGCACCGTGCGCATGGGCCTGGACTCCAAAATGCTGGACAGCCAGGCCCTGGTGCTGCTGGCGGCGCTGCGGCTGGAGTCCGACGACAAGAAAGCCCTGCTGCGCTGCCAGGAAGATTTCAAACGCGTGGCCGCCCGCAGCACCGACACCGTGCGCACCGAGCGCCAGGCCGCTACTATCGCCGCGCTGGTACAGGTGCAAGAACAGCAATACCCCGCGGCAGTGGAAACCGCCAAGGCACTGGCCGGGCAGCTCACCGCCCCCGAATTCGACTTTGAAGCCGCCACCAACCTGCTGGCCCTGGCCTGTGCGCTGGCGCAGCGCCGGGTGTCCATCGACAAGATCGAGGCCACCATCGACACGCTAGGCATGCGTTTTTGCACCGCCCGGGCCTTGAGCGAGCTGCTCATCACCGCGGCCGCCGCCCACCCGGCCCATGCCGAGCGCATCCGCGCCTGCAACGCCCAGATCACCAAGATCACCGAAGCCGCGATTTCGCTGAGCCTGCACGGCGACCCCCGGGGGGCGGTAGACGACCTGCTGGCCCACGGCCACACCACCTTGAACGCCCGCCTCATCGACACCGCCTTTCTGGTGCTGCAGCGCTACGGCGACACCATGGAGGGCGGTGCCAGCCGGATGGCCCACGTGCAAGACCTGCGCAGCCGCTTTGCCCCGGCCCATGGCCGCTCGGTGCTGGGCGAGCCCCAGCGGCCCGCGGGCGCGCTGATGTTGCGCACGGGCGGCGGTGCCAAGGCCCGCGCCCTGCCCGGCTGGCAGCCGGCCGAGCCGCCCATTCCACGGCATGCGTTTTTGCCACCGGGCCTTTTGCCTTCCGATCCACCCTGAACCTACAGGACTTACGCAAGTTCCCCCTGTAAGCCCGAAGGGCGATACAGGGGCGCTGCGTAAGTCCTAACCCATTATTTTGACGATGTCCTGGCACGCCCAACTTGACCTGAACTACCGCCTCGAAGCCGCCCGCAGCGTGGCCCGCCACCAGCACATTGGGCCGCTGCGCATCCTGCAAAGCCTGTACCCCGAGGGCGACGCCATCTGCCACAACGTGCTGGTGCACCCGCCCGGCGGGCTGGTCGGCGGTGACACGCTGGACATCACCGTGCAGGTGGAGTCCGGAGCCCACGGCCTGATCACCACGCCGGGTGCGACCCGGTTTTACCGCTCGGCAGGCCCGCTGGCGCTGCAAAACACCCAGATCAACGTCGCCAGCGGTGGACGGCTCGAATGGCTGCCCACCGAAGCCATTTGCTACCACCAGTGCCATGCCGAAAACCGGGTCCGCTTCCAGCTGGAGCCTGGTGCGGAACTGATCGGCTGGGACGTGACCGCGTTCGGCCTGCCGCAGGCGAACCAGCCGTTTGCCCAGGGCCGGTTTGTGCAGCACCTGGAGCTGCCCGGCGTGTGGCTGGAGCGGGGCCGCATCGACGCGCTGGATACCCAGCTGATGAACAGCCCACTGGGCCTGGCGGGCTACAAGTGCATGGCTTCGCTGTTCTTCCTGGCGGGCAGCAAGCTGGACAAGCACCGGCAGGCAGCGGCGCTGGATGTGGCGCGGCAAGTGATCGATGCCCATAGCCTGCATACAACGGCGGGAGCCACCAGCCCCGACGGCCAGGTGGTGGTGGTACGGGTGCTGGCCCCGCTGGTCGAGCCCGCGATGGACCTGGTCAAGCAGGTGTGGGCCGCGTGGCGGGCGCACTTCTGGGGCCTGTCGGCCACCCGTCCACGCATCTGGGCTATGTAGACAAAATCAGCTGCTCACGCTTATTCCATAAGCATGAGCAGCTATCAAAAGGCTAGCCCGCACCCACCAGCATCTGCACAAACATTTGCAGCTTGGTGTTGGTCTCCGAACCCAGGGCGGTGAACTCCAGGCCCGCCAGCAAATGGCCGTCTTCGTGCTTGACCTTCATCACGCGGGCGTAGATGTCGGTGACCGGGTATTCGACCAGGGTCATGTCGAAGTTCAGTTTCACGTCGAAGCCCACTTCCAGTGGCAGGTCCAGCTCCACCAGCACGCCGTGGTAGCCGATGTCCAGGATGTGGGCCTTGATGGCGTTGGGCAGCACAGTGGTGCCTTCCAGAATCTGCAGGCTGCAGGGAATGCGCACCTCGGCCCGGTGGCTGCGGCGAAACTCCTGGCGCGGCACCTTCAGGTGCAGGCTGGGGATGGCGATGAGCTCGCGCACCTTCACCGGCACCAGCTTGCCCGCCACAAACACTTCCACCGGCTCGGTGGCCGACACCGTGCCGTGGCAGCGCTGGTAGGTGGTTTCGCTGATCAGCACCTGGCCGCGCAGGCTGAAGGATTCGATGCGCGAGGCCAGGCTGACCTGGTTGCCGATCACCGTGTACTGCGAAAACGCCTCCGAGCCAAACCGCCCCGCCATCACCGTGCCGGTGTTCAGGCCAATGCCCATGAACAGCTCAGGCATGCGGCCCCGCTGGTACTGGTCGTTCAGCAGGCGCATGGCCAGCTGCATCTCCACCGCGCAGGCCATGGCGCGCATCACGTCGTCGGGCCGCTGCACGGGCGCGCCAAACAGCACGGTCATGGAGTCGCCGGTGAACTTGTCGATCACGCCCTGGTAGCGGTAGATCACCGCGCTCATGCGCTCCAGGCACAGGTTGAGCATGGTGACGATGGTGCCTGCGGGCTGCGAGGACGTAAGCGCGATGAAGCCGCGCAGATCGGCCACCAGTATGGTCACCTCGCGGCTCACCACCGGCAGGCTGGCAGGCTCCGGGCCGCCCAGGGCCGCATCCACGATTTCCGCCAGCTCGGCCTGTACGGCGGGCGATACCGGCGCACCCGTCTCTCGCGCCAACAGCGCCTGCAGGCGACTGTGCGCCTCGGTCCTCGGATCAGTTTTCATGCGATTCATGTTCCATGTAGGTAAGCGAAGCCAGAATAGGGCGGCATCCGATTATGGTCAAGATGCAACGCCCTGAAACATTTAGGACTTACGCGGCGCCCCTGTATCGCCCTTCGGGCTTACAGGGGGAACTTGCGTAAGTCCTGGCACGTTCAATGCCCGACCACCCCATCGGCCTTGAACATCGCCTTGATGCCGCGCACCGCCTGGCGGATGCGGGCCTCGTTTTCGATCAGGGCAAAGCGCACGTGGCCATCGCCGTGGTCGCCAAAGCCGATGCCGGGCGATACCGACACCTTGGCCTTGGCCAGCAACTGGGTCGCAAATTCCAGCGAGCCCAGGGCCGCGTAGTGCGGTGGAATGCGCGCCCAGATGTACATGCTGGCCTTGGGGCAATCGACCTGCCAACCGGCCTCCATCAGGCCCTTGTAGAGCACGTCGCGGCGGCTTTGGTAGGTGGCGGCGATCTCGGCCACGCAGCTTTGGTCGCCCTCCAGCGCGGCGATGGCCGCGACCTGCAGCGGGGTGAAGGTTCCGTAGTCGTGGTAGCTCTTGATGCGCGCCAGGGCCGCCACCAGGTCGGGGTTGCCCACCATGAAGCCGATGCGCCAGCCCGCCATGTTGTAGCTCTTGCTCAGGGTGAAAAATTCCACCGCAATGTCTTTGGCACCCGGCACCTGCATGATGCTGGGGGCCTTCCAGCCGTCGAAGGTGATGTCGGCATAGGCCAGGTCGTGCACCACAAAGATGTCGTGCTTCTTGGCCAGGGCCACCACTTTCTCAAAGAACGGCAGCTCCACACACTGCGCCGTGGGGTTGCTGGGAAAGCCCAGCACCATCATCTTGGGCTTGGGGTAGCTGCCGCGGATGGCTTTTTCCAGCTCGCCAAAGAAGTCCACGCCCTCGGCCATGGGCACGCTGCGGATGTCGGCCCCGGCAATCACCGCGCCGTAGATGTGGATGGGGTAGCTGGGGTCGGGCACCAGCACGGTGTCGCCGCGGTCCAGCGTGGCCAGCATCAGGTGGGCCAGGCCCTCTTTGGAGCCGATGGTGACGATGGCCTCGCTGTCGGGGTCGATGTCTACCGCGTAACGGTCTTGGTACCACTTGCTGATGGCGCGGCGCAGGCGCGGAATGCCTTTGCTGGCCGAATAGCCGTGGGTGTCGGGCCGCTGCGCGACCTCGGTGAGCTTGGCGACGATGTGCGCGGGCGTGGCCCCGTCGGGGTTGCCCATGCTCATGTCGATGATGTCCTCGCCACGGCGGCGCGCAGCCAGCTTGAGTTCGGCCGTGATGTTGAAGACGTAGGGGGGAAGCCGGTCAATGCGCGCAAAACGGCGCTTGCCTGCGGGGGATGCAGCCATGTTGAAAAATCTCACGTAAGCGCCCGGAACCGTCCGAGCGACGTGGCCTGCCGATGTGGACAGGCCGGGTGAGATGGTATCAGGCGCTGAGGTTGACCAGCTGTCCAGTCGCCTGGCCCTGCGCATTCACCACAGGCGGCAGCAGCAGTGAGGCCGTAGGCGGGTCGGCGTAAAGCCGGGACACCGGGCTCGCGCTGGGGGCCCGGGGTTCGTTTTGGGCCACGCGCAAGGACTGCACATAGTTGGCCACCAGCTGGTTGCTGCGCTCGGCCAGCGACCGGGCATGGTCCTGGCTCACCTGGGCCGTGCGGTCGGCGCTGTCGGCCTGGCGGCGCAGGTCGTCGGCGGTGTTTTGGGCCTGCTCGGCATCGCGCCGGGCCTGGACCACGCGCGTTTTATCCGCCGAGAGCGACGGCGTTGCACTGATGCTGCCGCTGCTGCTATTCAAGGCGATGCTGACCATGGCGAACCCTGTAGCGCAGGCTCAGGCGGTGGTGTTGACAATGCGCCCGGTGGTTTGGCCCTGGCTGTTGACCACGGGTTTGGGCGGCTTGGACTCTTGCACCTCGGAGGCCTTTTTCAGGTCTGCATCGTCGGGCCGGGCGGCGCGGTTTTGCGCCTGCTGGGGGGCCTTGGCGGGAGAGATCGGCTGCGCGGTCTGCCGATAGACTGAAGAAACATCCATGTCGGGCTCCTGGGGTGGTGCCTTCATTTTAGGAGCGCACACGCTTGGTTGCAACGACTGGGAACCGCACCCCACCCGTTTTCCGGCCGGGCAGCTAAAATTTATAAAAAATAGGCCTCCAGCGCTTATTCCATCAGCACAAGCAGCTACAAAAACCATAGTCACTACCCCATGCCCACATCCCTCCCCCTGCGCCACTTTTTACTTGCCTTGGCCGTGGTGGCCGTGTGGGGCAGCAACTTTGTGGTGATCAAGGTGGCGCTGGTGCATTTCCCGCCGCTGTTGCTGGCGGCTTTGCGGTTTGTGCTGGCGCTGCTGCCCGCCGTGCTGTTGCTGCCGCGCCCGGCGGCCAGCTGGGGCAATCTGGCGGCGTACGGGCTGTTGATTGGCGTGGGGCAGTTCGGCCTGCTGTACATGGCCATGCAAGGGCATATCTCGCCGGGGCTGGCCTCGCTGGTGGTGCAGGTGCAGGTGTTTTTTACCATCGGCCTGGCGATGCGCACCACGCACGAGCGGGTGCAGGCCTTCCAGTGGTGCGCGCTGCTGCTGGCGGTGGCGGGCATTGCGGTGATCGTGCTGCACACCGACGGCAGCACCACGCCGCTGGGGCTGGCCATGGTGGTGGGTGCGGCGCTGTCGTGGGCGGGTGGCAATACGGCTTCACGCCAGGCGGGCAAGGTGGACATGCTGGCCTACGTGGTCTGGTCCAGCGCGTTTGCGGTGCCGCCTTTGCTGCTGCTGTCTTTGGTGGTGGAAGGGGCGGATGCCTGGCACACCGCCATCACCCAGGCCGATCTGCCGAGTTGGCGGGCGCTGGCCTGGCAGGCCTGGGGCAACAGCCTGTTTGGCTACGCCGCCTGGGGCTGGCTGCTGGCACGCCACCCGGCGGCCACCATCACGCCCACAGCCTTGCTGGTGCCGGTGTTTGGCATGGGCGCATCGGCCTGGTGGCTGGGCGAGCCGCTGCCTGCGTGGAAGCTGGTGGCCGCCGCCCTGGTGATGCTGGGGCTGCTGCTGAACCTGCTGTGGCCGCGCCTGCGGCACCGTATGCCGGGGTAGGCAGACACCTGCGCGACAGCACTGCCGTACTGTCACCATGCTTTCACGGCCCTGTCACGCCGCGCCTCTGTAATGCGACCTTCCCACAGGAGCTTCGTACCATGCGCGATACCGACAACACCCCTAACCGCCGCCACTTCCTCGTCCACACGACATCTACCGCAGCCGTTTTGGCCGTCAGCGGCACGCTGGTAGCTTGCGGCGACGGCGGCAGCCCCGAGCCCGCAGAATTCAAATACGGCGTGGCCAGCGGCGACCCCCTGGCCACCAGCGTGATCTTGTGGACGCACGCCAAGATTGCGGGCAGCACCCGCAACGTGGGCCTGACCTGGCAGCTGGCCAGCGACAACAACTTCACCACGCCGCTGAAATCAGGCCGGGTAGAGGCCACCGAGGCCAGCAACTTCACCGCCAAGGTCGATGTGACCGGCCTGGTGGCGGGCAACAGCTACTTCTACCGCTTTGTGGACGATGCCGGCGTGGCATCTACCGTGGGCAGCACCCGCACCCTGCCCGCCAGCGCTGCGACCTCGGTGAAGCTGGCGGTGTTCTCGTGCGCGCTGTACTCCGAGGGCTACTTCAACACCTACGATGCCGCCGCCAAATCCGACGCGCAGTACGCCATCCACCTGGGCGACTACCTCTACGAATACGGCTCCGACCCGGCCAAGTTCGGCAACACCGATGCCGTGGCCCTGGGCCGCGTGACCAGTCCGGCCAACGACATCGTCAGCCTGAGCGACTACCGCACCCGCTTCGCCCTGTACCGCGCCGACCCCAACCTGCAGGCGCTGCACGCCAGGATGCCGATGATTGCCGTGTGGGACGACCACGAATTTGCCAATAACGCCTATGTAGGCGGTGCCGAAAACCACAACCCCGCCACCCAGGGCGACTGGACCACCCGCAAGAACAACGCCGCCCGGGCCTACCACGAGTGGATGCCGATCCGCACGCCCGATGCCAGCAATCTGCTGAAGATCTACCGCCGCTTCGACTTCGGCAACCTGCTGTCGCTGCACATGCTGGACACCCGCATCGAAGGCCGCGACCAGCAGTACGACAACTTCGGCGATGCCGACGGCGGCCTGGGCCGCTACATCGCGGGCATGACCCCCAACGCCAGCGGCGTGCTGCCCGATGCCAGCCGCACAATGGTCAGCAGCACCCAGCAAAGCTGGCTGGCCAGCGGCATGGCCGCGTCCACCGCCACCTGGCAGTTCCTGGGCAACCAGGACATCATGGCGCGCATGTGGTTTCCCGCGTCGGTGCTGCAGGCGCAGGCGGCTGCAGCCAGCAACCCGGCAGCGGTGCCAGCCGCCATCAGCGCCTACCTCACCGCCAAGGCCACCCGCGCCGCCGGGGCACCGCTGAACCCCACCCAGGCCGCCCTGCTCAGCGCCAGCACCAACCCCCGCCTGCCCTACAACCTGGACAGCTGGGACGGCTACCCCGCGCAGCGCGAAGCGGTGCTGCAAACCGCCAAGGCGCAGGGCAAGAAGCTGGTGGCCTTGTCGGGCGACTCGCACAACGCCTGGTGTGCCAACCTGACCACCCTGGCGGGCGAGAAGGTCGGGGTGGAATTCGCCACCAGCTCGGTCACCGCGCCGGGCTTTGAAAGCGCGGGTTTGGGCGCACTGGCCAGTTCGCTGGACGGCAGCGCACTGGGTGCCAGCGCCGTGGGCGCCGGCCTGGGGCTGATCGACGACCTGCTCTACACCGACACCATCCGCCGGGGCTACCTGCTGGTGACGGTGACGGCGGCGGCGGTGAAGAGCGAGTACGTGTTCATGAGCACGGTGAAGTCCACCACCTACAGCGCCAGCGTGGGCAAGACCATCACCGTGGCTGCCAACGGTGCCGTGGCCTACGCCTGAAATTTATAAAAAATAGGGCTCCCGCGCTTATTGAATAAGCATGAGCAGCTACTGAATGAATAGCAAAACCATACCACCAAGGTTTCCCATGCACCCTGTCTCTCTGTCCCTGCTGGCCTGTGTGGCCGCTCCGGTCCTGCTGCTGAGCGCCTGCAACAGCGACGACGGCCCGTCCGGCCCCGCCGTGGGCACCCAGGCCACGCTGGCCCTGCTGGAAACCACCGACCTGCACTCCAACGTCATCAGCTACGACTACTTCAAGCTGGCCGACGACCCCTCGCTGGGCTTTGAGCGCACCGCCACCCTGATCAACACCGCCCGCAAAGAATTTGCCAACACCTTGCTGCTGGACAACGGCGACACCATCCAGGGCACCGCGCTGTCGGACTACCAGGCCCTGGTCAGCCCGCTGGCCTGCGACCAGACGCTGGCCATGTACAAGGTGATGAACGCCGCTGGGTACGCCGGCGGCGGCATTGGCAACCACGAGTTCAACTACGGCCTGCCCTACCTCAGCCAGGTCACGGGCAACACCTTCAATGTGGACGGCATGCCCACGCCCGCGGCGCAAAAGAAGTGCGCAGGCCCCAGCTTCCCGCAGGTGCTGGCCAATGTGTACAGCGCCAAAACCAAAGCCCCGCTGTTCGCGCCCTACGCCATCATCGACAAAACCGTCACCGCCACCGACCCCGGCGGCAAGACGGTCAGCGCCAAGGTCAAGGTGGGCATCATCGGCTTTGCCCCGCCCACCATCCTGAGCTGGGACAAACGCTGGCTCGACGGCAAGGTCTACACCGTGGGCGCGGTCGAGGCGGCGCAGCAGTTCATCCCCGAGATGAAGGCCAAGGGGGCCGACATCATTGTGGTCATCTCGCACGGCGGGCTGGACGACAGCAGCTACAGCCCCACCATGGAAAACGGCAGCTACCACCTGAGCAAGGTGGCCGGGGTGGACGCCATGCTGATCGGCCATTCACACCAGATCTTCCCCAATGCCACCAGCACCGTGGCCCAGTTCAACCTGCCCGGGGTCGACAAAGCCAGCGGCATGGTCAACGGCGTGCCCACCGTGATGGGCAATTTCTGGGGCAAACACCTGGGTGTGATCCAGCTCAGCATGGCCTGGAATGGCAAGCGCTGGGCCATCGACACCACCAAGACCAAGGTGGAAGCCCGCAGCGCCCAAAACGCCGACAAGAGCTACGTGGCCGTGGACGCCAGCGTGGGCGCCGCGATTGCCGCCGAGCACCAGGCCACCATTGCCTATGTCAAAACCCCCATCGGCAGCACCGACTACGGCATGAGCAGCTACTTTGCCGACGTGGGCGACCCCGGCGCCATCCAGATCGTCAACCAGGCCCAGGCCGACTACGTGGCCAGCTACATCAAGGCCAACTTGCCCCAGTACGCCAGCCTGCCCGTGCTGTCGGTCAGCGCACCGTTCAAGAGCGGTTTTGCCGGGGGCAGCGACTTCACCGACGTGGCCCAGGGCAACGTGGCCATCAACAACGCCGCCGACCTGTACCTCTACCCCAACACGGTGTATGCCGTCAAAGTCACCGGGGCGGACATCAAGAACTGGCTGGAAACCGCGGCCAAGCGCTTCAACCAGATCGACCCGGCCAAAACCACCGCCCAGGCGCTGATCAGCAGCTTTCCGGGCTACAACTTCGACATGTTCACCAGCACGGACATGGCCTACGAAATCGACGTTACCCAGGCCGTGGGCAGCCGCATCAAGAACCTGCTCTACAAAGGTGCTGCCATCAGCCCCACGCAGGAGTTCATCGTGGCCACCAACAACTACCGCGCCAGCGGCGGCGGCAGCTTCCCCGGCCTGGACGGCAGCAAGACCATCTACGCATCGCCCGATGCCAACCGCGACGTGCTGATCAGCTACATCAAAGCCACCAAAGCCCTGACCCGCGTGGCCAACGGCAGCGCCCGCAGCTGGAAGTTCACCCCGGTGGCCACCGCGGGCCAGGTCACCTTCAGCTCGGCCCCCGGCAAGCTGGCGCTGGCCACCGCCGCCGGGCTGGGCGGCATCACCCAGGTGCTGGCCGATGACGGCAGCGGCAAGGGCCTGGCGGTGTACGCCATCGACCTGAGCCGATGAGCGCCCGTGGCACTACAGCCGGTGCGGTAGCCGCCAGCGTCTTGCTGGCCGCCCTGGCCTGCGGCGGAATAGGCCTGGCCCCGGCACCACAGAGCGCCGCACCGCGCATGGATGCGGTCGCCATGGCCCAGCTGGAGGTGCAAGCCGGTACCGGGCAAGACCTGCAGGCCCGCACCGCCCTGGCCACCCAGGCCCGCGCAGGCCAGGCCATGGCCCAGCGCGCCTGGGGCCAGGTGCTGCTGAAAACCGGCAGCCCCACCGAAGGCCTGCGCTGGCTGCAGGCAGCCGCCACGCAAGGCGACGCCGCCGCCCAGACCGCCTTGGGCAAAATCTACTTGCGCGGTACGCCTGCGCTGGCGCGCGACTACGCACAAGCCCTGCACTGGTTCACCCTGGCGGGCCAGCAGCAGCACCCGGCCGCCGCCTACTACCTGGGCGTGCAGTACGCCAACGGCTACGGGGTGCCCGCCAGCCCGGCCACGGCGTTTGCCTGGTTCCGCATCGCCGCCCAAGACCAGCAACCTGCCGCCCAGTTCATGCTGGCCAATGCCTACCGCTACGGCGACGGCGTGCAGGCCGACGCGGCCACCGCCGTGGCCTATTTGCAGCTAGCCGCCGAGCAGGAATATCCGCAGGCCATCCAGACCCTGGCCATGGCCTACCAGCACGGCGAACTGGGGCTGCGCGCCAACCCGGCCCAAGCCGCCTACTACCTGGCGGAAACCGCGCACGCGCTCAAGCATCCACCCCAGGAGCCCTGAGGCAGTGCATTCATTGAAAGGATGAAATATGCCCTCAGTGCTGATGGCATAAGCGCTGGCAGCTATCAAATACATGGCAGATCAACAGCGCCCTCGTCCACAGAAGATGCCACCGGCGCGCCCAGTGCCAGATGGAGCGAGAAAATGTCGGCAGACGGCCCGGGCTGCACGCTGAACCCGGTCTTGCGTGCCAGCGCCGCCATGCCCTTGTTCTGTACCAGGCACTGGCCCACCACCTCTTGCGTGCCGCGCTGGCGCAGGTAGGCGAGCATCTCGTCCAGCATCAGGCGTCCCAGGCCCTTGCCTTGCCAGGCGGAGGCCACCTGCAAGGCGAACTCGGCCGTCTGGTTGTCCGGGTCGCACACCACCCGGATCTCGGCCGCCATGGCCTGCGTCGCAGCTTCGCCCGGGGCGAGGGCAATGAAAGTCATCTCGCGGTCGTAGTCGATCTGGCTGTAGCGCGCCAGCTCGGAATGCGGTACCTCGCGCCGCGTCAGGAAAAAGCGCAGGCGCATGTCGGCGGCACTGGCATGGGCATAAAACGCCTGCAGTCGCTCGCCGTCTTCGGGTTGGATCGGCCGTACCTGCAGCAGGCTACCGGCCACGCTCACGGTGTGCTCCAGCTCTTGCGGATACGGACGGATGGCGGGTGCCACCGGCTGCCCGCGCCCCGGGCCGTGCAGCCGTATGCGTACGTCCAGCGCCAACACGCCCAAGGCATCGGCCAGCAGCGGGTTGATGTCCAGCTCGGCCAGCAGCGGCAGGTCGCAGGCCAGTTGCGCGACCTGGCGCAGGGTGTCCAGCAGTGCCGCCTCGGGCACGGCAGGGCGCTCGCGGTAGCCCGCCAACAGCCGGGCCAGACCGCTGCGCTGCACCAGGTCCCGCGCCAGCGCGGTATTGAGCGGCGGCAGCGCGACCGCATGCTTCTGGCTCAGCTCCACTGCCGTGCCCCCCTCGCCGAACAGCAGCACCGGGCCGAATACCGGGTCGGTGCTGATGCCCACAATCAGTTCATGGGCCTGGGGCCGCAGCACCATGGCCTGCACCGTGAAGCCCTGCACCTGGGCCTGGGGCCGCAGGCGGGCCACCCGCTCCAGCATGCTGTGGGCGGCGGCACGCAAAGCCGCCTCGGAGTCCAGGCCCAGCACCACGCCGCCCACGTCGGACTTGTGCACGATCTGCGGTGACACCATTTTCAGCGCCACGGGAAAGCCCAGGCGGGTGGCGCAGGCCACCGCATCGTCCACCGTGGGGGCCAGCAGGCTGTGCTGGGTCGGTATGCCGTAAATATCCAGCAGGCTTTGCACCTGGGCCTGGGTCAGCCATTCCTGTCCGGCTTGGGCGGCAAGGGCCACCAGGGCCTGAGCCTGGCCGCGTTGTGGCAAAAATGCCTGGGGCGTGCTGGCCGGCAGCTCCCGCAGCGCAGCCTGGTTGCGGGCATGCTGCACCAGCTGCAGCCAGGCCGCCACCGCGCGCTCAGGGGTGTCGTAACTGGGCAGACTTGCTTGCGCCATGGCCGTGCGCGCCGCTGCCACGACCGTGCCACCCAGCCAGCAGGTCAGCACCGGCTTGCCGGCCTGCGCCAGCAGGGGCAGACAGCCCGCCGCGATGTCGGTTGCCGACACCATGGCGGTGGGCGCATGCATGAACAGCACGCCGTCCACCTCGGGGGCGGCCAGCAGCACCTGCAGGCCGTCCAGATAACGCTGCAAGGGGGCGTCGCCCACGATGTCCACCGGATTGCCGTGCGACCAGGTGCTGGGCAGGCATGCGTCCAACGCGGCCAGGGTTGCCGGGCTTAGCGTGGCCAGCTGGCCACCATTTAAATTCAGCGCGTCGGCGGCCAGCACCCCCAGGCCACCGCCGTTGGTCAAAACCGCCAGACGCTCCCCCAGGACAGGCCGGGCGTGGGCCAGGGTTTCGGCTGCGTCGAACAAGGCCTCCAGCGTGTCCACGCGCAGCATGCCCGCCCGGCGGAACGCCGCGTCAAACACCACATCGGCCCCCGCCAACGCCCCGGTGTGCGAGGCTGCCGCGCGCGCGCCATCGGCACCGCGCCCGGCCTTCACCACAATGACCGGCTTGTTGCGCGATGCAGCCCGTGCCGCCGACATGAATTTGCGCGCCGCCTTGACCGACTCCATGTACACCAGAATGGCCCGGGTCGCGCTGTCGCTGGCCAGGTAGTCGAGCACATCGCCAAAGTCCACGTCGGCACTGTCGCCCAGGGAAATGAAATGGGAAAAGCCGATGCCCCGGGCCTGGGCCCAGTCCAGCATGGCGGTGGCCAGCGCGCCCGACTGGGTGACAAACGCCAGCCGCCCGGGTGACGCGTTGCCAGGCGCAAAGCTGGCATTCAAGCCCACAGCGGGCACCAGCGCACCAATGCAGTTGGGGCCCAGAATGCGCAACAGGCTGGGCCGGGCGGCCTCCAGCATGGCCTGCTCCAGCGTACCGGTGCCGTCGGGGTGGGGCTGCTTCAAACCCGCGGTCATGACAATCGCCGCCCGGGTGCCCTTGCGCCCCAGCTCGGCGATCAGCCCGGGCACGGTGTGCGCGGGGGTGCACACCACGGCCAGGTCGGGCACCTGCGGCAGCGCGGCCACGTCGGGCCAGGCGGGCTCGCCGTCCACCTGGGCGTGGCGGCGGTTGACCAGCCACAGCGGCCCCTGGAAACCGCCTTGCTTCAGGTTGCTTAGCACCACGGAGCCCAGGCTGCCGGGCCGGTCCGAAGCGCCAATCAAGGCCACCGAACGGGGGTGGAACAAGGCTTCCAGGTGGCGTACGCTCATAAATTTCCCATTGAAGTTCTACTCCCGATAGCGCCCTAGCTTAGTGGCAAGCCGTAGGCTGAAAATTGCGCCAGATCAAAGACAGTGTGGCATGCGCCTTTCAGAATAGGCAGTCAGGCTGACCGCGCTGGCGCCAGGCTGACTCCGATGCGGCGGCACCCGTCGCCGCACCGACCACTTCTTCCACATCCGGAAAGGAATGCCATGACTGACAAGACCCGCTCCACCACCACAAGCCCTCCAGCCCCGTTCGAAGGCTTGGCACCCTGGAACGTGATGGCCGATATGGGCCGCCGCCAGATGGCGATGGCCACCGAAAGCACCTGCGCCTTGCTCCGTGGCGTAGAGGCCCTGCGCACCCTGCAGCAGCAGATGGCCCACCAGGCATTGGCGCAGCATGAGGCGGCCGCGGAAAAACTGCTCAAACCCTGCGATTCCCACGACTTGTTGGCCGTGCAGTCGGCGCTGGTGCAATCCAATATCCAAAGCATGCTGCAGTACTGGCAACAACTGGGTGCCTCGGCACTCAAGACCCAGGTGGGGCTGATGGACGGCAGCAAACAGCTCCTCAAGATGCCCGTGGCCGACCCGCTCAAGCCCGTGCTGCAGGCCTGGCAGCAGGCCATCAACAGCCCGTTCAATGGCACGGGGGCCGGTTCAAGCGCACACTAAAAACCCCTTCTACGCCTGCTTACGCCTGGTACACATACTGGCCCGGTGCAGCCAGGGGGGCGCCGTCCAGCAGGTGCTGGGCCACGGGTTGCGCGGCCATCTTGTGGCTCGCATGCTGGCCCAGCCAGTCGCTCCAGCAGGTCCACCACGACCCCTGGAACTGCTCCGCGGTGTTGAGCCAATCCTGGGGGTCTGCCGGTGCCTGGCCCACGGCATGGGTGGCAAACCGGTAGCTGGCCTTGGCATGCGCCAGCGGCCCGCCCACAGGATTGACGATACCCACGTTGTGGCCACCCGAAGTCAGCACAAAACTGACCGGGCTGTGCGCCAAGCCCTGGATTTTGTAGACCGAGCGCCAGGGCGACACATGGTCGGTTTCGGTGGCCACAACGAACAACGGAATCTGGATGTCCGACAGCCGTATCGGCACGCCGCCCACCCGGTAACGCTCTTCGGCCAGGTCGTTGCGCAGGTACAGGCGGCGCAGGTATTCGCTGTGCATGCGGGCGGGCAAGCGGGTGGCGTCGGCATTCCAGGCGCGCAAGGCCGTCATCGGTGTCTGGGCACCCATCAGGTACTCGTGGACCAACTTGGACCACACCAGGTCCCGTGAATTCATCAGCGCAAAAGCCCCGGCCATCTGGCGCCCGTCCAGGTAGCCGTGTGCCGCCATCAGGTCCTCCAGAAACGCGATCTGGCTCTCGTCGATGAACAGCCCCAGCTCCCCCGGCTCGCGGAAGTCGGTCTGGGCGGCGAGCAGGGTCAGGGTTTTCAGCGGGTTGGATTTTGCAGGCCCCAAGCTGGCCGCGGCCATCGCCAGCAAGGTGCCTCCCAGGCAGTAGCCCACCCCCTGGATCCCCGCGCGTGGCCGCAGTTTGCGCACGATCTTCAGTGCCGTCAGGACACCCTGCTCCAGGTAATCGTCCAGGCCCAGGTCGCGGTCGGGGGACCCCGGGTTTTTCCAGGACACCATGAAAACGGTTTTGCCCTGCCCCACCAGGTGCCTGACCAGGGAGTCGTCCGGCGTCAGGTCCAGGATGTAGTACTTCATGATCCAGGACGGCACCATCAGCACCGGCTCGGCATCCACCTCCGCCGTGCTGGGCGCGTACTGGATGAGCTCCATCAGGTGGTTGCGAAACACCACGGAGCCAGGCGTCACGGCCACCGTACCGCCCGGCTTGAACGCATCCACGCCGCGCGGCTTGGCATCGCCCAGCACCGCCAGCGCATCCCGCCACCAATTGCCGATGCCGCCGACCAGATGGCTACCGGCGGTGCTCCATACATCCCGCAAGACCTGCGGGTTGGTGGCCACCAGGTTGGAAGGTGACGCCATGTCCAGCAGCTGCCGGGTGGTGAAATTCACCATGTCGGTGTGGTGCCGCGACACACCGCGTACGCCGGTCACCGCCTCATGCCACCACTGCTCTTGCAGCAGAAAAGCCTGGGCCAGGGAGGAAAACGGCGGGGCATTCCACTCCGGCGGCGCAAAGCGCCGGTCCCGCTGCGCGGGCTCCACGCAGGGCGGGCAGCCCCCAAGCAAAGACGGTGGCAGGTACTGCCACCACAGCAGCGACTTGCGCAAAGCGCTCTCTGCCAACTCGGCGTGCTTGGTCGGCGACACCGCCAGGTGCACGAGCCAGTCGGCATAAGCCAGGGCCAGCGCCGCTGGCGACAGGCCCTGTGCCCAGCGGGCCAGAAAAAGCTTGAGCGGCAGGTCCAGTGGCGCGGGACCCGGCCTTTCGGGGTGGTTTTCAGGAGTCTGCATGGCATTTTCGAAGAGCATGGCAAATACCGCCATGCTCCGATGTTTCCACAGCCCGCCGCGGTGGCTTTGCGCCATATCAAAGGCCTGCGCGCCACGCCACAAAATTCCATGCTGCGTCGCCGAATTTCGGGATAAAAACAGGCTCCCGTGCTTATTCAGAAAGCACGAGTAGCTATGAAATAGATAGTATTTTGATTCAACCTGCTGGTGCCGATCCGCGCACTGTGTTCTCTGCGGCCCAGGCCCAGGCCTCGCCCGACAACTCCATAACGCGGGCCGCGCTGGCGAAGCCGTCGGCGGCCACACTGGCTTCGCTGGTGGTCTGGTTTTCCACATCCAGCGCGGTGCGCAGGTAGACATTCCAGGGGCCTGCCTGCGACAGCAGGGCTTGCGCACCCTCGGGCGGCAGGCTCAGGGTGGCCACCACTTCGGCAGGGGCCATTTTCAGGATCAGGCCCAGCATCGAGGCCAGGCCCAGGGTGAAGAAGCGGCCCGGCTCGGACTCGCCGCGCTCCTTGGCCAGCAGCTCCACAAACCGGGCCCGCCACAGCGCCACCTCTTGCAGCGCCGACGACAACTGGCGGCTGCCGGCAAACTGCATCAGCATCAGCGACAGCCAGCGGTGCAGGTCGTTGCGGCCCAGCAGCATCACCGCCTGGTCGATACTGGCCACACCGCCCAGGTGGGCGTAGCTGGCGCTGTTCATGCGCTGCAACAGGCGCACCGACACGCCGATGTCGCCCTTGATATCGCCCACGATGACCGCGGTGTCGGCCCCCGCCGCCAGCTTGCTGATCAACAGCGCCACGCGGCCCACTTCGGGTGCCAGCGGGCTGGCTTCGGCCACCGTTTTAGCCATGTCGGTGGCGGTCAATCGGCCGCTGGCCAGGCGCACGCCGCCCTGCAGGGCGCGCTCCAGGTCTTCCACACTGGCCATGTCGGTGGCGATCACCGGAATATTCTCCAGGCCCGCAGGCGGGGCCTTGACCGCCGCGACGAGCCCGGCCACCGCCTCGGACGCATGGCACTGGACCAGCAGGAAGTCGGGCTTGGAGCCCAGGGGCTGCTCGGCCCCCCAGGCCAGCTTGGCCCCCACCGCGCGGAACGCGGCCACTTTGGCGGCCACGCCCTGCATCACCTCGGGCGACAAAGCTGTGGCCGCTGCATTGAACTCCACGCCAATCACCGTGCCCGTGTCATTTTTGGGCACCACCGCCAGTGCCAGCAAGGCCGCAGGCAGGCGCGCAAAACCGATGCGCCCGTCCATGGCCACCAGCCGCGCCGCCACCAGCACTGCCGCCACATGGGCCGCCTGGGCCACCGGGTCACCGCCCATCGCCAATCTGCGCAGGGCCCGGTCGTCGATACGAAACTCAAAACCCGCCACTTGCCCGTTGGCCCCCATCAAGGGCCGCCGCGCCGCCAAGGCGGCGAGTTTAGGGGCGGCGGGAGGGGCCGCAGCGGCAGACGGCTGGCTGGTAGCCGCAGGGGTTGGACCAGAACGCGCGGCGGGAGCACCCGTGGGAAGAGCTGCAGGAAGGGCGGCGGGGGAAGGCGCACCGCCAAACAACTTGGCCAGCACACGTTGGAAAAATGAGGTCATGGGCTTAGAACTTTGTCCGTGGAAGGAACCGGGGGCGACACACCTTACTTTATCGCCTTCCTCATCAAATTGTATGAAGTTGTTTCCATTTAATGCCCGGCGCTGGCAGCGCCACACCGGTGTTCAAGCCTGCCATCCCCCGAATGAGGGATGCCGAAAAACGCCATCGGTACTAAATTGCCAAGCGCGACCACAAGTGCCCCCCATCAACTACGCAGAGGAACCACCATGAATACCGATACCGTGATCCGCAAAGTGCAAGCGCTGTTGAGCGTCACCGTCGATGGCCGGGCTGGGCCGCAGACCTGGCAGGCGATCTACGAGCGCATTGCGGGGAAAGCACTGCCCACCACCGCCACGTTCGTGGGCAAGGTGGATGAACGCAGCGAGAAGACCATCGCCACCTTGCATCCGCAGGTGGCCACGTATGCCAGGAGCCTGGTCCAACGCGCTGCCAGCGTCGGCATCGAGATCAAGATCATCGGTGGCACCCGCACCTACGCCGAGCAGGACGCCCTGTTTGCCCAGGGCCGCACCAAGCCCGGCAAACGGGTGACCAATGCCAAGGGCGGGGAATCGAACCACAACTTTGGCATCGCGTTCGACATCGGCGTGTTCAATGGAAAAACCTACCTGGGCGAATCCCCGTCGTACGACGTGGTGGGCCCCCTGGGCATCGATATTGGCCTGGAATGGGGCGGCGCCTGGACCACGCTGGTCGACAAGCCGCATTTCCAGTTGCGCCCCGAGTGGGCAGACCATTTGTCCGAGCGCGAAATGCTGGCCGAACTGCGAGCCCGCGTTGCGCAAGGCACGGATGTGTACGCCTGATTTTTAAGCCTAATGTGCCGCCAGCGCTTACTCCGTAAGCATAAGTAGCTACAAAAACAGTAGTAACTTAAATCGCCACCAGATTGCGCACGCCGTTGGCTTCCATGTCCTTGCCCAGGCCGCGGGCGATGAACTCGCCGCGCTCCATCACCAGGTAGTCGTCGGCCAGCTCCTGGGCAAAGTCGTAGTACTGCTCCACCAGCAGAATTGCCATGTCGCCCCGGTCGGCCAGCATGCGGATGACGCGGCCAATGTCTTTGATGATGCTAGGCTGGATGCCTTCGGTGGGCTCGTCCAGGATCAGCAGCTTGGGGCCCGCCGCCAGCGCGCGGGCAATGGCCAGCTGCTGCTGCTGCCCGCCCGACAGGTCGCCGCCGCGCCGGTGGATCATCTGCTTGAGCACCGGGAACAGCGTGAACAGCTCGTTGGGAATCGGCGTGCTGGCGCTTTTGTAGGCCAGGCCCATGCGCAGGTTTTCTTCCACCGTCAGGCGCGCAAAAATCTCGCGGCCCTGCGGCACAAAACCCACGCCCGCGCGGGCACGCTCGTAGGGCGTGAAGCCCTGGATGGCTTTGCCGTCGAGCTCGATGGTGCCGGTCTTGATCGCCACCAGGCCCATCAGCGACTTGAGCAAGGTGGTCTTGCCTACCCCGTTGCGGCCCAGCAGCACGGTGACCTTGCCCTTGGTGCATTGCAAGCTGACATCGCGCAGGATGTGGGAGCCGCCGTAGTATTGGTTGATGTTTTTGACGTTCAGCATGGTGCTAACTCCAGATTGTGAGGTTGCGCGCGCCTGGACGTTGGTTAACGCCCATCAGCAGGCCGGGACGTGCGCCCGGCAGCGCAGTAACTTTCTTTTGCGTGGCCAAAAGAAAGTCACCAAAGAAAAGGCCAGCCGAAGTCGCCGCCCGGCACTGCGTGCCGGTACGCTGCGTTGCTCGGTCTGGGCGGGGTCTGGCTAAACTCGCTGCGCTCAAACAACGCCAGCCCTGATCCGCCCAGCCCTGCGCTACTCGCCGACGCCACACGGCATGGACGCGGGAGCGGACACCCAGCCCGGCCCTGCCGGGCTCGCGCCCCAGGCGCGATGTGGCGCAAAGCGCCACAGATCCCGCTCCCCGGGGTCCCCCTCTAGATGCGCCGAGGAGCACAGCTTCAGGCGGAAAAGGGCTGGCGTTGTTTGAGCGCAGCGAGTTTAGCCAGACCCCGTCTGAAGCGAGCACCGCAGGTTTCCGCAGCGCAGCGGAGGACGCAGGTAGTGGGGGTGGCCTTTTCTTTGGTGACTTTCTTTTGGCCACGCAAAAGAAAGTTACTGCGCCGCCGGGCGCACCTCCCGGCCGGGGATCTCCGTTAACGCCAACCCGCCAATCGGGGTCAGAGCCCAAATGCGGGAAACACTGGGCTCGCCCCTCCAGCAGCCCGCGCGCAATTGGGATCTGACCCCGATTGGCTACCGCCCGTAGCGGCATTGGACCAATTGGGTTCTGACCCCTATTAGCAGCTTCACCGCCCAAGATACACCTCAATCACCCGTTCATCCGCCTGCACCTGGTCCAGCGTCCCCTGCGCCAGCACCGACCCATCGCACAGCACGGTGACAATCTCGCTGATGGTGCGGATGAAGCCCATGTCGTGCTCCACCACCATCAGCGAATGCTTGCCTTTGAGGGTGAGAAACAGCTCGGCGGTGCGGGCGGTTTCCTCGTCGGTCATGCCGGCCACGGGCTCGTCCAGCAGCAGCAGCTTGGGGTCTTGCATCAGCAGCATGCCGATCTCCAGCCACTGCTTCTGGCCGTGGCTGAGGTTGCCCGCCTGGCGGCCCACGCTGTCGGCCAAATGGATGGTGACCAGCATCTCGGCCAGCTTGTCGCTCTGGGCCGAATCCAGCTTGAACAGCATGGACGATTGGACGCTCTTGTCCATTTTCAGCGCCAGCTCCAGGTTCTCGAACACGCTGAGCTGCTCAAACACCGTGGGCTTCTGGAACTTGCGGCCAATGCCCAGCTGGGCGATCTGCGGCTCGTTGTGGCGCAGCAAATCGATGGTGCTGCCGAAAAACACCGTGCCCGAATTGGGCCGGGTCTTGCCGGTGATGATGTCCATCATCGTGGTCTTGCCCGCCCCGTTGGGGCCGATGATGCAGCGCAGCTCGCCGGGTGCAATGTCCAGCGACAGGCCGTTGATGGCCTTGAAGCCGTCAAAGCTCACGTGCACGTCTTCCAGGTACAGGATGCGGCCATGGGACACATCCACCTCGCCGGGCGTGTGCACCCGCGAGAAACCAGCTTCGCGGCCACCGGACTCGGTGTTGCCCGACACATAGGCGGGGTCCTTGGCGGCCAGGCGGCGCGCGCCCTCTTCCATCAGATCGGGGGTCATGCTTTGGCTCCCTTTAATTTCTTCACCAGGCCCACCACACCGTCCGGCAAGAACAGCGTGACGGCAATAAACAAGGCACCCAAAAAGTACAACCAGAACTCGGGGTAGGCCACGGTAAGCCAGCTCTTGGCCCCGTTGACGATGAAGGCACCGAGGATCGGCCCGATCAGCGTGGCACGCCCACCCACCGCCGCCCACACCGCAATCTCGATGGAGTTGGCCGGGCTCATTTCGCTGGGGTTGATGATGCCCACCTGGGTCACATACAAGGCCCCGGCCACACCGCACATCACGGCAGAAATCACCCAGATGCTGAGCTTGTAGCCCAGGGGCGAATAGCCCGAGAACATGACCCGGGTTTCCGCGTCGCGGATGGCCTGCAGCACGCGGCCATACTTGCTGCCCACCAGCCATTTGGCGAACAAAAAGAAGCCCAGCAGCGTCAAGCCCGTCAGCACAAACAAGGCCATGCGCATCGAGGTAGTGGCCATGGGCATGCCCAGGATGCGCTTGAAGTCGGTAAAGCCGTTGTTGCCGCCAAAGCCGGTTTCGTTGCGAAAGAACAGCAGCATGGCCGCAAAGGTCATGGCCTGGGTGATGATGGAAAAGTACACGCCTTTGATGCGCGAGCGGAAGGCAAAAAAGCCAAAGATCAGCGCCACCAGGCCCGGTGCAAACACCACCAGAAACAGCGTGGCCCCGAAGCTGCCGCTCAGCGCCCAGTGCCAGGGCAGCTCTTTCCACGACAGGAACACCATGAAGTCGGGCAGGTCGCTTTTGTAGTTGCCGTCGTGGCCGATCTGGCGCATCAGGTACATGCCCATGGCATAGCCGCCGAGTGCGAAAAACATGCCGTGGCCCAGGCTCAAAATGCCGGTGTAGCCCCAGATCAGGTCCATGGCCAGCGCGGCGATGGCGTAGCACATGATCTTGCCGACCAGGCCGATGGCGTAGTCGCTCATGTGCCAGATGCTGTCGGCGGGCACCACCAGGTTCAGCAGCGGTGCCACGGCGCACACCACGATCAGCGCCACGATAAAGCTGCTCCAGCCGGAGCGGGTCAGCAGCGGACCTTTGGTTGGTAAATTAACTTTGCTCATGCTTCTGCACTCCGGCCCTTCATGGCGAAAATTCCCTGGGGGCGCTTCTGGATGAAGATGATGATCAGCACCAGCACGGCAATCTTGGCCAGCACCGCACCGGTCCAGCCCTCCAGAAACTTGTTCAAAATGCCCAGGCCCATGGCGGCGTAGACGGTGCCCGCCAGCTGGCCCACGCCGCCCAGCACCACCACCATGAATGCGTCCACGATGTAGCCCTGGCCCAGGTCAGGGCCGACGTTGCCCACCTGGCTCAGGGCGCATCCGGCCAGCCCGGCAATGCCCGAGCCCAGCGCAAATGCATAGGTGTCGATACGCGCGGTGTTGACCCCCATGCACGAGGCAATGGGGCGGTTTTGCGTGACCCCGCGCACAAACAGGCCCAGACGGGTTTTGCCGATCAACCAGCCCACGCCCAACAGCACGGCCACGGCAAACGCGATGATGACGATACGGTTATAGGGCAGCGACAGGTTGGCCATGACCTGCAGGCCGCCGCTCATCCACACCGGGTTTTCCACGCCCACGTTTTGCGCGCCAAACAGGCTGCGCACGCCCTGCTGCAGCATCAGGCTGATACCCCAGGTGGCCAGGAGCGTCTCCAGCGGACGGCCATACAGAAAGCGCAGCACGCTGCGTTCCAGCGCCGCACCCACCAGGGCCGATGCCAAAAACGATACCGGCACGGCGGCCAGCAGATACCAGTCAAACGCACCCGGCAAATACTTGAGAAAGACGGTTTGCACCAGGTAGGTGGCGTAGGCACCGATCATCATCAGCTCGCCGTGGGCCATGTTGATCACGCCCATCAGCCCGTAGGTGATGGCCAGGCCCAGGGCCACCAGCAGCAGGATGGAGCCCAGGCTGATGCCGCTGAAGATGGCACCCAATTTGTCGCCCCAGGCCAGCGAGGCCTCGACCTTGGCCAGGGCGGCGTTCAGGGCCACCTTCACGTCGGCATCGGTCTCCTCCTGCAGGCGGGCCAGCAGCACGGTCTTGGTGCTGGGGTTGCCGCTGTCGGCCAGGGTTTTGGCAGCTTCCAGGCGGCGGGCCTTGTCCGTGCTGCCCAGCAGCAGGGCTCCGCGCAGCAGGCCCAGCTGGTCTTTAATGGCAGGCACGGTCTCTGCCGCAAAGGCCTTTTCCACCAGCGCCAGCTTGTTCTCGTCGGGCTCGGCCAGCAGGGTCTTGACCGCGGCGGCACGCAGCTTGTCGTCTTTGGAAAACAGCTTGACGGCGGCCAGCGCATTGTCGAGCTCGCCGCGCATCTGGTTGTTGTTGATGATGTCTTCGGCATCCGCAGGCAGGGCCACATCGGCACCCGTGACCGGGTCTACCGCCTTGTCGCCCTGCAGCAAAAATACTTTGTCGCCCAGGGTTTTGACCTGGTCGTCGGAGAGGGCCTGTATGAAGGCGACGGTCTTGTCGTCGGCGCTGACCACGGCCTTGTTCAAGGCCTCGATGCGCGTCTCGGTTTCGCCAATGGCCAAGCCTTTTACCTCGTCAGCGCTTAGTGCATAAGCGTGACCAGCTACCAAAAGCGTAGCAGCAAAGAGTAATCGTCGAATCAACATGGAGCGGCCTGTTGGTTGGGCATGGAAGCGATACCAGATCTGTATGCAAATAGTGTTCCAGCAGGCCCGGCCTGCCGAAAAAAAGCGCCTCTCGCCCAAAGCAAGAGGCGCCCGAAGAAAAAATAAGGAGTTGCCCGTTGAACGTCAAACCAAGCACCCCCCCCACAGCCACAACGCACCGGCCTCCCCTTCCAGGGATACCGCAGAACTGGCTTTGCCAGGCTGCTGGTATCGCCCCCTGCAAGGGGGTTGGAGGCCACACGAAGTGGGCAAGCCTGGGGGTGTTACTTTTTGACTGGCTCGTCGGGTTTGCCAGCGTTGCCTTCGATGAACGGGCTCCATGGCACGGCCTTGACCGGGCCGGGTGTCTTCCACACCACGTTGAACTGGCCGTCGGCCTTGATTTCGCCGATGAACACCGACTTGTGCAGGTGGTGGTTCTTGGCATCCATCTCCGACACGATGCCCGAGGGTGCGTTGAACTTCTGGCCGGCCATGGCAGCGATCACTTTGTCGGTGTCGGTGCTGTTGGCCTTCTTCACGGCCTGGGCCCACATGTTGATGCCAATGTAGGTGGCTTCCATCGGGTCGTTAGTCAAAGGCTTGTCGGCACCGGGCAATTTCTTGGCCTTGGCGTAGGCCGACCACTTCTTGATGAACTCGGTGTTGGCCGGGCTCTTGATGCTCATGAAGTAGTTCCAGGCGGCCAGGTGGCCCACCAGCGGCTTGGTGTCCACACCACGCAGCTCTTCTTCGCCCACCGAGAAGGCGACGACGGGCACGTCCTTGGCCTTCAGGCCGGCGTTGCCCAGTTCCTTGTAGAACGGCACGTTGGAGTCGCCATTGATGGTGGACACCACGGCGGTCTTGCCACCGGCAGAGAACTTCTTGATGTCGGCCACGATGGTCTGGTAATCGCTGTGGCCAAACGGGGTGTACTTCTCGTCGATGTCGGTCTCTTTCACGCCCTTGCTCAGCAGGTAGGCGCGCAGAATCTTGTTGGTGGTGCGGGGGTAGACATAGTCGGTGCCCAGCAGCACCCAACGCTTGGCACCGCCACCGGCCTTGCTCATCAAATAGTCCACTGCGGGGATGGCTTGCTGGTTGGGCGCAGCACCGGTGTAGAACACGTTCTTGGACAGCTCTTCACCCTCGTACTGGACGGGGTAGAACAGCAGGCCATTCATTTCTTCCACCACCGGCAGCACCGACTTGCGCGACACCGAGGTCCAGCAGCCGAAGATCACCGAAACCTTGTCCTGGCCCAGCAGCTGCTTGGTCTTTTCAGCGAACAGCGGCCAGTTGGACGCGGGGTCCACCACCACGGGCTCGAGCTTCTTGCCCAGCAGGCCGCCCTTGGCGTTGATTTCGTCAATCGCCATCAGCACGGTGTCTTTCAACACGGTTTCCGAGATGGCCATGGTGCCCGACAGGCTGTGCAGCACACCGACCTTGATGGTGTCGGCGGCATGGGCGGGCACCATGGACAGGGAGGACAGGGCGACAGCGGCGGTGAGCGCCTTGAGAGTAAATCGACGTTGCATGTGTGCTTCTCCGTAAAGTAAATGAACCCGGCTCGCCGCGGTATGCCGGTGCAGGCTTTGTGCGGCGATGGGTGGACTTTAGAGGCGGCCCGCCGATGCGGAAATACGCCGGGTGGCGTATGGGGCATGATCTTGGGCACGTTCAACTCTCTACCGGAGTCCCCATGCAATTCGGAAAAGGCGGTCTGTGGCGCAATTGGGTCGGCAACCAGTCGTGCATTGCGCGCTACAAGGGCGCGCCCACGTCCGAGGACCAGCTGTGCGAGATGGTGGCCGAAGCCGACCGGCGCGACCTGAACCTGCGGGTGGCGGGCTCGGGCCACAGCTTCACGCCGGTGGTGGGCACGGGCGGGCTGCTGCTGTCGCTGGCGCAGATGCAGGGCGTGCGTAGTTTTGACGATGCGAAAAAGCAGGTCACGGTGGCCGCGGGTACACGCATCCACGACCTGGCGATTGCGCTCAAGGCGCACGGTTTTTCGCTGGTGAACCAGGGCGATATCGACTCGCAGGCGGTGGCGGGCGCGTTCACCACCGGCACCCACGGCACCGGTGCCACGCTGGGCTGCCTGGCCACCTCAATTGCCGGGCTGCGGCTGGTGCAGCCCGATGGCAGCGTGTTGGTGGTGGACGGGTCGGACCAGGACTTGCTGCACGCCGCCCAGGTATCGGTGGGCACGCTGGGGGTGATTTCCGAGCTGACGCTGCAGGTCACCGATGCCTACCACCTGCATGAACACGTGTGGCGCGACGACTTCGAGACCTGCATGGCCCGCCACGACGAGCTGGCCGCCACGCACCGGCATTTCGGCTTCTTCTGGTGCCCCACGCCGCACAGCCGCCAGCTGTACTGTCTGGCCGACACGGCGGATGCCCCGCGGACCACCACATCGAAAACCGCCGACGTGTGCGAGATGAAGGTGATCGACATTACCGACCGCCCGGCGCTGGACACGCCGTTTGAAAAAATCGCCTACTCGTCCGAGATCTACCCCATCGAGTACGTGCCCAACTTCCACGAGCTGGAGTACGCGGTGCCGGTGCAGCACGGCAAAGAGGCGGTGCGCGCCGTGCGCGAGCTGATGCTGACCCAGCACACAAACTGCATCTTCCCCATCGAATACCGCTTCACCGCGGGCGACCCGGCCTGGATCAGCCCGTTCCACCAGCAGGACAGCATCACCCTTTCGGTATCGGGCCAGCCGGGCGTGGACTACTGGGACTACCTGCGCGATGTGGATGCCATCCTGCGCCGCTTTGGCTCGCGCCCGCACTGGGGCAAGATGCATTTTCTGGACACTGACGACGTGACCGCGCTGTACCCGCGTGCGGCCGATTTCCGGGCTCTGCGGCGCAGGCTGGACCCGCAGGGGCGCTTTCTGAACGACCATGTGCGGGCACTTTTAGGCTAAATCAGGCCTCTACGCCAGTCGCATAAGCACGAGCAGCTCTTAAATTTATAGCAAACCCCTCACTGCCGTACCGCCTCCACCTGCACCACCAGGTGCACGTTCTTGGGCAGCCCCAGGCTGACGCCCAGGTCCATGCCGTAGTCGGTGCGGTCGATGGTGGCCTCGAAACTGCCGCTGCACACCTCGGGATCGGGCGCAGGCGGCGTGCGGCAGCCAAAGTGGTTTACCTGCAGCAGCACCGGCAAAGTCTTGCCCAGCAAGGTGAGGTTGCCCAGCACCGCGGTCAGGGTCTCGCCGCTGAACAAAAACCGGTCGCCCATAAAGCGGATGCTGGGGTACTGGCTGGCGTTGAACAGCTCGGTGCTGACCAGAATGGAATCGACCCAACTGATGCCCGAGCGCACCGAGGCCGCCTCGATGCTCACATCGGCCAGCCCGGTTTTGGCCGCCATGTCCAGCTGGATGGTGCCCGTGTGCCGCTCAAACCGCCCGCTGCTGATGCTGCCCAGCTCAAAAGTGGTGCTGGTGCGCACCGGATCGATGGTGTAGGTGGTGGCCTGGGCGCTGGCCGAGGCTGCGCACAGCGTGGCCATGAGCCAGCACGGCAGAGTCCAGCGCACGGCCATAGCCATATCAGGGAGCTAGCACGCGGATCTGCACCAGTTGCCGGGTGTCGGCGGCGGCCTCGCTGCTGTACGTGCCGGGCTGGGCCTGCCCTCCCCCGGTAGCGGCCACCGTGACCCACTGGCCCAGGGGCGCGCTGACGCTGGTGGCGAGCTGGCTGCGGGCCTGGCTGGGGAGTTCGGCGTTGCCGCTGGGGGCCTGCAGGCTGGAGGATTGCACGTCGATGTCCACGCGCACCGGCTGGCCGCCACCGGGCCAGCGCGGCTGCACGGCCATGCTCTGGCCCGCCTGCATCCACACCATGCCGTAGCTGACACCGCTGCCCTCGCGGCCCGCAGCCACCGACTGCACAAACCGGATCGGCACGTTCTGGCCCATGGTCAAGGTGGCCTTTTCGCCATTGCGCACCTGGATGCGCTGGGAGGCCAGCGGCGCGGCGGTGGGCTGGGTGCTGACCGTGTTGCCATCTGGCTCGCTGATCTGGCGCAGCTCTACCGTGAGGTTGCGCTGCGGGAGTTGCGCCAGGGCAGGCAGTGCGAGTGCCAGGGCGGCCCCGACCAGAAAAGTGGATGCGGTGGTAGGCATGCAGCCATTGTTCCACGCTCGGGCTCTATCCCCCAAACGAGGGATGCCAAAGCCCCCAAAGGGGGTTAACTTGCACAGCATGGCTACAGACCATGGACCAAAGGCCACAGAGGCGGGGTGTTTGCACCCCACTTCCCCGTCTTACTCCGTGGGCCAGTTCCTATATTGATTCCAAGGGCGGCGTACCCATCTACAGAGCACAAGGGGCACATATGCACACGCACACTGTCAACTTTTCGGGCGACCCCGGCAGCGATCTGCTGCTGGAGGTGGACTTCAAGTGGCTGATGGCCGGCCAAGGCTATACCGTGGACCCCGACCGCCTGCTGCACGACCCCGCCTATGCCGACACCTGCCTGCAGTGCGCCCAGCACTCCAACTGCATCGCGCTGCAAGACTGCGCCTTGAACCTGCGCGAGGTGCTGGCGCACACCATCCACTAGCCCTTGGTCTGGCCCGCCAAACGCAGGGCCAACACACTCAGCGCGTCGTAGGCCGCACCGGCTTCTCGGTCCCAGGCCGTCACGGCCAGCGCCTGGCGGGCGATGGCCGCCGTGTCACCCCGGGCAGCCGGGCCGGTCAGGGCCGCAGCCGGGCCCAGGGTGGTGATGTTGTGCACCGCGTGGGCCAGCAGGCTGGCGCGCAGGTCGGGAATCAGCTCGGTGGGCACACCGGCACTGCGCCACGCATCCTCGGCCACGCTCTGCAGCACCGGCATGAAGTTGGTGGCAAACACGGCAGCCGCGTGGTAGAGCAATTTTTGCCCGGTGGCCACATCAAAACAACGTGCGCCGATGGCCGTAAAAGCCGCCCGCAACAGGCCGCAGGCGCGGCTGTGGCCCTCCAGCGCGCAGGCCGTGCCGGGGAACTGGGCCACGGCAGCATCCACCGACGCAAAACTCAAAATGCAATGTGCACTGGCCGTCTGCCAGCCCAGGCTCACCAACGGTACCAGTTGCGTGCTGCCCAGCGCCCCGCTGCAGTGGAAGGCCACGGTTTGCGCGCTCAGGGCAGAAGATGCCGCAAACGCCGTGGCCACCGCCTGCGCCACCTGGGGCAGCGCGGTATCGGGCACCGCCAGCATCCACACATCGGCCGGGCGCATGGCCTGCAGCGTCTCTACCGGGTAGCCCGCACCAATGGCGGCACAGGCAGCCCGGGCACTGGCCGGGCTGCTGGTCAGCACGTCCTGCACCGCAAACGTGCCCTGCTGCTGCCACAGCCGCGCCAGCGTTTGCCCCACACGGCCAGCGCCTACCAGGTTGAGTGTTTTCAAGAGAATCGCTTTCAATCGTTGAACGGCCAGACAGTCCCCGCCGATTCTGCCAAAGATAGTGCCGCAGGTTGAATGCTCTATTTTTGATAGCTACTAATTCTTATGCGACCGGCGGATAAGGACATTTTTTCTCTTAAAAACCCGTCTACACGGGGAGTTGGCATAGTGGTTGCATCCCTACAGCCAAGACTCCACACCATGCCTACCCACACCCCATGACCCTGGCCACCTCTACCCAAGGCATGGTCACCAGCCCCCACGGCCCGGCCACCGAAGCCGGGCTGGCCGTGCTGGCCCAGGGCGGCAACGCCATCGAGGCGGTGATTGCCACCGCGGCCAGCCTGTGCGTCACCTACCCGCATTTTTGCGGCCTGGGCGGCGATGCCTTCATGCTGATCGCCGACGCGCACGGGCAGGTCAGCAGCCTCTCGGGCATCGGCCAGGCCGCCCGGCATTTACCCACTTACCAGGGCAGCATCCCCACGCGCGGCCCGCAGGCCATGTTGACCAGCGCGGCGGCGGTGGACGTGTGGGCCCAGGCCTTTGCCATCAGCCGCGACCAGTGGGCCGGCAAAGAGAGCTGGGCCGGGCTGCTCACCCCTGCCATCACCCTGGCCCGCGACGGCTTTGCCATCTCGGAATCCGAGCGCTTCTGGCTGCAGTTCCGCCAGCCCGAGACCCACACGCTGCCCGGTGTCTACGCCCACTTCCTGGTCGATGGTGCCGTGCCCGCGCCACAGCAACGGCGCCACCGCCACGCCCTGGCCGCCACGCTGGAGACCCTGGCACTGCGCGGCCCGCGCGACTTTTACGAAGGCCAGTTGGCCGCCACCATCGCCCAGGGCCTGGCCCAGGCCGGTTCCCCCCTGACCGCCGCCGACCTGGCCCAGACCCACGCCCGCTTGGAGGCCCCGCTGCAGCTGCCCTACCGCGACGGCACCCTGGTGGCCCACCGCCCGCCCACGCAGGGCATCACCACGCTGGAGATCATGGGCATCCTGGACCGGTTCGACCTGCGCAGCATCCCCGAGGGCAGTGCCGACTACTACCACCTGCTGGTCGAAGCCGTGAAGCGCGCCTTCATCGACCGCAACCGCCTCATTGCCGACCCCGACCACGCCGATGTGCCCGTGGAGCGCCTGCTGTCCCCCGCCCACCTGGACGCACTCGCCGCCTCCATCCGCATGGACCAGGCCCTGCCCTGGCCGCACAGCTTCCAGACCGGCGACACCGTCTTCCTGGCCGCTGCCGACCGTTACGGCAACGCCGTCTCCATGCTGGCCACCACCTACTTCGACTGGGGTAGCGGCGTGGTGGTGGGCGACACCGGCCTGCTATGGCACAACCGGGGCGCGGCCTTCTCGCTGGACCCGCAGCACCCCAACTGCCTGGCCCCCGGCAAACGCCCGTTCCACACCCTGAATCCCGGCATGTACCTGCGCCACGGCAAGCCGTCCATCCTGTACGGCACCCAGGGTGCCGACGGCCAGCCGCAAACCCTGGCCGCCATCCTGACCCGCATGATCGATTACGGCATGGACCCGTACACGGCATTGGCCCGCCCGCGCTTTCTGCTCGGCAAAACCTTCTCCGACGCGCGCGACTCCCTCAAACTGGAAGACGACGTGCCCGCCGCAGTCTTCGCCGACCTGGCCCGCCGCGGCCACGCGCTGAGCCCCCTTCCCGCGCACAGCCCGCTGATGGGGCACCCGGGGGCGATTCGGATGGATCCGGCGACCGGGGTGATGACGGGCGCGCACGATCCGCGCAGCGATGGGCGGGCAATGGGGTTGTGAGGGTGGCCGGTCAAATGCTACTTTTTATGTAGCTACTTACGCTGATGGAATAAGCACGAGGGCCTCAAAAGACATAGAACGCTAAAACATGTAGACACAGGCCGCTTACGTACGCGGATGGGCAATGCTGCGTGCAACTTCCTGGGCCAGCACCAGCCCCGGCTCCCACGCGGCGGCCATTTGCGCGTGCAACGGGGTTGGAATACGGGGGTCTGTACGACTCTGATACAGCACCTGCGCCATGCCCTGGGCGATTCGCTCAATCACTGCGCGTGGGTTCGCAACCCCGCAGACCCGACGACCAAAGTCCAGCAAGACCGCGGGCAAGGGATAGACCTTCGATGCCTTGGCACCCGCAAAAAGCCGGAGCGCCATGGTGTGGTCCTCCAGCGCAGGGCCACCGTCGTAGCGCTGGTAGGTGTAGATCGAGGTGCTCACCACATCGAACATCGGTGCCAGGCGGACATCGCCGATGCCGCTGTACAGCACCCCGAAATTCTTGAGGTGGCCGTCGCCGTTGCGCACCATCACCATGAAGGCCACCTGCTCGAAGAAGCGCGCCAGCTCCGCATCCGGGAGGTTGATCAGCTTCAGGGCGGTCACGACCCGCTCGTAGCTGCCGTGGTACTTGCGGTCTGAGAGCGTGTCGCGTACCCGCTGGCCCATGAGCGATGCCGCATCTTCAAAGCCCAGGCGCGTGCCGTCGGGCGCGATGTCGAACCGCTCGATCACCAGCAGCGAGCCGTCTTCGGACAGGTCGAACGGTGCCACCGGGATACCGGCCGCGCGGGCCGCGCTCAGGCACATGAACTCGTTGGCCGACAGCCCCGGGTAGCGCTGCGCCGCCATCTTGACGATCAGCGTGGGCACCGGCACCGTGGCCCGGTCTGGCACCATGATCTTGGGCTGGATGCCGGAGATACCCGAGCCGGTGGACAGGTAGGCGCGCATCAGCTCCTGGAACAGGGCCGGGCCGTTGCCACTGGACAGCAAATCCGCCTTGTGGACCACCGCAGCAGCCGTTGGCGGCGGCGCATCCGGTAGCCGGTAGCCCAGCCGCCCAATGCCGTTGTTGCCCATGAGAGCGAGCAAATGCATGGGCGTGATGGCCTGCTTGGGAAAGAACTCGCGGATCTGCAGAAACAAATACCCCTCGGGCAGGTTCATGTCCATGGCGGGGAACAGGGCACCGCCGCCGTCAAAGTGCAGGGTGCTCGGCGGCATGAGCAGCGACACGCCGGGCTGGTCGGGTTGGTCGCGGCGGTAGTCGAAGGTGAAGGTCGAAGCGTGCGCCAGCCGCCCGCTGTGCCCGCCGTTCACATCCACATCGAGCAGACGGATACGTTCAGGCAGCATGGCCACCGCCCGCACCGTCTTCCTCTTCGTCGTCCGCAAACCGCTGCTGCATTTCCTCCAGGGTCGGCATGCCCGCCTTTTGCAGGCCCAGGCACAGGCCCATGGCGCGCAGGATGTTGAAGAGCGAGGCGACGGTCACATCCTCGCCGCGCTCCAGCTTGTGGAGCACGGTGCGGCTGCGCCCGGCCTTGCTGGCGACGGCAACCGCCGAGAGTTTGTGCGCCTCGCGGTACTGGGCGATAGCTTTGCCAAGGTCTGCAGGAAGTCTTAATTTGTCCATGATCGTGAACATTATGGCGATATATGCCAGTTATGTCCATGATCATGAACATTTCAGGCACCTGCTGCAAGCACCCCAGCCTGCGCCCGGTTGTACTGGTCCGCATTGCGCATGCCTGCCGTATCCCCGGGGGCGGGCCGTTGCAGCGCCTCCTGGCCGCGCTGGTAGCCGTACTGCCATTGGGCATCCATGGCCTGCACGTAGGCCGCGTAGTCGATGGGCTGGGCCAGCACAATGCGGTTACGCCACCACTCCAGTTGCCGTTGCACCGGCTGCACCGGCAATGCGGTCGCCACGTCCGAGGTGTCAAACCACACGTCAGCCGCTTGCGCGTTGACGTGGCGCAGGCGCTGGTTGCCGTCCAGCCCCAGCACAGCGCGCCAGGCTGGGATTTCGAAATGCTGGTTGAAAGACTCTTTGAACTCCAGCATCACCGCGTCGGCCAGCCGGTGGGCCAGCTCGATGGGGAACAGGTCCACTACGCCGCCGATGTAGTGGTCGGCCCCATGGCGGTAGGTCGGGAAGTAGTAGAAGTCGGTGATGGCCATGCGCGCAGCGGCATCCAGCGGCAGGGTGGTGTCGGCCTGCACGCCATGTGCCACCGCGTGCTCGCCCCAGCGCGGATCGGCAAAGGGTGATGCCATGCCTTGCACCAGGGCCGCGGCACGCGGCGGGCCGAACACGGTTTGGGCAAACAGCTTGCGGCTGCCACGGGCCTGGCCTACGTCTGCCGGGCCAAACAGCAGCTTGCCGCCGATGGTGACCACGTCCACCTCGGAAACCGTAGCAACGGGTGGCAACGGCAACACGGGCGGCACCTCAAACAGGTAGTCGCGGAACAAGTCGGGCACCACCGGGGCGGGCTGGCGCGACCACTTGCGCCGGGCCGCGCCGAGCAGGGCCTTGGTGATGCGGGCCTGTGGCGCTGGCTGCAGGCTGCCCCAGAACTCGTACATCTGCTGCGAGCTGAGCCAGGCCTTGCGCTGTGCGTCGTCGGGCAGCGCCTGCACCAGCGCCGCCGCGATCGCCCCGCCGCAGGTGGCCAGCAGCACGTCGGGAGCCCGGCCCGCATCGCGCGCAGCAGCGTACATGCCCAGATAAATGCCAAATCGGAAGCCGCCGCCTGCGAACACCATGCAGCGCTGGTATTTGGGATGTGTGGGGTGCATGCAGGGACGATAACCGACCCCGCGTGCCCCTTACCTAGATGGCGCTGTAAGTCCCCACGCCTTCCGGCCAAGGTGTCAGCACCTCGAAGCCGGTGTCGGTCACGGCCACCATGTGCTCCCACTGGGCGGAGAGCGAATGGTCTTTGGTGACCACGGTCCATCCGTCAGGCATTTCCTTGGTGTCGCGCTTGCCCGCGTTGATCATGGGTTCGATGGTGAAGATCATGCCCGCCTGCAGCCGCAACCCGGTGCCGGGTCGGCCGTAGTGCAGCACCTGGGGGGTGTCGTGGTAGATCTGCCCGATGCCGTGGCCGCAGTACTCGCGCACGACCGTGAAGCGCTCGCGGTGCGCCACGGCCTGGATGGCGTGGCCCACGTCGCCCAGGGTTGCGCCCGGCTTCACCTGCAGAATGCCCGCGCGCATCGCCTCGTAGGTGGTCTCGACCAGGCGCTTGGCCAGCGGGCTGGGTTCGCCCACAAAGTACATGCGGCTGCAGTCGCCAAACCAGCCGTCTTTGATGATGGCCACGTCGATGTTGATGATGTCGCCGCGCTTGAGCACCTTGGCCGACGGAATGCCGTGGCAGATCACGTGGTTGACCGAGGTGCACACCGTCTTGGGGTAGCCGTGGTAGCCGATGTTGGCGGGCACCGCATCCAGCACATCCACGATGTAGTCGTGGCAGATCTGGTCCAGCGCCTCGGTGGTAATGCCCGCCACCACGTGCGGGGTGATCATGTGCAGCACATCGGCCGCCAGGTGGCCGGCACGGCGGGCCATGGCGACTTCATCGGGTGTGCGGATAGTTACGCTCTCGCCGTTCATGCCCGAACCCTTTTCGGCAGTGCCAGCACTTGCGCCTCGGCCTGGATTTCATCCTGGATCAACAGGCGGCACAGCTCCCCGTACTTCAGCTCCGGGTGCAGCTCGCACATCATGCCAATGCGCAACCAGTGCTCGGCCTGCGCGTTGATGGAGCGGTTCAACGCGCCGCTGGCGATACGCACGTTGTCGTGCATAGGTTCTGAAATTTTGACGAGGCCCAAACTGACTCCTGTATATGAAACGACTATGTTTCGTATATTTTAGTACCGATATCAGTTTGCTATGGGTCTACCGTAGCCGCTGCCCCACAGCGCAGGCCTCCACCAGCTTCGCCAACCGCGTGCCGCGCGTCGCGGCTTTCTTGGCGCTGCACACCCAATGCAGCACCACCCTCTGGTAGCCCGGCGGCGTGGCGGCAAAGAACAGCCAGGCCGCAGCGTGGCGCTGAAAAGCCCCCAGCTCCTCGGCTGACAACGCGGCGGGCACGGCTTGCTCGTGGGAATACACCGCCGACCGGGCCTGCGTACGGCGGGCCAAGGCCTGCGCGCCTGCGGCGGTCATGCGCCCTTCGGCCTGCAGCTGCGCGCATTTGGCGATATTGACGGCGCTCCAGATGGAGCCGGACTTGCGGGGTGTGAAGCGGATGGAATACGCCGCGTCGTCGATGCGCCTGCGCACACCGTCGATCCAGCCAAAGCACAGCGCCTCGTCCACCGACTCCGACCACGTCATGCTGGGCGTGCCGCTGCCGACCTTGTGGTAGCCGACGAGGAGCTCGGTGGCGGTGCTGGCGTGGGCGGCCAGCCATTGGCGGAAGGCATAGTGGGTGGAGAAGAAGATCGGGGCCATGGGGGGAACCATAACCGACGCAGCTGTGTTCGCCCCTGACCTGCTGGCCGCGCTGGCGGGAGAACGGGCGGGCTAGGATTGCTACAGTTTTTAAGCCTATTTTTTGGTGCCAGAAAGCCGCTCTCCGCCAGTCGAATAAGCGTGAGGTGCTCTTATTTTTTAGACGTAAATTAGCTATTTTTCCGGTTGTACGGGCGGTAGCCAGAGGGGTCGGATCACGATTGCGCGCTGAATTGCCTGGTGTCGTGTCGCCTGCTTGCCGCATTCGTGCTCCGACCCCTTTGGCGGGTTGGTGCCACTGCGATCCTCGGCCGGGAGTTGCGCCCGGCGGCGCAGTAACTTTTCTTTTGCGCAAAAGAAAAGTCACCAAAAGAAAGGCGCCCCAACTGTCTGCGCCCTCCGCTGGCGCTACGGGAACCTGCGGTGCTCGCTTTGGGCGGGGTCTGGCTAAACTCGCCTGCGGCTCAAACAGACGCCAGCCCTGATCCGTCCAAAGCTGTGCTCCTCGGCACAACCAGATGGGGACCCCGGGGTGCGGGATCGGCCCGGCGCAGCCGGGCATCGCGCCGGTCGCGAGTTGGGGGGACTATTAGCGGCGATGGAAGCACCGCGAACATCGGCTGGCGCACCGACCCAACTTCGTGCCCTAGGCACGATGGGGCGCTGCGCGCCCCCGATCCCGTATTTGGGGTCCCCCTCTGCAAAGCGCCGAGGAGCGCAGTCCCACGGGGATCAGCAGGACGCGTGTTTGAGCGCAGCGAGTTTGCGTCATGCCCCCGTGGGGCGAGCACCGCAGGTTCCCCGGCGCGAGAGCGACGGGGCGCTGGCAGTGAGGGTGGCCTTTCTTTTGGTTACGTTTCTTTGGCCAAGCAAAGAAAAGTGACTGCGCCGCCGGGCGCACATCCCGGCCGACGATGCCAAAGGCACCCACAAAACGCAAACCCGCCAATAGGGGTCGGAGCACGCACGCGGTTGGACCGGAGGGGAGGCATCCACTTTTAGGCGCGCGTGGATGATCCGACCCCCATTGGCTACGGCCCGTGCAGTTGGCACAGCTTGCTTCTTTTTTAATAGTAAAAAACAGGAGCTGCTTGCGCTGGTCTAGCAAGCGCGGGTAGCTATTTTTATGCCTGAAAAATGGCCTAAAACTTGGCAACTTCAGGGAACAGGCCCCGCAGCACCCTCCTCCACCAGCACGCAACCCTTGCCGGTGCGGCGGCACTGGTCTTGTTCGCGCCAGTAGTGGCCGTGGCTGATGCAGCCGGTTTGGCAGATCACGCGGTCGGCGGCGTCGGCGTGGGCTTGCAGATCCTCTGCGGCTTCAGGTTCTAGTTGGGCCAGGCTTTCGCGCAGCCAGGCCACCAGGGTGCCCTGCACGATGGCGCGGCCGCGCAGGCGAACGATCTGGGCTTGCAGCGCGGCGATCTGCTGCACGTGGTCGACCACCACCGCGCTCACGCGGGCCTGGGCGCTGGCCAGCATGCGCACCAGGGCGGCGTGTTCGCAGGCCACATCGGACAGTACCGGTTTGCACTGCAGGATGTGGATGCGGGTATCAGACTTCGGCATGGGGATACTCCTCGTCAAGCCATACAGATTGCGGGCTGTCGGCGCGCAGGCAGCTGGTTTTTTTGCGCTGCACGGGCCGGAGTGGCTAGCTGGGAAGGTTTACAGTATATGAGAATAGTTCTCATCTGATAAAAAACCAGGACAGCCATCACCTACTGAAACTATGGTGTAAATACAAATTAACTATGAAACAAGCTTATTTAATAGCCTATCATTCAGCGTGGTAGCTAATGCATACCGCATCCAGCCACTCACGTTTTTTTATAGGAAACCACCATGTCCCTGATCAATACCCAAGTCCAGCCTTTCAAGACCGAAGCCTTCCACAACGGCAAGTTCGTGACCGTGAGCGACGAGAGCCTGAAGGGCAAATGGTCTGTGCTGATCTTCATGCCGGCGGCTTTCACCTTCAACTGCCCCACCGAAATCGAAGACGCAGCCGACAACTACGCCGAATTCCAGAAGATGGGTGCCGAGGTCTACATCATCACCACCGACACGCATTTCTCGCACAAGGTGTGGCATGAGACCTCCCCCGCTGTGGGCAAGGCCAAGTTCCCGCTGGTGGGCGACCCTACCCACACCCTGACCAATGCGTTTGGCGTGCACATCCCTGAAGAAGGCCTGGCACTGCGCGGTACCTTTGTGATCAACCCAGACGGCGTGATCAAGACGGCCGAAATCCACTCCAACGAAATCGCCCGCGACGTGAAGGAAACCGTGCGCAAGCTGCGCGCTGCCCAATACACCGCCGCCCACCCCGGCCAGGTCTGCCCCGCTAAGTGGAACGAAGGCGCAGCCGTGCTGACCCCTTCGATCGACCTGGTTGGCAAGATCTAAATTTTTGTAACCAAACCCGCCGCTGGCTCACGAGGCTGGCGGCAGCATTGACTGAAAGAACACCATGTTGGACGACAGCCTCAAGGCACAACTGAAGAGCTACCTGGAACGGGTCACAAAGCCGTTCGAGATCGTGGCATCGCTGGACGACAGCAAAGGCGCGGGCGAAATGCGCGGCCTGCTGGAGGACATCATTGCGTTGTCCGACAAAATTACCCTGAAGACCGACGGCACGGACGCGCGCAAGCCCTCTTTCAGCCTGAACCGTATGGGCAGTGACATGAGCCTGCGCTTTGCCGCCGTGCCCATGGGCCATGAATTCACCTCGCTGGTGCTGGCCCTGCTGTGGACCGGCGGCCACCCGCCCAAGGTGGAAGCCGACGTGATCGAGAGCATCAAAGCGCTGGACGGTGACTTCAACTTCGAGGTCTATATGAGCCTCAGCTGCCATAACTGCCCCGACGTGGTGCAGGCACTGACGCTGATGTCGGTACTCAACCCCAAAATCAAGACCGTCATCGTCGACGGCGCGCTGTACCAGGACGAAGTCAACGCCCGCGAAGTCATGGCCGTGCCCAGCATCTACCTGAACGGCAGCCATTTCGGCTCGGGGCGCATGACGGTGGAAGAAATCGTCACCAAGCTCGACACCGGCGCGGCCGACAAGGACGCGGCCCGGCTCTCGGCCAAAGCCCCCTATGACGTGCTGGTGGTCGGCGGTGGCCCCGCAGGCGCAGCAGCGGCGGTGTACGCCGCCCGCAAGGGCATCCGCACCGGCATCGCCGCCGAGCGCTTTGGCGGCCAGGTGAACGACACCATGGCGATCGAGAACTTCATCTCGGTGCTGGAAACCGACGGCCCCAAATTCGCCATGGGCCTGGACGCGCACGTCAAAGCCTACGGCGTGGACGTGATGAACCTGCAGCGCGGCGACAAGCTGATCCCCGCCGCCACGCCCGGCGGACTGGTCGAGGTGCAACTGGCCAACGGCGGATCACTCAAGTCCAAGACCGTGATCGTGACCACCGGCGCGCGCTGGCGCAACGTCAACGTTCCTGGCGAACAAGAATACAAAAACAAGGGCGTGGCCTACTGCCCGCACTGCGACGGCCCGCTGTTCAAGGGCAAGCGCGTCGCGGTGATCGGCGGCGGCAACTCGGGTGTCGAGGCGGCCATCGATCTGGCCGGGCTGGTGGCGCATGTGACCCTGATCGAATTCGGCGACGCACTGCGGGCCGATGCCGTGCTGGTCAAAAAGCTGCACAGCCTGCCCAACGTGACCGTGCATGTGTCGGCGCAAACCACCGAGCTGACCGGCGACGGCAGCAAGCTCAATGGACTCACCTACACCGACCGCACCACCGGTGAAAGCCACCACATCGAACTGGAAGGCTGCTTCGTGCAGATCGGCCTGGTGCCCAACACCGAATGGCTCAAGGGCACGATGGAGCTGAGCAAGCACGGCGAGATCATCGTCGACAACCGGGGCCAGACCTCGGTGCCCGGTGTGTTCGCCGCAGGCGATGCCACCACCGTGCCGTTCAAGCAGATCATCATCGCCGCAGGTGATGGGGCCAAGGCCGCGCTGGGTGCGTTTGACCACCTGATCCGCAGCGCTGGTTGAACACCCCCAGGCTACAGCGCAAGCGCTTTTCGCCAACCCCCTTGCAGGGGGCAACACCAGCGGCCTGGCAAAGCCAGTTCCGCGGTGTTTCTGGAACAGACAGCTCGCGGTTATACGCTTGGCGTAGGTCCCACCGGTGGGAGAATCAGTAAGGCAACTGGAAGCCGTTACGACCGGCGTTGATGCGGATGGCGGTGGGCTTGCCGTCCTGCTCCCGGGCCGACAGCGACACGCTGGCCCCTGCGACCAGCAGGCTGCGGTCGCCCGGGCGGAAGGTGACGATGGGTGCGTCGGTGGGCACCACGATGGCCCGCGCACCGTCCTTGTACTTCAGTTGCAGCGTGCGGCCCGTGGGCGAGGCCACCACATCGGCCACCGTGGCGTTGGTCATGGTGCTTTGCGGCTGCAGGTCAAACGGGCGGTGGCCCTCGCCCGCGCCCCGGGCAGATTCGGGGAACACGGTGACCGCAATCGCGCGCTCGGTGCCATCGGCCTGCGGCATGGCGGCGGTGCCGATAAAGCTGCCGGGCTGGATATCGGCCAAGGCAATCGGATACACCTCGGACACCACCAGATTCGCAGGCAGCGCCAGCGCCACCACCTCGCCGCCACGGACCTGCAGGGTCAGGGTGCTGGCGGTCACGCTTTGCACCGTGCCGCGCAGGCGCAGCGTGGGCGATGCCGTCTGGGCGGCGCACAGATTGGCCGCCAAAAGCACAGCCAGGGCCGCAGTGCGGCGTGTCATCAAATTCATGGGAAATCGCTTCAGCAGAGTGGAGCAGCCAGTCTATCGGCGCGGTGTAAAGCCAATCACTCAGAGGGTTTCTCGCTGCTCCATCAGCCGTTGCAGGGTGCGCTGCAACACCCGGGCATCGCTGCTGGCGCGGTGGCGCTGCAAGCCAAGCTCGCCGCTGACCTGCTGCTTCACGTCGTGCCAGCGCGCGGCCTCGTCTTCGCTGAGCAAAGAGCGCAGATTGTCCAGCTTGAAATACGGGCTCAGGTCCACCGCTTCAAACAAGGCACCGATCCAGGTGAAGTCATTCGCCCAGCCGTCGGAATAGACGGTCTGGCCGCGCAAATGGGTGTTGAGCAGATGCGCCACGTCCAGCGCCGACTTGCCCACTTTCTCGGTCAATTCGCGGCTGATGTGGTGCAGCTTTTCGGCCTCGGGGTCCCAGTGCACCCACTCGGGCTCGGGCCGGATCAGGGTACAAAACGTCTTGCCGTCTGGCAGCACGCAGCCTACTTCGATGGGGTAACTGCGCCGACCAAAACCCGAGGCTTCGATGTCGAGCACGGCGGGCATGGTAGTTGTTACAAGCATGTAACTACTTTACAGCGGTAACACGCCGGGTCAATGCTTTTCGGCCCCAAGAACGTGTTCACGTTCTTACGAATGCCTATCACGCGCGTTCGCACTCAGACCAAAAAAATGGGGCTATCACCTCTGGCTTTTTGATTTACCGGGCTGCGTCACCGACAATGCCCAGTGACGCAATCCTGCGACCACCATTCCCCAAAAAAGGACGGCCACCATGAAGGGCGACATCCAAGTCATCGCGCATCTGCAAGCGCAACTCAAGAACGAGCTCACCGCCATCAACCAGTACTTTCTGCACTACCGCATGTACAAGCACTGGGGCCTGGACAAGCTGGCGAAGAAAGAATACGAGGAATCCATCGGCGAAATGAAGCACGCCGACAAGCTGATGGACCGCATCTTCATGCTGGACGGCCTGCCCAACCTGCAAGACATGGCCAAGATTTTGGTAGGCGAAGACGTGCCCGAATGCCTGGCCTGCGACCTGAAGGCCGAGCAAGGTGCCCAAGCCACCATCAAGGACGGCATCGCCCACTGCGAAGCCGTGCGCGACTACGTCTCGCGCGACCTGCTGCAAGGCATCCTGGACGACACCGAAGAGCACATCGACTTCCTGGAAACCCAGATCGACCTGCTGGGCAAGGTCGGCATCCAGAACTACCTGCAAAGCCAGATGGGCGAGCTGACCTAAGCCCTCCCCGGCTCCTGCACATAGCGACTGGGCGTTTGCCTAGTCGCTTTTTTTTTGGAGGCTGCCTGTGTTTACTGCGCCGCGCTGTAAGCCAACTGGCGGTGGTGCTTGATGGCCAGCAGGACCACTTCGGCCTCACCGTGGGCGTACAACACCACAAACGGGTCCACCACAAACTCACGCAGATGTGGCAAGCCGACCTCGCGTGCCAGTTGCACTACCGCCTCGGCGCGCAGTTGCGCCTGGACCGACTGGGCATTTAAAAACCGGGCGGGGCGCCCGCTGGTGGGAGCCCATCGCAGCACACGGGTCATCTCGCGCAGCCCGGCTTTGAGCTTGCGCGTGCGTTCAACGGCAGATGCCGCATCCTGGGCTTTGAAAAACGCGCTGGCCTCGGCCAGACTGGCGGCAAAGTTGGGCGCAGCGCTAACCTGCGCGTTCACCGGGATCGACATGAATGGGCTCTTAATCGGCCAACAGCGCATCCAGTGCAGCCGCAGGCAAGCGTTGCCCGGCCAGGATTTGCTGCAGTCCCACTTCGACCTCGGTCAGCAAGGCCAGATTCGCGTGCTCCAGCTCCAGCGCGTGGTAGTAGTCGAGCTTGCGGGCATCGATGAGGGCCACATAGCTGGCACCGTTTTTGGTCAGCACTTTCTCCACATCCCCCTCCACCACGGCCTGTGCCAGCTCGGTCAGGCGGGCACGCGCTTCGCTGATAGGCACTACATCGATAGCTCGTACGCCCATACGCATTCCTTAATGGTTTTATTAATGGATACGGTGCATTTTAGGCACGTAACGGTGATGGTGCATGGCATGGCAGTCCGCGTATCGACGGCTTTGCAAGCAACTTCATTTGCTACTTTTTTAGTAGCTTCTTGCGCTTACTCCATCAGCACGGAGGGCTGATTTCTTCTGCAAAGTTCTCGCGCGCGAGACGGTATAGGTGGTGTAGGCGCAGCGCGTGGCCTTCGGGTACCTGGGGGTGCTCGAAAGTACCGGATGCCTGCATGCCCAGGCGCTCCATCACGGCGCGGGAGCGGGTGTTGGGGACGGCGGTGAACGACACGATTTCCGCCAGGCCGAGGCGGTGGAACCCAAAATCCAGGGAAGCCCTGGCGGCCTCGGTGGCCAAGCCCTGGCCCCAGTAGGGCGTGGCCAAACGCCAGCCGATTTCCACGCAGGGAGAAAACGGCAATAGCGCAGACGGCACATGCAGGCCCACGAAGCCGATGAACTGCTGTGTGGCTTTCAGCTCTGCCGCCCAAAAGCCCCAGTCCCGCTCCTGGATCAGCGCCTGGCAGGTATCGGCCATCTGGTCGCTCTCGGCGCGGGTGCGCACCGCGGGGAAGAACTCCATGACGCGCGGGTCGGCGTTCAGCGCCGCAAACGGCGCCCGGTCCTGCGGCAGCCATTGGCGCAGCCGCAGGCGGGGCGTTTCCAAGGTGATGGGTTCCGGCATGGTGGTTTTGGTTTGCTACGTAAATAATAGCTTCTCACGCTCTACAGACAAGCACAAGCAGCCGATTTCTTATAAATGGTGCACCGCCAACGCCCCGCTCGGCAGCGCCGCCTGGCCCACCTGCACCAAGTGCTGGTGGTGGGTGAACAGCAGCACCTGGCCTTCTTTTGCGAAGCGGGCCAGGGCCTGGAAGATGTGGGTGGCGCGGGTGTCGTCGCTGGTCATGAGTACGTCGTCCAGCACCAGGGGCATGTCGGAGCCATGGCCCCGTTGCAATTCCAGCGCAGCCAGGCGCAGAGCCAGGTAGAGCTGGTCGGCGGTGCCTTCGCTCATGGCTTCGATGCCGATCAGGCGGCCATCCTGGCCTTCGGCCTGCAGCACGGGGCGCTCGGCGGAGGTGTCCACCACCAGCTTGGGGTAGCGGCCACCGGTGATGAGGCCGAAGTATTCCGAGGCCAGCCGCACCATGGGGGCCTGGGCGCGTTCGCGAAAGCGCTTCAGGGCCTCTTGCAGCAGGCTGTCGGCCAGGCGCAACTGCATCCAGGGCGGCACGGCGGCGCGCAGACGGGCCACGGCGGATTCCATCTGCTCGCGGGCTTCTGCCGCAGCGGCGGAGGTGTCGATGGCCTCCAGCGCCTGGCGGGCGGTGTGGACGGTGGCGCTGGCGGTGGCGATATCGGACTCCCGCTGCGTGGCCTGGGTGTCCAGGGCGGCGCGTTCGGCATCCAGGTCTACCGCATCGCGCCCGGCCAGCTCGGCGTGCAGATCGGCCAGCGGGCGGGCGGTGGCCTGGCGCAGTTGCGCGTCAAGGTCGCGCTGTTTGTCGTGCAGGGCGCGCTGGGCGGTGGAGCGGTCTTCGGCTTCGGGCAGCTCTGCCGGGGCATCTACCCCGGCGGCGACGCACAGTCTCTGCAACTGGGCCTGGCTGGCGGTGATGCGCTGCTGGGCTGCGGCGTGCTGTTGCTGGGCTGCTGCCAGGCGGCGAGTCAGTTCGCTGGCTTGCAGCGCATGGGCTTGGGCACGGGCCAGGCGGGCGCTGAGGCGGTCGGCAAAGTCGTCGATCTGCAGCACCGCTGGTTCACCCAGCAGCGCCGCCAGCGCCTGGGCCTGGGCCTGCACGTCATCGGCGCGGGCCTGGAGCTGGGCGATGGCCTCGGTGCGGCGGGTCTGGGCGGCGTGGGCGGCTTCCAGCGCGGCCAGCTCGGCGAGGCGGGCCTTGGTGGCGGCGGCGCTACTGGTGGCGGGCAGAAACAGGCGCGTGGTCCAGGCGGTTTGCGCCGCCAGGGCGGTGGCCAGGGTGGCATGGTGCTCGGCGATGTGGCGTAGCACCGTGGCGTGTTCAGCGCGCAGGGTCTCGCGCAGCTGGGCCTCCACGCGGGCCTGGGCGGCGGCATCCTGGGCGGCACGCAGCCAGGCGCTGGCCTGGCTGACCAAGCCCGGCCCTGTGGCTACGCAGCCGGCAGCGTGCAGGGCCTGGGCGAGCGCCTCGGTGCGGGTGTGGACGGCCTGGGCGGCATCGGCCTGCTCGCGCTGCAGCTGGTGCTGGCGCTCGCACAGCTCCAGCGCCACGGCGCGCTGGGCCTGCCATTCCCGCAGCGCGGCGGGTGGGTGCGGCGGCAGGCCTGCGTCCGCCAGGGTCTGGAGCCAGTCGGCCTGCTGCTGGGCGGCGTGGGCGGTGCCATCGGCCAGTTGCTGGGCGATGGCGTGGCGGCGGGTGTCGGCCTCGGCGATGCGCAGCGCGCATTCGGCGGCCTGGGCGGCGCGCTCGGCACCTTCGCGCAGCAGGTCGGCCTGGCGGTCGGCCTCGGTCTGGGTGGGTTCGAAGGCGGCCAGGGTAAATGGGGCGTAGGCCTGTTTCACGTCCAGCCAGCGAGCATCGCGCTGCTGGCGGGCGGCTTGCAGGCTCTGGGCGGTGACGACTTCGCCCACGGCGGCGAGTTGCTGCTGGCGGCGCTGCTGGGTGCTGAGCTCGCGCTGCAGGTCGGCATCTTCCTTGCGCAGCGCCTCCAACTGCAAGGCCCCATCCGCCTGCGCTTTTTCGGCCTGGGCGATGTCGGCCAGCAGCAGCGGGCGGGCGGCTTGCAGGGCAGCGCTGCTGGGCAGGCGCAGGTCGGCCAGGGCACGCTGGATGCGCTGGTCCAGGGTGTCGATCTCGCGTTGCGCCTCGGCCTGGCGCTGGGGGGTGTCGCCCAGGGCCAGGGCGTGTTGCAAGGCGAGCTCTACGGCAGCCAGCAAGGCCGGGGGCACCGGGCGGCGGTCTTCCGGGGTCTGGGCCCGTTGCGCATCCAGATGGGCCAGGCGCTCTTGCTGCTGGGCCAGTGCCTGGGTGTGGCGGGCGACGGTGTCCAGCAGCTCGTCCAGCGCCACGCGGTCTGCGGGGCCGGGCACGGCGGCCAACACGGCATCCAGGTCCGCACCGGGGTGGATGCGCCGGGCCATGTCGGCCAGTGCGGCGGCACCCTGCCCGGCCTGTGTTTGTAGTGGCACCTGCTCGCTGCGCTGCTGGCGGGCGAGCGCGCAGGCCTGTACCACGCGCTCGATGGCCGGGGCGTGGGCGACCAGGGTGGGCTCCAGCACCAGGGCCTGCTGGGCCTGGGCGCAGGCGGCTTGCTCGGCCTGGGCGGCATCCAGCTGCTCGGTGGCGGTGAGCAAATTGTGCTGGGCGGCCTGGCGCTGCTCGCGCGCATCGGGTGGCAATAAGTTAAGGGTGTTTTCGGCCTCTTGTGCTGATTGAGTCAGCGTGAGCTGCTGCAATAACGGTAGCACGGCACGCAATTCGGTCAAAGTCTGGCTACGTCGGCGCAGGGCCTTCAACTGGTCTTGCAGGGTGCTGAGCTGGTCGGTGGCGGTGTCCAGGGCGCGCTGGCGGTCTTTCCATTCGGCGGGGCGGGTCTGGGCGGCTTTGGACAGGGACTTGTACTCGTCGATCAGGCGCTTGGACTCGGGAATCACGGCCTGGGCGCTGGGCAGCAGAAACTTGCGGGCATCGTCCTGCAGGCTGGCCTGCAGGGCCTTGATGCCTTGCAGGCCGGCGCTGGCCTCGAACAGGGCGGCACCGAGCTCGCCCTCGCCTTTGAGCAGCTCTTCGCCGCCTTTGCGCAGGTGGGCGTGGTCCAGGCCGAAGCTGCGCTCGAAGGCGGCGCGGTCCATGCCGCCGGTGAGGGCCTGGGCGACGGCGGCGCTGACGGGCGTGGCCAACGGCAGGCCGGTGGCGGGGTCGGCGGCGGTGAGCGGGTCTTTGGTCTTTTTGCGGCGGGCCACGGCCACCGGCTGGCCGTTGGCATCTCCCAGCACCGCGGTGAGCAGCAGCTTGGGGCCGTCGTGCACAAAGGTGTCGGCACTGCGCGCCGGGATGCCAAAGCGCAGGTCGGCCATGGCGCGCAGGGCGGAGGATTTGCCGGCTTCGTTGGGACCGAAAACCAGGTGGATACCCGCCCTGGTGCCGCTGAAATCCAGCAGCTTATCGGTGAACGGGCCGAAGGCCGACAGGTAGAGTTTTTGTAGCTTCATGCAGCACTCCCCAGCCGGGCCAGCAGGGTCGATTCGGCATCCATCAGCAAGGCTTTCAGCGTGTCCGGGTCGGCCCAGTTGCCCTCGCCCTTGGCCTCGGCGGGCAGTTTGTGCAGCACGTCGCCACAGGCCTTGGCAGACCAGGCGGCCAGCGCGGCGGGGTCGGCGGCCAGCTCATCCACCAGGCGCAGCAGCTCGGCCACGGCATCGTCACCCTGGGCCAGGGCGGCGCGGTCTACCGGCGAGCTGAGTTGCAACGGCACCTGCTCGATCCACAGCTCGGCCCCGGCCACGTCTTGCGCGGCTGCGTGCACTGCGGCTTCCAGGGTGCCGGGCTGTTCGGCCTCGGTGGTGTGCAGGGCGGTGCGGCCCGTGAGGTGGATGCGCAGGGCGTGCAGGCGATCGCCCGCGCCCAGGGTGGCTTGCGCCAACGCGGCGGTGATGGTCTGGCTTGCCTGGGCCAGGTGGTCGATGCCGTCCAGCGCCACGCTGAGCTGGTGCCAGCGCACCACGTCCAGCGGCACAAAGCGGGCCTCCATCTGCCCGTTGGTGACGGTGACGAGCTCGCAGCCCTTGGGCCCGGTTTCATTGGCGTGGCGGCCCTGCAGGTTGCCGGGGAACACCACGCGGGGCGATTCGCAGACCACGGCGCGGGTGTGGACGTGGCCCAACGCCCAGTAATCAAAACCCTTGGTTTTGAGCGTGGCCACGGTGGTGGGCGCGTAGGTTTCGTGGATGCCGCCACCGGCAGTCAGGCTGGTGTGCAGCAGGCCGATGTTGAACTGGCCGGGCACGGCAACGGGATAGTGCGGCACCAGGTCTTCGGGCACTTCGCGCTGGGGAAAGCTCTGGCCGTGGATGGCCACGCCCAGGTCGGGCAGGTGTACCGTCTCGGCGCTGCGGCTGGAGAACTTTTTGACGTTGTCGGGCAGCACCAGCTCGCGGGTGATGGTGCCCTGCGCGTCGTGGTTGCCCTGGACGAAAAAGACCTGGATGCCGGCGCGGCCCAGGCGCACCATTTGGGCGCGGAAGAACAAGCCGGTGTGGAAATCGGGCCAGTCGCGGTCGTACAGGTCGCCGGCCAGCAGCACAAAGTGCACGCGCTCGGCCAGGGCCAGATCGACCAGATTTTCCAGGGCGCGGCGGGTGGCGTTGCGCAAGCGCTCTACCGGCGCACCGGCATAGCGGCTCAGGCCTCGCAGCGGGCTGTCGATGTGCAGGTCGGCGGCGTGGAGGAAGCGGAAAGTGCCGGGGGTGGCTACTACGTTATTCATAGCAGCTAGTGTAGGTGGAATGAGCGGCGGAGGCTGGTTTTCTATCAAACCGCACCTTCTCCCGCGCCGCAGGAGAAGGTGTCTTACGGCTTATTCGCCCAGGTAGGCTGCGCGTACCTTGGGGTCGCTCAGCATCTGCTTGGCATCGCCGCTCATGGTGACGATGCCGGACTCCATCACGTAGCCGCGGTCGGCAATGCCGAGTGCGCGGCTGGCGTTTTGCTCGACCAGCAACACGGTCACGCCCTGGGCGTACACGTCTTTGACCACTTCAAAGATCTTGTCGACCATGATGGGCGACAGGCCCATGGAGGGCTCATCGAGCAGCAGCACCTTGGGGCGGCTCATCAGCGCACGGCCCATGGCCAGCATTTGCTGTTCGCCACCGGACATGGTGCCAGCCAGCTGGTCTTTGCGTTCGCGCAGGCGCGGGAAGATGGTGAACATCTTTTCGATGTCTTCCAGGATCGCGGCCTTGTCGTCGCGGATGTACGCGCCCATCTGCAGGTTTTCGGTGATGGTCATGCGGGTGAACACGCCGCGGCCTTCGGGCACCATGGCCAGGCCGTCTTTCACCAGATCCCACGCGCCCTTGCCCTTGATGCTCTTACCCAGGTAGTGGATGTCGCCACCCACAAACGGCAGGGTGCCGGTGATGGCCTTCATGGTGGTGGTCTTGCCCGCACCGTTGGAGCCGATCAGGCTGACCAGTTCGCCTTCGCGGACTTCAAAGTCCACGCCCTTGACGGCCTGGATGCCGCCGTAGGAGACCTTCAGGCCACTGACCTTGAGCAGCACTTCGCCGGGTTGTTTCTTAGGGGTGTTTGCCATCTCAATGTCCTCCCGTGCCTAAGTAGGCCTCGATCACTTTTTCGTTTTTCTGCACTTCGGCAGGGGTGCCTTCGGCAATTTGCTTGCCGTAGTCGAGGACGGTCAGGCGGTCGCACAGGCCCATCATCAGCTTCACATCGTGCTCGATGAGCAAAATGGTGCGGTTGTCGTTGCGGATCTTGTTGATCAGCTCGCGCAGCATGACTTTTTCGGTCATGTTCATGCCGGCAGCGGGCTCGTCCAGCGCGATGAGCTGCGGGTCGGTGGCCAGGGCACGGGCGATTTCCAGGCGGCGCTGGTCGCCGTAGCTCAGGGTGCGGGCCTTGTAGTCGGCCAGCTGGCCAATGCCTACGTAGTCGAGCAGTTCCTGGGCGCGCTTGGCAATCGCCAGCTCTTCGGTCTTGAAACCCTTGGTGTGGAAGATCGCGCCCAGCAGCCCGGTATGGGTGCGGATGTGGCGGCCCACCATCACATTTTCTAGCGCGGTCATTTCGGCGAACAAGCGGATGTTCTGGAAGGTGCGCGCAATGCCGGCCTTGGCCACTTCGTGGACCGCGGTGGGCGAGTACGGCTTGCCCGCCAGATGGAAGGTGCCGCTGTCGGGGGTGTACAGGCCGGTGATCACGTTGAAGAACGTGGTTTTACCGGCACCGTTGGGGCCGATCAGGCCATAGACCTGGCCGCGCTGGATGGTGATGCCCACATCGCTCAAGGCTTGCAGGCCGCCGAAACGCTTGGAAATGCCCGCAACCTGCAGGATCACTTCGGATTTTTTGCTATCTGTCATGGGTGTTCCTTACTTGGCCTTGAGCGATTTGCCGTGGTCGGGCGAGGGCCACAGACCCCGCGGACGCGACAGCATGATGGCGATCATGGCCAGGGCAATCAGCAACTGGCGCAGGATGGCCGAGTCCAGCCGTCCGCCGGTCATGGCCTGCAGCGGGCCTGCCAGGTAGCGCAAGACCTCGGGCAAGGCCGACAGCAGCACCGCACCCAGAATCACGCCGGGCAAGTGGCCGATACCGCCCAGCACCACCATGGCAACGATCATCACCGACTCCATCAGGCTGAAGGACTCGGGCGATACAAAGCCCTGGAACGCGGCAAACAGCGTGCCGGACACACCGCCAAACGTGGCACCGGTGCCGAAGGCCAGCAGCTTCATGTTGCGGGTGTTGATGCCCATGGCCTTGGCGGCGATTTCGTCTTCGCGGATGGCCATCCAGGCGCGGCCGACGCGCGACAGCTCCATGCGGTGGCAGATCACCACGCTGATCACCACCAGCACCAGGAACAGGTAGTAGTACAGGCTGACCGAGGCAATCTCGTAGCTGCCGATGTGCAGGGACTTGCCCAGGTCGATACCGAAGAACTTCAGCGAGTCGATCTGGTTCAGGCCTTTGGGGCCGTTGGTGATGTTGATGGGGTGGTCCAGGTTGTTCAAAAACACCCGGATGATTTCACCAAAGCCCAGGGTCACGATGGCCAGGTAATCGCCACGCAGCTTGAGCGTGGGCGCACCCAGCAACATGCCGAAGAAGCCGGCGATGGCTGCACCCACCGGCAGAATCATCCACAGCGGCATGTGCAGGCCGTCCGGGAACATGGCCGCCATGGCCGGGAACGCATCGGTCAACTGGGGCGAAGCCATCAAACCATAGGTGTAGGCACCCACGGCAAAGAAGGCCACATAGCCCAGGTCGAGCAGACCGGCAAAGCCGACCACCACGTTCAGGCCCAGGGCCAGCATCACGTAGATCAGCGCCATGTCGGCAATCCGCACCCAGGCGTTGCCGAAGTTTTGCAGGATCAGCGGCAGGATCAGCGCCACAACGGCGCAAATGATGAGGTTGGTTTTGTTCAGTTTCATAGTGGTGCTCCCATCAGGCCCGGTCGGCCACACGTTCACCCAGCAGGCCCGAAGGACGCAGCGTGAGCACGATGATCAGCACGATGAAGGCGAAGATGTCGGAGTAGTTGCTACCCAGCACGCCACCGGTCAGCGCGCCGATGTAGCCCGCGCCAATGGATTCGATCAGGCCCAGCAAAATGCCGCCGACCACCGCACCGGCCAGGTTGCCGATACCGCCAAACACGGCTGCCGTAAAGGCTTTCAGGCCGGGCAGGAAGCCCATGGTGTGCTGCACCGTGCCGTAGTTGGACGCGTACATCACACCGGCAATGGCGGCCAGCACCGCGCCGATGACGAAGGTGGCCGAAATCACCATGTCGGGCTTGACACCCATCAGGGCGGCAACGCGGGGGTTTTCAGCGGTGGCGCGCATGGCACGGCCCAGCTTGGTGTAGTTGACCAGCCACATCAGCACAGCCAGGGACACGGCGGTCAGGCCCAGGATCAGGATCTGCGTGGGGGTGATCACCGCGCCGCCGATGTTGTAGGGCGTGGCGGGCAACAGCGTGGGATAGGGTTTGTAGTTGGGCTTCCAGATGATCATGGCCAGGGTTTGCAGCAGGATGGACATGCCGATGGCGGTGATCAGGGGGGCCAGTTTGGGGCTGTTGCGCAGCGGCCGGTAGGCGACTTTTTCAATCACGAAGTTGAGTGTGGCCGAGACGATGCAGGCAATCACCAGCGAGATCAGCAGCATCAGCCAGCCGGGGGTGCCGGGCATGGAGTCCTGCATGAGTCCGATGATGGTCCAACTAGTCAGCGCGCCGACCATCAGCACCTCGCCGTGCGCAAAGTTGATCAGGTTAATGATGCCGTACACCATCGTGTAGCCCAGGGCTACCAAGGCATACATGCTGCCCAGCACCAGACCGTTGATGATCTGCTGTAGCAAGATATCCATAAATATTTCTCCGTGTGTGTTGTGCATCCACAGGCTGCCGGTGCCGACCATCCAGGATGGCTGGCGGCCTTGTGGGCCCCGCAACTTAACAAAAAACCCGCCAATTCCGATCGGCTTGTGCAGCGCTCGCAGAGCGGGCCCGGAGGCCTGGTTTGCGGGTGCCGCGCAAGTCGTGTCCAACTTGGTGCGGGTTCTGTGGCGAATTGTATCCAGCACGAAACGGGCCAAAACAAAGGGTTTAGGGCGTGTTTACCCTCGAAACTGCAGGGATTAGCGCGTTTGCCAAAGTATTAGCGAATCTGATTATGCAAATGTATCAACGCGCTGAACTTATCCGGCATACCGGCTTGCCGGGCACACAAATCCGGGTATTGTTTTGCGCCGTTTCCTCCACGGGTGGGCAGGGGGCACGCGGTGTCAGGGCGTCTTGCCTTCGGCCGCATTCAGGCGCTTGAGCGTGCGCAGCTTTTCCGCGATACGGATCTCCAGGCCCCGCTCCACCGGCCGGTAGAAGCTGGCCGCTGCCATGCCGTCGGGCAGGTACTGTTCGCCTGCGGCAAAGCCGCCCTCCTCATCGTGCGCGTAGCGGTAGCCCTTGCCGTAGTCCAGCTCTTTCATCAGCTTGGTGGGCGCATTGCGCAGGTGCATGGGCACCGGGCGGGTGCCGTCTTTCTTGATGAAGGCCTTGACCTCGTTGAAGGCCTTGTAGACCGCGTTGGACTTGGCCGCCACGGCCAGATACACCACGCATTCGGCCAGCGCCAGCTCGCCCTCGGGGGAGCCCAGGCGCTCGTACACATCGGCAGCGTCGAGTGCCAGGCGCAACGCCCGCGGGTCGGCCAGGCCGATGTCTTCGCTGGCCATGCGGACCAGGCGGCGGGCCATGTAGCGCGGGTCGGCCCCGCCGTCGAGCATGCGCACAAACCAGTACAGCGCCGCGTCCGGGTCGGAGCCCCGCACGGATTTGTGCAGCGCGCTGATGGTGTCGTAGAACTGCTCACCGCCCTTGTCGTAGCGGCGCATGCGCTCGCCCAGCACCTTGAGCAGCCAGGCATCGCTGATCTCGGCCTGCTTCTCCTGCGTGGCGGCCACGGCCAGGGTTTCCAGCGTGTTCAGCAGCCGCCGGGCATCGCCGTCGGCGTACGCCACCAAACGGTCAACCGCTATTTTTTCGATAGCTGGTACCGCTTGAATAGCCTGCGCGTGGGCCACTATTTGCTCTAAATCGGCGGAGGTGAGCGGCTGCAACACGTACACCGCCGCACGCGACAGCAGCGCCGAATTGACCTCGAACGACGGGTTCTCGGTGGTGGCACCGACAAAGGTGAACAGCCCGCTTTCCACATGCGGCAAAAATGCGTCCTGCTGGCTTTTATTGAAGCGGTGCACCTCGTCCACAAACACAATGGTGCGGCGGCCCTGGGCCTGGGAGATCAGCGCCTGCTCGACCGCGTCGCGGATGTCCTTCACGCCGCCCAGCACCGCGCTGATGGTGATGAAACGCGCGTCAAACGCGTCGGCCATCAGCCGGGCAATGGTGGTCTTGCCGGTGCCCGGCGGACCCCACAGGATGCAGCTGTGTGGCTGGCCGGATTCAAAGGCGATGCGCAGCGCCATGCCCTCGCCCAGCAGGTGCTGCTGGCCTATGACTTCGCCCAGGTTTTTGGGGCGCAGGCGCTCGGCCAAAGGGGCATCGGTGGTCAGGGCGGTACGGGTCATGAAAGGGATTCTCCCATGCGGCCCTGGCGCGAAACGGGTGCGCGTTGGCTTATCCTCCCCGCACCATGATTTACGTTCCCGTCCCCGTTTCCCGCATCGAGATCCTGCGCCCGCTGCCCATCAATGTATGGGACTCCAAAGGCAACCTGCTGCTGCGCAAAGGGCAGGCGATTTTGTCCGAGCACCACCGCGAACACCTGGAAGCCCACGGTGCCTGCGCCACCCAGCCCGACTACAAGGCCTGGGTCAGCAGCTACGACCGCCTGATCTACGCCCTGCTGCGCGATGGGGTCAGCATCCAGGAAATTGCCAAGGCCACCATGCCGCAAGACATTCTGGAGCTGGACTACACGGTGGGCGAAGACATCACCGGCGGCTGGACCGATGTGCAGGCCGTCTGGGGCACGGTGCTGCAAACCGGTGCCAGCGCCAAAAACCCGCTGGGTCGGCTCGACGGTGTGCAAAAGCGCGCCATGGAGCTGCTGGACAAAGACCCGGACGAGAGCCTGTTCAGCCTGTTCCAGGCACTGGCCGACAAAACCCTGGGTTACTGCGCCACCCACGCGCTGCTATGTGCGGTGGTGTGCGAGCTGACGGCCCGCAAACTGGGGCTGGACGACTTTGTACGACCCGTCTTGGTGCAGGCCGCCCTGACCATGAACACCAGCATGGCCAAGCTGCAAGACACCCTGGCCACCCAGCCCACCCCGCCCGATGCTGAGCAAAAGCAGCTGATCCAGGACCATCCGGCGCAAAGTGCGGCGATCCTGCGCGGATTTGGGGTGGTCAATGAAGACCTGCTGGACATCGTGGGCCTGCACCACGACCAAGATGGCACCAAGGGGCTGGAGCGCAACCGGGAATGCCGCCGCATCCTGCACCTGGCCGATGTACTGATCGGCAAAATGGCCCCCCGCTCCACCCGGCCCGGCCTGTCGGCACTGGGCGCGGCCAAGTCCAATATCGTGGGCGTGCCTGACGAAGATGCCCGGGTCGCCAAGGCCATGACCACCGCCATCGGCTTCTACCCACCCGGAACCTACGTGATGCTGGCCAACGGCGAAAAAGCCGTCAGTGTCAAAAAAGGCGCTGCCGTCAACACCCCGCTGGTGGTCAGCATCGCCAACGCCCAGGGCCTGCCCCTGGGCATCTACGTGCTGCGCGACACCCGCGAAAAGCCGTTTGCCATCCAGTCCCCGGTGCCCGCCGACAACGTCAAGATCAGCCACGAACGGGTGCAGAAGGCGGTCATGAAAGTGATGCCGGCGGCTTAGCATCCAGCCGCTATGCATTTCATAGCAGCCAACGCTTATTCGCAAAGCGATGGCAGCTTAAAAGACTTATTGTTTCACCACATCCGCGCCTGCAGGCGGCTTGAACTGGAAGCTGTCTGCCGCGAGAGCCGGGTTCACCTCCACCTTGGCAAAGGTCATCACCGAGCGCTGGCCAAAGCTGTCCAGTATCTCCAGCGCGGCCAGCTCGGTGGTTTTGCCGTCGGCCTTGAAGCCCACGCGCACGGTTTGCAGCTGGCCGTCCTTGGCCTTGGGCGTGGCCGATACCCATTGCAGGCCGTCCTTGTCGGGTGCGGCCAGCAAGTTGAAATCTGCCTGCAGGGCCTGCAGATTGGGTGCGGCGGCAATCAGCGCGGCGGGGGTGGAGCCCAGCACTGCAGACTGCTTGCGGCTGGTGACCTGGTTCAGGTCCACGTCGTACAGCCACAGGGTCTGGCCATCGGCCACGATGCTTTGCTCAAAGGGCTTTTTGTACAGAAACTTGAATTTGCTGGGCCGCTGGAATTCAAAGCTGCCGGTGGATGTTTTGACGCGCGCCGCCTGCCCTTCCTTGGGTGGCGAGGTCACGACCTGGGTGAAATCGGCGCGGCCAGACTTCACCGTCTTGACGAAATTTTCCAAGCTTTCCAGGCCGTCTGCGCTTGCCACACCAGCACAAGCAGCTACTAAAACCGCAGCAAATAATTTTTTCATTCCACTCATTCTGCCCTTGCAGGCACTAGGATTTCACGTTGACCGGCACCGCTCATGGCACTCACCAAACCGGCTTTTTCCATGTCTTCCACCAGGCGGGCGGCACGGTTGTAGCCGATCTTCAGATGCCGCTGGACCAGGGAGATGCTGGCCTTGCGGTTCTTCAGCACCACTTCCACGGCCATGTCGTACATCGGGTCTTTTTCGCCGCCACTGTCGCCCCCTTCACCGCCCTCCCCGTCTTCGCCATCGACCGTGCCGCCTTCCAGCACGCCTTCGATGTAGTCGGGCTCGCCCTGGGTCTTCAAGTAACTTACAACGCGGTGGACCTCTTCGTCGCTGACAAAGGCGCCGTGCACCCGTGTGGGCATGCCGCTGCCGGGCATGTAGAGCATGTCGCCCAGGCCCAGCAGGGCTTCGGCCCCCATCTGGTCCAGGATGGTGCGGCTGTCGATCTTGCTGCTGACCTTGAAGGAGATGCGGGTGGGGATGTTGGCCTTGATCAGGCCGGTGATCACGTCCACGCTGGGGCGCTGGGTGGCCAGAATCAGGTGGATACCGGCAGCCCGGGCTTTTTGCGCCAGGCGGGCAATCAGCTCTTCAATCTTCTTGCCGACCACCATCATCAGGTCGGCCAGTTCGTCGATCACCACCACGATGTGCGGCTCACGCTTCAGGGGCTCGGGGCTGTCGGGCGTGAGGCTGAACGGGTTGTAGATGAATTCTTCGCGCGCCTTGGCTTCGTCGATCTTGGCGTTGTAGCCCGCCAGGTTGCGCACGCCCAGCTTGCTCAGCAGCTTGTAGCGGCGCTCCATCTCGGCCACGCACCAGGTCAGGCCGTGGGCGGCCTGGCGCATGTCGGTGACCACCGGGGCCAACAGGTGCGGAATACCTTCGTAGACCGACATTTCCAGCATCTTGGGGTCGATCATCAGCAGCCGCACATCCCGGGCCTCGGCCTTGTAAAGCAGGCTCAGAATCATGGCGTTGATACCCACCGACTTGCCCGAGCCGGTGGTACCAGCCACCAGCACGTGCGGCATCTTGGCCAGGTCGACCACCACCGGGTTGCCAATGATGTCCTTGCCCAAGCCCATGGTCAGCAGCGATTTGGCTTCGTGGTAAACCTGCGAACCCAGAATTTCCGACAGGGTGATGGACTGGCGCTTGGCGTTGGGCAGCTCCAGCGCCATGTAATTTTTGCCGGGGATGGTCTCCACCACCCGGATCGACACCAGGCTCAAACTGCGCGCCAAATCTTTGGCCAAACCGACAATTTGTGAGCCTTTCACGCCGGTCGCGGGCTCAATTTCGTAACGCGTAATCACGGGGCCGGGCGATGCCAGCACCACCCGCACTTCCACGCCGAAGTCTTTGAGCTTCTTCTCGATCATGCGGCTGGTCATCTCCAGCGTCTCGTGGGCCACGGTTTCCTGGTGCAGCTGCGGGCCGTCGAGCAAGTCCACCTGCGGCAGCTTGGTGTCGGGCATGTCGCTGAACAGCGGCTTCTGGCGCTCCTTGATGACGCGGGCGCTCTTGGGCGGGTCGGCCAGGGTGGGCTCGATCATCACCGGCGTGGGGTGGTGGGCGGCGATTTCCACCCGCTCTTCCCGCACCACGGCTTCGCGCTTCTTGGCGGCGACCTTGCCCACGGCCAGGTCTTCGGCCACCACGCGTTTCTCGCGCCGCGTCTCTACCAAAGAGTAGGCCCAGGCCCCCAGCCGCTCGGCCACATGGCTCCAAGAGAAGCGGAACACGGCCGACACGCCAATCACGCCCAGCGCAATCCACACCAGGCCAGACCCGGTAAAGCCCAGCCATTTCACGCCAAACGGCCCCACCAGATAGCCCAGCACGCCGCCTACATGGCCTGGCAAGAGCGGAGCCAGGCGGTACAGACGCGACCATTCCAGCGCGGTGCTGGCGCACAGCAGCAAGGCCAGCCCGAGCCAGAAGCCCCAGGCCGTACCCGCCACATGGCCGCTGGGCCGGGGTTTGTCATCCGGGGCGTGGGCGCGCATCCAGTCGGCCAGACCGGCCAGCCAGGCCCGTGCACCGGCGGCCAGACACCACCAGACCGAGAAACCCAGGCTGAAGTAGCTCAGGTCGGCAATCCAGGCACCCAGGCGACCGGCCCAGTTGTGCACCACCGCGTTCTGGCCCGAGGTGGACCAGGCGGCATCCTGCAAAGAGAAACCCAACAGGGCCATGCACCAGAACACCAGGGCCAGCAGCCCCAGGATCAGGCCAATTTCGCGCGCAAAGCGGTTGATACCGGTGCGCATCGGCGACACCACCGGTCCGGATGAATTGAGAGTGTTGAGGGAGTAAGTCATGGGCAGAAAGAGTCTGCGCCAAGCTTACCCCATGCGCAGGCGGCCTGAAACCGGGCCGCGGCCGATCAGGTCAGCGAACCCAGCACCGAACGGATGTGGGTGGAGCCGTTGTCGTGGCCATGGATGTAGCCGCGCTCTTCCAGGTCTTTCATCACCCGGCTGACCATTTCACGCGAGGCACCGACCATTTTGGCCACGTCCTGGCGCGAAATCTTGTCGCGGATGACCATCTGGCCGTCGGCATTGGGCGTGGCGGCCTCCAGCAGCACGTGGGCCACGCGGCCATACACGTCCATCAGCGCCAGCGACTCGATCTTCTGGTCGGCGCGGCGCAGGCGCTTGACCAGGCCTGCCATCACGGCGCGGGCCATGGTGGTGTTGCTGTCCAGGCAGTGCTCGAACTCGGCGCGGCCCAGCACCAGGCAGTCGGTGGGCATCTCGGTTTGCACCGTGGCCGAGTGGGGTTCGTTGTCGATCAGGCTCATTTCGCCCACGTAATCGCCCACCTGCAGGGTCGCCAGAATGACCTCACGGCCCCGGCTGTCGGTGGTCAGCACACGGGCCCGGCCACTGAGCACGATAAACAAGGCGTTGGACTTGCGGCCTTGCTCGACAATGATTTCGGCCCGCTTGAAGCGCTGCTTGGTCACGGCCTTGGCCACGACATCGGCTTGTTCGGCAGTCATGGTGGAGAACAAGGGCACGCGCAACAAAAGCTCTATGTTGGACAACATCGACATGGTCATTTCCTTTCGCGTCAGAGCCCTGCAGACCGTGGGTTCTTACAATCTGGGGCAGAATTTCAAAAAAGTGGTTTACGCGGCAACCGACCCTACGAAAAAAACCGTATGGCCGGACACCCTGCAATATCCAAAAAAGTATCGCGGCCCAGCCGATATAAGCCGCCTGTTATTTTGTAACAATTAGCAAGCGGTACACGCTCCTTTCTCCTTTTCACTACAGGTTTTTTATCCATGTCGAACAATAAACATGCCAAGGTCCTGGTTTTGGGCTCCGGCCCTGCGGGCTACACCGCCGCCATCTACGCCGCCCGCGCCAACCTGAACCCGGTACTGATCACCGGCATCGCCCAGGGCGGCCAGCTGATGACCACCACCGAAGTCGACAACTGGCCTGCCGACGTGATGGGCGTGCAAGGTCCCGAGCTGATGCAGCGTTTCCAGGAACACGCCGAGCGCTTCAAAACCGAAATCATCTTCGACCACATCCACACGGTAGATTTCAGCCAGCGCCCCTTCACCCTTACCGGCGACAGCGGCACCTACACCTGTGACGCGCTGATCCTGGCCACCGGCGCTTCGGCGCAGTACCTGGGCCTGGAGTCGGAGACCGCCTTCATGGGCCGGGGCGTGTCGGGCTGCGCCACATGCGACGGCTTTTTCTACCGCGAGCAAGACGTGTGCGTGGTGGGCGGCGGCAATACCGCGGTGGAAGAAGCCCTGTACCTGTCCAACATTGCCGCCAAGGTGACCCTGGTGCACCGCCGCGACACCTTCAAGGCCGAGGCCATTCTGGTGGACAAGCTGATGGAAAAAGTGGCGGCGGGCAAGATCGAGCTCAAGCTGTTCCACACGCTGCAGGAAGTGCTGGGCGATGCCTCTGGCGTGACCGGCATCCGCCTGAAGAGCACCAAGAGCGACGACACCACCGACATCCACCTCAAAGGCTGCTTCATCGCCATCGGCCACAAGCCCAATACCGACATCTTCGCGGGCCAGCTGGAGATGAAAGACGGCTACATCATCACCCGCACCGGCCTGCAAGGCTTTGCCACCATGACCAGCGTGCCCGGCGTGTTTGCCGCCGGTGACGTGCAAGACCACATCTATCGCCAGGCCATCACCAGCGCAGGCACGGGCTGCATGGCCGCACTGGACGCGCAACGCTTCCTGGAGCAAGGCTCGCACTGACTCTGAGGTTTAGGCATAAAAATGGCTGCTTGTGCTTATCTGATAAGCGTAAGCAGCTATTTTTTTGATAGTAAAATCTTCAGGGTGCCTTTTTCGGGTTCAACGTGATGCGCAGGCCAGCAGCTGTGACCTCGATGGTGCCGGGCTCGTAGCCCCAGCCGTTGACCACCGCCATGTCTTTGGCGCTGACCTGGTGCAGTTTGACACCGTCCAGCACCCGCTCAGCCAGTTGCGGGGCCAGGCCTTGCACCACGGCCTGGTAGCGCTCGGGCACGCCGGTAAAGCCCAGGGTGTTGACATGTACGTCGGCCATTCGGATGGTGCTGTCGCTGGGCTCGAACTGCACGGCGTAGTCCACGTCCAGCACCCCGTTAAAAACCGCTCGCGTCAGGCGTTCGGTCACCTGCACCTGGATGGCCGTGCCCAGCCGGTTCTGCGCGGGCAGCAGGCGCACCTGCGGGGCCTGCGCCTGCAGTTCAAACAAGGGGCCGATCTTGCCGGTGTAGGGGAAGCGGGCGGCCAGCAGGCTTTGCAACTTGTCCTGGCTGATGACGGTGGTGCGCGGGCCGGGTGCGGCACAGCCCGCCAGTGCGGCAACCAGCAGCCAAGACCCCATTCTTTTCATCAAAATAAAGCTTCCTTGTGCATGCCGCTGCGCCCGAGCTGGATGCGGAGTTTGCGCAGCGCCTCGTTCTGGATCTGGCGCACGCGCTCGCGGGTCAGGCCCAGCCGGTCGCTCAGGGTGTCCAGGGTTTCGGGTTCGCGGTGGTGCAGGCCAAAGCGGCCATCCAGCACCTCGCGCTCGCGCCGGGTCAGGGTGGCAATCCAGCCTTCGATCAGGCGCTCGACTTCGTGGGTATGCGTGGCGGCGGCGGGGTCGGGGGTGTCTTCGTCGGCCAGGGTATCGACCAGGGTCTGGCCGTCTTCGCTGCGGTCCATCGTGGCATCCAGCGAGCGCGGGGATTCGGCCATCGCCAGCAGGTCGGCCACCTCGTGCGCATCGCGGCCCATCAGCGCGGCGATGTCGTCCACGCCCACACCTTCGGGGCGCACGGCGGCAAAGGCCGGGTCCTGCTCCAGCGTGCGCCGGGCCCGCAGCACCTGCTGCAGCTCGCGCACCACGTGCACCGGCAGACGGATGACGCGGCCTTGCTGCATCACGGCGCGCTCGACGGCCTGGCGGATCCACCAGGTGGCGTAGGTGGAAAAACGAAAGCCGCGCTCGGGTTCGAACTTGTCGATGGAGTGCATCAGGCCCAGGTTGCCCTCTTCGATCAGGTCGCCCATGGGTACGCCGCGGCCCAGGTAGAGCTTGGCGATGCTGACAACCAGGCGCAGGTTGTGCTCGATCATGGCCTGGCGGGCCGCAAAGTCCCCGGCGCGGGCCCGGGTGGCCATGTCGAATTCTTCGGTGGGGGTGAACAGCTCGGTACGCCGCACGTCGCGCAGGTACATGCTGAGGGTGTCGTGGCTATCGACCCCACTGGCCAGCCAGGGTACCTGGCCTGCCGCAGTAGCGCCGCCGCCTTCTTCGCCCAACGCATCCTCGAGCACAGTTTGGCCGGGTACGTTGGGGGTTTTCATGGCAGTTACCGGTTGGGCAGATATTTGGCGGGATCGACGGGCTTGCCTTGGCGGCGAATCTCGAAGTGGAGTTTGACACGGTCGGCGTCGCTGCTACCCATTTCGGCGATTTTCTGGCCCTTGCGCACCGACTGGTCTTCCTTGACCAGCAGGGTCTGGTTGTGGGCGTAGGCCGTCAGGTAGGTGTTGTTGTGCTTGAGGATCAGCAGGTTGCCGTAGCCGCGCAGGCCCGCACCGGCATACACCACCCGGCCATCGGCGGCGGCCAGCACAGCGTCGCCGGTTTTGCCGCCCAGGTCCAGGCCCTTGTTTTTGGCTTCATCAAACCCGGCAATCAGGCCGCCACTGGTGGGCCAGATGAAGGCGACATCGTCCTCGGCAGCCGCCGGGGCCACGGGGGTGGGCGTCACCGGTTTGGAGGCCGCACTGGCAGCGCTGGCCGGGCTGGAAGCCGCCGAGGCCGCCGGTGCGGGCACGGCCACCGGGGTCACCGTGCTGGAGGCGACCGGGCGGGTGGTCACACCGGTCTCGGTGGCCACCGCATTGGGCGAGATCACGCGCAGCACCTGGCCGACTTCGATCACGTTGGGGTTATCCAACATGTTCCAGCGGGCGATGTCTTTCCAGCTTTGCCCGTTGTCCAGGCCGATGCGGATCAGGGTGTCGCCCGGCTTGACGGTGTAGTAGCCCGGCTTGCCCGCGTTCTCGGCACCGGGCAGGGGTTTGGCGGGCGCAGCGTCGGGCGTGGCCGCAACGGGCTGAGAACGGCTGGTGCCACGGTCCTCCACCGGTGCCTTGTGCACATTAGGGCCCGCGCAGCCACCGACCACCACCAAAGCCACCAAACCAACAATCTTCGACCAACCCTGACTGCGCAACGCGTGCATGTAAAACTTCCTAAAAACATGAAATGACCTGCCCGGCCCGGCGTGCTCCGCGGCCCTCCGCGGCCCGTGCCTGCAGGTTATGCAATCCCTGATTTTAGAGGGACAAAATGCACGGCTTCGAGTAACTGCTGTTTCAGGCCCTGGGCGGTTTTGTCCACCACCACCAGCGCCTGCTTGCCACCACTGGTGACCATAGGCGCCACCAGCCGACCGCCCACCGCCAACTGGTCCAGCCAGGCCTGCGGAATCGCGTCGCCCCCGGCGGCGGCGATGATGCCCGCATACGGTGCGCCCTTGGCGTAGCCCAGCATGCCGTCGCCAAACAGCAGATGCACATTGGGCAGGCGAAAGGGCCGCAGATTGGCCCGGGCCTTGTCGTGCAGGCCGCGCAGGCGCTCGATACTGTAGACCTCGCGGGCCAGCACGGCCAGCACCGCGGCCTGGTAGCCGCAGCCGGTGCCGATCTCCAGCACGCGGCCCAGCTGCCCGGCCTTGCCCAGCGCCGAGTCCAACAAAAGCTCGCCCATGCGGGCCACCACATTGGGCTTGGAGATGGTCTGGCCCAGGCCGATCGGCAGACTGGTGTCTTCGTAGGCCTGGTTGACCAGGGCGGTATCCACAAAGCGGTGCCGCTCCACCTGGCCCATGGCGCGCAGCACAGGGGCCGACACAATGCCCATGGCCGACAGCTTGTGCACCATGCGGGCACGCACCGCATCCGAATCCATGCCGTGGCCCGCCGTGGTTTTAAGTTCCAAGCTTTTTAGGGGCTTTGCGCTTACCCCGTCAGCACGAGAAGCTACTGTTTTAGTAGCAACCGTCTTGGCCGACGGCGCGCCGATGGAGAAGTCCAGCCGGGCCGGAAACGGGGGCCGCTGCGCCATTCAGGCCACCGCCAGGCGGGAAGCAGTTTGCGCCCAATAGCCCAGATTTTCGTGGTCGGTCAGATCCACCTTCAACGGGGTCATGGTGACGTGGCCCTGCAGGCTGGCGTGGAAGTCGGTGCCCTCGGCATCGTCCTTGGCGGCACCGGCGCTGCCGATCCAGTACATGGTGTCGCCGCGCGGGCTGTCCATGGTGATGACTTTTTCCGCCGAGTGGCGGCGGCCCAGGCGGCACACCTTCAGGGGCTTGAGCTGGTCCAGCGGCAAATTGGGAATATTCACGTTGAGCAACCACGGCGGCGCGCCCTCGTGCTGCTGCCGGGTCAGGCGCAGCACCAGATCGCGTGCGGTCTGGGCGGCAACATCCAGGTGGGCCCAACCGCCCTGGGTTTGCGAAAAGGCAATCGACGGAATGCCGAACAGATAGCCCTCCATGGCCGCGCCCACCGTGCCCGAGTAGATGGTGTCGTCGCCCATATTGGCACCGTTGTTGATGCCCGAAATCACCAGGTCGGGCCGGTAGCCCAGCAGGCCGGTCAGGGCGATGTGCACGCAGTCGGCCGGAGTGCCGTTCACATACCGGAAACCGTTGGCGGCCCGGTGCACGTACAAGGGTGCGTACAGGGTAAGCGCGTTGGACTTGGCGCTGTTGTTGTGCTCGGGCGCGACCACCTCGACCTCGGCCACGTCTTTCAGCGCTTCATACAGCGCGACGATGCCAGGAGCCTGGTAGCCGTCGTCATTGGAAATCAAAATTTTCATAGAACATGCCAAAGTGTTACCGGATTGTAGGGGCCGGGTTACAGGCTTCCGCGCCCCGGCTTTCCACTAGGTCGGCGCAACCACCAGGCCCTGCTGCAAGGCAAATACTTCTGGGCGCAGCGGGCGGGCGAAGTGGTAGCCCTGGGCGTAAGTGCACTGCAGGTGGCGCAGGCGCTGCGCGATTTCTTCGGTTTCCACGCCCTCGGCCAGCACGCTCAGGCCCAGGCTCAGGGCCAGCGAAATGATGCCGCGCACAATGGCGGCGTTGTCCGGGTCGTCGATCAGATCGCGCACAAACGACTGGTCTATCTTGATCTTGTCGAACTTGATGCGGCGCAGGTAGGCAAAACTGGAATAACCGGTGCCAAAGTCGTCGATCGACAGCTTGACCCCCAGCGCCTGCAGGCGGCGCAACACGGCGGTCACGGCCTCGCCGTCGTGCAGCAGCACGCTTTCGGTCAACTCCAGCTCCAGCCGGTCGGGGGCGATGCCGGACACCTCCAGTGCGGTCTCCACCTGCTTGAGCACCACGCCGCGCTGGAACTGCCGGGCCGACAGGTTCACCGCCATGATCAGCTCGGGTTGGCCGGCATCGTGCCAGGCGCGCAGCTGCAAGGCAGCGGTTTTCAGCACCCAGCCGCCCAGGGCTTCGATCAGGCCGCAGTCTTCGGCAATCGGGATGAACAAGCCGGGCGGGATTGCGCCGCGCTCGGGGTGGTCCCAGCGGCACAGGGCCTCGGCCCCCACCACGCGGCCGCTGGGCAGATGGATCAACGGCTGGTATTCCAGGCGCAGGGCGTTGTTTTCGATCGCCAGTCGCAAGGCGGACTCCAGCCGCAGGCGCTCCAGCGCAGCCGCGTTCATGGTGGCGTTGGCAAACTGGTAGGTGCCGCGCCCGCCCCGCTTGGCCGCGTACAAGGCCGAGTCGGCGCGCCCAAACAAGCCATCAAACTGGTCACCATCGGCCGGAAACATGGCAATTCCGGCGGAGATGGACACATTTACCGGCATATCGGCCAAGATCATGGGCTGGCCCACCGCATCCATCAAGGCTGTCACCATGTGGGCCGCGTCGGCCGTGCCCTGTACATTGCGCAGCAAAATCAGAAATTCATCGCCACTCAGGCGCCCCACCACCGATCGCTCGTCGGCAAACTGGCTCAGCCGCAGGCCGACTTCGCGCAGCATCTGGTCCCCCGCCGCGTGGCCCAGAGAGTCGTTGAGGGTCTTGAAGTTGTCTACATCAATGACGATCATCGCCACCTGTTCGTGCGTGGTCTTGGCGTGCTTGAGCACCAGGGTGGAACGCAAAGCCACCTGGGCCCGGTTGGGAAGGCCGGTGATCACGTCCTGGCTGGACAGATAGGCAATTTTTTCTTCGGCCGCCTTACGCGAACTCAGGTCGGAAAAAGCCGCCACGTAGTGGGTCACATCGCCGTGGGCACGCCGGTGCAGGGCCGACAGGCTGAGCCATTGTGGATACACCTCGCCGTTCTTGCGGCGGTTCCATATCTCGCCCGTCCAGCGCCCTTCCTCGGCCAAAACCCTCCACATCTGCTGGAAAAACGCCGCATCGTGCTGCCCGGATGCCAGCAACTTGGGGTCGCTGCCCAAGACCTCGCTGGCCTGGTAGCCAGTGATGTCGGTAAAAGCACCGTTCACCATGATGATGCGGTTGGACTCGTCGGTGACGATGATGCCGTCGGTGCTTTGCTCCAGCACCCGGCCGGCCAGCTCCAGCTTGGTGGCAGCGATGCGCTGGTCGGTAATGTCGCGGCGCACCATCAACAGGTGCATGCGCTGGCCACGCCGCCCGAAGGTAGGCACCCGCACCACATCCAGCCAGCGCAAATTGCCCTGACCGTCGTCAGCCACTTCCTGCTGGTGCGAGGCCCGGCCCGACTGCCAGGTGGCCTCATCGGTCAGAGCGCCCTGGCGCAAGCCTTCACCCTGGGGATGGTCGCGGTCGGCAATTTCCAGATTGGTGTAGCCGTAGGCCTCTTGCTCGGTCAAACCCAGCACGCCCAGCGCGGCAGGGTTGGTCAACAGCCAACGACCTTCCCCATCCTTTAGGTACACCATATCGGGCAAGTGCCGAAACACCGATCCCAGCAGTTTGTCGCGGTCACGCAGCAACCGGTCCGACTCGGAGCGGGCCGTAACATCCAAACCTACGCACCACACCACGTCCGGCTGGGATACCGCATGCAAACCGTCGATGCTGGACCAGGCGATGCGCCGCTTGTCACCCGACTTGGTGGTCAACGTCCACTCCACACCCCTGAAACTGGCACCCAACTCCAGAAAATCAGCCAGCTTGCGCGACAGGTACGAGGTTTCCGGGTACAGCCACTGCAAGGCCTCAGGGTGGTCCACCAATTCATCGCTGGTGTAACCCGATACCGACGCGCACTCGCGGTTCCAATAGGTGATGGTGCGGCGCACACGCAAGTCCATCGCACTGACCAGCACCGGCAAACCATCCAATACCGCCAGAATCTGCGGCGACACCACATGTCCCACCAGCTCGATAGCCCGCCCCGCCACAAACGCAAGCATATTCACAGAATCGTTCCCCAGCGGGGTGAGGTCAATGCGAGAGCTGGGACGCTTGGTTTCCACACGGGGTTCCTAAAAATACGGCGGGGGAGCAAGACAGGCAGAAGGTCTTCAAAACTGTATGCGATACAGCCGCCCATATTAGTACACAGTACCCTGCATTTTGGCAGCAGAGGAATAAAGCAACGCCGTGGACAGGGCAATGCCCCATCGCGTAGTTTTGGCCAAGAAAAAAGGGCGCTACTTATAAAGTAGCGCCCTGCATAAAACCGGCATATAAATGGGGTGGCTGAAGGGGCTCGAACCCTCGACAACAGGAATCACAATCCTGACTTTATAGTATTTCACATCGTTGATTGATGTTGCTACAATCAATACAAATCAACAGCTTACATCTGCATAACTGGATAAGAGAACAGCCTTAGTGTTGATTGATATTCCTCTAAATTGGGGATTTTTGGCTACACAGTGGCTACACGGACTACCGGTGTAGCCAAACTGACCGGAGCAAGCAGCATGGCCCGCCCCAAGAAAATCGACGCACCAGACACCACCCAGCGGGTAAACCTGACCGCAGGCGTGATTGAACGACTGACCTGCCGCACCGACCAAAAAGCCCAAGCCTTCTTGCGCGACAGCGAGGCCCCCGGCCTGCGGGTTCGTGTGACCAACACCGGGGCCAAGTCGTTCGTGTTTGAGGCCAAACTGAACAGACAGACCATCCGCCGCACCATCGGAGACGTTCGCGCCTGGACCATTGAACAGGCCCGGGCCGAGGCAAACCGCTTGCGCGTGACCCTGGATGCAGGCACAGACCCCCGCGAGGTGGAGCGCGACCGACAAGCCGCCGCCGTTGAGGTAAAGGCCGCTGCCGCTGCCAAAGTAGAGGCCGACAAAGTAGCCGCACTGACCGTGGGCGAGGTGTGGACCACCTACATTGAAGAGCGCCGCCCACATTGGGGTGCATTGCACTACCGTGACCACGTCGACAAGGCCAAGGCCGGGGGCTTACCGTCTGGCCGCCGTGGTGGTGGCAAGCAGTTGACCAAGCCGGGACCGCTGGCCGCATTGATGCCGCTGGCGCTGCGCGACCTCGACCAGCCCACCATCGAGGCATGGGCCGCGAACGAGGGCAAGACCCGTGCATCCTCCGCCCGGCTGGCATGGCGGCTGCTGACTGTGTTTCTGACCTGGTGTAGCGAACAGCCAGCCTACGCCGACCTGCTGCCCGTCAAGAACCCAGCCAAGACCAAGAAGACCCGCGAAGCCCTGGGCAAGGCTGGGACGAAATCCGACGTGCTGCAACGCGAACAACTGGCTGCATGGTTCGCCGCCGTCCAACAGATTCAAAACCCGGTGATTGCCGCCTGCCTGCAATTCCTGCTGTTGTCCGGGGCTCGGCTGAATGAAGTGCTGGCGCTGCGCTGGGAAGACGTGAATACCCAGTGGAAAGGCATCTACCTGCACGACAAGGTGGAGGGCAACCGCGAGATTCCTGCCACCCCCTACATGCTGCACCTGCTGGCCACCCTGCCCCGCCGCAATGAATGGGTGTTCTCCAGCCCCACCAGCGAATCGGGCCACCTGAGCGAACCCAACAACCCGCATACCCGCGCTTGCACAGTTGCTGGTGTAGATGGCCTGACCCTGCACGGCCTGCGCCGCTCATTCAAGAGCCTGACCGAGTGGCTGGAGGTTCCCGTGGGCGTGGTGGCCCAGATTCAAGGCCACAAGCCCAGCGCCACCGCCGAAAAGCACTACACCGTGCGCCCACTGGAACTGCTGCGTGTGCACCATGAACGCATCGAGGCCTGGATGCTGGAGCAGGCCGAAGTGGCGTTTGATGCGAAAGCCTTGCCCAGCGCGCTGCGTGTGGTGGGTTGAAATAGCCAATTGATGCCACTACAATAAATAAAGCCATGCACTTCACGTTCGACCCGAACAAAGATGCGGCCAACATCGCCAAACACGGGCTTTCGCTGGTTGACGCGCCCCTGGTGTTCAACGCGCTGGACAAGCTCACGCTGGAGTCAGTCCGCGCCACTGAGACCCGGCTGATGGACATTGCCCTGGTCGAGGTGGCTGGCGTGGTACTGGTGCTGGTGTACGTGCGACGCGAACCCAACGAGGTGCGGGCGATATCACTGCGCCGGGCATCCAAACAGGAAAGGAAGCTGTATGCAAGCTGGCAAGAAGCCCACTGAACCAAAGCCCTCTGGCACCGACTGGGAGCGCGTCAAGCGCGAAGCTGCGCAGGATGCACCTATCCCATTCACCCCTGACAGCGAACCCTACGACCCCAACGACACCGCCGCCGTGGGCGCTTACTGGGCGAGTGCGACCATCAAGCGGGGGCGGGGCAGGCCCGCCGTGACCGTGAAACGCCCCACCTTGAATATGCGCGTCGATGCCGAGGTGCTGGACGCATTCAAAGCCACCGGGCCAGGCTGGCAAACCCGGATCAATGAAGTCTTGAAAAGCTGGGTGCAAAGCCACGCTTGAACCGTTTTGCCCCAGCTAGGTTTAGCGGCTGAAAAGCGGGAACCTTCACCCGCCTGCTGGGGCTTCTATTTGAAGTGACACCTTGAAGGGGTGCGTCCATGCCTGCAAATTACGAGTTTTCTGACCTGCAGTTGCTGTTGCCATTCGCACCAACTGACGACAGTTCGTCTTTTCCCTGGCAGGCCGACCCACTTGGTGGAGAGGTAATCTACCTAGCCGATGACAAGGGCCTATGGATGCGCATGCCAGACGAAAACGATCCAGAAATGGACTTTGAAGCCGTCACCGGCTTTCGGCTAGACGAACTCGGACGCAAGAAAAAGGGCGACTTCTACATCTACACGCTCAAGAACGGCGAGGCATTGCTTCCGTTCCCGTTCACCGCAGCCCAGTTACTAGAGCTGGACAAGCGCACCAGTGGCGCTTTCTCCGAGGGAATCAACTGTGGCGACAAAACGGACGAGTTGATTGCGGAGATTGCGCAGCGCAACCCTAGAGCCGCAGAGCTTGCCCGTGCTGTGGTCTATCGAGAAATGCCGCCCGAACTCGAGGCAGAAACGACCTTTTTTGCGAGCGTATCCCATGGCTTGGAGCCTGCCGCTGTAAGCAATGCACAGGCCATTGATGCACCTAAATTCAGCATGAACAGGGCCGCGCTAATAGCAGCCCACGAACATGAATGGCCGACCATTGGGCGCGACATTGCAGATGCCAGCACAAACGGACTTGATGCGGCAAAAGCTGGAGCTAGAGGGTGGTGGGAAGCACAAGCGATGGAGTGGGCAAGGGCTAAGGGCAAGGTGGAAAGCGCCGCAAAACCGGTAGCCGGACTGGCGCACGCCATGAACAGCATGGCAAGTATTACGGGTCTTAGGCACAAGCTGTAGGGCTGATTCACCGAACTTTCTCCGAGAAATCTACAGTCTATCTCCGTAATTTCTTCGTTGCGTTGATATGAAAACAATGGGTATCCACACATCGGTCTTCGCCGGTGTTTTGGAGTTTCCCTATCATGCAATCCGCTACCCATTCAAGCATCCCAGCGATGCGCGAGGCCCACGCCACGCAACAATTCAACGCACCATTTCCGCCGCTTGAACAAGTCACAAAGCCTAATCTAACGACCGCTGAACTGGCTTTTTACTCAAACATGGCCGCGCAAACATGGCGCGTTAAAGCCTGCCATGACACCGCACCTGATGGACTCCGCCCGCTGCGAGTCTGCGGAAAACTTGCCTGGCCTACGGCTGGCGCAAAAAAACTGCTGGGTGTCCAGTGATTAGCCCCCGCTACACCACCGCCGACTTGGCCGAGCAGGCGGGCGCACAAATCGCCGCCACCGCACTGGATGCCATCCTGGCTCAGAAAACCCAAACGGCCCGCGCATCACAACTGCGTACAGCGCTGCAGCAACTGTCCGAAGACTGCGGCCACCGTGATCGCGCTATCGCTGGCTTTGCTGGCGTAATCGTCAACGTGGTGGAGCAAGGCCTGGGGGTGGCAGCATGACCAGCACCAGCAAACCCCGACCCGAAAACGATGAAGCCCCCAGCACGGCAAATGCTGGAGGCCTCAAATCTCTAAAACCCAATACAAGAAGCTTCACCCAGACTGAATTATTGCCGCTCTCGCGCGGGAAGCAAAGCCTCCCCATCGCACGAATTGGCAAAATCGCATGTGATGCAATCCGTGCAGAAATTGCACGCGCAGGGCTTCGTTTGAATAGCGCTGCGGGTGACAGCCAGATGGCAATGCTTCCACGGGTCTTGCGCTACCTTGGCGCTCGTGGGCTAGGCACAGTGGAAGCGGAGGCGCTGGGTTACCGGCGAATCGCTACGCGCATCCAGGATTTGGAGGAGCGGGGCTATCGCGTTCACGTTGATCGCGAGCACGTTGTCACGGACGACCAGCTATTGCACCCCAGGATGGCGCGCTACAAGCTGATGAGCGCCCCGCGCAGTGCAGCTAAAGGCATCGTGCGCAACCCGACAGAGGACCGCCGCCACGACCTCGTCACCGCGATGCAAAGCGAGGTGCACTGATGGCCAGACCTAATTTCATAGGCATCGGACCAGCGGGAGCCATATCACCCCCGCCCCGCCACGCAGACCTAGCCACAGCCCCCTGCTACTGCGGCCCCTTCAAAACGGCCACTGCCTGCATCACCTGCCTGCGGTGGCACAGATTGCTTACCGCCATGGCTACCAGAACGACCCAAAGGGAGGGCGCATGAGTATCCGCACCATGGCCCGCGTATGGGATCAATCGCAGCACAGCGGCTCTGAACTTTTGATGCTACTGGCGTTGGCCGACTTTGCCGACGACGATGGAAACAGCTATCCGGCTGTGCCGACGCTTGCAGCGAAGTGCCGCATGACCCCCCGCAACGCAAACCATATCCTGGCTGCATTGCGCGCTAGCGGCGAGCTTCAGGTTCTTTTGAACGAAGGGCCGCGTGGTACGAATCGGTACCGCATCGTGATGGGTGCACCCCTGAAGGCTGCTTCACCCCTGAAGCCCATTGCACCCCTGAAAGAGCCTTCACCCCTGAAGGCTGCTTCATCCCTGAAGCCCACTTCCCGTACCCCTGAAGTGGGCTTCCTCAAACCCCTGAAGCCCACTTCAGACGAACCGTCATTGAACCACCAAGAACCACCAATAGCCGCCAGTACCTCGAAATCTGCTTTGCAATCAGGTGATGGCTTCGTCAAGTTCTGGGACTGCTACCCCAAGAAGGTTAGTAAGTCCGATGCTCAGAAAGCCTTCGCCAAACTGAAAGCAGATGCTGAACTGGTGGATGCAATCCTGTTGGCACTGGCCAGCCAGAAGCAATCTCCTGATTGGCAGAAAGATGGAGGTAAATTCGTTCCGCACCCGGCCACCTGGTTGAACGGCAAACGCTGGGAAGACGAGATCCCGAAAACACCGGCCGCGGCGGCAGGCGAACGCAAGCCATGGGAGGGCGCACGATGAAAACCGTACCTTACCCCCGAGGTGATGCCTACGCTATCGCAGAAGCCCGCGCCCAGGGGCTGAAACCCGCAGGCGTGGTGCTGGTGGTCCTGGCTGGTCGATTCCACTGGGACAACCCCACGGTGTACGCAAACCCTGAACAGCCCTACCGCTGGGACTGGCTGCGTGGCTTATCGGTGGTGGTGTTGATGGACCGCAAGACCCGCCTTGGCAATGTCCTGGCTGACATCCTGGGGGCCAAACCCGAGCAACTGGACGTGGTCGACCACGAGCGGAAGCTGGGCTGGATGGTGCTGGAGGTAATCCCCCGATTGGTGAAGGTCCGCTGGGCACCAAGCTGGGTTGCCGATTGGTTGGGCGATGGCCACCTGTTTGAAGCCTTGGACACCATCAAGCGTGAAGCTGCACAGCAGGAGCAAGCCGAGCGGGCGGCCAAAGCGCTGGTGCGCGAAGTGGAGGCGGTATGGAACTGATCGCCGACACCGTGGACCTGAGCGCCTACCTGGACGCGCCCAACTTCAAGGCACTGGTGCGCAGTGCGTCCGAGTTTGCCGACCAGGTAAAAGCCGACCTGGACCCCAATGCACCAGCTGAGACTGCGCCTGGCCTGTCGATACAGAACGCACGGGGGCTGATTCACTTTCGCCCTGGCGAGGTGTCTGTCTGGTCCGGCTACAACGGCCATCGCAAATCCATGTTTACCTCACAGGCCGCCATCGACCTTGCCGCCCAGGGTGAGCGGGTGCTGATCGTCAGCTTGGAAATGCTGCCCTGGCGAACAATGAGCCGTATGGCGCGCCAAGCCTGCGGTGAGGCCCACCCCTCAGCCGGGCTGATTGACCGCTTCCACGCTTGGACAGATGGCCGCCTGTGGCTGTTTGACCATGTGGGGCGCATTGCACCGGACCGGGCGCTGGCCTTGTGCCGGTATTTCGCAGAGGTTCACAAAGGCACCCATGTGTTCCTGGACTCCTGGATGATGATTTGTGCGTCGGAGGAAGCTCTGGACGAGCAAAAGGCATTCAGCACTGACCTGTGCCGACTGGCGCAGGAAACCAACTTGCATGTGCACGTCGTAGCCCACTGCAAGAAACCCGGCGGCATGTCGAGCGAAGCGAAGCCACCAGGCCGGTACGACGTAAGGGGATCTGGTGCGATTTCTGACCAGGCATCCAACGTGTTCAGCGTCTGGATGAATAAATCCAAGTTCGAGCGCCTGGATGCCAACCCCGGCGACCTGGAAGCCCAGGCAGAGCCCTGCGGGATGCTCAAGTGCGACAAGCAGCGCAATGGGTCCTGGGAAGGCTCCATAAAGCTCTGGCACGACGCGGCCAGCCTGCGCTTTTGCGACGACCGCACGTCGCGTGTGGAACCGTATCGATTTCTGACAAGGGGGCACCAATGACCGCCAGCAACCGGACGTGCGCCAACTGCTGCGCCTTCTCGCCCGCGGAAGACGGCGGTGCACCTGAATGCTTGAGCTTGGCTTCAATTCTCCACCGTACCGGCGAAACACCAAGCCCACCCTTGGCAAATGACTGTTGCGACAAGCACCAGACACAGGCCGAAAGCGATGCTCTAGGTCTGGCAATCGGGAGGCATTGGAGTCGCTTTTGCAATCTCATTGGAGGGCCATATGATGAAAAAAAATAGCCCGGCCGCTCACCAAAACGGAGGGGTCCAGGGTGCCGACAAGTACGAGAAACCGGGGGCTGGCCAGTTAAGGAAGTATCGAAGACCCCGCAACTGCGGTAATCCCATGATCTTGGGAAACCTAGGAAATCCCAAGATTTTCCAATCCCGTTGCCACGCCGAGATGTACGTGCGCGCGCGGGATGGCGAATTTGATAGCATCCAACGGCGGACCCCATACGGGTCTTATTTCAACCGGGTCAAGAAGTCCCACCAAAGCGATTCATTCGCTAATGTGCCCACGTGGCACGGAGGGACTTCACCATGATTTTGAGTTTTGAACAACGCCACAGCCGCGGAGGTCGGGCGCTTTACCTGGGCGGCGATGCGCCCGACACGAGTGGCCAGAATGCCGCGGCACTCCAGCAAGCCGCTCTTTCCAAGGAGCAGTTGGATTGGGCAAAGCAGATCTACGCAGAAACGGCCCCCGATCGGGCGGCAACTGCCGAGCGTGCAAATGCCGTATCTGATGCGCAACTGGCCGCGACCCAACAGCAAACGGCCATCGCGGGCGATGCCTACAACGACTACAAGACGACCTACCAGCCGCTGGAAAAGTCCATTGTGGCCGAGGCCCAGGGATATGACACCCCCGAGCGCCGGGCGGCAGAGTCGGCCAAGGCCAGCGCCGACGTGCAAACCCAGGTGGATGCACAGCGCGCGGCCACCATGCGTGAGCAGGAGCGGGCTGGGGTCAACCCAGCCAGTTCAAAGATCATGGCGCTGCAGGGCTCCATGGACCTGGGTGCAGCCAAGGCCAAGGCCGGTGCCGCAAACGCGGCCACGCGCCAGATTGAAACCATCGGCGCAGCCAAGAAGGCCGATGCGGCCAACCTGGGCCGGAACATCGCCAGCAGCCAGGCATCCAGCGCCGCACTGGCATTGAACCAAGGGAATAGCTCTGTCGCAAATTCAAGCGCGGCCCTTACTGCCGTCAATTCAGGGAATATTGCGATGCAGCAAGGGTACTCAGGGGCGCAATCCGGGCTTGCGGGAGCTGCGGGTACGTACGGGAACATAGCGGCTACGCAAGGTGCAGCAAGTGCTGCAAATTCTTCAAATGTGATGGCTGGCGTTGGTGCGGCAGCTTCTTTGTACGGCACATACGTCGTAGCAGGAGTCATCTGATGATGAACCTTGAAGCAATTGATGCCGCTACTCGCCTGGTGCTGGAGCGCGGCATCCGCGTGTTCAACGGCGCGCTGTTCGGTCCCACCGAGGAAGAGCATGTAGCCTTCCTGCTGGGTGCAATGGACCCGCCGCCCGGGGCGATGGTGATCGACGCCGGGTGTGGTGTCGGTGAAATGGCCCGCATCATGAAGATGCTGCGGCCTGACCTGGAATTTCTGCTGCTGAACGCCAGTACCGCGCAGTTGGCGCAATGCCCCGAGGAATTGGACCTGCTGCACGGCGACTTCAACGCGATGCCGCTGCCCGACGAGTGCGCCGACGTGGTGATTTTTAGCTACGCGCTGTGCCACTCGCAGGACTTTGAACGCACCTTTGCGGAGGCCCGCCGTGTGCTGAAAGTGGGCGGGAAGGTGTTCGTCAACGACATGGCCCGCACGATGGGTGACGACACAGAGTTTGAGACTGTGCTAGGGGCCCAGGTGCATGAAGCCATGGAGGTGGAGGCTTGGGCCCGCGCGGCAGGGCTTGGGCTGGACTACACCATCACGCCTGATGTCGAGGTGGAGCGCTTGAAAGATCTGCTACCGGAGGACGGCCAGCACCTGCTGCATGGCGTGGTGCCCACCATCTGGAGTTTTACCGCACTGGACGACGTGGCCGCCGCCTTCGGCCGACACGACCGCATTGCTTTCCAGTTCTCTGGCGGGCGCGACTCCACCGCCGCGCTGTACCTGCTGCGCCCCTACTGGGACCAGATGACGGTCTACCACCTGGACACTGGCGACCAATTCCCAGAAACCCGCGCCGTGGTTGAAGCGGTGGAGCGGGATGTGCCCATCGTGCGCATCCTGTCCGACGTGGCCAGCCTGCGGAACCTGCATGGAATGCCCAGTGACGTGGTCCCCGTCGATAACCAGGAGTTCGGTGCGCTGGTTTCCGGGAAGGTTATCAAGATCCAGGGCCGGTACGACTGCTGCGCCCGCGCGCTGATGTTCCCCATGCACGACCGCATGCGGGCCGATGGCATCACGCTGCTGGTGCGCGGCCAGCGGGATGATGAATACGCATCACCCCCGCTGCGGTCTGGCGATGCTACAGGCGGGTTTGAGGTGCTGTACCCCATCCAGAGCTGGACCGGTGCCGATGTGTCGGCCTACTTGGTCGAGAGGGGCTTACCTATTGCCCAGTTCTACGCCAAAGGGGTACGCCGTGCGCCCGAGTGCATGGGGTGCACTGCCTGGTGGGATGAGGGGCGGGCGCGCTACCTGCGCGAGCATTACCCGCAACACCACGCCGTCTACATGCGCCGCATGGCAGACATCAAGAACGAAATTTGCCAGCAGCTTGGCTGGCTTCACACTGAAATGGAGAACTGAAATGGCAAATATTGGATGGGGCCACGTGATGGCTGCGGCAGTCGGCGGATATTTGAACGGGCAACAAATCGGACAGCGCCAACTTGATGCAGAAGAAGAAAAGAAGGCCAAAGCGGAGGACCGTGGCTACATACTGGCCCAGCGCCAGCGCACCAACAAGCAGCAGGGGCTGGAAGACCAGTTGCAGACCAACTTGCAAGATGCAGCCCGGCCCGTAGCCATCACCGAGGGGGCGGGCGGTATGGTGCGCCCCGCTACGATGGACAACAGCGATGTCGGCCTGCCCGAGAATGCCGCGCTGCCCAACGGTGGCCTGTTGCCCGCCGGTTACCGCGTGGCTGACCAAGCTTTCACCGACCGCCCACAGGCCGAGGCCGCCGCGGCAAAGCAGAACGCGCCGGAAGCCGTGAACAGCCGCGTCATCGCCGCCTACCGTGGCGCGGGTCAGGTGGACAAGGCCATGCAGGTGGAAGGCAACATGCGCACCGCTGAGCTCCAAAAGATGCAGTTGGCCGATACCAAGTGGCGGCGCGACCTGGGCGGTGCCATGCAGGGCGGGCACGAGGGTTTGGCGGCACTGGCTACCAGTTCCGAGGCCGGGCCCATGGCGGGCATGAAGGTGCAGGTGATCCCCAGCGCCGACGGAAAGGTGACCTATGGGTCGGTAGATGCCGACGGCAAGGTGAAGCCCATACCCGGCCTGCCATCGTTCACCAACGACCAGAACGGCATCACCCAGGCTGCTTTCATGCTGGACAAGACCATCACCCCGGAAGCGCGTTTGGCCCACTACACGGCGGAGACAAACCGGGCCGAGGACAAAGCGCAACGCAAATCAGAGTTTGATGCCACTCTGGAAGACCGGAAGAACCAGCACTCGGAAACGGTGCGGCACAACATGGCAGTGGAAGGGCTTTCGGGCCGCCAGCTCAGCATCATGGCTTCGCGCGGGTCTGCCTCTGGCAAAGCCGCTGCACCTGCCGATGCGGCACCATTCGACCCACTGGCCGACTTCGACCCAAAGCAGGCGCGCAAAACTGCGATGGACCAGGCCACCGAGGCGGCCAAAAACTCCCGCACGGCCATGAGCGATACCGAAATAGCAAAACGGGCCCAGGGCATCTATTCCGCACTGCGAACCGCCGCCGCTGCCGACAACATCAACATGCACTTACAAACCACGGTGTCGGCTGCTTTCCGCAAAGCGGGCTCAGACCCAGAAGCCTATGCCACCATCTACGACCAAGCGCAGCAGATAGCCAGACCACAACAACTCGTAGCCTGGGGCTTCAAGCCACCAGGTGCAACAGGTAGCGCCAAGCCAGCTACTCCATTCATTGCGGCGGCGCAGCCAATGGCTTTGAGCGCGCCAGCGCCAGCCCCGATGGATGCAGCAGGTGTCAAGGTGGATCAAGCCCGCGCGCAGCTTGCAGCTTTGCGTTCAAGGCCCGCGCCAGGCATGGCGGCTGGCCGAACTGCAATCGACAATTACGCCGCTCAAGTGGAGGCAGCACGCCAAGCCGTTGCCCAGGCCGAAGCCGAATACCAGCGCACCGTGCCACTGTCCGGCGCAGCGTTCCGTTCACCATCCATGTAACACGGCCAAGTGCCGTAGCCAGCACACAAAGGGAAGGGACAAACCACCGGCTATGCCGTTGGCAGGGCCCCACCCTGGTGAAGACTCGGCGCTGACTGCAGCAAAAAACATTACAGAAGCTTTGCTTAGCTCGGTCTGATGCACGTGCTGCTGGCCTCATGCGCCGGGCCGTGCTACAGTTCTCCCCGGTGCTGAACACACCATAGTTAGCGTCCCAGGCCCCCACGATAGCGGGGCTTTGCCGTGCCCGAATTTAGTTTTATGGGCTGGGTGTCTCACGTTCGTAAGGCGTGGGGGGTGTCTAACTACACCTGTTCAACCACCCAGCCCACCCGTTACGGCTTGAGCACCGTAGCTCGTGGTTTTCAATCTCAGTTAGGAGTCGAAACCATGGCAACAGCCATTCCCACCACCACATCTAATGCCAACCAAAATACAGTTCTTGCGGAGCCCCGCTCCGAGCCCTTGGGGGCTATGGAATTTCTTGAGCGCACTCGCGGTATCGGTATTCACTGGTGGAGCATCATTTCGAGCGTGCTGGAAGCCCACCAACACCACGACCACATCTATCCCAACTCTATCGAACCACTGCCCCAATGGGCCGTGGACCGCTTGAATGACCATGGACAGCACGAGTCCAGTGAAACAGAGTTCACTGAGCAGGTAAAGCTGCTCGCGGAGGCTCTCCGCCTGTCAGCCGGTGATGGCTCAAACTACCGCTACCAAGTCTGGACCACTCGCGGTGCACGCTTGGCAATAAAGCACATGTCCTGGGAAGAGGCTGTTGCCGTGGCGGATCGGCTGAAAGGGCGATTTCCGGATGCTTTCGTGGCTCGTGTGCATGTGAAAGATACTTTCAGAACGTCGTCTGACCCCGTATTGCTGGACACGTTGATTGGCCGGATTGAGCACACTGCAACAAGTTTTCATCGAGGCCATGAGGATCAGTTCTCCGTGCAAGACGAAACTGGGCGGCAGGTGACTGTGGCCGCCAGCATATTGCAGGCCCATGCGGTTTACCAACGTCTGGAGGAAGCTGGCAAGGCATCCGTAGATCATTCCATGCAAAGAACCAAGATGCGCGCAATTTCAACCCAACGCGATGCCGTTGACGCGGTGACAGCATGAACGCCGCGCTCGTCCCGAAAGCCGAAGTTCCAGCAGTGTCCGACGGTATAGCGTGAAATGATCGGGGGATTTGAACCCCCGCTCGGATAATTTCGGAGACTCCCTCCACTCAGCCCGGCCACTGAGCCGGGTTTTCTGTTTGTGGACCAAAGCACTCCAGTTCGGGATAGGCTGTCTGCGGAAGCCACCGGACCGGCATCCTGAACCGGGGTTCAGGTGTGGCTACAGAGTACAAAACCATGTACTCGTGGCTACACAGTGGCTACACCGACCACAAAAGCAAAAAGCCTGCTATCTTTTGAATAGCAGGCTTTCCTTACTGTACTTGGGGTGGCTGAAGGGGCTCGAACCCTCGACAACAGGAATCACAATCCTGGACTCTACCAACTGAGCTACAGCCACCGTAGCTTCGTATTATAGCCTTAATTTTCGCAATCCGAACCTTAACCGGCGTCAATTCCCGATTTTGCCAACGGTTTGGCCACATTGATTTTGACCTTGAAGCGCTCTTTCAAGGTGTTGTAGTAGGCGCGACTCTCGGCACCAGCCCAGCCCTGGCTGTATTGTTCACGGCCTTGTTTGAGCAGGGCCTCGGCTGGCACATCGCGCGGCACCAGTTTGTTGATTCTGGCGATGGCGTAACCCTGCTCGCCCAGATCCGTCCCCACCCAGGCTGGCAGGCTGGCCAGATCGGCCCGCAAGGCGGCATTGACCACCTGTACCGGCTGCTGTTGGGCATTTTCACGCGACAACAGCAACGGTGCGGACAAAGTCGCAGCACCCGGATTCGCCTTCCAGGCCGCGAGTTTTTCCAGGCCGTCCTTTTTGGCCAACTCGGTCGCACGGGCACCCACCACGCGCACCCGCACCTGGTCTTTGACCTCGGCAAAAGGCAGGGTATGGGCCGCCGTGTACTGGGTGATGCGCCCGGCCACCAATTGGTTAGGCGCAGTTTCTACCGCTTCGGTATTGCGCTTCTTCTCGATGGAGTCAGGGGAGAAAATCGCATTCAGGAACTTGGCATTGGCCAGCACGCCCTTGGCACCGGGTGCCGGGGTGCGGGACAGCGATGCGGTCTGCACATTCAGCTTGAGGCGATCGGCCACGGGCTTGAGGCTGTCGGCCTGTTCGTAGACACCGTTGGTAAACGCATCGGCGGCTTCGGCAAACTTGGCGGGTGCTTGCTGGTTCTTCAGATCGGCTTCCAGCTCGGGACGCATCTCTTCAAAGCTGCGCTGCTTGGGCGCACGGATATCGGTCAGCTGGATGATGTGGTAGCCAAAGTCTGACTCCACGATGTCGCTGATGTCGCCCTTCTTCAAGGCGAACGCGGCATCTTCAAACGGTTTGACCATGGCACCACGGCCAAAATAATCCAGGTCGCCGCCGTTGACGGCCGAGCCGGTGTCCTGCGAGTTCTTCTTGGCCACTTCGGCAAAGCTGGCCGGGTTCTTCTTGACCAGGGCCAGCAGCTCTTCGGCTTTGGCGCGGGCCTTTTTGCGGTCGTCGGCCGAAGCGTCCTTGGGCGCATTCACCAGAATATGGCTGGCACGGCGCTCTTCCTTGCCGGCCAGGCGGTCAGCGTTCTCTTTGAAATAGGTCTTCAGGTCCTGCTCGTTGGGCTGGATACCCTTTTTCACGGCATCCAGGTCCAGCACGGCGTATTCGATGGTCGCCTGCTCCGGTGCCTGGAACAGGGCCGGATGGTCTTTGTACCAGGCCTCCAGCTCGGCATCGGTCGGATTGACCTTGGCGGCAAAATCGGCGGTCTTGAACAAGGCAACCTGTACTTCACGTTTTTCCAATAGGGCATTCAAGGCCACATCGGCTTCGGCACCCGAGCTGAACGCGGTACCCGCCACGCCCGCCACCACCTGGCGCTGCGACAAGTCGGTGCGCACCCGGGCTTCAAACATGGCCGGTGTCATGTTCTGTGCCGCCAGCAACTGGCTGTAACGCGCCATATCGAGCGAGCCGTCGGGGTTGCGCAAAGACGCGATGGTCGGGTCTTCTTGCAGACTGCGGGCCAGGCGGCTGTCGCTGGTGACCAGATGGAACTTGTCGGCGGCTGCCGCCAGCACACGCTGCTGCACCAGGTTCTCCAGCGTGGCGTAGCGCGCCTCGGGCGAGTCCAGCAGCTTGGGGTCCGTGCCCGGCTGGGCGGCCATGATGCGCTGCACCTCAATACGGTGGGCATTGTCCCAATCGGTCTGCTTGATGTCTTGCCCGGCCACCTTGGCCACCGTGCCACCACCCTCGTTGAAGCGCTGGAAGCTCTCCTTGCCGCCCACCAAAATAAAGGCGGGAATGATCAGCAAGAACATCAAGCCCATCATGATCTTGGTGTGCTTGCGGACGAAATCAAACATGGCAGAACTCTTTTGAAAAACACGACGGGCACAGGGCCCATGCTTAAAAACAAAAAAGGCGAACAATCTGTTCGCCTTTGCCGGGTGGGAGTGGTGGGTGCTGACGGGCTCGAACCGCCGACCTACGCCGTGTAAGGGCGCTGCTCTACCAACTGAGCTAAGCACCCCACCTGAAACACAAACCTCAGTTCAACGCATCTTTCAATGCTTTGCCTGGGCGAAATTTGGGAACCTTAGCGGCCTTGATTTTAATCGCATCGCCGGTACGGGGATTACGCCCGGCACGTGCTGCACGCTTACCCACCGCAAAGGTGCCGAATCCTACCAGGGACACGGTGCCGCCTTTTTTCAGCGTCGTTTTGACCGCGCTGATGGTGGACTCCAAAGCGCGCGTAGCCGCTGCTTTAGAGATGTCAGCATGCTTTGCGATGTGTTCAATCAATTCCGTTTTGTTCACAAGGAGCCTCTCGCTCAAATTTATTCAGACCACGATATTCAAAAATTTCCCCCGGGTTTGCAGACTGCAGCGCGCAGAAAACAAGCCTGGAAAAAACGAAACTTTGCAGCGACCACTGCTTAGACAATTAAAACCATGGACTTGCATGGTGTCAATCAGACAAACTGCTTTCAAGCGGCGCGGAGGCGGATTCTAGACCGTTTTTGGCCCGGTCCTTGAACCCCTGCGACACTTTTTAAAACACCCTGTTTCCGGCACTCATTTCGTCCGCGCCCGAATTTCGGGCAGCGCCTTTTGCAGATAGTAAACCATTGACCAAATGGTCAGGACGGCCGAAATCCAGATCAGCCAAACACCCCACAAGTGCGTGTCCACCACCCCGAACAAACGCCCATCAAACAGCAGGAACGGAATCGCCACCATCTGCGACACGGTCTTGAGCTTGCCGATCATGTGCACCGCCACGCTCTTGGACGCGCCGATCTGCGCCATCCATTCGCGCAGCGCCGAAATGGCGATTTCGCGGCCAATGATGATCAGCGCCACAAACACGTCGGCGCGGCCCAGGTGCACCAGCACCAGCACACAGGCGCAGACCAAAAACTTGTCTGCCACCGGGTCCAGAAAGGCTCCAAACGACGAGGTCTGGTTCAGCTTGCGGGCCAAATATCCGTCCAGCCAGTCGGTGGCGGCAAACACCACGAACATCACAGTGGCCACCAGGTTGCGGCTGGGCTCGCTGATGGGCAGGTAAAAAACACCAATGATCAAGGGGATCGCGACGATGCGCGTCCAGGTCATGATGGTGGGGATGGTCCAAAACATGGCTTGATTGTGTCATGCCGCCAGCACGGCCAGATCAGCGCAGTGCGCGGTAGATTTCTTCAGCCAATTCACGCGAAATGCCGTCAACTTTGGCGATATCGTCCACACCCGCAGCCGCCACGCCCCGGATGCCGCCAAAACGCTGCAACAGGCTGGCACGCTTTTTCGGGCCGATGCCGGCAATGTCTTCCAGCTTGCTGCCGCCCACGCGGACCTTGGCGCGCTGGGCCCGCATGCCGGTGATGGCAAAGCGGTGGGCCTCGTCGCGGATCTGGGCGACCAGCATCAGCGCCGCCGAATCGCGGGCCAGGGTGGCTTTGGTTCGACCGTCGGCAAATACCAATTCTTCCAAGCCGACCTTGCGGCCCTCGCCTTTTTCCACCCCGACGATCAGCCCCAGGTCCAGCCCCAGCGACTCGAATACCGCCTTGGCCATGGACACCTGGCCCTTGCCGCCATCGACCAGCACCAGGTCGGGCATGCGTCCGGCCGGTGGCTCGGCACCAGGCTCAGACTGCACGCCAAACTTGCTGTAGCGCCGCGTCAGCACCTGACGCATGGCCGCGTAGTCATCGCCCGGCGTGATGCCTTCGATCTTGTAGCGCCGGTATTCCGAGTTCTGCATCTTGTGCTGCTGGAACACCACGCAAGAGGCCTGGGTGGCCTCCCCGGCGGTGTGTGAAATATCGAAACACTCGATACGCAAGGTATCCAGGTCGTCCGGGGCCAGGTCCAGCGCGTCCACCAGGGCCCGGGTGCGGGCCTGCTGCGAACCCTCTTCGGCCAGCAGGCGGGCGAGTTGCAGGCCGGCATTTTTCTGCGCCATCTCCTGCCACACGCGGCGCTGCTCGCGCGGATTGTGCACCGCCGTCACCTTGACCCCGCTTTGCGACGACAAGGCATCCAGCAAGGCCTTGCCCACCGGCACACTGGTGATCAGCGCCGGGGGAATCGGGATGTCGATGTAGTGCTGCGCGATGAAGGCCTCCAGCACCTGCACTTCCACCGCCTGGGCCACCTCTTCGCCCTCCACCTCCACGCTGCCCATGAAAAAAGCATCTTCCACATGCGTGGGAAAGTAGGCCCGGTCGCCCAGGTGGCGACCGCCGCGCACCATGGCCAGGTTCACGCAGGCGCGACCGCCCTGCACCTTCACAGCCAGGATGTCCACGTCCTTGTCGGACACGTTGTCCACCGACTGCTGGTGCAGCACGGTAGACAAGGCGCTCATCTGGTTGCGCAACTCGGCCGCCTGCTCAAATTCCAGCTTCTCGGCGTGGGCCATCATGCGGACTTCCAGCGCCTGCAGGACCTGCTGGGTCTCGCCGTCCAGAAACTTCTCGGCGTTCAGCACGTCCTGCGCATAGTCTTGTGGCGACACGAAATTGACGCAGGGGCCCGAGCAGCGCTTGATCTGGTACAGCAGACAGGGCCGGGTGCGGTTGTTGAACACCGTGTCTTCGCAGGTGCGCAGGCGAAAGACCTTTTGCAGCAGCTGGATCGACTCCTTCACCGCCCAGGCGCTGGGAAACGGGCCGAAGTAACGGTGCTTCTTTTCCACCGAGCCCCGGTAGTAGGCGACCCGCGGGAAGGTCACCGCGCTGGGCTCCGCAGCAAAGGCGGGCAAGGCGGTGATCTTCAGGTACGGGTAGCTCTTGTCGTCGCGAAACAGGATGTTGTACTTGGGGTGCAGCGTCTTGATGAGGTTGTTTTCCAGCAGCAAGGCCTCGGCCTCGGAGCGCACCACCGTGGTCTGCATGCGCGCAATTTTGCTGACCATGTGGCCGATACGGGTGCCGCCGTGGTCTCGCTGGAAATAGGTGGTCACCCGCTTCTTGAGGTTCTTGGCCTTGCCTACGTACAGCACGGTGCCGTCGGCATCGAAGTAACGGTACACACCGGGCAAGGCGGGCAGCGCGGCGACTTCGCTCAGCAACTGGTCGGAATGGACGGGCGCTACAGACGACGCCTCGGGCGGTTCAACAGGATTAATCTCGGACATAAGCCGTATTGTGGACAATCCGAGGATGCTCCCCCTGAAATACCTGTCCGCCTACCCGGCCCACGTCACCGCCCAGGTGCAGCAACTGCTGGCCGACGACCAGTTGGGCGCGCTGCTGCTCAAAAAATACCCGCGCGCCCACAGCGTGCGTACCGACAAAGCCTTGTTCGACTACGTGATGGACCTCAAAACCCAGCACATGCGCAATGCTGCGCAAATCAACAAGGTGGGTTTTGACGCCAAGCTGCACGTCTACCACCACGCGCTGGGTACGCACACCACCGTGTCGCGGGTGCAGGGCAACAAACTCAAGGCCAAGCACGAAATCCGCATTGCCACCCTGTTCAAGGACGTGCCCGATGCCTTCCTGAAAATGATCGCGGTGCACGAGCTGGCGCACCTGAAGGAGCGTAACCACGACAAGCCCTTCTACCAGCTCTGCACCTACATGGAGCCCGACTACCACCAGCTGGAATTCGACGTGCGCCTGTACCTGACGCACATCGACGCCTCCGGCAAACTGGACTGGCCCACGTGACACCGCAGCGCTGGGACATCTTCTGCGAGGTGATCGACAACTTTGGCGACATCGGCGTGTGCTGGCGGCTCAGCGCCGACCTGGCCGCACGCGGCGTGCAGGTGCGGCTGTGGGTGGACGACCCTGCAGCCCTGGCCTGGATGGCCCCGCAGGGCTGCCCCGGCGTGGAGGTACGGCACTGGGCCCCGCCTTTGGCGGTAGACAAGCTGGAACCCAGCGACGTATGGGTCGAAGCCTTCGGCTGCACGATTGCTCCTGAATTCGTAGCTGCTTGCGCTCACCATATCAGCGCAAACGGCCTAAAACCCTTATGGATCAATCTGGAGTACCTGTCGGCAGAAAGCTATGTGGAACGCTGCCACGCCCTGCCCTCGCTGGTGCGCGATGGCCCAGCCAAGGGTCGTCAGAAATGGTTTTTCTACCCTGGCTTTACAACCCGCACCGGAGGTCTGCTGCGCGAGGCGGACATGGCACTGCGGCAAGCCGACTTCGATGCGCAGGCCTGGTTACGCTCGCAAGGCATACCGGATCGGCAAATGGGCGAGCAGATCGTCAGCCTGTTCTGCTACGAGCCACCAGCCTTGGCCGCACTGCTGGAACAGCTCGCCGGTGCCGAAAATCCCACCCGCCTGCTCGTCACCGCCGGTCGGGCGACCCAGGCCGTACAGACTGCACTTATAAATAAAAAGTGGCTCCAGCGCCCATTCCATCAGCGTGAGAAGCTATCAATTTCATATATGCCCGCCCTGAGCCAGCGCGACTTCGATCACCTGCTGTGGGCCAGCGACTGCAACCTGGTGCGCGGGGAGGATTCGCTGGTGCGGGCCATCTGGGCCGGTAAACCCTTTGTGTGGCAGATCTACCCGCAATTTGATTCCGCCCACCACGCCAAGCTCGAAGCCTTTTTGGATAGGGCCGAAGCCCCCGCCTCTCTGCGCCAATTCCACCGGGCGTGGAACGGGCTGGGCACCAGCACCCTGCCCCCTCTGGCGTTGGAAGACTGGGGTCATTGCGCCCAGGTTTTGCGCACCCGCCTGGTGCAACAGCCCGACCTCGTCACCCAGCTTCTCCAATTCCGCCCCGAAACAGGCTAAAATCCAGGGCTTTGCCCAAACGGGCTGCTATCGGCAAACGCGAATGTTTTGCCCTACCCGCCGCAGACATCTTCACTGAGAAGCATGGAGCGGCCCTCACTCCAGAAAATGCTATGAAAATCGCCCAAGATATCCGCGCTGGCAACGTCATCATGCACGGCAAAGACCCGATGGTCGTCCTGAAAACCGAATACAGCCGCGGTGGCCGCAACTCTGCCACCGTGCGCATGAAGCTCAAAAGCCTGATCGCCAACTTCAACACCGAACAGGTGTTCAAGGCCGACGACAAGCTCGACCAAGTCATTCTGGACAAGAAAGAGTGCACCTACTCCTACTTTGCCGAACCCATGTACATCTGCATGGACACCGAATACAACCAGTACGAAGTCGAAGCCGAGAACATGGGCGACGCACTGAACTACCTGGAAGACGGCATGGAACTGGAAGTTGTGTTCTACGACGGCAAGGCCATTTCGGTCGAGTTGCCCACCAGCGTGCAGCGCGAAATCACCTGGACCGAGCCCGCCGTCAAGGGCGACACGTCCGGCAAGGTGCTCAAGCCTGCCAAGATCGCCACCGGCTTCGAGTTCGGCGTGCCCATCTTCGTGGCCCAAGGCGACAAGGTTGAAATCGACACCCGTACCGGCGAATACCGCAAGCGCGTCTAAGCACGGCGACCCAGCAAAAGGCTCCTTCGGGAGCCTTTTTTATTGCGGCAAGAATATCCCCACCATGACCTCCACCAAAACCGTTGCGCACTTCGTTCCCAAAGCCCTCACGCCAACGAAGGAGCAGTTGGCGATCCAGATCAGTCCGGCGCGGGTGGCCATCGTGGAGGCCAACGCGGGGGCCGCCAAAACCACGGTGCTGGCCTTGCGCATGGCCGAGGCCTGGACGCGGGGGACCCGGGCCGAGCAGATTTTTGCGCTCACCTACACCGATGCGGCCTGCACCGCCCTGAAAAACGCGCTGAAGAAAATCGGTGTGCCCGCGGCCGTGGCGCAGCAGATGCGCATTCAGACCTTTGAGGCCTTCAGCACCCAGGTGCTGGCCGAGCTCGAAGGCGGCAAGGTGCCGGTCTACACCGAGGCGGAACAGTTCAGTCCGGTGATCTGGGAGGCGGTGCAGCAGGTGGCCGACCACCCGGATGACCGCTGGCGCTCCGAGCTCTTGATGCCCACGCTGGGTGACCACGGCATGACGGACAGCTTTTTGCAGCAGGGCGAAATCCTCAAAGGCACGCTGCGCGACGTGCTGCAGCGCGACGAGCAGGCGGTGTCACCCGACTACGCCGACAGCATAGGCACCGAATACACGCAGCTCAAGATCCATTTGGCGTTCGAGCGCATCCGCTGCGCCAACCCCGAAAAACCCGCCTTCCGCGGCCCGCAGGATGCCACCTACGACCTGGCCTGCCTGCTGCATGCCGGCGAATCGGTGCGGCACACCACCACCTGGCCGCAGGCCGTCAAGGTGCTGGTGGTCGATGAAATGCACGACATGAACCAGGCCATGTTCACCCTGCTGCAGGCGCTGCTGGCCAGCAACCGCTGCTTCTTTTGCGGCGTGGGCGACATCGACCAGGTGATCCACAAAGCCACCGGTGCCGACGCGCAGTTCATGCGCTCCGCCCTGGAAGAACACAGCAGCCATGCCGTGCAGCGCTACCCGCTGACGCACAGCTTCCGCTTCAGCCCGGCCGTGGCCCAACTGGCCGGAAAAATCGCGGCCAAACCCTATGCCTCGCTGGCCCCGCACGCCAGCACGGTGGCCCTGCAACACTACAGCGACAACTCCGACTGCGCCCGCCAGGTGGTAGCCGCAGCCCAGCAGTGGAAGGCCCAGCCCAAAGCCAAAATGGACGCGTTCGCGGTGCTGCTGCGGCATCCGCACCAGTCGGTACAGATCGAAAACGCCCTGATCGCCGCAGGCATGCCCTACACCACCCAGGGCTTCGACAGTTATGTGCAGCGCCCCGAGGTGCTGCTGCTGCGCGGCCTGCTGGCGGTGGCCACCGACGACCTGGCCAGCATCAGCGCCGAGCAGACCCGCAAAAACATCCTGCGCGCCCTGGTGTTTTTTGCCGAATCGCGCATCCAGGTGGACGGGCGCGAGCACGAATCCCAGCAGGAGCTGCTGGACGACGCGGTGCGCGCCGTGGCCGTGGCTCCGACGTTCTTGAAATCGTTCTTTGACAACCAGGTGCTGCGCAATGCCCCGCCCGCCACCCGCCAGCGGCTGCAGGCGGCCGTAGACACCATCCGCAGCCATACGGGGCCTGGCCTGCTGGCCGCCGTGCTGGCCGCCCTGCACGCACCCTCGTTGGTGCGCAACGTGCTCACCTCCACCCGCCGCCGCCTGGAAGCCGAGTCCAACCTGGCCTGGCTGGCCCAGGCGGCAGAGGGCTTTGCCAGCCCGGCAGCGTTCTTCCAGCACCTCAACACCATCGAGCACAAGCAGCACACCAGTGCCAAAGACAAGGCCGCCAGCCTGCTGATCGCCAGTATCACCAGCGTCAAGGGCCTGGAATTTGACGCGGTGCTGCTGCCCTACCTGGCGCAGGGTGAGTTTCCCGACCCGCACGGCGACACCGACGAAGAACTGAACACGCTGTACGTGGGCATCACCCGCGCGCGCCGGGCGCTGACCCTGCTCAGCCACCAGGACCGCCCCGGTGGGTTCAGCGGATTTTGCAAGCCCCCGGCGCTGCCGGTGCAATGACACCCCAGCGGATCACGCCGGTGGCATGGTCCGTGGCCTCCTTCTGCGACACGGCCCAGGGCAGGTTCCAGACCCCGGTATCCATGGCTTGGTCCATCAGTGCGTTCAGCGCCGGGCTGTTGTCGGATGCGCCGGTGGCACCGTTGGTCTGGTTATCCAGCACCAGCGCACCGCAGTCGCGCACGGCATGCGCATCCACCCAGGGCGACCGGAGCAGGTAGCCATCGATCAACACAGCGACCCTCTGCGGGCTGTGGGCCACAATGTTGCCCCCCAGCCAAATGTCGGACACCACCAGCCGCAGCGGCGCATCGGTATGGTCCTTCCAGACCTGCATGGCATCGCGGGCCAGCACCGCACCGGGAAAGTTCGCCCGGGTCTGGCGGTGCAGGTGGTCGGCCAGCACGGTCTTGCTAACGGTCATGCCCACGCTCAGCAGCACATGCGTAGCCACCACAAACACTAGCACCCTGCGCAGCATCTGCGGGGTATCGAGCTTCCGAACTAGAGCCATCACCAGCAAACCGCTGCACAAAAACGCATTGGTGCCCCAGCGCGACTGCAGCTCGGTGCGGCTGGCCATACCGTACACAATGGTCAACACCAGAGGTGAGAGAGCCGCCACCCACAGAAACAATCGCTCCTGGGCCGGCAACACCGGCAACAGCGCAGCATCCGAGGACGGGGTCTGCCCGCGGCGCGGCCACAAGGCATACCCCAGACCGGCCAGAAAAGGCAAGGTGCGGAAAAACTGCATCAGCCCAAACTCCCACAGGCTGCGCGCACCCTCCAGCCAGCCGGACATGGGCTGGGCCACCGAATGTGCGTACTGGAAGGGCAAAAAGTTGGTCCGTTCCAGCCAGATGGCGTGGGGCGTGAGCACCAGCACAAACACCACCAAGGCCATGGCCAGCCCCTGCCAGGTGCGGCGGTGATGCAGGCGGCGGTCCAGCAGCAGGTACAGCACCAGTCCGGCAATCGGCAGCAGCGCCACGTACTTGACCAGCATGCCCAGCCCGGCGAACAGCCCGGTCAGGGCCCAGAGCCGCAGGTCACCGCGCCGGGTGGCCCCGTAGAAAAGCAGCGTGGTGGCCGCCTGGAACGGCAGCACCACCAGGCTGTGGTTGAAGTTGTCGCCGCCCAGGTTGTGGTAGGTCACCAGCGAGGTCAGGGCCATGGCGACCAGCGAGCGCTGCGGCGACATGAAGTGGCAGCCCAGCCGCCAGGTCAGCGCCAGGGCCAGCACGATGCACACCTGCGTGGCCACAAAGGGCAGCGCGATCGACGGGCCAAACACCCGCAGCAGCAGATGCATGATCCACGACGGCATGGGCGGGTGCTTCCAGTAGCCGCTCTCCATCGAAAACGACCAGATGAACTGCTCGGCCGAGTCGATCTCGGGGGCGTTGTAGGTCAGCCCGAAGGCCAGGCCCCACAGCAGCACCTGGCCCACGCACAGCGCCAGCACCCACTGCCAGGCCGGGCGCAACCGGTCCACGGGTGCCACGGGCGGCAGCGTGAACTCGGGCGATAGCGTGGTGGCGGGCGGCACGGCGGTGAACCTGAAACAACTTGCATGGCGCGGGGTGCACTGCACCCGCGTCCATGCAGGTTAGCGCTTGCTCAACAGCACCTTCAGCACGGTCTGCATGCGGCGGGCATTGCCGGCGTCGAAGTTGCTGGCCAGCACCTTGGCGGCATCCTGCGCCCAGGTTTGGGCGGGCGCGGGGTCGTTGCGCTTGGTCAGCAGTTGCAGTTGCAGCATGCGGCGGGCGCTGATGTGCTCGGCGGGAGTCGGCGCTTCGGCGGCCATTTCCAGGCGCAGCAGGGCTTCGGCCGTGGTTTTTTCATCGGCCTTGGGAGCAGCAGAAATACTTTGCGACCAGGCGGTGCGGGTGGCGGCATTGACGCTGCTGCCCAGGGCCTGGGCGGTGGGCAACTGCTCGACATCGCGCTTTTCCCAGGCGGTCAGCAGGTCGGTGAGGACCTCGCCGTGGGCCTGGGCGGCCAGCTTCTTCAAGGCGTGCTGGGCGTTTTCCAGGGCATCGCGCTGGGCGCGGAAAGCCGCATCGCCCAGGCGCGGGCCACGGTCTTCGAACGCGGGGCGGTCGCCAAAGCGGCCACCGTCACGGCCACCATCACGCGAAGGACGGTCCCCACGCTCGCTGCGGATGGGCTCGAACTTGTTGTCTCCCGGGCGTGGCGCACCGCGTGGGCCGTCCTTGCGGTCACCAAACTTGCCACCACGGCCTGCGGCTGCGGGCTCGGCCTTCTTCATGCCGGGGCGGTCGTCGCCGCGCATGGCCACCACCGGCTTGCGCACGGGTTTGGGCGGCTCAATCGGAGCGGCTTCGGCAGCGGGTTCTGCCTCTGCTACGGTTTCTGTAGCTTCTTGCGCTGGTTCCGTGGGCGCTGGGGCCTGATTTTCTTCAGAAATATCGGCTACCGGTGCGGCAGCCTGGGCTTCGGCCTGCACCGCAGATTCGGCCACGGCCTCGGCCTTGTCGGCCTGCACTGCGGCCTGGGCCAGGGCCTGGCCGCGCAGCGCGGCTTCCAGATTGGCCACGGCGGTGCGGATTTTTTGGGCATCGCCGGTGGCGTTGGCGGCATCCAGGGCCTTGGCGGCATCCAGCACCATGCGGTCACGGTCGCTCAGGGCGCTGGCCGATTTTTCGCGCTCTTCGGTCTTGCGGTTGAAGGCATCGTCCAGCGGCTTGCGGAACGCGTCCCACAGCTTTTGCTCGAATTTGCGGTCCATGGGCACGCCCTGGGCCTCGGCCTGCCAGCGCTGCTGCAGGGCCTTGACGGCATCGATGCGCAGCACCGGGGCAGCGCCCAGCACCTTGGCCTCTTCGATCATGGCGTGGCGGCGGTCCACGCTGGCTTTTTGCAGGTTTTCCAGCGGCGCAGCGGCCAGGCCGATGGCCTCTTTCCACAGCGGCTGCATTTCGGCAAAGGCTTTTTCGCCCAGGTGGCCGGCATCGCGCCAGCGGTCGCCAAACTGGTGCAGGATGCGGGAGAAACCCTTCCAGTCACCGTCCTTGGCCGTGACGTTCTCGGCGGCCCAGGCCTTGACTTCTTCGATCAGGGCCAGGCGCTGGGCCTTGTGGGCCACGGCATCGGTCTTGACCTTGTCCAGCCAGGCTTCCACGACCTTGTAGGCTTCGTTGCAGGCTTCGTCAAAGCGCTTCCACAGCGCATGGTTGGGCACGCCGCCTTGGTCGGTTTGCTTCCACTGCTCGCGCATCTGGCGCAGCGTGTCCTGCATCTTGCGGCCGCCCAGGGCGTGGCCCTCGGGGCGCTTGAGCAGGCCTTCGGCCTTGATCAACAGTTCTTCGCGCAGTTGGTCGGCGCGCCAGCGCTGCCAGCCTTCCAGCTCACCGGCGGCGGCCAGGGCGGCCTGGGCAGCGTTGCCCAGCTTGTCATCGACCAGGCGGTTGTGTTCTTTCAGGGCATTGCGCAGGGCGGCGGCGGCACCGGCGCTGGCTTTGCCATGGCCTTCGGCCACTTCTTGCTCGACCTTGGTCAGTGCGGCTTGCACGGCCTGGTTGGCGGCGTCGCGCAGGGCCGGGTCTACCGGGGCCTTGGGGGCACGGGCGGGCTTGTCCGATTTGGCGGCTTCCAGCGGGATGCCACGGGCCACGCGGACCTCGTCGGCCCACACGTTCACCGGGGGCAGTGGTGCTGCCGTATCGGCATCGGCGGCCACGGCCAGGGCCAGGGCGCTTTGGAAGGCTTCCCACACCACCAACAGCTGGCCGCGCGAGGCATCCAGCATGGTGGGGTATTTGCCGTCCACGCTGCTCCAGTTGCTGTCGGCAGCCAGGGCGGTGGCCTGGTCTTGCCAGTGTTGTACGTCGTTGCGCAGGACATCCAGGGCGGTCTGGGCATCGCGCCAGGGCTTGGTGGACAGCACTTCGATGCGCTGGGCCAGCAGCACGGCGGCTTCGCGCTGGACTTGCACGCGGTGCTGCAGGTCTTCAATGCCTTTGACGCGGTCGGCCAGCTGCACGCGCAGGCCGGCCAGCGGCTCCTTGCTCAGCGGGGCACCGGCTTTGGCGGCATCGCGCTGCCAGGCCATGGCATCGGCCATGTTCAGGCGCGGCAGTTCCAGCAGCGCGGTGGCCTTGCGGGCCCATTCGGCGGCGATGAGTTCGGCACCCTTGGTGCGCTTGAGTTCGTCGAGCTTTTCGCGCAGGGGCTTGGCCGCCCCCCGGTCGCGCCCGTTCAGCTCCTGGAACACCTCGTGCATCTGCTCGTAGCTGGGGTTGGTGAGCAGCCAGTCGCGGATGCGCTGGGCGCGCTCGCCCGCCGTGTGGGCCGAGAAGGCGCCGCCGGTCAGGGCGTCGAGCGGATGCGGTTCGTTGGATTTGGTGGTCACGGCAGGCTTTTCAGACACAGGTGCGGGCGCGGTTTTGGGGTTGGAGAAACCAAACATGGATAGACTTATTCTTGGAGGTGGGCCAGCGGATACATGCTGGCTAGCCGGTATCCGCGAAGGGTAAATAAACAAGTGGCCCATGGGCCACAAGCGCCCTGCGGCCACTGGGGCCGCATCCGGGCAAGACCGCTATTTTCGCCGCTTTTCAGGTGGAGTTGTAAATCGCGCAGATTGGCATCACGGCATGGCCAGTTGCAGGTCGGCCTGGGGCTTGAAACCCTTGCCTTCGTCCACGGTTTTGGACGCACCCAGAAACAGCCGGTCCAGCGGCAATTGCTTGGCCGCCAGGTAGTCGCGCACCGCCACACCGCGCTGCACGGCGAGCTGGCGGATGGCATCTTCGTCGGCGGGCATGTTGGCCAGCAGCAGTTGTTCCATCTCGGGCACCGGCAGGTCTTTGACCAGGCCCAGGGCGTTGCGCGGCTTGGGGAAGTTGGCGCGCTTGTAAATGGCCTTGAGCAGGTCCGGGTATTCCGCCTCCGACACGGTGGTGGCGGCCAGCGCTTCTGCCGAGTTGTCATCGCCGTCCTCTTTAGGGGCGGCCAGGGGCGCACCTTGCACCACGGTGTTGCGGCGCTTTTCGGCCTCGACACGGCGTTGCAGCCGCTCGCGCTGCAGCGCGTCGCGCTCGGCGGTCAGGCTGGCGCTGCCCACCACGGTGAGCTTCAGGGTGGGCCGGTCGGTCAGGGCCTTGGCCACCTTGTCCAGGCCCGCGCGGGCCTCGGTATCCAGGGCTGCGCTGCCCAGCGGGAAGTTCACCGTGCCCAGCGCGTCCGCCCCGCCGCCAAAGGCGTGGGCCAGCAGGCTGAACGGCGCGGTGATGGCCTTGGTGATCAGGTTGCCCAGGATCTTGAAGATCACCGGGCCGATGCGGAACTGCGGGTCGTTCAGCGAGCCCGACAGCGGCAGGTCGAGGTTGATCACGCCGTTGCTGTCGGCCAGCAGGGCCACGGCCAGCTTGACCGGCAGGCTGCTGGGTGCGCCCGGCACCTGTTCGCCAAAGGTGAGCTGGTTCAGGATGATGCTGTTGGTGGCGGTGAGCTGGCCGTTGGGCAGCACCACGTAGTGCACGTCGATGCTGAGCTTGCCGCGCTCGATGCCGTGGCCCACATAGAACACGCTGTACGGCGACAGACTGGGCAGCTCCAGGTCGGTGACCTTGCTCTTGATATCCAGCGCCAGCGGCTTGGCCAGGGGGTTGAGCTGGCCCAAAATTTCCAGCACCGCCGAGTCACCCACGCGGCCCCGCAGCTCCAGGTCGGCCATCTGCACCGCCCCCGCCACCGGCACGGACGCAAACGCACCCAGCCGCCCGGTCAGGGCGCTGAGGTTGGCGCTGTAGTTGGGTTTGATGAAGTAGTCGGTGAACAGCACCCGGCCATTGACCAGGCTGATGCCGCCAAAGCGCACCACCGCACCGCCGGGCTCGGTTTCCGTTTTGATGTCTTTTGGGGCACTAGCGCTTATTGCTGGGGCGTTAGCAGCTACTTTTTTGGTAGCAACTGCGGTTTCGGCCGGACTAGGCTTGACCAGGTCTTGGAGGTTCAGACGGCCGTTTTCGTTGAGCACCAGGCGGGCGTAGAAGTCGCTGAGCGCGGTTTCCTTCACGTCCACGGTGGTGGGGCTGGTGGGCGACAGGGACACGTCCAGCCCGCGCAGGTTCAACAGCTTCCAGCGCAACAGGGCCTGCTCGCTGGAGGCATCGGCCACTGCCGCCGCCGTGGCGGCAGCACCCAGCGGTGCGGAACTGGGTGCCGCGGGGGCCCCCGCCTGCATGGCGACCATGGCGACGCCGTTGTTGGCGCGGAAGTCTTCCAGCGTGCCGTCGCCCTTGACCTTGAGCACCGGGCCGGCCGGGCTGGCGGTGTAGGCCACCTGGCCCTTGAAGCTGGTGTCGGCCCGTACGATGTCCACGTTCAGCGACGCGCCGAAATACGGCTCCAGGGCGTGCAGCGGCAGGTGCAGCAGATCCACCTGGCCCACGGCGGCCAGCGGCTGCAGGGCCAGCGTGCCCTTGTAGGTCAGCCGCCCGGGTTCGGTGTTGCGGGTGTTTTCCGCGCCGATACGGGCGCTGATGTTCAAGGCCGAGGCCTTGGCGCTGCCGGGCACCAGGTCTTTCATCTGCACACTGAGGGCGCTGATGTCCAGGGACACCGGCTGGTAGGGGGACTGGTCGAGGAAGGACAGCGCGCCACCCTCCAACGCCAGGTCGGCGATGCTGACGGCCCAGGGGGCGCTGGCGGGCTTGGTGGCAGTGGCTGGTGCCTCGGCGCTGGCCGACGGGGCTTTCATCCAACGCTCGTACATCCATTGCCCGCTGGTGTTGCGCTCCACCTTGGTGCGCGGCTCGGTGAGCACCAGTTTGCCAATCTGCACCCGCTGCGCCGTCACATCGACCACCGCCTGGCTGACTTGCAACTGGCGCAGGCTGAACAGGCTCGCTGCAGGCAGCTTGCTTTTACCTTGGTTGATAGCGGGAGTTTCCCCCAACGCCACCCGGTCCAGCGTGAGCTGCTTGGCGGTGACCTGCAACGGGCCCGCGGCCTGCCAGTGCACCTGCAGGTCGGCCCCCAGCTGGCCGCTGAGCCGGGGCTCCAGGGTGTTGGCAAGATAAGGCGCGGCAATGGCCAGCGGCAGGCCGCCCAGGGTGGCATCGACCTGGGCTTCCACGTCGGTGACGGTGCCGCTGAGCTTCAGTTCGGCAGGCGTGGTGCCCTTGTCGGTGCCCCCATCCACCTGCGCCGAGGCCTTGAATTCCAGCGGTTGGGCAAACGGCCACGTGATGGCGGTTGCATCGACCGCCACGCCGTGCAGGGCCACCTCGGCCGTGGGGCGGGTACTGGCATCCGACCAGCGCAGCGTGCCGTCTTGCAGGGCCAGCTTGGCGACGTTGACCGTCCAGCCTGCCTCATCTTTGGTATCTTTTATGCCGCCCGCGCTTGCTGCACCAGCGGGAGCAGCTACTTTTTTTGTAGTATTTTCAGTTTTTGCAGGGGCCGTGAATTGCAGCTGGCCCGCAGCATTGCGGCGCAGGTCAACCACCGGGGCGCTGAGGGCGATCTCGCCGATCTTCACGCTGTGCTCCAGCGGGCGCAGTTCGTCCAGGCCCACCTTGAGCGTGTCCAGCGCCAGCCATTTTTCGCCTTGGGGGTTGGCGATTTTCAGCTGGTCGGCCTGCACTGTGCCGCTAAGCACTACCGACATCTTGGGGGTTTGCTCAAACGCAAATTGCAGGTCGCCACTGAGCACCGCGCCCTGCACCTTTACCGGCAGGCTGGCGGGCAGGTAGGCCAGGTAGGGGGCCAGGTCGAACTGGTCGAGCCGGATGCGTGCATGGGTCTTGCGGCTGGGGTCAAACGGGATGGACTGGGCGGCCGAATCGAAGCTGCTGCCGTTGAGCTTGAAGGCCAGGTGCGGCTCGGTCTGGATGGCACGCTGCGAATCCAGGTTGCTCAGGAACGGCAGGGTCAGGTTGAGGTCCCGCAGGGTATGGGTGGTCTTGAAGGCCTGGTCGGTCAGATCGACCGCGCCGCCGGTCAGGGCGATGTTGTAGATGGCAAAGCTGGGGGGCGCGCCCGCAGGCTTGTCCGAAGGCGTGTTGAGTTTGGCCAGCACGTCGTCGAAGTCGTAATGGCCGTCGCCCAGATAGCTGGCCGTGATGGTCGGCTGGTCTACCGCGATGGCATCCACCACCGGTGCCAGCCGCCGCAGCGACTGCCACAGCGCAGCATCGAGCAGGATGCGTTGGATGTGGACTTGCGGTTTGCCACCGGAGGCGCTGGCACCCGCTTGTGCAACAGACAGATCGTCCAGCGTCAGCAGCAGCGTCCAGGGGTGGAAGTCGGCCCGTCCCAGGGTGACGGTACGGCCCAGCGCGTCGCTGCCGAATTTTTCCACCCCGTACTTCACCCCTGCGGGTACGGCCAGCCAGGTGACGGCCCACAAGCCCAACACCCCTACCACGGCCCACGCCGCCCTGCGCAACCACTTGTTTTGAAAAAATGTCATAGCGCCCATTTTGCCGCCAGACCGTGGGGGGTCTGCAAGCGGATGTGCACTTACCCATGCTGTAAAACTTAGCGATCACCCCACCAATAGAACCACGCATCGCAATGGCACCCCTTCCAGGGATACCGTGGGACTGGCTCCGCCAGGCCACTGGTATCGCCCCCTGCGTGTCGCATCGGTTTTTCAAACCCATGCGAGGGGGGTTGGAGAAAGATGCGAAGCACTGAAGCCTGGGGGTGTGCCAAAACTAAAAGCCCGGCACCCAATTCGCATCGGGTGCCGGGCTTGACGGCGAACTTGCGGTTCATGCCGTCGGGGCTGCAAGGGAGAGATTGATGTCCCCCGTTGCGTTGGACGCAAGAGATTGCGTCCATTAAGGACCGGGGCTGCTGCACACCACCATCGCAAAGTGTCAGGTGGCGTTGGCTCCTACCGGTTAACGCCTGTTTGCACGGGCAGTGACAATTTAATCCAAGCCGCGCGGGAATACAAATCTGCTTTTCAATCCATCTGCGGGCCGTGATTGAACCAATGGGCTTGACAACATTCGCCACAACAATCAATTGATTCCCGCCCCAAACGTGAAAAAGGCCGCAAAAGCGGCCTTTTTTATAGCACTATCAGCGCCAGATCAGTACGTACCCAGAGCCGACGGAGCGCCTGCCTTGAAGGTGTAGATGGTGATAGGGGCGGCCTTCAGGTTGCCCTTTTCGTCAAAGGCAAAGGTGCCCGACATGCCCTTGTACGAGGTCTTGTAGATCTCGGCACCGACCTTTTCAGGATCGACGGTACCGGCCTTCTGGATCGACTGGCCAACAAACATGGTCTGGTCGTAGAACGAAGGCGCGTAGGCATCAGGATCGATGTTGAAACGCTTCTTGTACTTGGCCTTGAAGGCAGGGCCCTCAGCGGTCTTGTCCAGCACCGCGCCGCCCTGGGCGCAGAAAGCGGTGTCGGTAGCGGCTTCACCGGCCAACTTGCCCAGTTCGGCGGTGCAGATCGCGTCGCCGCCCAGCAGCTTGGCGGTAATGCCCAGCGACTTCATCTGGCGCAGCATGGGGCCGGCCTGGGGTGCGTAGCCACCCAGCAGGATGACGTCGGGGTTCTTGGCCTTCAGGCTGGTCAGGATGGCGGAGAAGTCCGTGGCTTTGTCGGTGGTGAACTCATTGCCCACGATGTTCAGGCCCAGCTTCTTGGCTTCCTTGCTGAACTCGTCTGCCAGGCCTTGGCCGTAGGCGGTGCGGTCGTCGATGACGGCCACGTTCTTGACCTTCATGATGTTGGCCGCGTAGAAGGCCAGGCGTGCGCCGATTTCGTTGTCGCCCGCCATGATGCGGAACAGATTCTTGTAGCCACCCATGGTGACCTTGGGGTTGCTACCGACGGTAGACACCACCACATTGCCCTGGCTGTACACGCGGGAAGCCGGAATGGCCACGCCGGAGCAGTACGGGCCCATCACGTATTTCACATTGCCGTCCACCAGCTTCTGGGCCACGCTCACGCCGGCTTTGGGGTCGCACTGGTCGTCTTCCGATTCCAGTTCGAACTTCAGGGTCTTGCCACCCACCACGATTTTCTTGGCGTTCAGGTCTTCCACGGCCAGACGCACGCCGTTTTCATTGTCCTTGCCGATGAAGGCATTGGGGCCCGACAGGGGGCCGGTCACACCGATCTTGACGGTTTGTTCCTGGGCATAAGCACCCCCGACGAGGGCCATGGTGGCGGCGCATGCAAGGGCGATTTTTGTAAATGTGGATGGCATTGACTGTGTCCTAAAGTGGAAATTGTGGAACATGAAATCGGTCACGGACGCACTGTAGTGCGGGAACCGCTCCAACGGGGGAAATGTGTTTCTATATGTAGAGAATATGAACAACTAGAAGCAAAACTTATATGTTTATTCTCCTTTCAGGGGTATAGCAGCAAGCGTGCCAATGCGCGCAGGTGCCAGGGGGTTGCGGGGCACGGGCTGTTCCCAGCCGTGTAGAAACTGCATCGCCGTGCCGCAGATACGGCCCTGGCAGGCACCCATACCGCAGCGGGTGTGCAGCTTGGCATCGGTCCAGCCCGCGCAGGCACGCACCGCAGCATAGGGCACGTCTTCGCAGCGGCACACCAGGGTGTCGGCCTGGGGCAATTTTTTGAGCTGCGGGGCCAGCGCAAAGCTGCGCCCCAACTGTTGGGCGAAGGCCTGCCAGCGGCTGCGCTCGGGCCACAGGGCCTGGGCCGCAGCTGTATCGCCCACGGCAGCCAAGCCTGCGATGCGGCCCTGCACCAGGGCCCGCTCGCTGCCGCCCACGCCGGTGCACTCCCCTGCCGCGTAAATGTGCGGCTGGCTGGTGGCCTGCCAGTCGTCTACCACCAGCCCGGTCGGCGTGAGGCCACAACCCAGCAGCTGGCCCAGCTGGGTGTTGGGCACCAGGCCAAAGCCGCAGGCCAGGCGGTCGCAGGCGATCTCGACCCGGCGGCTGCCTTGCTGCAATTGCACCGACTCCACCCTGCCCTGCCCAAGCACCGCGATGACATGGCTGGCGGTGCGGTACTGCGGATGCATCAGCGTCAGCGCCTGCAAAGCCTTGCCCGGCGACCCGGCCAGTCGGGAGGCAAAGCCCAGCACGGCCCCCAGACCCGCCTGCTCGGCAACACGCACCACTTTGGCACCGGCCTTGTGCGCCGAGGCTGCAGCCGCCAGCAGCAAGGGGCCGCTGCCCGCCACCACGATGCGTTCACCCGCCACGGGCAAGCCGGATTTGATGAGCGCCTGCAGGCCGCCCGCGCCGGTCACGCCTGGCAGCGTCCAGCCGGGGAACGGCAGCAGCAACTCGCGGGCACCGGTGCACAGAATGAGGGTTTTCCACTGCAGGGACCAGCCATGCTCGGCATCTTCCAGCAGCAAGGTCTGGGGGGCCGGGGCGGAGATGACGCGTGCCCCGCTGTGGATGCGCACGTTGGCGCAGGCCGCCAATGTGGAGCGCATGCGTTGCGCGGCCACCGGTACATTGGCGTTGGGGCTGTCACGCCAGATCTGGCCGCCGGGCACGGGGTTGTCGTCGACGATGGCAATCGACGCGCCGCTGGGCGCTGCCGCCAAGGCCGCTGCCATGCCTGCGGGGCCTGCGCCGATGATGAGGATGTCGCAATGGGTCACTGGCTGGTCTCCACCCGCATGTCGGCGCTGCAGGTCGTCTGGCAGGCCAGGCGGCGCACGCCGTTGATGGACACCCGGCATTCCTGGCAGATGCCCATGCCGCACAGCGGGGCGCGGGCTTCGCCGCCCACAGAAATTCGGGTGATGCCGTTGCCTGCGATAGCCAGCGCCGCAGCGACCGAGCAACCTGCGGGTACAGAAACAGGCCGGCCGTTGATGTGCAGATTCACAGGCATGCGGCCTCCGTAAAGCGTTGCAGCCCGTAAGGCGCGGCATCCAGGGGCGGCGTGCCACCGGTCATCAGAGCGGCCAGTACATCGGCAGTGCCCAAGGCGGTGGTGACACCCAGGCCCTCGTGCCCCACCGCCAGCCACAGGCCGTCGTGCTCCGGGTGCGCACCCAGAATGGGCAGGCTGTCGGGCGTGGCGGCGCGCAGGCCGCACCAGCTGCGGATGGCGTTGAGGTCGGCCAGGCCGGGCATGTAAGCCAGGGCGCGTTGCAGCATGGCTTGCAGCATGTCGGCCTCTACCGTGGTGTCTAGGGTGTCGAACTGGCGGCTCGACCCCAGCAGCAACTGCCCGGTGGGGCGCGGTTGCAGATTGAAAGCCACCGACGGCCCCACACTGTGGTGCGCGCTGGTCACATAGCCCAGCTCCACCAGTTGGTGGTGCACGGTGCCGGGGTAGCGGTCGGTGATGAGGAGGTGGCCCTTTTTGGGGCGGATGGGCAAACCGGGGCACAGCGTGGTGGCGTGGATGCCATTGGCCAGCAGGATCTGCGGGGCCTGGCGTGTGCTGCCGTCGGCCAGGTGCACCTTTTTGCCATCGATTTCGGTTACTTGTGCATGTTCCACCTGCACGAGATGCTCGTATTTTGATAGTAGCCAGCGGGCGGCATTGGGCGCGTAAACAATGCCGTCGCCCGGTACTTTCAGCGCGCCCGCCAGGCCGGGACGCAAGGCAGGTTCGGCCTGGGCCAGTGCTTGGGCATCCAGCAAATGGCAAGCGATGCCGTGGTCGTGCAGGCGCTGGCGCTTGTCTTCGGCCGCTGCCATTTCCTCCGCATCGGCCGCCACCCACAGCGTGCCGCAGCCGCTAAAGGCGCAGTCTGCGGGCATTTGCGGGGCCAGGGCGCGCCACTGGGCCACGGAATACTGGCTCAGCGCCAGCTCGGCTGGGTTGTCGTCCATGACTACCAGGTGGCCCATGCCCGCACCGGTGGCTCCACCCAGGCGCGCATCCAGCACCAGCACGCGCTGGCCCGCCTGCGCCAGGGCGTGGGCGCAGGCTGCGCCGACGATGCCTGCGCCGATGACGATGACATCCGGGTTCATGCCAGAGAAATTCCCCAGGCGAAGGGGTCGTCTTCGGCGATCAGCAGGGTGGATTCGGCGCACACATGGGCGCGGCCCCGGATAGTGGGAATCACCTGGCCGCCCTCCACGGTGTCCACGGTGTAAGAGGCCTCAAAGCGGCTGCCGATCACGCTGGCTTGCTGCCATAGCGCCCCCGGGGCCAGCTTGCCGTCTGCCGCCAAACAGGCGATCTTGGCGCTGGTGCCGGTGCCGCAGGGCGAGCGGTCGTAGGCCATGCCGGGACACAGCACGTAATTGCGGCTGTCGGCCCCCTGGTCGTCCGGTCCAAAGAGTTCAATGTGGTCGATTTCTGCGCCGTCGGCCCCGGTAATGCCCTGGACCCGCAGCGCCGCGCTCAGCGCACAGGCGTAGGTGGTGAGTGCTGCCAACTGGTCGCTGGCCACGCGCAGGCCATGGTCGTTCACCAGAAAGAACCAGTTGCCGCCCCAGGCGATGTCGCCGTGCGCCACCCCGTAGCCCGGCACGTCCACCGCCACCTGCGTGGCGAAGCGGTAGGCGGGCACGTTGCGCACGCTGACCGAGCCGTCGGTATGCAAGGTGGCCTCTACCGTGCCCACCGGGGTTTCGATCTTGTGCACGCCCGGCCCAATACGCCCCATGTGCGCCAGGCTGACCACCAGGCCGATGGTGCCGTGGCCGCACATGCCCAGGTAGCCGGTGTTGTTGAAGAAGATGACACCGGCAGCCGCGTCGGCCGCCACCGGCTCGCACAGCAACGCGCCCACGATCACGTCGTTGCCGCGCGGCTCCAGTACCGTGGTGGCCCGCCATTTATCGTGCTGCGCGGCCAGCACGGCACGGCGCTCGGCCATGCTGCCCGTGCCCAGGCCGGGAAAGCCGCCCACCACCAGCCGCGTAGGCTCGCCACCGGTGTGGGAATCAATAATCTGGATGCGCTGCATGGGTACTCTTTCTTACAGGACCGATTGGTATTTGGCGGGCCGGGTCGCCAGGGCCTTGGCGACCACGCCTTCAATATAAGCGCGCTCTTCGCCGATCAGCGGCAGGCGCGGGCGGCGCATGTGCTCGCTGCCCACGCCCACCAGCAGGTCGATCAGCTTCAGGTTTTGCACCAGCTTGGTGGACACGTCCAGGTGCAGCATGGGGGTCATCCACTGGTAGAGCTTGAGCGCCTCGGCCCACTCGCCGGCTTGCATCAGGTCGTACAAGGCCACGGTTTCGCGCGGGAAGGCGCAGCCCACACCGGCCAGCAGGCCGTCGCAGCCCAGGGCCAGGCCTTCAAAAGCCAGGTCGTCCACGCCCAGGAACAGCTGGTAACGCGTGCCCAGCAGGTTGCGCAGGTCGGTGATGCGGCGGATGTTGTCGGTGCTTTCCTTGATGGCCACGATCCATTCGCAGTCGGCCAGCTCTTGCATGTGTTCTGGCTTCAAGTCCACGCGGTAGGCCACGGGGTTGTTGTAGACCATGATGGGTTTTTGCGCGGCGTTGGCCATGGTGCGCACATTCAGCATGGCTTCGCGGGCGTCGGCCACGTAGATGACGGACGGCATGACCATGTAGCCATCCACACCCAGCTTGTTCGCGCCTTCGATATAGCGCAGGGCCTCGCGGGTGCTGGTTTCGGACACATTGGCCAGCACGGGGATGCGGCCCTTGGCGGCTTTCAGGGCGATGTCGGCGACCTGCAGCTTTTCTTCCAGCGTCAGCGTGCTGGCCTCGCCCAGCGAGCCGCAGGTGACCAGGCCGTGGATGCCGTTGGCAATCTGGAACTCTATGTGCTTGGCCGTGCCTTCGGCGTCGATGCTTTCATCGGCGTGGAACTTGGTGGTGATGGCGGGGAAGATGCCTTTCCAGCGGGGCAATGTCATGGTGTGTTTCCTAGAGGTTTTGGGTTGGTGGTGGGTTGTCGGCTGTAATCTTAATATATTAGCAACATATCTAAAATATTTTTTTACGATTACCATCGGCCTGTACACAACCTAGCCCCCATGTCCAAGACCCCGCCCTCCCCCGCGCCCAAGCGCCGCGCCGCCGACCTGGCCTACGACGCGATCGAGACGCTGATCTCCACCCTGAAGCTCGCCCCCGGCAGCCCGGTGGTCGAGGGCGACCTGGTGGAGCTGACGCAGCTGGGCCGTACCCCCGTGCGCGAGGCGCTGCTGCGCATGGTGTCGATCGGGCTGATCGTGCAGCAGCCCCGGCGCGGCCTGCTGGTGTCCAACATCGACCTGGCCGACCACCTGGATGTCGTGCAGACGCGCCGCGTGCTCGAGTGCCTGATAGCGGCCTGCTCCGCCCGCCGGGCCACCGCCCTGCAGCGCAAGGACATCGTCCGCTGTGCCGAGAAAATGGTGCAGGCGGCGCAGCGCGGCAACCTGGCCGATTACATGGCCGCCGACCTGGCGCTGGACCAGGTGAACCACCAGGCCAGCCACAACCATTCGGCCGTCAAGGCCGTGGTGCCGCTGATCGTGCAGTGCCGCCGCTTTTGGGTGGCCTACCAGCACGCCGGCGACATCATGGAAGCCGCGCAGGCCCACCTGGAGCTGGCCCAGGGCATCGCCACCGGCGACGAGGCGGCTGCGGTGGGCGGGGCCACGCGGCTGATGGACTACCTGCAGGGTTTTGCGCGGCGGGTCATCGACAACTAAGTTCAACAACTGACACTCTTTGCTCTTGTTTTTGACATCAAAAATAGGAGCTACTCATGCTCATTCAATCAGCATAGGATGCCGATTTAATCCTTAAAAATCAGGCCAAATTTTCCAATAGTTGCAGCGCGACGCCAAATTCGAAATCGGCCAGCGCTTGCGCGACAGTGTCAAACCGCCCTTCCAGACCGGCCCGCAGCAAAGGCGCATGGTCGCGCCAGACATCGGCGGCACGCGGGTCGTCCTCGCCCAGCAGGCCCATGAGCCGGCTGCGCACGGCCTGGAACTGTTCGGCATCGAAAGCCCCCGTCGGCGCAGCGCCAATCCCGTCCTGCAGACCAGGCAGTTGGGCCGCCAGGGCGGCCACCAGCGGGTCAAGCCGGGCGGCACAGACCCCGATGAGCCCGTCGATGGCTTCCCGGGGCTGGTGCTGGCGGATCGCCGTCTCCAGCGCGGTCGCATCGCCCTGCAACTCGGTGGCGCCCAGGCTGCCGGCCAGTCCGCGCAAGGTGTGGGCCAGCCGCTCGGCCGTGGCTGCGTCGTCTGGCAGCGCCGCCGCGATGCGCTGTAGTACGTCGCGCTGGCCGGTGGCAAACTTAGCCAGCATCGACAGGTACAGGCTCTCCCGACCGAGCATCTGGCGCAGACCCCGCGCCACGTCGAGCCCGGCGATGGTCGGCAGGCCCTGGGCACCGGCCGACGCAGCAGGCAGCGGCGCGGAAATGGGTACACCGCTGCCCAGGCCGGCGCGCGGCCGGATCCACTGCAGCAGGGCGCGCCACAGCGCTGCGGGGTCGATCGGTTTGGTCACCACATCCACCATGCCGGCCGCACGGCAGTTCGCCAGGTCTTGCTGCATGGCGTTGGCGGTCATGGCCACGATGGGCAGCCCGGCCAGTCCGGGCAGCCGGAGGATGGCCTCGGTGGCCTCCACACCGCCCATCACCGGCATCTGCATGTCCATCAGCACAATGTCGTAGTCGGCGCGCTGCACCAGGTCCAGGGCGATCTGGCCGTTGGCCGCCACGTCGACAGAGAAACCGTAGCCATCGAGCAGGCCGAGCGCCACCTCCTGGTTGATCTCGTTGTCTTCCACCAGCAGGATACGTGCCCCGGCCAGCGCCTGCAGGGTCGGCGGGTCGGCGGCCGCGGCCCCCATCCGCGCCACACTGCCCGCCGACCGTGGCCCCACGCGCCGGGTCTGCATCACCACGTCGAACAGCGTGGAGGCGTTCACCGGCTTGACCAGCACCTCGGCGATGCCGACTTCGGTGGCCAGCGCCACCACTTCCTCGCGGCCGAAGGCGGTGACCATCACCAGCCGTGGCGGCCGCGCCAGGCCGAGCGCACGGATGGCGCGCGCCGTCTCGATGCCGTCCAGCCCGGGCATGCGCCAGTCCACAAACGCCCAGGCGAACGGCGCGCCCGCTGTGTCTGCGGCCTGCGTGGCCTGCACGGCGGCCTGCCCGGCATCGACCGCGGTGACCACGAAGCCCATGGTGTCGAGGATGTTGGCCAGGATCAACCGGGCGCTTTCGTTGTCGTCCACCACCAGCACGCGCAGCCCGTGCAGGTCGGGCGTTGGCTGCGGCACAGCCTGGCCCTGGCCTCTGCGCAGGTGGGCGGTGAACCAGAAGTCGGAGCCGTTCCCGGGCTCGGAGGTCACGCCGACCTCGCCCCCCATCAGCCCGGCCAGGCTCTTGGCGATGGCCAGACCCAGCCCGGTGCCGCCGTAGCGCCGCGTGGTCGAGGCGTCCGCCTGCGCGAAACTCTGGAACAGCCGCCCGAGCTGCTCGGGCGTGAGGCCAATGCCGGTATCGCGTACGCCGAACTGCAGGCGCAGGCCGCCTTCGTCTTCCCCGAGATTGCGGATGTAGATGGTGATGTCGCCGCTGTCGGTGAACTTCACCGCGTTGCCGCCGTAGTTGACCAGGATCTGCGCCAGCCGCAGCGGATCCCCCACCAGCGTCCACGGTACATCGGCGCCGATATCCAGCAGCAGCTCCAGGCCCTTGGCGGCGGCCTTCTCGTTGACGAAATTGACCACGTTGTCGAGCACGGTGGTGAGGTCGAATTCGAGCTGCTCGACGCTGAGCTTGCCTGCCTCGATCTTGCTGAAATCGAGGATATCGTTGATCAGCCCCAGCAGGTGCCGGCCCGACTGGTCGATCCTTTGCACGTAATTGAGCTGGTTGGGCGCCAGCGGCGTGCGCAGCGCCAGGTGGGCCATGCCGATGATGGCGTTCATCGGGGTGCGGATCTCGTGGCTCATGTTGGCCAAAAAGTCCGACTTGGCCCGGGTGGCGGCCTCCGCCGCGTCCAGGGCCGCAGACAAGGCTGTGTTGGCGTTGGCCAGTTCGGCGGTCCGCGTTGCCACCTGGTTTTCCAGATCGGCCTGGTAACGCAGCACGGCGGCCTCGTTGCGCATGGCCTCCAGCACCTGCGCGGTGCGCGCCGCCAGGGTCTGCACCACCGCGGTGGCACGTTCGGGACGGGCCAGCGGCTGGCGTCCGATCACAGTGAGGCAGCCCAGCGGTGCACCCTGCGAGTCCCACAGCATCGCCCCCACCAGGCTTTGTGCACGCCAGTCCCGGAGCAGGGAGTTGTCCGGCAGCGCCTCGCAGACCGCCTGCGGAATCACCACCGTACGCTGGCTCTCGCGCAGCAGCTCGTAGCCGCTGCCTTGCGCCAGGAAGCCGAAGTTGGGCCGCACCTCGCCGTCGTGCAGTACCACCACGGTCTCCGCCCGCGCGTCGTCAACCCAACGCACGACGATACCGCCTTCGCACTGCAGTGCCGTGCACAGGAAACCCAGCAATTGCGCCAGAAGCACGCCGTGGTCGTCGGCGTTGCCGTTGTGCTCGGCCACGAAACGCAGGGCCGAGTCGATGAGCTTGCGCTCGGTGATGTCGGTATAGGAGGCCCGCAACAGCTTTTGCCCCCGGTACGGCAATTGCACCAGATGCACGGCGCAACGGCTCAACTCGCCGCTGCGGGCGTTCACCACCGAGCGCTCGAACCGGACTTCCTCGCCGCCCAACGCACGCAGCGTGTTTTCGGCGATCGAGGTTTTGATGGCCTCGCCACCGTCGACTCCCTCGCCATACAGTCGCTCCAAGCCACCGGCCAGCAATGTGGCGCGGTCGCAGCCGAACAGATCGACGGCCTTGGCATTGGCGTCCACAAGGTGGCCCTGGTCGGCGTCAAAGACCGTGATGGCCTCGGGCGCGGTCTCGATAATCACCCGCAGCCGGTTCTCGCTCTCGATGGCATCCAGCTCGGCCTGGCGAAGCCGCCGCGCCTGCATCGCCAGGCCGAACAAGGACAAACCCATGACCAGAAAAGCGGCCACCGTCGCCAGCACCTCGGTGCGGTACTGCTCCCACAACGTCGGGGGCCGATTCAGCAGAACGCTTCCCGGGGGCAACAGGTCGGGATCGATGTGCCAGCGCTGCAGCCGACGCCAATCGAACAGCGGTGTGCTGTCGGCCCGGATGAAGCCGCCCGGAACGCCCTGCGCCAAGTCCCCCCGCAGGTAGCGCAGCGCCAGGCGCATCACCTGCCGACCGAACGCGTTGTCCAGAAAGACCAGGCCGCCCGTGGCACCCTGCTTCAAGGTGGCATCCGTGGTGCCGAACACCGGCGCCGACGCAACTTCGACGACCTGCGCCAGCACATCGAACGGGACGTAAGCCGTGCCGGTGATGTCACCGAAAAGACCCAGATAGAGAATCACCGTACCACGGTCCACCTGTGCTACGCGCTGCAGTATGGCGTCATGCGTCAGGCGGTCGGTGTACTCGAACTCCAACCGACCCTTGAAGTGGGGCTCCACCCGGCGCATATCGTCCAAAAACGGCTTGTCGCTCAGAGACGCACCCACCACCACCAGCACCCGGCGAACCTGGGGCATGACAGTCATGGCCAGGCGTACGGCCTTGTCGAAGTCGACCCCCATGGGCATGTGCACCTGGGCGCGCGGGCTGAACAGCGTGGGGGAAACCGCCTCGCGGGCCGTGCTCAGCACCATGGCGTCGGGAAACAGCCCCCGGCCTTCATTGGCCAGGAAGCGCGTGGCCAGATTGCCCTCGGCAACAACCATTGCCACGTTTTCACGCCCCAGCTTTTGCTGCAGGTGGGCGGCCAGGGCGCTGCGATCGGCTGGCGTGGGGCGGCGACTCAGGTCCAGGTATTCGACAAAGATGCGCGCAACATTGAACTTCTCTTCCCGTGCCTGGGCGAGGATGCCCTGCGAAACCGCGTCAAAAACCGGAAAACCGATATTCTGGGAATGCAGCACCACGATCACCGGCGTGGCCTTCGCGCCCGATTCGGCGGCATTCACGACCGGCATCTCCAGCGCCCACAGCGCCAACAAGGCCCAAAACCAGCCGCCCAGTGCGCGCCGACAGAACCACCCGCAGCTACCACCGCCACACATCGCAACACGTATCAAGTTGTGCACCGCCCTGGCTATGGTTGTCATTGCGACCTGTGTTGGAAACCAGACGAAATCTGCCCGAGAGAAAAAACACAATTAGTCACAATAATAGAGCGAACGGCGTTTCGGAGCCAGTGGTGCAAACCTGCAATCCGTTGGGACGCCGAACCTGCAGGCCCACCCAGAACGCTTGCCCATCGGCAGCACCGCGGGTCCATTTGCTACATCTTTAAAAGCACGCGATGCAGTAAAGGTAAGCGTAAACAGCCTTATCTATCGGGATCCACCGCGTCGGCCAGCCCCGCACCAAAGCCCCCCGCCAGCGCCTGCCGCAGGTAGTTCACAAACGCCGTCACTGCGCGCGGCACATGGGCGGTGTAGGGGCGGATGGCGTAGAGCTGGTCGGCGTAGCCGCCCACCAGTTGCCAATCGGGCAGCACGGGCACCAGCTTGCTCCCGCGCAAACTGCTGGGCAGGCTGAAATCGGGCAGCAGCGCAATCCCCAGCCCGGCCACGGCGGCATCGCGCAGGGCTTCGCTGTTGTTGGCCGACAAAACACCGGATACGGGCACCGTCACCCGCTCGTCACCCTGCGCAAAAGTCCAGGCAGGCGTGTCCTGGGCACGTGGGTAGTGCAGGCAGCTGTGGGTGCGCAGGTCTTCGGGGCGCAGCGGCGTGCCGCGCTTGCGCAGGTAGGCACGGCTGGCCACCAGCAACGAACGGGTGGCACACAGCGTCCAGGCCACATGGGTGTCGGGCGGCGCGGCGGTGTGGCGGATGGCCAGGTCAAACCCCTCGGTGGCCAGGCTGGACAGGCGGTCGGACAGCTCCAGTTCGAGGCGCACATCCGGGTATTCGCGCAAAAAGTCGGCCAGCCGGGGCACCAACTGCTGGCGCGCGAAGGCCACCGGGGCGGTCACGCGCAACAGGCCCTGGGGCGCGTCGGCCAGGTCGCGCACCTGGGCAAAGCTTTGGGCGATCTGCTCGAACGATGCCCGGGTGTCGTCCACCAGGCGCTGGCCCGCCTCGGTCAGGCGCACGCTGCGGGTGGTGCGGCGCACCAGCGGCACGCCCGCCATGCGCTCCAGATCGGCCATGCGCTGGCTCATGGCCGCCTTGCTCACGCCCAGCCGGGCGGCGGCCGCGGTATAGCTGCCCTGCTGGGCCAGCACGGTGAGCCAGTGCAGGTGGCTCCAGAGTTCGTTGATTTTCTGCTCGTTCATGCCGCTATTGTTCATCATTCTGAACAATCAATTCAAAGTTTCGGGCTTGTGACGTGGGGGTGGCGTGCCTACACTGCAGCCTCACTCCACCACAACGAGACACTCCATGACCACCGACTCCACCGAAATCGCCCAGTACCTGCACGGCGAGCGCACCACCGGCCACGGCACCCGCACCCAGCCGGTCTACAACCCGGCCACCGGCAAGGTCAGCCGCAACGTGCGCCTGGGCAACCAGCAGGACGTGGATGCCGCCGTGGCATCGGCCCTGGCCGCCTTCCCCAAGTGGGCCGACACACCGCCTATCCGCCGCGCCCGCGTGCTGTTCAAGTTTCTGGAGCTGCTGAACCTGCACAAGGACGAGCTGGCCCACATGATCACCGCCGAGCACGGCAAGGTGTTCACCGATGCCCAGGGCGAAGTGGCCCGCGGCATCGACATCGTCGAGTTCTCCTGCGGCATTCCGCAGCTGCTCAAGGGCGACTTCACCGACCAGGTCTCCACCGGCATCGACAACTGGACGCTGCGCCAGCCTCTGGGCGTAGTGGCCGGTATCACCCCGTTCAACTTCCCCGTGATGGTGCCGATGTGGATGTTCCCGGTGGCGATTGCCGCGGGCAACACCTTTGTGCTCAAGCCCAGCCCCATCGACCCCAGCGCCAGCCTGTTCATGGCCGATTTGCTGAAACAAGCCGGTCTGCCGGACGGCGTGTTCAACGTGGTCCAGGGCGACAAGGAAGCCGTGGACGCGCTGCTGGTGCACCCCGACGTGAAGGCGGTGAGCTTCGTGGGCTCCACGCCCATCGCCAACTACATCTATGAAACCGGCGCCCACCACGGCAAGCGCGTGCAGGCCCTGGGCGGCGCGAAGAACCACATGGTGGTGATGCCCGATGCCGACATCGACCAGGTGGTGGATGCGCTGATCGGCGCAGGTTACGGCTCGGCAGGCGAACGCTGCATGGCGATCTCGGTCGCCGTGCTGGTCGGCGATGTGGCCGACAAGGTCATCCCCAAGCTGCTGGCCCGCACCAAGACGCTGAAGGTGCTGAACGGCACCAATCTGGCCGCTGAGATGGGCCCCATCGTCACCCCCGCCGCCCATGCCCGCATCACCGGCTACATCGAGCAAGGCGTGAAAGAAGGCGCGCAGCTGCTGGCCGATGGCCGCGGATTTGACGGTGCCCAGGCTGGCGATGGTTGTGGCGAAGGTTTCTGGCTGGGCGGCACGCTGTTCGACCACGTCACGCCCGACATGCGCATCTACAAGGAAGAAATCTTCGGCCCGGTGCTGGCCTGCGTACGTGTGCCGGACCTGGCCACCTCGATCCAGCTCATCAACGACCACGAATTCGGCAACGGCGTGGCCTGCTTCACCCGCGACGGCAACGTGGCCCGCGAATTCAGCCGCCGCATCCAGGTCGGCATGGTCGGCATCAACGTGCCCATCCCCGTGCCCATGGCCTGGCACGGCTTCGGCGGCTGGAAGAAGAGCCTGTTTGGCGACATGCACGCCTACGGCGAAGAAGGCGTGCGCTTCTACACCAAGCAAAAGTCCATCATGCAGCGCTGGCCTGAGAGCATTGCCAAGGGGGCGGAGTTTGTGATGCCTACGGCGAAGTAAGGCACTTTGGATGAAATGGGCGGCTTCGGTCGCCCATTTGCGTTTGTGGGCCAACGAGAACTACCGGTCCGTCCTTTACCTTGTAATTTCGTACCATTTTTGATACCATTTCAGAATGTTGGGCCCGCAGCCTCCCGTTTTGCGCGTGTTCTTTTACCAGTCGGAAAGCGGCAACGAGCCTGTGCGCGACTGGCTGAAAGATTTACCAATCCAGGACCGCAAGACCATGGGCGCAGATATCAAAACAGTGCAGTTTGGCTGGCCCTTGGGCATGCCCCTGGTGCGCAAAATGGGCAAAGACCTGTGGGAAGTGCGTATCCACCTAGAAACCCGGATTGCACGTGTTTTATTCACCGTGCAAGGGGATGCCATGGTGCTGTTGCATGGCTTTATCAAGAAGTCCCAAGGCACGCCAGCCGATGAACTCGCGGTGGCAAAAACCAGGCTCAAACAAGTGAAGGCGTAAACACCATGGACAACAAACACATTGGCAGCAACTTCGACGACTTTCTGGCCGAAGACGGCAGCTTGGAGGAATCCACCGCAACCGCCATGAAGCGCGTCATCGCGTGGCAGATCGAGCAGGAAATGAAGCTGCAAAAACTGTCCAAGACCGCCATGGCCAGCAAAATGCACACCAGCCGCGCCGCGCTGAACCGCCTGCTCGATGCCACCGATACCAGCCTGACCCTGACCACCTTGGCCAGCGCGGCCACGGCTTTGGGAAAACGGGTTCGGGTGGAATTGGCGGCTTAGCCGAGCCTACACCTCAGACTTTTTCCACCCAGTTCTCCACCTCCAACCCAGGGTAGTCTTTGAAATCCGCCTCGTTGTTGGTCACCACCACGAGGCCGAGGCTGAGGGCGTGGGCGGCGATGAGGCGGTCCATGGCATCTCGGCGGCGGTCGCGCACGGCGGCGGCCAGCACGCCATAGCTTTCGGCCGCGCTGGGTTCAAAAGCAAGTACCGGCACGCGCTGGACCAGACGCTGGAGCGCGGAGGCGGCGAGTTCCCGGTCGGGTGCGGTGCAGCGCTCCACGCCGTGGCATAGCTCGGCATAGGTGACGACCGACATCACCACATCGCCCAAAGGCTGCGACTTGAAGCGCTGCAGCACCTCGGGCGGCTGGGCCGCAATCAGGTAGATGCAGATATTGGTATCTAGGAGGTAGCGCATGTCTCAGTCGGGCTTGGGGTCGGCTGCCACCCGGCCAAAGCCGCTCCAGTCGCGTTCAGCTTGCTCATGGAGTTCCCGCCCCTCGGCCATGAAACTCTTGGGAAACGCCGCCAGGATGTCGCCCAGGTCACCGATGGTTTCCTGCGCCACCAGCCGCAGCACCAGGGTGTTGCCCACGCGCTCCACCTCTACGTCTTGAGCGCCATCGACAAAACCCAGCTCTTTGGGGATGCGCACGGCCAGCGAATTGCCGCTTTTGAACACGCGTGTCAGCATGGGGGTTTCTCCTGCAAAACCAAAGTATATACAGGATATACAAATCCTACACCACCCCCGCTGCCCGCAGCCCCGCAATCGCCGCTGCATCCAACCCCAGCCCCGCCAGCACCTCGTCCGTATGCTCGCCCAAGCCCGGCGGCGGTCGGTTTAGCACTGGCGGCGTGGCGGTCAGGCGCAGCGGGCTGGCTACGCTTACTATGCTTTCAATAGCTGCTTGTGCTTGTCCAGTGGGCGCAAGCGGCTGATTTACCTTCAAACCTCTCGTCTGCACCTGGGCATCGGCAAAGGCCTGGTCCATGGTGTTGATGGGGCCGCAGGGCACGGCTTTGTCCTCCAGCAACTGGATCCACTGCGCGGTGCTGCGGGTGCGGGTGATGGCCTCTAGCGTGGGCGTGAGTTCGCTGCGGTGGCGCACGCGCTGGGTGTTGGTGGCAAAGCGCGGGTCGGTGGCCCATTCGGGGTGTTCGGCGGCAGCGCAGAAGCGGGCGAACTGGCCGTCGTTGCCAATGGCCAGCAGCATCGCGCCGTCGGCCGTGGGGAAGTCCTGGTACGGGGCCAGGCTGGGGTGGGTGTTGCCCTGGCGCTGGGGCACCTTGCCGGTGTTGAGGAACCCGGCGGCCTGGTTGGCCAAAATGGCCATCCCCACGTCGAGCAAGGCCATGTCGATGTGCTGGCCCACGCCGGTGCGGTGGCGCGACTCGATGGCCGCCAAAATGGCGCTGCAGGCGTAGACCCCGGTAAACACGTCGATCACCGCCACGCCGACCTTTTGCGGTGCGCCGCCTGCCGGGCCGGTGATGGACATCATGCCGCTCATCGCCTGCACCATCAGGTCGTAGCCCGCGCGCTCGGCGTACGGCCCGGTCTGGCCGAAGCCGGTCACCGAGCAGTAGATCAAGCGCGGGTTAAGGGCCTGCAGGCTGGCGTAATCCAGCCCGTAGTGCGCCAGGCCGCCGACCTTGAAGTTCTCTACCAGCACGTCGCTGCTCGCCGCCATCTGGCGGATCAGCGCCTGGCCTTCGGCCTGGGCCATGTCGATGGTGATGGAGCGCTTGTTGCGGTTGCAGGCGGTGAAATAGGTAGCCTGGTCGGTGTCATTGCCATCCGCATCCTGCAGGAAGGGCGGGCCCCAGTGGCGGGTGTCGTCGCCCACCAGCGGGCGCTCGACCTTGACCACATCGGCCCCCAGGTCGGCCAGCATCTGGGTGCACCACGGCCCGGCCAGCACGCGGGACAGGTCCAGCACCTTGAGGTGGCTTAGAGCGGCGGTCACGTCAATTTCCAAAGGCGGCGATGCCGGTCTGGGCGCGGCCCAAGATCAGGGCGTGGATGTCGTGCGTGCCCTCGTAGGTGTTGACCACCTCCAGATTCACCAGGTGGCGCGCCACGCCGAACTCGTCGGAGATGCCGTTGCCGCCCATCATGTCGCGCGCCAGCCGGGCGATGTCCAGCGACTTGCCGCAGGAGTTGCGTTTCAGCAGCGAGGTCAGCTCCACCGAAGCCGTCCCCTCGTCCTTCATGCGGCCCAGGCGCAGGCAGCCTTGCAGGCCCAGGGCGATCTCGGTCTGCATGTCGGCCAGCTTTTTCTGGATCAGCTGGTTGGCGGCCAGGGGGCGGCCAAACTGTTTGCGGTCCAGCGTGTACTGGCGGGCACGGAACCAGCAGTCTTCGGCCGCGCCCAGCGCGCCCCAGGCAATGCCGTAGCGGGCGCTGTTGAGGCAGGTGAACGGGCCTTTCAAACCCTGCACTTCGGGGAAGGCGTTGTCTTCGGGGCAGAACACGCCGTCCATCACGATCTCGCCGGTGATGCTGGCGCGCAGGCCCACCTTGCCGTGGATGGCCGGGGCGCTCAGGCCCGCCATGCCTTTTTCCAGAATAAAGCCGCGGATGGGACCCACATTGCCCGCCGCGTCCACCTCTTTGGCCCAGACCACGAACACGTCGGCGATCGGGCTGTTGGAGATCCACATCTTGGAGCCGCTGAGCTTGTAGCCGCCCGCCACCTTGTGGGCGCGGGTGGCCATGGAGCCGGGGTCGGAGCCGTGGTCGGGCTCGGTCAGGCCGAAGCAGCCAATCCACGCGCCGGTGGCCAATTTCGGCAGGTATTTTTGCCGCTGGGCTTCGGTGCCAAATTCAAAGATGGGCACCATCACCAGCGAGCTTTGCACGCTCATCATCGAGCGGTAGCCCGAGTCCACGCGCTCCACTTCGCGGGCGATCAGGCCGTAGGCCACGTAGTTCAGGCCGGGGCCGCCGTATTGCTCGGGGATGGTCGGGCCCAGCAGGCCCAGCTCGCCCATCTCGCGGAAGATGGCCGGGTCGGTACTCTCGGTGCGAAAGGCCTGCAGCACGCGGGGCAGAAGCCGGTCTTGGCAGTAAGCCGCCGACGCATCGCGCACCATGCGTTCGTCATCGCTGAGTTGCAAGTCGAGCAAGAACGGGTCTTGCCATTGGAATGCGGCGTGGGCCATGGGGTGTCTCCAAAGGAATAGCCGCCATGGTAGTAGCTGGGCAGGCCTGCGGGCAAACGATTTGTTTGCACCTAGTTATGCATTATGTGAATGTATAAACCACCGCATTTATCTCCATTTTTGGCACTCTGTGCTTATTCCATCAGCGTAGCAAGCTACTTTTATGGGAGCATCACATCCAGAACGATATGCACATTCAGCACAGCTTCAAGCCGCCTGCTTCTTGAAGCCCAGGCGCAGCCAGTCCTCGCTGCTGACCAGCACCACGCCCGCCAGCACGCACAGGGCACCGGCCACAAAACCCGGCTCCAGCGGCTCGTGCAGCAGCCACACGCCAAAGCCCATGCCGAACAGCGGGGTCAGGAAAGAAAACACGCTCAGGCGCGATGCCAGGTAGCTGCGCAGCAGCCAGAACCACACCAGAAAGCTGGCAAACGACACCACCAGCGACTGGAAGCCCATCACCGCCCAGACCAGCGGCGTGGCGTGCACGGTGGTTTGGCCCAGCGCCCAGGCCGCGCCCAGCAGCAGCACGCAGGCGGCCACCAGCTGGTACAGCAGGGTTTGCGCGGCCGACACCCGGGCCAGGCTGGAGGTGCGCACCACCACCGTGGTGGCACCCCAGGCCACACCCGCCAGCAGCCCCAGCAGGTCGCCCAGCAGCATCTGGCCGGAATGGCTGGAAATGCCCGCCGTGGACGCGGCCGTGCGGCCAAAAAAGGTGAACACAATGCCCGCAAATGCCAGGCCTATGCCCAGCCACTTCACCGGGCTCAGCCGCTCGGCGGGCAGCTTCCAGTGCAGGCCCAGGGCCACAAAGATCGGCGCGGTGTACAAGAACACCACCATGTGCGAGGCCGAGGTGAAGCGCAGGCCCTCGCCCACCAGCAGGTATTCCAGCCCGAACAAGCCCCCCACCGCCAGGCCGGGCCGCCAGTGGGTCAGCGCCATGTCTTCCTTGCGCCAGCGCATCAGCAGCCAGACCAGCAGCGCCGCCACGCCCGAGCGCAGCCCGATTTGCAGGATGGGCGCGATGTCGTGCGCCACGGCCTTGATCGCCACCTGCTGCAGGCCCCACAGGGTGCAGAGCACCAGCATAGTGGCACTGGCGAGGCCGTCGAGGGGTTTGCGGGTGTCCATGAAAGTCCTTTGGTGTGCATCTGCATTGTCCAATCGACGGATTTGGTGGATATAGTGCAATTCAGACAAGCCATAGCCGGAAGCCGACAACATGCCAACCGCCAAATCCACCCGCACCCACCTGGAAACCGCGCCGTTCACCACCGCCTTGCCCGCGTCCATGTTCTTTCGCACGGCCAGCGTGCAGGCCGATTCGCGCTACCCGCAGCACCGCCACGCCTGGGGCGAATTTGTCTACGCCTTCAGCGGTGTGATCGAGGTCAAGGTGGCCGACCACCACTACCTGGCCCCGCCGCAGTACGGCATCTGGCTGCCACCCGACGTGGAGCACATGGGCCTGAACCGCTACGAGGTGGTGCACTGCTCGCTCTACATGGCCACCGAGCACTGCGGCGCGCTGCCCCAAAACCCCTGTGCCCTCACCGTCAGCCCGCTGGTGCGCGCCCTGCTGGAACACCTGCGCCAACAGCCCGGCGGCCTGCCCCGCAGCGACGCGCAACAGCGCCTGCTGCAGGTGCTGGCCGACCAGCTGGCCCTGGCCCCGTGCGCGGGCAGCTACCTGCCCAGCTCCGACGACCCCTTGCTGGGCGCGGTGCTGCGCGCCCTGGAGGCCCAGCCCGGCGACAACCGCACCCTGCCCGAAATCGCCCACGCCGCCCACACCACCGAGCGCACCCTGCTGCGCCGCTTCCAGCGCGAGCTGGGCATGTCGTTTGTGGAATGGCGCCAGCGCCTGCGGGTGGTCAAGGCCATGCCGCTGCTGGATGCCGGGCAAACCGTGGAGACGGTGGCGCTGGACCTGGGCTACGCCAGCGCCTCGGCCTTCATCAGCATGTTCCGCCGTCTGATGGGGGTCACGCCGGACGAATTCCGCAAGGGTGCGGTGGCTTGATTGTGCAATACAGGCATATTTTGATTCTGTGGACATAGCAGAATATCAGGCCTTCACGCTCATCCATGTATCACGAGCAGCTATGAAAATAGCTAGGTATCTGCCAAGAGGATGTGTATATTTCTCATACTATGCGCCGCAAAATCCCCTCCCTCCAAGCCCTGGCCTGCCTCGATGCCGCCGCCCGCCACGAAAGCTACACCCGCGCCGCGCAAGAGCTGGCCCTGAGCCAGGGCGCGGTGTCGCGCCAGATCACCGCGCTGGAGACCTTTGTGGGCGTGCCGCTGTTTCGCCGCACCCGCCACGGCGTGGCGCTCACCCCCCAGGGGGCCGAGTACGCGCAGCAGGTGGCGGTGCGCCTGCGCGGACTGGAGCAGGACACGCTGGATGCCATGTCGCACCAGGGCAGCGGCGGCAGCCTGCACCTGGCCTCAGTGCCCACCTTCGCCACCCGCTGGCTGATCCCGCGCCTGCCCGCCTGGACCGCCCTGCACCCCGACACCACGGTGCACATCGAAACCCGCACCCGCCCCTTCCTGTTTACCGACACGCCCTTCGATGCCGCCCTGTACAGCGGCACGGCCGAGCAGGTGGCCCAATGGGCAGGCACCCGCGCCGTGCGCCTGCTGGGCGAGGACATGGTGCCGGTGTGCAGCCCGGCGCTGCTGGGCGGCAGCGAGTCGCTCAGCCCCCAAGCCATCGCCGACCTCCCCCTGCTGCAGCAAAGCACCCGCCCCGACGGCTGGCGAGAATGGTTCGATGCCATGGGCGTGCCCTCCCCCCTGGCCCGGCGCGGCCCGCGCTACGAGCTGTTTTCCATGACCGCCGCGGCAGCCACCTGCGGCCTGGGCCTGGCCCTGGTGCCGCGCCTGCTGGTCGAGGTCGAGCTGGCACGCGGCGAGCTGGTGCTGGCTTGCGCGCAGCCGCTGCCGGGCGATGTCGGCCATGACCGGGCTTACTACTGTGTGCTGCCGGAGCGCACCGAGAACCGGGCCCTGGTGGAGGCGTTTGTGGGGTGGATGCAGCAGGCGGTGGGCTAGCCCGCCAGCGCAAATGCAGGTGCCATGCGCTCTTGCTCGCGGGCTGCAATACCTAGCTGCGCCGCCATCTTCGGCCACTGCCGCACCACCGCCTGGCTGCGTGCGATGGTGGCTTGGGCCGTCTTGCCATCCACGCGAAAGTACGGTGCCACGGAACGGACCAGGTCGAGGTCCAGCGCGTTGTCGGCTTCGCTGATGTTGAGCTTGAGGCCGTGGGAACCAGGCACGGGGTTCATGTCGTAGGCCTCGGACAAGCGCCAGCCTTTGCCGGGCACCAGGATGAAGCCGTGGTTGCGCAGGTGGTCGTCGCTGTTGGACACCAGCGCATTGAACACGATGCGCGACCACAACTCTTGCAGATCGGCATCGGTGTACGCGCCGTGGTCGATCAGCACGCGGGCCAGTTCCAGGTAGCCCACACCGGTCGATGCATCTTCGCCGTCCTGGTGGCCGGTAAGCGTCATCGCGGACGCAAAGTGCAGCCGCCGACCGGCGGGCGTGCGGTCGAAGCGCTTGACCAGAAAAGTATGGTGCGGGTTGGCGAAGCGGCGTGCCAGGCTGTCGGGTACGCGCAGTCCACAGCCGCGCGCCAGGGTGTGCATCACCATCTCCCAGGCTCCTACGTCGTGCCCGTCGCGCACACTGGGAAATTTGGCGATCCACAGGTGCCCGTCCGGATCGACCACACTGGCCTTGGGCCGTGCACCGCCGAGCGAACCGCCAGGCGCAATCAGCATGCGCAGCCAGTCGTCACCCGCTGCGGCAGTGTTGTCTTCATCGCGCTCCAGCGCCAGGCTGGCGGCCTCCAGCTCGCGCAGTTGGATGAACGGAGGTGCTGCCACGCCGTGTCGGTTGTCGAGAAAATCACCGGTGTCGCCGGGGCGAAACCGCAACGCGCCGACGCGGAAGGCATCGTGCACCCCCAGCAAATAATCCGATGCGTGCAGCCGCACCGCCTTGCCCGCCCGCCCGGCCCGCTGCTCGCGCTCCAGGCGGCGGCGCATCAGTAGTCGGCCCCAGCGGTCGGGGCTGGCGTCGGCAAAAACGCCAAAAGTTTCATGGCCCTGGGGTGGATGCTGCCGACCCGTGAACAGACCCAGCCGGGGATCAAGCTGCAGGTTGCGCACGGCGGGGTGGGCCAGTGCGGCAGCATCGTAAGCGAACTCAAAAATCTCACGACCCGCAGCGCGCTGGGCATGCAGCACGCCCAAACGCAGCGGCGCGGGCAGTCCGTCCCAGTCGGCATAGACAGCGATGGCGGCCATGGCTCAACGCGCCTTTTTAGGTTTCTGAGACACAGGTTCTGGGGGTTGGATGAGCCCTGCCAGCGCTTCGGAGTCGGTAAAACCGCCCTGCTCACGCCAGTTTTTGCCGCCTCCGCTGAGCTCCTGTTTCGGAACGGCGGGCATGCGTCGCACGGTGGGCTCGGTAGGTACCGCCTTTCTGCGGGTCAAACGCGCATCCTGCAACTCCCGCCCCTGCGGGTCTGCTGCGCCCAATAAACCCAGGTCGCTCTCGATACCGAGGACTTGCATCACGGCCAGGTAAGCGCCCATCGTCACACCCGAGCCGCCGCGCTCCAGGCTGCGCAGGGTCATGGGCGACATCCCCGCGCGCTCTGCTACCTGCTTGGCAGACAGCCGCCGCCGCTGCCGCGCCAGGCGCAGCCGGTCACCGAATTGCGCGAGCAGTGCGTCGGTAGACGGCAGCAAGGGAGCAGTTTTCTTGGCCATAGTGCTGTTATTTTATATTTTTACACTTTAAATTGCTAAATTATTAGCACTTTTGACTTACCGGAAAGAAAAACATTGCAAAAACAGCTGATATTTTGGCGGTTTTTGTCAGAAAAAATAAAAATATTGGCACCTTTAAGTGCGTCACTTACTGCCGGGAAACCTTGATCGCCACACCCGGGCCGCTAGCGCAAACCCCACCGTCGCCGATAATCGGCCCCCGCCCGTACCTCTTCGCCCCCCTTCGCACCTCCTGGAACCACGATCTTGAGCGCCAAAGCCCCCTCCCCAGCCACCGCTTTGCCTACCGCCGGGCCCGCTGCCGCCCACACGCCCATGATGCAGCAGTACCTGGCCATCAAGGCCGAGTACCCCGACACGCTGGTTTTCTATCGCATGGGCGACTTCTACGAGCTGTTTTTTAGCGACGCTGAAAAGGCCACGGCCCTGCTCGACATCACCCTGACCAAGCGCGGCCACACGGCGGGCGTGCCGATTCCCATGTGCGGCGTGCCCTTCCATGCGCTGGAGGGCTACCTGGGCAAGCTGATCAAGCTGGGCGAGTCGGTGGCAATCTGCGAGCAGGTGGGCGAGGTCACGGGCAAGGGGCCGGTGGAGCGCAAAGTGGTGCGCGTGGTCACCCCCGGCACGCTGACCGATGCCGAGCTGCTGTCCGACAAAACCGAGTCCGTGCTGCTGGCCATCCACCAGGGGCCGCGCAATACCTGTGGCCTGGCCTGGCTGAGCGTAACCCGCGCCGAAATCCACCTGGCCGAGTGCCCCAGCGACGAGTTGGAAGCCTGGGTCACCCGCATCGCCCCCAGCGAGCTGCTGCACAGCGCCGATGCCAGCACCAGCCTGGAGCAGCGCATCCAGGCCCTGAAGCGCGCCACCGCGCCGGGCGTGGCCTTGTCCACCACCGCCCGCCCAGCCTGGCAGTTCGATGCCGCCCTGGGCCAGCGCAAGCTGCTGGAGCAATTGCACGCCGCCACCCTGGCCGCCTGGCAGGCGGATGACCTGCCCCAAGCCCACGCGGCGGCCGCCGCCCTGCTGAGCTTTGCCGAGCACACCCAGGGCCGCGCCCTGTCGCACGTGCAGACCATCCGCGTGCAAAAGGGCGATGCCAGCATCCACCTGCCCCTGTCCACCCGGCGCAACCTGGAGCTGACGCAAACCCTGCGCGGCGAGGACAAGCCCACGCTGTTCTCGCTGCTCGACACCTGCAGCACCAGCATGGGCAGCCGCGCCCTGAAACGCTGGCTTCTGGAGCCCCAGCGCGACCGCAGCGAAGCCACGCTGCGCCTGCAGGCCATAACCACCCTGCGCGAAGCCGGGCACGGCCAGCGCCTGCGCGAGCAGCTCAAGGGCAGCGGCGACGTGGAACGCATCAGCGCCCGCATCGCGTTGCGCCAGGTGCGCCCGCGCGAACTGGTGGCTTTGCAGTACACGCTACAAAAAGCAGAGCTGCTCACGCCCTTCATACCGGCGCAAGCGGCACTTTTGACCCAGATTTCTGCGGCATTGCAGCCCCCCGAAGGCTGCGCCGCCCTGCTGCAAAGCGCCATCCTGGACGAGCCCGCTGCCCTGGTGCGCGACGGCGGCGTGATCAACCGCGGCTTCGATGCCGAGCTGGACGAGCTGCGCGACATCCAGACCAACTGCGATGCGTTCTTGCTCGACCTGGAAACCCGCGAGAAAGCCCGCACCGGCATTGCCAACCTGCGCGTACAGTTCAACAAGGTGCACGGCTTCTACATCGAAGTCACCCAGGGCCAGATCGACAAGGTGCCCGCCGACTACCGCCGCCGCCAGACCCTGAAGAATGCCGAGCGCTTTATCACCCCCGAGCTCAAAGCCTTTGAAGACAAGGCCCTGAGCGCCCAGGAGCGCGCCCTGGCCCGCGAAAAATGGCTGTTCGAGCAGGTGCTGGATGCCTTGCAGGCCTTTGTGCCGCGCCTGGGCCAGTTGGCCTACGCCCTGGCCGCGCTGGACGTGCTGTGCACCCTGGCCGAGCGCTCGCTCACCCTGAGCTGGTGCGCCCCGGTGTTTGTCAAAGAGCCCTGCATCGCCATCCAGGGAGGCCGCCACCCGGTGGTGGAAGCCCGCCTGGCCGAGACCAGCAACGCCAGCTTCATCGCCAACGACACCGCCCTGGGCCACCGCCAGCGCATGCAGATCATCACCGGCCCCAACATGGGCGGTAAATCGACCTATATGCGCCAGGTGGCCACCATCGTGCTGCTGGCCAGCATGGGCAGCTATGTGCCCGCCAGTACCTGCCGCCTGGGCCCCATCGATGCCATCCACACCCGCATCGGCGCGGCCGACGACCTGGCCAACGCGCAGTCCACTTTCATGGTGGAGATGACCGAGGCCGCGCAGATCTTGCACAGCGCCACCGCCCACAGCCTGGTGCTGATGGACGAAATCGGCCGCGGCACCTCCACTTTTGACGGCCTGGCCCTGGCCAGCGGCATTGCCGCGCACCTGCACGACAAGACCCAGGCCTTCTGCCTGTTTGCCACGCACTATTTCGAGCTCACCGAGTTCCCGGCCCAGCACCATGGCGCGGTAAACATGCACGTGAGCGCGGCAGAGTCGGGCCGCGACATCGTGTTTCTGCACGAGCTGCAGCCCGGCCCCGCCAGCCGCAGCTACGGCATCCAGGTGGCCCGCCTGGCCGGCATGCCCGCCGCCGTGCTCAACCACGCCCGCCACACCTTGGCTGCATTGGAAGACCACGCGCTGGGCCACCAGGCGCAGGTGGATTTGTTCGCGCCGCCGCCCGCTGCGGAATTGGTAGCACTTAGCGCCGTAGAGACGGCGCTGGAGGCCATTAATCCCGATGCACTGAGCCCGCGTGAGGCGCTGGAGGCCTTGTACCGGTTGAAAAAGCTGATCTGAGTGGTTGTCACACGTAAAATACATCTGTGTGACAACCCACGGAGTAGCCCCATGACCACCGCTGAAAAAATTCTCAACGTGCGCCTGCCGCTGGATGTCAGCGGGCAACTGGAAGAACTGGTGCGGGCCACAGGGCGTAGCAAAAGCTTTTTGGCGCTGGAAGCCTTGAAAAACTACCTGAACGCCGAGTCTTGGCAAGTGGCCGATATCCGCCAAGGCTTGGAAGAAGCCGACCGGGGCGAGTTCGCGACACCCGAAGAAGTCAAGGCCACATTCGCCAAGTTCGGCGTGAAATATGAGCTATGAGATTCAATGGACTGTACGCGCGCTGAAAAATCTAGACGCTATTGGTTCCTACATAGCCCAAGACAACCCGCGGCGCGCACAGAGCTTTGTGCAAGAACTGCTGGACAAAGCCACCTTGCTGCGCAACTTCCCTGCCATGGGCCGTCCAGGCCGCTTGCCCGGAACCCGTGAACTGGTCGTACACAAAAATTACATCCTGCCGTACCGCGTAAAAAACAACGTGGTGCAAATATTGCGCGTACAGCATGCCGCACAAAATGCTGCTCCCTCGGGAGCAGCCCCCACAGAAAGCCCCAAATGACCTACTGCGTCGCCATCAAACTCAATGCCGGGCTGGTTTTCCTGTCCGATTCGCGTACCAACGCCGGGCTGGACCAGATCAGCACTTTCCGCAAGATGATCGTGTACGAGAAGCCGCAAGACCGCTTCATGGTGCTGCTGTCGGCGGGCAACCTGAGCATTTCGCAGGCCATCCGCGAGATTTTGCAGATCGAGCAGCTCAAGGAAAGCGAAGGCGGCGAGCCCATCACCATCTGGAACGCCAAGAGCATGTTCGACGCGGCCCGCGTGCTGGGTGCGGCGGTGCGCCATGTGTACGACCGCGACGCGGTGTCGCTGCGCCAGGCCGGCGTGGAGTTCAACGTGTCGCTGATTTTTGGCGGCCAGATCAAGGGTGAGGGCATGCGCCTGTTCCAGGTGTATTCGGCCGGCAACTTCATCGAAGCCACGCCCGAAACCCCGTACTTCCAGGTCGGCGAATCCAAGTACGGCAAGCCCGTGCTGGACCGCGTGATCACCCCCACCACCCCGCTGGACGAAGCCGCCAAGTGCGCGCTGGTGTCGATGGACTCCACCCTCAAATCCAACCTGTCCGTCGGCCTGCCGCTGGACCTGGTGGTGTACGAGGCCGATACCTTCCAGACCGACAAGGTGGTTTGCATCGACGAAAATAACCCCTACATGAAGATGCTGCACAGCAGCTGGGGCCACAAGCTGCGCCAGGTGTTCGACAGCATCGAAGACCCGATGTGGAACGGCGAGCAGACCGAAGTGCCGCTGATGGTCGAGTCGGCCCGGGGCAAGCCGCTGCGCAAGATCACCACGCCGCAAGAGCGCCTGATCTAACCGGGGACGCAGGCGCGCCTGCGCGACTCTTTGTGGCGGGCAAAAGTCACAGAATGGTGCTTATGCCATCTTTGCCACCCATCGTCTTCACCCACGCCAACAGCTTCCCCGCCGCCACCTACAGCGTCCTGTTCGCCAGCCTGCGGGCCCGCGGCTTCGCGGTAGAGGCGATTGACCAGCTCGGCCACGACCCGCAGTACCCGGTCACCAACAACTGGCCGCACCTGGTGCAGCAACTGGCCGACTTTGCCTCCACGGCGGTGGCGCGGCAGGGCCAACCCGCGTTTCTGGTCGGGCATTCGCTGGGGGGATTTTTGAGCCTGATGGTGGCCGCCCGGCACCCGGAGCTGGCCTGCGGCGTGCTGCTGCTGGACGCGCCCATCGTCGGCGGCTGGCGCGCCACCACGCTGGGGGCCATCAAGCGGGCCAACATGGTGGAAGTGGTGTCGCCCGGCAAGATCAGCCGCACCCGCCGCCAGCACTGGGCCGACCAGGCCGCGGCGCTGGCCCACTTTCAAAGCAAAAAGGCTTTTGCCCGCTGGGAGCCGCAGGTGCTGCAGGACTACATCCGTTTTGGTACCCGCGACGAGGACGGCCAGCGGGTGCTGGGCTTCGACCGCGCGGTGGAAACCGCCATCTACAACAGCTTCCCCGACAACCTGGAAGGCCTGCTGCGCCGCCGCCCTTTAAAGTGCCCGGTGGCCTTCATCGGCGGCACGCACTCGGCCGAGATGCGCCAGATCGGCATGGGCCTGACCAGCAAAATCACCAAGGGCCGCACCATGATGCTGGACGGCAGCCACCTGTTCCCCATGGAAAAGCCGCTGGCCACGGCGGCAGCGATCGAGGCGGCGCTACGGAATATCGGGAATATCGGGAATATCGGGAATATCAGCGTGCCAGCAACGGCCCCAGAGCCGCCAGGCCATCGATAAACGTCACCCGTTCGGCCACGTCCGCCGCCAGGCCCTCTTGCGGGTGCAGGCTGAACACCTGCATGCCCGCCGCCAAACCGGCCAGCAGACCGGGCAGGCTGTCTTCCACCACCGCGCAGTGGGCGGGTGCCACGCCCAGGGCCTGGGCGGCGTGCAGGAACAGGCCGGGGTGGGGTTTGAAGCTGCCGACTTCGTAGGCGGTGTAGATGCGCTCGCCCAGCAGATGGCGCAGGCCGGTCAGGGCCAGTGTCAGCTCGACCTTTTCGCGTGGGCCGTTGGTGGCGACGCAAAACGGGATGTGCAAACCTTGCAGCAAGGCCAGTGCACCCGGCAAAGGCTCCAGACCCTGGCGGAAGCGGATTTCGGACTGTTGCCGCACCTGGGCCGTCAGGGCGGCTTCAAAACCCGGAGCCTGGGCGGGCAACTGGGCCGTAATCCAGGCGATGCAGTCGGCCATGCGCGCGCCGCGAAACCGCTGGTGCGCCTCGGCGCGGCTGACCTGCACGCCGTGGGCCACGGCCAGCGCGTGCAGCACGTCCATGCCGGGCTCCTCGCTGTCCACCAGCGTGCCATCGGCATCGAAAATGACGGCCTGGATGGCGGCCATCAGGCAGCCCAGACCACCGTGCCGGTGACCCAAGTGGCCAGCACCACCAGACCAAAGGCGATGCGGTACCAGGCGAACACCACGAAATCGTGGGTGGAGATGTAGCGCAGCAGCCAGCGGATGCACAGCCAGGCGCTCAAAAAGCTGACCACAAAGCCCACGGCAAACAGGGGAAAGTCGGCCATAGACAGCAGCGCGCGCTCTTTCCACAGGCTGTAGGCACCGGCGGCGATCAGCGTAGGAATGGCCAGAAAGAAGCTGAAATCGGTGGCCGCCTTGCGCGACAGGCCCAGCAGCATGCCGCCGATGATGGTGGAGCCGGAGCGGCTGGTGCCGGGGATCATGCCCAGGCACTGCACCAGGCCGACCTTGAGGGCATCCAGCCCGCTCATGTCGTCGATCTCCTGGATGCGCACGACGGGCTTGGCGCGGCGCTCCACCCACCAGATGATCAAGCCGCCAATGATGAAGGCCGAGGCCACCACCGGGGCGTTGAACAGATAGGCCTTGATGGCTTTATAGACAAAAAACCCGACCAGGGCCGCGGGCAGGAAGCCTATGGCCACGTTGAACACAAAGCGGCGCGAGCGGGCGCTGCTGCTGAAGCCGCTGATGGCCCCGGCAATCCGCTGCCAGTAGACGATGATCACGGCCAGGATGGCACCGGTCTGGATAGCGATGTCGAATACCTTGGACTTGTCGTCCGTCATGCCCAGAAGCGAGCCGGTCAGAATCAAATGCCCCGTGCTGGACACCGGCAAAAACTCGGTCAGCCCCTCGACGATGCCCATGATGGCGGCCTTGATCAGCAAAATGGTATCCACACGCACTCCCAAAAATTAGATGGCGCGATTATCACTGGGTGGCCCATCGCTTTCGTAAAGCACGCACCGCGCTGTCTACGGTTGTCAACACCGGCAAACCCGTAGCCGCCACGCAGGCCGCCCGCGCCCGTGCCTGGCTGAACTGGGCCAGGGCGATGCGGTCACAGCCCCGGGCCTGCAGCGCCCGTGCCTGTGCGGCCACCAGCGCATCGTGGCGGGCACCGTCGCCACGGTTCAGGGCGTCCAGCGCGCCCTCGGCCAGCGCCAGCTCCAGCCGCTGGCCAGGCGGAAATTCAGGCGGCATGGACTGCAGCGTGGGCCCAAAGCTGGCAATCAGTCCCAGGGTGCCGCCTTGCTCTACCGCCTCGGCCACCATGGCCTCGTTCGGCTTGAGCACCGGTATCTGCGGGTGCGCCCGCGCCACCGCCTCGATGCAGGGCCCGAAAGCCGAACAGGTGAACAAAATCCCCTCGGCCCCGGTGTCCACTGCGTACTGCGCCAGCCGGGCAAAGCGCTGGTGCATGGCCGCATCCAGCCCGCGCCCGCTGCGCGCCAGGTCGGCAGACAGGCTGTCGTCCAGCAGGTTTATCACCTGCGCCTGGGGCCACAGTTCGGCAAAGGCGTGGTTGATGGGCGCGACCGAAAGGGCCAGGGCGTGGATGAGGGCGATGCGGGGCATATCAGGCTTTCAGGCTGGCCACTGCCGCGTCGATGGAAACCGCCAGCGTGCGGGCGATTTCGGCCAGGTCGGCCTGGGTGGCGATGAAGGGCGGGGCCAGCAGCACGTGGTCGCCTGCCTGGCCATCCACCGTGCCGCCCATGGGGTAGCACAGCAGGCCGCGCGCCATGGCCTCCTTCTTGATGCGGGCATGCAGCTTGTGGCGCGGGTCGAACGGGGTCTTGCGGGCGCGGTCTGCTACCAGTTCGATGCCCCAGAAGAAGCCCCGGCCACGGATGTCGCCCACCCAAGGGTTTTGGTCCATGTTTTCATGCAGTAGCGCTGACAGCACGGGCGCATCGCGCTGTACTTTTTGTAGCAAACCATCGCGCTGGATCACACGCTGCACCGCCAGCGCCGCCGCGCAGGCGACCGGGTGGCCCAGGTAGGTGTGGCCGTGCTGAAAAAAGCCGCTGCCCTGCCCCATGGCCTGGGTGATCTTGCGCTGCACCAGCACCGCGCCGATGGGCTGGTAGCCGCCGCCCAGGCCCTTGGCGGTGGTCAGCAGGTCGGGCACCACACCCTCTTGCTCGCAGGCGTAGAGGGTGCCGGTGCGGCCCATGCCGCACATCACCTCGTCCAGGATCAGCAGCACGCCGTACTTGTCGCACACGGCGCGTACCGCCTGGAAATAGCCGGGCACGGGGGTCAGCACCCCGGCAGTCGCCCCGCCCACGGTTTCGGCCACGAAGGCGATCACCGTGTCCGGCCCCTGGGCCAGGATGGCGGCTTCCAGCTCGGCCGCCAGGCGCAGGCCGTAGGCGGCGGGGGTTTCGCCCTCCAGCATCTCGCGGTACGGGTAGCAGGGGGCGACGTGGGTGGCGGGCACCAGCAGCGGCGCAAACGGCGCGCGCCGCCAGGCGTTGCCACCCACGGCCAGGGCCCCCAGGGTGTTGCCGTGGTAGCTCTGGCGGCGGGCGATGAAGTGGCTGCGCTGGGGCTGGCCAATCTCTACAAAGTACTGCCGCGCCATCTTCAGCGCCGACTCCACCGCCTCCGAGCCACCGCTGACCAGGTACACCTGGTCCATGCCCTCGGGCGCGTGCTGCACCAGGTGGTCGGCCAGTTCCTCGGCCACCTGGCTGGTGAAAAAGCTGGTGTGGGCATAGGCCAGCTGGTCGATCTGCGCGTGCATGGCCGCCCGCACCTCGGGGTGGCCGTGGCCCAGGCAGGAGACGGCGGCACCGCCCGATGCGTCCAGGTAGGTGCGCCCTGCCGCGTCGCGAATGCGCATGCCCTGGGCCGAGACGGCGACGGGCGGGGTGTGGTGTAGGTGGCGGTGGAAAACGTGGGTCATGGCAAGTGGTTCAGCCGTTGCAATTAAATAAAAACTGGAACAAATATACCAAAATTAAAATTGATTGCAACATATGATCCACAGGCAAAGCTGTGCAACACTTGTTCCATGAACGCCAGCGACCTGGTCCGAGACCGCTTTCCCACCCTCAGCCCCGGCCTGCAGCGCGCAGGCCGGTACGCGCTGGACCACCCGAACGAGATCGTCACCGTGTCGATGCGCAGCATCGCCCTGCGGGCCGAGGTGCCTCCGGCCACGCTGGTGCGCTTTGCGCAAACGCTGGGTTTTGCGGGCTGGCCGCAGCTCAAGGAGGCGTTTGCGCTGGAGCTGGGCCTGGCACCCGAGCAGTACGGCCAGCGCGCCCAAAGCCTGGTCGCCCGCGGCAGCCAGTCGGGCGGCGACACGGCATTGCTAGATGAGCTGTTTGCGGTGCAGGCGCACAACCTGCAGTTCACCAAAACCCACAATGGCGAGGCCCTGGGCCGGGCCGCCGCTCTGCTGGTGGCCGCGCCACAGTTGCATGTGGCGGGCTTTCGGGCCAGCTATGCGCTGGCGTTCCATCTGGCCTACGGGCTGCGGCTGTTCCGGCCATCGGTGCAGTTGCTGGACGGCCATGCGGGCGGGCTGGAAATGCAGTTGCGCGCCCTGCAGCCGGTGGACACGGTGCTGGTGGTGGGCTTTGCGCCCTACTCGCGCGAGGCCGAGCTGGTGGCGCAGGCCGCCCGCCAGTGCGGCTGCAAGCTGGTGGCCATCACCGACAGCACGGCCTCGCCGCTGTCGTTGCTGGCCGACGAGACGCTGCTGTTCTCGGTACACAGCCCGTCGTTCTTTCCGTCCACCGCCGCCGGTATGGCGCTGGTGGAGGCGCTGCTGGCGCTGGTGGTGGCGCAGTCGGGCAGCGCGGTGGTGGAGCGCATCGCTGCGGCAGAAGACCAGCTATTTACGTCGGGTTCCTACCTGCAAAAGCCCCCAAGTCGGTCGATTTGAAATTCAAGAAAAAATAGCCGTCTGTGCTTATTGGATAAGCACAAGCAGCTATTTATTCAATAGCAATCGCTCAGGGGCAGTTGCTGGTTGGTGCCAGCCACTGGCGCAACCGCGCGTTGAAGGCCACATCCAGCCGACCGTAGGCATTGCTGCCAGTCGGGTTGCTGCAGCTCGAGCTGCCGCCGTACAGCTGGCCCACCAGGTAGTGGCCGCCACCGATGGTCTCAAACAGCGGTGCCCCGCTGCTGCCCAGTTCGGTGGACCCGCGGGCGAACTGGGTGTTGACAAAACTGCTGTTCGCCTGGTTCGAAGTCGTGCAGCTGAAGTCACCGTTGGCGGCCAGTGATCCACAGTTCAGAAACGACGTGATCACCCCGGTGCTGATGGATTGCCAATCACCCTGCGGAAAGTGCAGGCTCACGGCCACATGGCCCAGCACGGGGGCTGCCACGGACCAGCCCGCAAATACCGCCCCGGTGGGGGGCGTGTCCGCCAGACGCATGAAAGAAGTGTCGGTGCTGGCACTGGCGTAGAGCAAGGTAGCCCCGCCAATGCGGGTGGTGGCATTCGCGTCACCCGTCACACCACCGCAGGTACTGGCCCGCCAAAACCACCAGGTCTCCAGCGTCGATGCCTCTGCCTGGGTCGAGATGCAGTGGTTGGCCCCCAAAAAGTACGGCGTGCCGCTGCCGGAGGCGTCATTGACCAGGGTGCCGGTGCACGCGGAGGTGATGCCGTTCTTGACGAAGCTCATGCGGGCCACGGAGTTGCTTTCGGTGGCGAAGCTGGGTTCGCAAGCGGTATCCACCTCGCAGCTACCCACCGCAGCCTTGGCCACGTTGCCGGCCTTGGCCTCCATGAGGGGGCTGCTGAACAAGTGCGAAACGCTCGGAATGGCGATTTCCACGCTGGCGGTAGACACCTGCGCGGGCAGCTCGATCTCCAGCGTGGCCTCGGTGCCCTCCACCGTCGGGGCCCAGTAGGTGCGTCCGGCATCGCTGGCGTCGCCCGCCGCGCGGTTGCGCGCCAGGGTGTCCAGCACGTCCTGCGCGGCAATGGTGTAGGCCTTGCCCGCGCCCTGCGCGTAGACCCGCAGCGTGGCGGATGCAGGCAGGCTCTTCACCAGCACGCCCAGGCGCAGGCCCACGGCCAGGCCCGAATGGATGCTGATCGCCGCTACCCGCCCACCCGTCGCCGTGGCCTGCCATTGCAGCAAGGCGCTGGTGGCAGCGACCGTGGCCGTGGCGGCCACATCACGCGGCAGGCCGATCTGCTGGGGTACGCCCTTTTGCGCCAACAGCGGTTTGACCGCAGCCACCTTGGCCTGGGCCACATCGCCCAGCGCTATGGCATGGGCCAGCACCGGCTGCGCCGCGCGCGGCTGCAGGGCAGAAGCCGCAGTACCCCCCGTTTGCCGCAGCGATTCGGCCTGCACCCGCGTATCCACGGTGGCAGACTTGGCCGTCACGGTGCTGACCGCCGGGCACACCGCACCACCACTACCACCGCCACTGTCACCGCTGCCCCCGCCACAACTGGCCACCGCAGCCGCCACGGCCAGCAAGCCAAGTCGGTTCCATGTACGTTCCATACCTATCTCCTGAAATTGAGTTCAATGTACCCGTCACGCATGTCGCAATGCCGTAATAGGCTGTAACTGTGATGCCCGCCGCGCCGGGTAAAAACCAAAAAATACGCCCACCGCCGCCGAGAACCCCACCGCCAATGCCACCGAGGCCAGGCCCATGCTCACCTGCCAGCCTGCCGTGTGCCCCACCGCCCAGGTGGCCAGCGCCCCCAGCAACACGCCCGCCGCGCCACCCAGCAAACTCAAGCTGACGGCCTCGACCAAAAACTGGGCCAGGATATCGCGCCCGCGCGCCCCCACCGCCATGCGCAGGCCGATTTCGCGGGTGCGCTCGGTCACGCTGACCAGCATGATGTTCATGATGCCGATGCCGCCAATCAGCAGGCTGATGCCCGCCACGGCGGCCAGCAGCAGGGTCATGGTGCGGCTGGACTGCTCCTGCGCCTCCAAAATCTCGCTCAGGTTGCGGATGGTGAAGGTGTCGTCGGCACTGGCCTCTACCTTGAAGCGCTGGCGCAGCAGCTCGCGGATGTTCTCCTCGGCCACCTGCATGCTCTGGCCTTCGCGCACTTTCACGTTGATAGCCCAGACCCGCTTCACATTGCCCGGCGAGCCGCCCTGCAGCCGGTTGCGGTAGGTGGAAATGGGCAGCACCAGGATGTCGTCCTGGTCCTGGCCCATGGAGTTTTGCCCCTTGCGGGCCAGCACGCCGACGATCTTCACCGGCACGGTGCGCACCCGCACAATCTGGTCGATCGGGTCGGCATCGCCAAACAGCTCTTGCGCCACGGTCAGGCCGATCAGCGCCACCTTGGCCGAGCCCTGCAGCTCGGCCTCTTCAAACGCCCGGCCGGCGGCCAGCGGCCATTCGCGGGCCTCTAAATAGTCGTTGTTGGTGCCAAAGATGGTGGTGCTCCAGTTGGCGTTGTTGGCCACCACCTGGGCCGTGGTGCGCGAGGACGGCGCGGCCACCTGCACCTCGGGCACCTCGACCTGGATGGCGGTGGCATCTTCTTCGGTCAGGCGGCTGCGGGTCTGCGCGCCCTGGCGCACGCCCGCCGCCGTGGCCCCGCCGGGCAGCACCAGCATGATGTTGGAGCCCAGGCCCTTCATCTGCTCCTGCACCCGGTCCGTCGCGCCCTGCCCCACCGCCACCATGGTGATCACCGCCGCCACGCCGATGATGATGCCCAGCATGGTCAGCAGGCTGCGCAGCGCGTTCGAGGCCAGCGCCCGCCAGGCACTGCGCAACGCGGCCAGGCCGTTCATGCGCGCATGGCCGCCAGGGGCCTGCCGCCCGTCCTGGGCGGGTGCCGGGGGCGCGGCACCGCCCGAATCTTCCAATATCTGTCCGTCCTTGAAGACGATCTTGCGCCGCGCCCAGGCGGCAATGTCGGCCTCGTGCGTCACCAGCACCACGGTGATGCCCTGGGCGTTCAGGTCGGCCAGCAGCTGCATCACCTCCTCGGAGGTCTGGCTGTCCAGCGCGCCGGTGGGCTCGTCGGCCAGGATGAGCTGCGGCTGGTTCACCAGGGCCCGCGCAATCGCCACCCGCTGCTGCTGCCCGCCCGACAGCTCGGCAGGCGTGTGGCCCATGCGGTCGCCCAAACCCACGCGCTGCAAGGCAGCGCTGGCCCGCGCCCGGCGCTGCTCTGCCGCCACCCCGGCGTAGACCAGGGGCAGCTCCACGTTCTCCAGCGCACTGGCGCGCGGCAGCAGGTTGAACTGCTGGAACACAAAGCCGATGCGCCGGTTGCGTACCTGGGCCAGGGCATCGGCATCCAGGCCCTGTACTGCCTCGCCCGCCAGGGTGTAGCTGCCGCTGCTGGGGGTATCCAGGCAGCCCAGGATATTCATCAGGGTGGACTTGCCCGAGCCCGAGGTGCCCATGATGGCCACAAATTCACCGTCGGCAATCTCCAGCGACACGCCGCGCAGAGCGTGCACCACGTCACCTCCCATAGCGTAGCTTTTGGTCAGCGCATCGGCGTGGACAACCGACATCAAAGTGGCCTCCGCCCAGCACGCACCCGGCGCACCTTTTGCACCGCCAGGCAGTGCAGCAGCGATCCCAGAACCGAGCCGGTCCACAGCAGGCGCGACGGCGTGGGGGCCTGGGCGTACAGGCTCAGCACGTCCGGCGGCAAAGACTCCGGCAGGCGCAGCCGCAGCCACTGCCAGACCATTTCATACTGCACGCCGCGCTGGGCATAGCGCCACAGGCGGCGCAGGTAGATGCGGTAGTCCGCCAGCCGCCAGGGGCTGAGCGAGCGGAACGCAAACCCTGCTTCCGGCGCAAACACCACCTGGTCGCCGCCCTCCACCGCCATGGCGATAGGCTGCAGGTTGCGGCCTGCCCACAGGGACACCAGCCAGTCCTCGCCGATCAGACCCTGCGGCAGGCGGATGCCGCGCTGGCGCAGGGTCTGCACAAAGCTGCCCCGCAGCGCATACAGCCCGCCCGCCAGCGTGCCCTGGCTCAGCATGCGCTGGCTCCAGCCCTCGCGGTCGCGGCCGGTGCTGGGCAGGGCCCCCACGGCATGGGCCGCAGGCACCTGCTCCAGCCGCGCAGCCATTGCCCGCAGCGCACCGGGGGCGACCTGCACGTCGCCGTCTACAAACACGTGCAGGGTGGCCGCGGCGGCAACCGTGTGCACATAGGTATTCCAGGCGTTGGCCTTGTCGGCCATTGCAATCTCGACCACACGCAGGTGGGGCGATGCCGCCATCAGACCGCGCACCACCTGCGCCGTGCCGTCCTGGCAGCCGTTGGCCAGCACCACCACGTCCACCACCACCTCGGCCGCCATGCCCTGGGCGGCCACCTCGATGCTGCGCAGGGTGGCGGCAATGCGCGGGGCCTCGTTGTGGGCAAACACCGCGATGGACCAGGTAGCTGCCATGGTTACAGAGGCTGGCATCAGAACGGCAGCTTGGGTGCGCTGGCGCGGGGAGCCCCGGCCAGCGGGTTGCCGGTGACCACGGCCGTGCCGTCCTGCAAGCCCGCGTCGGGGCTGAGCAGCTCGGTGCTGCTGCCGTCGGTGATGCCCAGGCAGACGTTGGTGGCCACGGGCTTGCCCGCCGCGTCCAGCAGGTAGATCCGGCCACGCCGTGGAGAATTTAAAGAAATAGTGCCGTTTGTGCAGGTAGGACCAGCGGGAGCAGCTACGGTATTTGTAGCATCGGCAATGCGCATGCGCAAGGCGGCGTTGGGCACCTTGAGCACGTCCTGGCGGGTGTCGGTGACGATGCGCACATTGGCCGTCATGCCCGGCAGCAGGCGGCCGTCGGCATTGGCAAAGCGCAGCACGGCCACGTAGGTGACCACGTTGGCCACGTTCAACGCGGCCTTGCGCACCTGGCGCACCTCGGCCTCGAAGGTCTGGCCGGGGAAGGCATCGACGCTGAAGTTGGCCTTTTGCCCCAGGCGGATGCGGCCCACGTCGCTCTCGTCGATGCTGGCCTCGACCTGCATGTCGTGCAGGTTTTGCGCAATCACAAACAGCTCGGGGGCTTGCAGGCTGGCGGCCACGGTCTGGCCGCGCTCGATGGTGCGTTTGATGACGATGCCGCTGACCGGCGAGGTGATGCGGGTGCGCCCCAGGTCGATGCGCGCCTGGCCCAGCATGGCTTCGCGCTGCGCCACATTGGCCAGGGCGGTGGTGATCTGCGCCTGGCTCACGCTGGCCTGGGCCTGGGCCAGCTTGAGCAGCTCGCCGCTGGTATTGACCAGGGCACGGGTACGGTCCACCTCGCTCTGGGCGATGAACTGCTTGTCGGCCAGGTCGCGCTTGCGGTCAAAGTCGCGCTGGGCCTCGGCCAGGTCCACCTGGGCTTTGGAGATGGCGGCCCGGCCTGCCGCCGCATTGGCCTGGGCCGTGAGCACCGCCGCCCGCGCGGCATCCACATCGGCCTGGGCCGAGCGCACGCGGTACTCGAAGGTTTCCGGGTCCAGCATGGCGATGAGCTGCCCGGCCTTGACCTCGGCGTTGAAGTCGGCGTACAGCTCCTTGATCTGCCCCGACACCTGGGTGCCCACCGACACCTGGGTCACCGGGTTGACCGCCCCGCTAGCCGCCACCGTGGCCAGCAGCGGGCCCCGCGCCAGTGCGCCGGTGCGGTACGCGGGCTGGTCGGCCACGCGGTTTTGGCTCCACCACCACGTACCCAAGCCCAGCACGCCCACGGCCACCAGTCCCCACACCCAACGCTTCATTTTTCGCATGGGGGCGATTGTAGGAACGGGCGGTTACAAAATTCCCTGTGGGGTTAAGCGTTTGCAAACATCAAGGCCGCCGAAACGAGACCGGCTGCTTCGCCCAATACGCTGACGCCAGCAGGTCCAGCCGCACCACCCCGCCCGCCGACGGCGCGTGCACAAACCGGCCCTCGCCTACATAGATGCCTGCATGGGTGGCGGCACCGCGCGGGGCAAACACCACCAGGTCGCCGGTGCGCACCGCATCGGCTGGCACGGCCTGGCCCCAGTTGACCAGGGCAGCCACGGTGCGCGGTGCCGGAAGGCGCGCTTGGGACTGGTACACAAAACCGATCAGGCCGCTGCAGTCAAACCCCGACGCCGGTGTATTGCCGCCATAGCGGTAGGGCGTGCCCACCAGGCTGATGGCGTACAGGGTGACATCGTTGGCCTCTTCTGCCGACAGCCGGGACGGGCCCGGCGGGGCTGTCACGGAGAGGCGGGACGGCGGCGCGGTGGAGCAGCCAGCCAAGGCAAGCAGTACGACCAGGGCAACAGTAGAGGAGCGCAGGATGGGCATGCGGTGGGGTGTTTCAGGCTTCGGCGATGGCCAATTTGAACCGGTCCAGCGCCTCGGCGGCGGCATCGAAATCGAAATTTTGCAGCTCTGCCTGCAATTGGGCGATGGCCGGATGCCAGGGCGTACCCGCCAGCAGTGTGGCACAGCGGTCAGCCTCGTCCAGCGCCAGGGCATCGCTGTCTTGCAGCAGGCGCTCCAGTGCGGCCAGCAGGGGTGGCACGTCGGGGGGTAAGGCCGGGCACGTTACGGCGGCGGTGGCAGGCGCGGCGTGCACCGCCTGGCTCCAGGCATCGATACCCGCCACAACGGCACGCAGGGCTGCATCGGTCGCTGCACGCAGCACGAGCAGTTCCGCCGAATGCACCTGTGGCGCGGCGCAGGCCAGCTCCAGACTGTGGGTGGCCAAGTGCAAATCCTGCGCGCCGATATTGCCCGCCAGCCCCTTGAGGGTGTGGACATGGCGCACCAAGGCTTCCTGGTGGGCCGGGCTGGACAGGTCAGAGCGCAACCGGTCGAACTGGGCGCTGAAGTCGCGCTGGGTGGCCGCAAACCGCAGCAGCAGGCGGGCGTACAGGTCGGCCTTGCCGCCCGCCACCCGCAGACCGGCGGCCCAGTCCAGGCCGGGCACGCGGTCCAACCCCTGGAACCGCTGCGCGGGGTCTGTGGCGTCAGCAAGGGCAGAGGGCAGAGGGCGCACCGGCTGGCCCACGGCCTTGGGGGTGACCCAGCGGGCGATGGTGGCGAACATTACGCCCACATCCAGCGGTTTGCCGATGTGGTCGTTCATGCCTACGGCCAGCACTTTTTCGCGGTCGCTGCTCATGGCGTTGGCGGTCATGGCGATGATGGGCAGCTCGGCCCAGCGCGGGTCCTGGCGCAGCAGCCGGGTGGCGGTAAAGCCATCCATCACCGGCATCTGGCAGTCCATCAGCACCACGTCGAACGCGGCAGTACCGACTGTGTCCAATGCTTGCACACGCTCCACGGCCTCCTGGCCGTTGTTGGCCAGCTCCACCACCATGCCGACGCTGCTGAGCAGCTCCAGCGCCAGTTCCTGGTTGACTTCGTTGTCTTCCACCAGCAGCACCCGCACGCCCGCCAGGCCCAGCGCCGGGTCGCTGGCCGTGCCCGGTGCCGCAAGCACGCGGCTTTGCTGCTGCGAGGGGATCGTGTTGATGGTGAAGTGAAAGGTACTGCCGATCCCGGCAGTGCTGTGCACGCCAATGCGGCCCCCCATCAGATGCACCAGGTTTTTGGAGATGGTCAGCCCCAGGCCGGTGCCACCAAAGCGCCGCGAGGTCGACGAATCGGCCTGGGTGAACGCATTGAACAGCTTACCCTGCTGCTGGGGTGTAAGGCCGATGCCCGCGTCGGTGACGGCAAAGTGCAGTGTCAGTTGCTCGCCGGTGGCCGAGTACAGCGGGTCGCCCGGGGCCAGGCGGCGCACCGCCACCACGATCTCGCCCCGCTCGGTGAATTTGATGGCGTTGCCCACCAGGTTCAGCAGCACCTGGCCCAGGCGCAGCGGGTCGCCCTGCAGCATGGCCGGGATGTCGGCCGCGCAGTCCACGCGCAGGGTCAGGCCTTTGCTGTGGGCTCTTTCAGCCACCAGACTGGTCAGGGTGGTGAGCACCTCGTCCAGCGCAAAAGGGGTGGACTCGATGGTCATCTTGCCAGCCTCGATCTTCGAGAAGTCGAGGATGTCGTTGATGATGCCCATCAGGTTTTTGGCAGCGGCATTGACCTTTCGGATGTAGTTGGCCTGGCGCGGACTGAGCTCGCCCGCCAGCGCCAGGCCGGACATACCGATGATGGCGTTCATCGGGGTGCGGATCTCGTGGCTCATATTGGCCAGAAAATCCGACTTGGCCTGGTTGGCCTCTTCCGCCGCCTTTTGGGCCTGGCGGATGGCGATCTCGGCTTCCTTGAGGGCGGTGATGTCCTGGTTCACACCAAACAGCTGGACCAGTCGGCCATCGGAATCGGTTTCGGCCTGCACCAGGGTGCGCAGCCAGATCTGCCGCCCGTCCACGGGGCGGCGAAAGGGGTAGGTCATCTCGAACGCGTCCAGCCGCCCGGCCAGCGCCTCGGCAAATTGCTGGCGGTACCGGGTGACCAGCAGCGGGTCCGGGAGGTCGATGCGCCGCCACACCTCGGACACCGTCAAACGCCGTTCGGTGCGGCCTGGCAACTCGCCGCACAGCACGGCGTTGCGCTCGGACGATACCAGCCAGTCGGGCTGGTCGGCGCGGATGTGCCACTCACCCGACCGGGTTAGCGTGAGCGCCTGGTTGGCCCGCTCATTGGCCGCCAGCAGCTGGGCCTGGGCGTTGTGCTGGTAACGCTGGACGGCGCTGAGCTTGTCGCGCATCTGCACCAGCCGGTGCAGCACGCTGTCGCCCTGCACGGCGTCGGTGTGGATGGCGGAGCCCAGGTCACCATCGGCAATGCGCTGGATGGTGGCGTGCACCCGCTCGATGGTGCCTCCCATCAGGGTTTGCAGCTTGTCGATGTAGCGGTTCACGTTGTCGGTCACGGCCTGGAATTCCCGGGTGTCAGCAGGGGGCAGGTGCCGTTGCAGGCTGCTGCCGCTGGAGGCGATGGCATCCAGCGCATCGCGGATCTTGCCCAGCGGGCGCAGCACCTGCTTGGTGACGATGGCGTACAGCGCGGCCACGATCAGGCAGTTGATGGCCAGGATCTGCAGCACCAGCAGCACCAGATCGTGCTGCAGGCGCAGGCGGATGCCGCGCTCCGACGCGTACAGGGTGACGCTGCCCACCTTGGGCTGGTCGGGCTGGTACAGCACATCGAACTCCCGCGTAATGTCTGCAACCAAAGGGCCCTGCAGCTCCGCCAGTGCACCTTGGGCCCGCTGCAAGCCGTACGACCGGTCTTTGCCGTAGCGCACATAAATGCCGGTGACGATGGCATCGTTCATCTCGGAGCGCATGATGTCGATGATCTGCTCGCGGTTGAACTGCCAGATCGCCGTTGGCAAGGTGGTCTTGATGCGCGCCTCGATATGGCTGAGCCGCTGGGCCAGGTCCGCCTCTTTCTCGCGTTTGCGGTCCAGGTAATTCCAGGCACCAAACGCGCCCAGCCCCACCGACACGATCAACACGAACAGCACCACAAAGCGAAGTCGGATGGAAGGCTTGGTCAGCATGTTCCGCCCCTGCCCACTTCATTCGGCGGGTTTTAAGGGTGGAATGCCCAGCTCGGCCAGCTTGTCCAGAAAGATCTTTTTGACCAGCCCTTCTTTTTGCATGACCAGCAAGGCAGCATTGATTCGGGGCACCAGCGCGGCATGCTTTTTGTTCAGATGGAAATACAGCGGCTCGGTGGCCCAGGCGCGTGGTCCACGGTAAAACTTGCGCGGGCGCTGGTGGACAATTTCCGGCTCTGCAGCGAGGTAGACCAGCATCGCAACCTCAAACCGTCCATTGGCCAACATCTCAAACGCGGTGCGGACGTTCGCTGTGTCGGTGACGTTCATCCCCTGGGTGTACTTCGGCAACATCAAAATGGTCTGCGTCAAACCTATCTTGCGCTGGCGCAATTCGGCACGCGGCAGATTGGCTACTTTTTCGTCCATGCTGTAGATGGCCAGGTCGGCCCATACCACCGGAGTGGGCACGGCCACTACATCGGTATATGTTTTGGCCGCATCGGCGATGCGCATCACATCACCGTCGAGGCTGCCATCGTTGGCCAGGATCATCGAGCGTGACAGGGGAACGCGCTGGAACTCGCACTTCAGGCCGCTGCGCTTGAACGCCTCTTTCACCACGCTCTCGGCAATATCGGACAAAGGCGAGAGGGAATCCGTGCGGCCAATCTGCAGAGCCTGCTGGGCCAAGGCGGGCATGGCCGCCAGCACCAACAATGCGGCGCCGAACCCGTGGCGCAGCATGCAGACTGCAAAACAGAGGATGTTCATCGCATACACCTAGGTGGGAAGACTCGTGCGGTGTAGATGCTATACACACTTACAAAAATAAACAAACAACCCTGGATCAAAAATACACAAAAAATCAGCCTCCTGTGCTTATCTGATAAGCATGAGCAGCTATCAAAAATGTATTTTATTTAAAGGAAGAACATGAGCCCGACCATCAGGCTGGTGGACCTGAAGGCGCCGCAACGAGGCGTCGCTCAGGCCTGGGCGACGGCAGAGTTCAGCCGGTCCAGTGCCACGGCGGCGGCATCGAAGTCGAAGTTTTGCAGGTCGGCCAGCAGCTGGACCATGGCCGGATGCCAGGGAGTGCCCGCCAGCAAGACGGCACAACGGTCGGCATCCTCCAGCGCCTGGGCATCGCTGTCCTGCACCAGGCGTGCCAGTGCGGCCAGCAGCGGCGGCACGTCGGGCGGCAAGGTCGGGCTAGACGCAGGGGCCGGGGCCACCGTAGCAGCAGGGGGGCCCCCCTGCTCCCAGACATCGATACCCCGCAGCACCGCCCGCAAGGCGGCGTCGGCGGCATCGCGCAGCACCTGCAACTCGGCCCACGGGATGGGCGGGGTTGCGCACACCAACTCCAGGCTGTGGGTCGTCCGCTGCAAATCCTGCGCGCCGATATTGCCCGCCAGCCCCTTGAGGGTGTGGACATGGCGCACCAGGGCTTCCTGGTGGGCCGGGCTGGACAGGTCAGAGCGCAACCGGTCGAACTGGGCGCTGAAGTCGCGCTGGGTGGCCGCAAACCGCAGCAGCAGGCGGGCGTACAGGTCGGCCTTGCCGCCCGCCACCCGCAGACCGGCGGCCCAGTCCAGGCCGGGCACGCGGTCCAACCCCTGGAACCGCTGCGCGGGGTCGGCGGCTTGCCGGGCGGCCATGGGCGGTTGGGGTAGTGGCTGAAGCCGGGTTTTGGGGGTGACCCAGCGGGCGATGGTGGCGAACATCACGCCCACATCCAGCGGTTTGCCGATGTGGTCGTTCATGCCTACGGCCAGCACCTTTTCACGGTCGCTGCGCATGGCGTTGGCGGTCATGGCGATGATGGGCAGCTCGGCCCAGCGCGGGTCCTGGCGCAGCAGCCGGGTGGCGGTAAAGCCGTCCATCACCGGCATTTGACAGTCCATCAGCACGGCATCAAAGGGAGCATCGGCGCTGGCCCGGCCCACCTTGTCCACGGCTTCCTGGCCGTTGTTGGCAATATCCACCACGATGCCTGCGCTGGTCAACAGCTCCAGCGCCAGTTCCTGGTTGACTTCGTTGTCCTCCACCAGCAGCACCCGCACGCCCGCCAGGCCCAGCGCCGGGTCGCTGGCGGGTTCCAGTCTGGCGGCGGCCACGCTCTGCAGCGCTGCAGGCTCCAGGTTGACGGTGAAATAGAAAGTACTGCCCTCCCCGGGGGTGCTGTGCACGCCAATGCGACCCCCCATCAGATGCACCAGGTTTTTGGAGATGGTCAGCCCCAGGCCGGTGCCACCAAAGCGCCGCGAGGTCGACGAATCGGCCTGGGTGAACGCATTGAACAGCTTGCCCTGCTGCTGGGGCGTAAGGCCGATGCCCGCGTCGGTGACGGCAAAGTGCAGTGTCAGTTGCTCGCCGGTGGCCGAGTACAGCGGGTCGCCCGGGGCGAGGCGGCGCACCGCCACCACGATCTCGCCCCGCTCGGCGAATTTGATGGCGTTGCCCACCAGGTTCAGCAGCACCTGGCCCAGGCGCAGCGGGTCGCCCTGCAGCATGGCCGGGATGTCGTCGGCAGCGTCCAAGCGCATCACCAGGCCTTTGCTGTGGGCTTTTTCCGCCACCAGACTGGACAGCGTGGTGAGCACCTCGTCCAGCGTGAACGGCGTGGACTCGATGGTCATCTTGCCGGCCTCGATCTTGGAAAAGTCGAGGATGTCGTTGATGATGCCCAGCAGGTTGCGCGCGGCGGTGTTGACCTTTCGGATGTAGTTGGCCTGGCGCGTGCTGAGCTCGCCCGCCAGCGCCAGGCCGGACATACCGATGATGGCGTTCATCGGGGTGCGGATCTCGTGGCTCATATTGGCCAGAAAATCCGACTTGGCCTGGTTGGCCTCTTCCGCCGCCTTTTGGGCCTGGCGGATGGCGATCTCGGCTTCCTTGAGGGCGGTGATGTCCTGGTTCACACCAAACAGCTGGACCAGTCGGCCATCGGAATCGGTTTCGGCCTGCACCAGGGTGCGCAGCCAGATCTGCCGCCCGTCGATAGGGCGGCGAAAGGGGTAGGTCATCTCGAAAGCATCCAGCCGCCCGGCCAGGGCATCGGAGAACTGCTGGCGAAACCGGGCCAGCAGCAACGGGTCTTCCAGATCGATGCGTTGCCACACCTCGGCCACCGCCAGGCGCCAGTCCGAGGTGCCCGGCAGCTCTCCGCACAGCACGGCGTTGCGTTCGGACGACACCAGCCAGCCGGGCTGGTCGGCGCGGATGTGCCACTCGCCCGACCGGGTCAGCGTGAGCGCCAGGTTGGCCCGCTCATTGGCCGCCTGCAACTGGGCCTGGGCACTTTGCTGGTAGAGCTGGATGGCGCTGAGCTTGTCGCGCATTTGCACCAGCCGGTGCAGCACGCTCTCACCCCGCTCTTGTTCGGTATGGATGGCAGAGCCCAGGTCGCCATCGGCAATGCGTTGGATGGTGGCGTGCACCCGCTCGATGGTGCCACCCATCAGGGTCTGCAGTTGGTCGATGTAGCGGTTCACGTTGTCGGTCACGGCCTGGAATTCCCGGGTGTCGGCAGGGGGCAGGTGCCGTTGCAGGCTGCTGCCGCTGGAGGCGATGGCATCCAGCGCATCGCGGATCTTGCCCAGCGGGCTGAGCACCTGCTTGGTGACGATGGCGTACAGCGCGGCCACGATCATGCAGTTGATGGCCAGAATCTGCAGCACCAGCAACGCCAGATCGTGCTGCAGGCTCTCGCGGATACTGCGCTCCGAAGCAAAAATGGCCACTGTGCCCACCTTGGGCTGGCCAGGCTCGTAGAGCACGTCAAACTCCCGGGTGATGTCGGCCGTCAGTGGCCCCTCCAACTCCACCAGTGCGCCTTGGGCCCGCTGCAAGCCATACGCCTTTTTTTTGCCATATTGGACCTGGATGCCCGTCACGATGGGATCGTTCATCTCGGAGCGCACGATATTGATGATTTGTTCGCGGTTGAACTGCCAGATCGCAATCGGCAGACTGGTCTTGACGCGCGCCTCGATATGGCCCAAGCGTTCGACCAGATCAGCCTCTTTCTCTTGCTTGCGGTTACCGTAGTTCCACGCCCCAAACGCGCCTAAGCCCGCGGACACGATCAATACAAACAGGACGACAAAGCGGAGTCGGATGGATGGTTTCTGCGCCATGGACCGTGCTGCGCCAGGTTCAGTCGGCAGGCAGCAGCGGCGCAATACCCATTTCGGTCAGCTTGTCGCGGAAGATCTTTTTTATAACACCCTCTTTTTGCATGTCCAGCAGGGCAGCATCGATTTTGGGCACCAGCGCAGCGTGCTTGTTGTTCAGGTAAAAGTACAGCGGCTCGCTGGCCCAATAGTGCGGGCGGCGGTACACATTTTTGATGCCCTTGCGGCCGATTTCCGGTTCGGCATCGAGGAAGATCAATATCGTCATGTCAAAGCGCTGGTTCGCCAACATCTCGAACGCGGTGCTGATGGACTGCGTATCGATCACGTCCATACCCTGGCTGTGCTTGACCAGCATCAGCGTGCCACGCGTCAGCCCCACCTTGCGTTTGCGCTGCTCGGCACGGGGCAAATTGGCCACTGCTTCGTCCATGCTGTAGAGGGCAACGTCGGCCATCACCACCGGCGTGGGCACCCGTACCAGGTCGGGGAAGTTTTTCCCTACATCGACGATGCGCATCAACTCGCCGTCCAGGCTGCCCTCGTTCGCCAACGCCACCGAGCGCAACAGCGGCAAGCGCCTGTACTCGCCCTGCAAACCGCTGCGTTTGAACGCCTCTCTGACCACGCTTTCGGCAATGTCCGACAAGGGCGACGGAAAGTCCACACGCCCAATCTGCAGCACCTGCTGGGCCGCAGCAGACCCTGCCGCCAACGCCAGCACAGCAGCCCCGACACCGCGGCACAACGTCCGGCGGGCAAACAGAAAGAGGGTCATCACATCCACCTGGTCGAGTAAGTCCGTGCATTTACAAATGCAATCTAGATTTACATTAACTCACAAATGCACCTCTTTCCAAAATTTAAACCAAAAATGCCTCCAGCGCTTATTGCACAAGCACAAATAGCTATAAAATTTATAGTAAAAACAGCAGTCCCGCCACGACCGTCGGCAGGGCCGCACCGCCCAGCAGGCCTAGCGCTCCGATCGATTCTTCGTTGAACCCCTTGCGCAACAGCGCCACCCCGGCCGGGTTGGGCGCGTTGGCGATCACCGTCAAGCCGCCGCCGGCCACGGCACCAGCCACCAGCATGTACTTGGCCGGGTCGCTGATGCCCTCGATCAGAGAGCCCAGGTAGGTCAGCGCCGCGTTGTCGGTCAGCGCCGTCAGACCCAGCGCGCCAAAAAACAGCGCGGTAGGCGCCAGGCTGGAGACGATGGGTTGCAGCCACCACTGCTGCATGCCACCCAGCACCACCAGCCCGGCCAGGAAGAAGCCCACCAGCAGGCCCTCTTTCAGAATCAGCGGGCTCTGGTGCCGTTTATAGGCTTCGGTGTAGCCGATGAAAAACAAAAACAGCCCGATAAACACCACCGGATGGTGGGCAAACACCACCACCCCGGCCAGAAACGCCAGGTGGATCAGGCTCACCAGCAGCGGCACAGGCCGGGTCGCCATGGGTTTGGCAGCGACCGTGGTTTGGAGGTAGGTACGCAGCAAAAACACCACTACGCTGGCGTTGACCAGCACGGCGATGCAAGCGCGCCAGCCAAAGGTGCGGGCCATGAAGGCACTGTCCCAACCCCAGACCGATGCCACCATCAGCACCGGCGGCGCGGCATACGAGGTCAGCGTGCCGCCCACCGACACGTTGACGAAGAGCACGCCCAAGGCCCCGTACTTCAACCACTCGGGCGGCCCGTGGCGGAACACCAGCGGGGCCAGGATCAACGCCGCCAGGGTCATGGCCGCCGGCTCGGTGATCAATGAACCCAGCAGCGGCACCAGGGCCAGTCCCAGCCACGCCATGGCCAAAGGGGTGGGCAGCGGCAGCACGCGGGCCACGCCGGTGAGCCACTGCTGAACCAGTTCCAGCACCGGACGCGAGGCGGCCACCACCATCACCACGAACACAAACAGCGGCTCGGTGTACTGGCGCGACTCGGCATAGGCCAGCGCCTCCGCACCGCTGCCCAGCAGTGCCATCACGACCACCAGCACCAGGGCCCAGAGGCCAAACACCACCTCCACCTCGCCCAGGATGTGGAACAAGCCCGCGTGGCGCGGGTGCCGGTGGGCCAGGGTTTCAAACCATTTGGCGGCGAAGGTGTGCAACAGCGCCAGCCCGAACAGGACGGCGGCGGCGATGTGGATGGGAGTGGACTGCATGAGTGTGACTAAAGGTAATAACTAATTGCCATTGTCACGTACGCCACCCCGCATTGGCGCTTATTCCCACGGCCAACGGGGTTTTTCATTTTGACAACAGTTAGTAACAAATAACAACATTTGAAAACAACCTGCATACCTATTTAACCAAAAATTATTCCAACTACCCCGTCTCCAGGGCCAGCGGGAACGCTGAAACGGGGGCAAGGCATCGCGCGGCTTGCCGCGGGTATGGGTTCACGGCCAACAATGCTCCGGCAACCATGCAATGACGACAAGAAGATCCAAAACACTGGACATCTTCCGAGGTTTGCTGTTTGTACTCATGGCGAGTACCCATGCGATGTCGTTGGTTGGTATCGACAGGTCGCACTGGTTGTTCAGCGACCTGTGGCTGCCCAACGGCTGGGCCACGGTGGTGTATGTGGTCCTGTCGGGTTACGGCATCGGGTGGATTTTCTCGGCTCGCCATCCTCCCGAGCGGCACAAAGCTTTGTTGCACCACCGCAGCGCGGTGATTTTGGCGGTGATGCTGCTGTCCAACAGTTTTTTTGCCATCACTAAACTGGTCCAGGCGGGCGATCTTTCACCGGTCTTTTCCTGGGCCTGGTGGATCGGCTTCATCACCCTGACAACGCCGTGGACCATCTCCGGCGTGTTGCTGCCCACGGTATTGGTCTTGCTGTGCGCACCGGCATTGATTCGCTGCTGCGGCAACTGGCCATTGCAGACCTTGGCAGCACTGCTCCTGGCCCAGATCGGAGTGAATTTGGCCGGGCAGTTTGCGGTGGCATCGGGCGGTGCCGTTAACTGGGCGGTACGGCTCTTTTTGCGCGAAGGCCTGGGCGGATTTCCGGTGCTGCCATTCGTGCTGAACGGCTGCATCGGGTGCTGGCTTGGCATGTATCGCCACCAAAATGAACCGCTGTGGCTGTACGGCATTGCCTTGCTTTTACTGCTCCAGCTGGGAGTGTATGTGTCCACTTTTGCACCGCCCGCGGTGTACTGGAGCGTGTTTCGCAACACGGCGGGGCCCGCCGGTAAATTTGCCTGGCTTTTTCTGTGCGCGGGTCTGCTGGCGCACTCGGGCTACAAACCACTGGTTTTGCCCATCGCACTGATAGGCAAATTCGCATTGACCACCTTTGTGATGCACCGCATTTTTCTCCAGGTGCTCCACGCCAGCCTCAATGGCTTGCAGCTGGACGCACTGCCCGCAGAGCTGCGCTATGCCACGCTGTGGATCGGTACCTTGACGCTGACCTGGGTTTTATGTGGATTTTTACAACGCTACTACAACCGGGTCGCATCGCCGCGGTTTGCCCAAAACAAGGTATCCGGTAAAGACGACTACTTCACCCAGTGAGCCGCGCAGGCAACAGAAACTTCTGCTCAAACACCTCGACGGGCACCGGTCGGCTGAACAAAAAGCCCTGCATTTCATCGCAACCCATCAGGCGCAGCAGGCGCGACTGCTCCTCGGTTTCCACGCCTTCGGCCACCACCTTGAGTTTGAAGGCGTGGGCCAGGTTGATGATGGTGGACACCAGCGACAGCCCACGCGGGCCGGTGACCATATCCACCACAAAGCTGCGGTCAATCTTCAGCGTGTCCACCGGCAGGCGCGATAACTGGCCCAGCGAAGAGTAGCCAGTGCCAAAGTCGTCAATGGCAATGGTCAGCCCCATGGCACGGATGGCCAGCAGGCTGGTGCTGCTGCGCTGTACGTCTTCCATGATCAGGCTCTCGGTGATCTCCAGCTCCAGGCCTAGCGCAGCCTGCGGGTCGGTACCAATCACCTGCTCCAGAGCGGAAACGAAGTTGCGGTGGCGCAGTTGCAGCGGTGACACGTTGACCGCAATCCGTACCGGCGCCAGGCCTGCGGCACGCCAGCGCTGGTAGTCCTCTTGCGCCTTGCGCAAGGCCCACAGGCCGACTTCGTAGATCAGCCCGGTCTCTTCCAGAATCGGGATGAAATGCCCCGGTGGGACCAGGCCGTTTTTCGGGTCGTTCCAGCGGATCAACGCTTCGGCGCTGGTCACGTTGCCCGTACCCAGATCCACCTTGGGCTGGTAATGCAGCACGAACTGCTCCATATCCAGGGCGGTACGCAGGCGACTTTCCAGGTCCAGCGCGGCGGCTACCCGTGTGTCCATCTCGGGGGCATAGAACATCAGGTGTTCTGCCGAGCGTTTGACCCGCTTCAGAGCCGACTCGGCATTGCGCAGCAGGGTTTCGGCATCTTCGCCATCCAGCGGGTACAGCACGACGCCAATCTTGCCAGCAATGCGCAGATCCGAGCCCTGTAAGCGGTAGGGATGGGCGAAGCAGTCGCGCAACAGGTGCTCCAGCTCCAGCGCCACACGGCCCACATCGCGCGGCCCCTGCAACAGGACGCCAAAGCAGTTGATCCCCACCCGCGCCGCCGCCTCCAGTGGTACGCCGCCCACCCGGATGCGTTGCGCCAGCTGGTTGAGCAAATCATCGCCAGCCGCCCGCCCCAGGGTGTCGTTGATGGCCCGAAAGCGCTCGATATCGATCAATGCCAGCGCCATACTGCTGCGGCCACCGTCAAACATGCGCACATGCTGGCCCACCTGCTCCAGAAACAGGGTGCGGTTGGGCAGGCCGGTGATTTCGTCGTAGTAGGCCAGGTAGTTGAGCTTGTCGGCCTTTTCGATGTGGTCGAGCGCAAAGCCAATGTCACTGGCCAATTCGGACAACAGCAACAACTCTTCGTCGTCAAAAAAACCGGTCTCGTCGGCGTACAGGGCCAGCACCCCCACCACCGTGTCGTTGACCATCAAGGGCAACACCGACATGGCGCATATTCCCTGGTCCATGTGCGCCTTCAGGTACTGGCTACCCGAGAAGTCCTTCATGTCATTGAGCACCATGGGTTTTTTGCCCTTGATGGCCCGCACGGTCATGGAGTTTGCATGCTTTGCACCGTCTTGCAGCGAAAAACTGTCCTGGATATAGGCCAGGAACTCCGGCTCCACCCCCGACGAGGCAATCGGCAGAATCTGCAACGCATCCCAATCGGTCAGGCCGATCCAGGCCATCTTGAACTGTCCCAGTTCAACGGCAATCCGGCAGGCCTCCTGGAACAGCTCTTCGTGGTTGCGCACGCGCACAATCAGGGCGTTGATGCCGCTGAGTACCGCATACACCCGGTTGAGCCGTTTGATCCGCCGCTCAGCCGCGCGCTGGTCGGTGATGTCTTCGCCGATACTGGCAGCGCCCACCACCTCGCCCGCGACCGACCGCAGCAGGGTGTGGTTCCAGCGGATCAAGCGACGGTCTCCCTGCCGGGTCTGGATTTCACTTTCAAAATGGGTCAGGCCCGGCTGGTTGGCCAGCAAGGCGGCATACCGTTGGCGGGCCGCATCCGGTGCATGCGCCGCGAAGATGCCAAAGAATTCGCGGCCCATGACCTCCGCCCGCTGCCAGCCCGTCAACCGCAGCAGGTAGTCGTTGCAATAGGTGACGCGCCCCTCGCGGTCCAGCATCTGCGAGACCAGCTCCAGGTGGCCCAGCATGTCGTGGAAGCGGCGGTTACTCTCCACCAACGCTTCCGCCGAACGCTTGCGCTCGACCACTTCGGCCTGCAGTTGCTCGGCGTGTGCCCGGACTTCCTTGTACAGACTGCCGTTCTCAAAAATCCGGCCCACCTGGGCCGCCAGAATCGTCACAATCTCCTCGTCCTCATCGCTGAAATCGACCGCGCCCAGCTTGTCCACCAGGCACATCCAGCCGTAGGTGTGCGACAAGGACACCACCGGTACCACCAGGCAGGCATACAGCGGCGGATAGCCCGGTGGCAGCCCCACCGACACCGGGTCACCGTCGGCGCAGCGGGTGCGGCGGGAGCGGCGTTGGGCACGCACTTCGCCCAGCAAACCATGGTCGATGGCGGGACGCTGCAGTTTGTTCAGTACCGCGGCATCGATGCCACTGGCAAAAAATACGGGCTCGGACTGGCTCTTTCCCTGCACGCAGAGCAGCACGTACTTGGCCCCCATCAGATCACGTGCACCCCGGCAGACCTTGTCGAGCAGCACCAGCGGGTCGTGCTCCGAAGCCAGGTGCAAATTCAGATCGGTCAGCGCTGCCAGGCGCCGGTTGGTGCCGCGCAAGTCTTCCAGTTTCTCCGACAGCTTGTCGCTCATCAGGCGCATGTGGGCGCGGTCAAACTCCAGCGTCTCGGGCACGGTCAAAGCTTGGGCCACAGGCATGTGCGCCAGGGACTGGGCTATCGCCAGCAAAATCTCTTCGGGCTCGCAGGGCTTGACCAGCACCCGCGATACACCGCAGGTCCTGGCCAGGTTGCGGGCCTCGCGCTCGCGGTAGTGCGCGCTGTAGAAAATCACCTCGGTGGCCGCGCACAAGGGGTCGGCACGCAGCTGGCGCACAAACTCGTAGCCATCCATGGTGGGCATCAGGATGTCTGAAATCACCAGGTCCGGGCGTGTCGCGCGCACCACAGCCAGCCCCTGAGCACCGTCAGCGGCCTCCAGCGGCTGGTGGCCGCCATGGCGGATCAACGCGACGAGCAACTCGCGGTTTTCAGCCAGATCATCCACAACCAGTATTTTCGCCATGGGCCATTGCGTCGAAGTTATGCGCCTGGCGGGCTGGAGGCCCGAAGTCCAGGCGGCAGGAATGCCGCGATTTGCTCTACAAAAATCTCGGGGGTAATGGGCTTTGTCAGGTAGTGGTCAAAGCCGGTGGCCAGCGCAATATCTCGGTCGCCCGGCATGGAAAAGGCGGTGACGGCCACCACCGGTACCGCCCGCCACAGCGGGTTGCCGCGCAAACGCTGCACCACTTCATAGCCGTTGAGCACCGGCATCTGCAAATCACAGAGCACCAGGTCAGGGTGTTCGATCAGAGCCATTTGAACACCCGCACCACCATCTGCCGCCTCCAGCACCGTATAACCCTGCCGATCTAGCAGGTAGCGCACCAGTTCACGGCTGAACTCATCGTCTTCGATCACCAGAATGCGTGCGGGCATGGGCTACTCCAGCGGGAGCTCCAGGGTAAAGATGCTGCCTTGCCCATGCACGCTGCGCACCGTGATATCCCCCCCCAGCTCCAGGGCCAGTTTGCGGCTGAGGTGCAGGCCCAGGCCGGTGCCCTCGAATCGCCGTCGGTCTGCCGCCTCCACCCTGGAAAACGCCTCGAACAAGCGCCCCAGGTCGGCTGCGGGAATGCCGGGGCCGGTGTCTTCCACACTGATGCGCAGCGCTTGGCCGTCCGCAGTCGGGCCGGACTCTAGTTGCAGGCATACCCGCCCGCGCTCGGTGAACTTGATGGCATTGCCCAGCAGATTGATGACGATCTGGCTCACCGCCCGGCGGTCGGTTTGCAGCACCAGTTCCTGAGGAGCCAGCCGCAGCGCAAATTCCAAACCTTTGTTTTCAGCCTCGGGCCGCAGCGTGGCGGCCAGCTCTGCCAGCAGCGCCTGGCATTCCACCGGTTCGCGCGCGGGGTCAAACTTGTTGGCCCCCAATTTGGCCAGATCGAGCAGGTCGTTGATCAAGGACAACAGGTGGCGGGCGCTGGTCTGGACGATGCGCAACTGCTTGTCCTGCTCTGCGTTCAGCGGGCCAGGCAACTGCATGCGCAGCGTGCCGGTGAAACCGATGATGGAATTCAACGGCGTGCGCAACTCGTGCGACATGCTGGCAAAAAACCGGTCTTTGACCAGCGCAGCGTTCTCCAGCTCGCGGTTTTTATCGTGCAAGGTCTGCTCGAAACGTTTGCGCTCGGTCACGTCGCGGATGGCGCTGGACACAAACAGCCCGTCTTCCGTCTCCAGCGGGCTCAGGCTGATCTCGACCGGGAACTCCGATCCATCCTTGCGCTGGCCAAACAGATCCAGCCCGGCCCCCATGGATCGGGCGCGCGGCTGCGAAAAAAAGCCGCCGCGGTGGCCCGGGTGCTGGTGGCGAAAACGTTCAGGCACTAGGATTTCGATCTGCTCGCCCAACAGCTCCTCGCGGCTCCAGCCAAACAGTTTCACCGCCTGCGAATTGACCAGCACCATGGTGCCGTCGCGGTTGACGATCACCATCGCGTCCGGGGCCGACTCCAGCAGGTCCTTGAACTTCTGGTCGGCCTTCTTGCGGTCGGTGATGTCGCGGATGGCGCTCATCACCATGGTGCCCTCTTCGGTGGCGATGGGGCTCAGGCTGACCTCGACCGGAAACTCCTCTCCGCCCTTGCGCAGACCAAACAACTCCAGCCCGGCCCCCATGGTGCGGGTGCGCGGCTGTTCCAGAAAATGGCTGCGATGGCCCAGGTGGGCGCCGCGAAAGCGCTTGGGCAGCAGCACCTCGATCGGCTGGCCCAGCAACTCCGCCCGCCTGTGTCCAAAAACCTTTTCCGCCTGGGAGTTGACCAGCACAATCCGCCCGGTCACATTGACCATCACGATCGCGTCGGGCGTAGATTCCAGCAGATCGTGGAACCGGGCTTCCACCAGTTTGGCATCGCGCAACACCTTCAGGTGGGTGACATCCTTTTGGTTGGAGAGAAAGTAGGCAAACTGGCCATCGGCACTGTGGACTGCCCTGGTTGAGATGCTGGTGTGCACCAGCGTGCTGTCCTTGCGTCGCCGCACCGCCTCGTACACCACCATGCCCTGGCGCAAAACCTCGGCCTGGGCCTGCAACTCTTCGTCGGCACGGTCTTTGGGAATGATCAGATCGAAGACCGATCGCCCCAGGGCCTCGATCTCGGTGTAGCCAAAAATAGTCTCGGCCGCAGGGTTCCAGTTCAAGACCTGGCCCGTCGGCGAAATAGCCAACAGCGCATCCGGGTTGAGCGCCCACAGCGTGTCGGTCGAGGCCGGGATCACCCGGCCACCTTTCGCAAGCGGCCCACGCGGGTCAGCGACAGGCGGCGCAGCGTTGGGTCCGTGGAAAGAAAAGGAGTTTTGTGCACATGCATCAACATCCCCCGAATGTAACTAATGGTTACGAGTATACCAATATGGTACCCGGACACAGTCCACAAGTCAGGAGCATTTCCAGGGTACGCAGCCCATAATAGTCCACAAAAACTTCATTCAAAAAAAGAATACCCGTACAGTACAGCTTCTCATTGTGCATAACCAAATCGGGCTTTCACGCTTACTCCAAGAGCACAAGAAGCTACAATTTCAGTAGCAAATTATAAATACGGTGGCGTGCAGGCCGACACAATCTCGACCACGCTGTCGCCGGTATTGCGAAAGCGGTGCAGCAGGCTGCTGTCAAACAGGTAGGCATCGCCCGCCTTCAGCTCGCGCACTTGCTCTCCCACGGTGAGCTCGATTTCGGCGCTGCACGCCATGCCGCCCGCTTGCGATGCCTGCTCCGCCATGGCCAGGGGCTATAGCTCTGCCAAAGGAATGCCTCCGGCCTGTTCGTCGGCTTTCAGCAGCACGATCAGCTCGGCCAGGTCCTGGTCCAGCCGCAGCAGGCTGGCCTCGGGCAGCTTGCCCAGCGCCAAGGGCAGCACGCCAGCAAACGGGCCTGGCACCTGGTCGAGCACAGCCAGGCCTGCGGGCAGGATGTGCAGTTGCACGTGGCGCCGATCCTCCGGGGCTTTGTCCACACGGATCAGCGCCTTGCCCAGCAGGGCTTTGACCAGGTTGCTCGCGGTGCTTTGGTGGATGTCCATACTTTTGGCCAGCCCGCCCATACCGATGGCAGGCTGGTCCCGGACCACGCTCAGCGCCCACACCTGCGCGCTGCCCAGGCCGACCTGGCTTTGCACCTGCTGGAAGTGGCTGCGCACCGCGTTGAACACCACCCGAAAACGCCGCAACACCTGGGCGGTGGTGGCGGGGGCATCCGGGGCATCGTGGGGCGGCAGCATGGCTGGATGATAGAGGCAGGTGCACCCTACAATCACATACATTGCAGCAAATGTAATTTGCACCCTACCAAGACCGACCCATGCAGCCGCACCCCCGCGTTTTCACCGCCTTCCAGCAAGAAGTGGCCGACTGGCGTTTATGGGCCGGGCGCGGTGTGGTGCTGGGATTTGCCGCACTGGCGGGCTTGACGGTAGTGGCCTTTACCTGGTTGACGGAACATGCCCTGCATCTATTTTCCTTGCTGGACGCGCAGGCCTGGTGGGCCCCGCTGCTATGGACACCGGCTTGTACCGCAGCCATTGTCTGGCTGACGCGGCGGTTTGCGCCCGGTGCCGCAGGCTCAGGCATTCCGCAGGTGATGGCTGCCCTGGCCCCCGAGGTGCCGCCCGCTGCGCGCGGGCTGTTTGTGTCGCTGCGCCTGGCGCTGGCCAAGGCGCTGCTGACGGCCTGGGGCCTGCTGGCCGGTTTGTCGCTGGGACGCGAAGGCCCGTCGGTACAGATCGCGGCCGGGGTCATGCACCACGCGCGCCGCTGGCTGCCCAAAGGCGCGCGGGTATCGGAGCACGGCCTGCTGCTGGCCGGGGGCGCGGCAGGCATCGCGGCGGCGTTCAACACACCGTTGGGCGGCGTGATGTTTGCCATTGAAGAGCTGTCGCGCAGGCCCGAGCAGCGCAGCAACGGCCTGCTGCTGGCGGCCATTGTGCTCAGCGGTTTGATAGCCGTGTCGGTGTACGGGAACGCCACCTATTTTGGGGTGATCCGCATCGAGAATTTAAGCCGGACGTTGCTGTTGCCGGGCCTGCTGGTCACCGTGTGCTGCGGGTTAGCGGGCGGCCTGTTTGCGCGGCTGCTGGTGGTGTCGCTGTCGGGCAGCTCGGCCGATGCGTTCACCCGGTTCCGCCAGTCTGCGCCGGTACGGTTTGCGGCCGTCTGCGGGCTGGCCGTGGCGGTGCTGGGTGTGGCGAGCCAGAGCGACACCTACGGCAGTGGCTACGGCCACACCCGCGCCATGCTGGAGGGCCATGGCGACACCGCCCCGCTGTATGTGTTGCTAAAGTTCATTGCCACCTGGCTCACCACCTGGGCCGGGGTGCCTGCCGGCATTTTTGCGCCCTCGCTGGCGATTGGCGGGGCCCTGGGCAACGACATTGCGCTGCTGACCGGCTACGTGAATGCGCCCACGCTGATCGCTTTGGGCATGGCGGGCTTTCTGGCGGCAGTTACCCAGGCCCCCATGACCTCGTTCATCATCGTGATGGAAATGGTGGACGGCCATGGCCTGGTGCTGAGCCTGATGGCCAGCGCCCTGGTGGCCAGCGGCGTGTCACGCCTGGTCAGTGCGCCGCTGTATGCGTCGCTGGCGGCGCTGCAGTTGCGCCGCTTGCCACCCGCCACGCAGCCATAACTCCAAGCATTTCAGGCCGCCAGCGCTTGAAGGGATTGCACCAGCAGCTATTTATTCAATAGCAAATTACAAATACGGCGGGGTGCAGGCCGAGACGATTTCGACCACGCTGTCGCCGGTATTGCGAAAACGGTGCGGCAGGCTGCTGTCGAACAGGTAGGCATCGCCCGCCTTCAGCACCCGTACCTGCGCGCCCACCGTGAGCTCGATCTCGCCGCTGAGCACAATGCCGCCCTCGTGCGATTCGTGTTCCAGCATGTCCACGCCGGTATCGGCCCCGGGGGCGTAGCGCTCTTGCAGGATTTGCAGGTTGTGGGCGCGGGCATTGCCCACCTGGCGCAGCGTCAGGGTACGGTCGCCGCTGGCACCAGGGGCGTGGCGCGTCAGGCGGGATGTCAGATCCACCAGATCGGCCGGGCTGTGGAACACGGCATCGGCCTGGGGCTGGTCGGGCTCGAAAAACTCCGCCATGGTCAGCGGCACGCCACTCAGAATTTTGCGCAACGAGGCCACCGAAGGGCTGCTCTTGTTCTGCTCGATGGTCGAAATCTGGCTGGACGGCACGCCCGCCCGCTCCGCCAGCTGCCGCTGCGACCAGCCCGCCACCATGCGCACCTGGCGCAAGCGGCTCCCCACATCAAACGGACCATCCAGCATAAATAATTTCCCCAAACGCTCAATATTTTGAGCAAAATATACACCTATACCGATCACTTGCACCATTGCCATGCCACTCGACCACGCACCCACCGCCGCCAACAAGCCGCCCGTCACCATTTTCGGCCCCGATTTTCCGTTTCCGTTCGACGACTGGATCGCCCACCCCGCCGGGCTGGGCCGCCTGCCCGCCCAGCACCATGGAGCCGAGGTGGCCATCGTCGGCGCGGGCATGGCCGGCATGGTGGCCGCGTACGAGCTGATGAAGCTGGGCTTCAAACCGGTGGTGTACGAGGCCTCCAAGATGGGCGGCCGCCTGCGCTCGCAGCCTTTCGAGGGCGGCCAGGGCGTGATCGCCGAGCTGGGCGGCATGCGCTTTCCGGTGTCCAGCACCGCGTTCTACCACTACGTCAACGCCCTGGGCTTGCAAAGCCAGCCCTTCCCCAACCCGCTCACGCCCGCCAGCGGCAGCACCGTGGTCGATCTGGAAGGCCAGACCTACTACGCCGAAAAACTGGCCGACCTGCCGCCCATGTTCAAGGAAGTGGCCGATGCCTGGGCCCGTGCGCTGGAAGACAGGGCCCAGTTCGAGGCGGTGCAAAACGCCATCCGCAGCCGTGACGTGCCCGCGCTGAAGGCGCTGTGGAACAAGCTGGTGCCGCTGTGGGACGACCGTACCTTCTACGACTTTGTGGCCACCTCCAAGGCCTTTGCCGGGCTTTCTTTCCAGCACCGCGAAGTCTTTGGCCAGGTGGGTTTTGGCACCGGCGGCTGGGATTCGGACTTCCCCAACTCCATGCTCGAAATTCTGCGCGTGGTAATGACCAACTGCGATGACGAGCAGCGCCTGATTGTGGGCGGTGCCGACCAGGTACCGCTGGGCCTGTGGCAGCACGCGCCCGCGCACTGCGTCCACTGGCCCGCAGGCACCACCCTGGCCAGCCTGCACGGTGGCGCACCACGCGCGGGCGTGGCGGCCATCCAGCGCCAGAGCGACGGCAATATTGCCGTAACCGACCGCTGGGGCGACACCCGCAGCTACGCCGCGGTACTCACCACCTGCCAAAGCTGGCTGCTGACCACGCAAATCGATTGCGACGAATCGCTGTTTTCGCAAAAAATGTGGATGGCGCTGGACCGCACCCGCTACATGCAGTCCAGCAAAACGTTTGTGATGGTGGACCGCCCGTTCTGGAAAGACAAAGACCCCGTCACCGGCCGCGACACCCTGAGCATGACGCTGACCGACCGCCTCACCCGCGGCACCTATTTGTTCGACAACGGCCCCGGCAAACCGGGCGTGATTTGCCTCTCCTACGCCTGGATGGGCGACGCGCTGAAGATGCTGCCCCAGCCGACCGAAAAGCGCGTCAAGCTGGCGCTGGATGCTTTGAAAAAAATCTACCCCCACGTAGACATTGCCAGCCACATCATCGGCGACCCCATCACCGTGTCGTGGGAGGCCGACCCGCACTTCCTGGGCGCGTTCAAGGGCGCGCTGCCCGGCCACTACCGCTACAACCAGCGCATGTTTGCCCACTTCATGCAAGACGACAAGCCCGCCAGCGAACGCGGCATCTTCATCGCAGGCGATGACGTGTCCTGGACCCCCGCCTGGGTGGAGGGCGCGGTGCAGACCTCGCTGAACGCGGTGTGGGGCATCCTGCACCACTTCGGCGGAAAAACGCATGCCGAGAACCCGGGCCCAGGGGATGTGTTCAAAGACATTGGCCCCATGGAGCTGCCGGAATGACCGACCTGCGCCTGGCACTACTGCAATGCCCATCGCTGCCGCTGGACGTGGCCGTCAACCTGGCGCGGCTGGAGCAGTTCGCCGCCCGGGCCGCTGCCGCCGGGGCGCATTTGCTGGTCACACCAGAGATGTTTTTGACCGGCTACAACATCGGCAGCCACCCCGCCCGGCAATTGGCGGAACCCCCTGACGGCCCCCGCGCCCAGGCCGTGGCGGCGATCGCCCGCCAACACCAGATCGCCATCGCATTCGGCCACCCGGAGCACGACAAGGATGGTGGCGAAACAGGCAAAGTCTTCAACGCCGCCCAGTGCATCGATGCCCAGGGCCACCCCCTCGCCCGCTACCGCAAAACCCAACTCTTCGGCGACCTGGACCGCGGCATGTTCAGCCCCGGCCCGGGCGGCGAGCCGCTGTTTGACTTCCACGGCTGGCAGCTGGGCCTGCTGATCTGCTATGACGTGGAATTCCCCGAAAACACCCGCCGCCTGGCATTGCTGGGTGCCGACCTGATCGTGGTGCCCACGGCCAACATGGAAGGCTTCGACTTCGTCGCCCAGCACCTGGTGCCCACCCGGGCCTACGAGAACCAGGTGTTTGTGGCGTATGCGAACTTTTGCGGCAGCGAGGGCGACCTGGTCTACAACGGGCTGAGCTGCGTGGCGGCACCCACCGGGGCGGGCCTGGTGCAGGCCGGGCGCGGGGCCGAGCTGCTGCTGGCGGACGTGACGCGGGCGGGCTTGGCGGCGGGGCGGGCCTTGAATGGGCATCTGGCGCTGTGCCGGGCCACACAGCAACCGCTATCTAAAATATAGCTTCTTGCGCTCATTCCATAAGCGCTAGAGGCACTTTTTATATAAATTCCCTCAATCGACGGCATGCGCCTCCACCGGCGGCTTGGCCACGTGGCTTTGTTTGCGCATCAGCAGCAACAGCGGTATGGAGGCCAGGGTCACGGCCATCATGATCTTGAAGTCGTTCAGGGTGGCCAGAAAGCTGGCCTGGCGGGTGACTTCGTTGTTCAGCGCAGCCAGGCCCTGCGGCGTGGCCAGGTTGTAGACGGCAGGCAGACCGGCCTGCACGGCGGGGCTGGCCAGGTTGATGTGCTCGACCATTTGCGAATGGAACAAGGCGGTGTTGCGAGTCAGCAGGGTTTGCATCACCGAAATGCCGATGCTGCTGCCGATGTTGCGCGACAGGCTGTAGATGGCGGTACCGTCGGAGCGGTACAGCGGGTTGAGGGTGGAGAACGTCATGGTGGTCAGCGGCACCGACACAAAGCCCAGGCCCAGGCCCTGGACCACGCTGGACCACACCACGCTGGACTGTGGGGTGTCGAAGGTGTAGCCCGACATCTGCCACAGCGACCAGGCGGTCAGCGCAAACCCTACAGCGATCATGCCGCGCGCATCCACGCGGTGGGCATAGCGCCCGGCAAACAGCATGGCCACCATGGTGCCCATGCCGCTGGGCGCAATCACCAGGCCCGCGGTGATGACGGGGTAGCCCATCAGCGACTGCAGCATGGGCGGCAGCAGGGCCCGCGTGGCGTACAGCAGCAGGCCGACCATGAAGTACAGCACCAGGCCGGTGACGAAGTTACGGTCTTTGAGCAACTGCACATTGAAGAACGACACCTCTTTGGCGGTGGCCGTGAGCGCAATGAAAAAGGCGAAACTGACCAGCGCCCCGGCGGCTTCCAGCTGGATTTCCAGCGAGCTGAACCAGTCCAGCAGCTCGCCACGGTCCAGAAACATCTGCAGCAGGCCAATCGCCAGGCTCAGGGCCACGCAACCGTACACATCAAAGCGCAGCTTGGTCTGCACCACGGTTTCGCGGATGTAGAGCTGGATGCCAATGAACGACAAGATGCCTACCGGGATGTTGACAAAGAACACCCAGCGCCAGCTGAAGTTGTCGGTCAGCCAGCCACCCAGCGTGGGGCCGAGGATGGGTCCGATCATCACGCCCATGCCCCAGATGGCCATGGCCTGGGCGTGCTTTTCCTTGGGGTTGGTGTCCAGCATGATGGCCTGCGACAAGGGCACCAGGGCCGCGCCCAGCAGACCCTGCAGCAGGCGCGCCAGCACGATTTGCGTGAGTGACGTGGCCAGCCCGCACAGGGCGGATGCCACGGTAAAGCCCACCACCGAAATCAAGAAGATGCGCTTGCGTCCAAAGCGCCCACTCATCCAGCCGGTCAGCGGCGTGGCAATCGCCGCCGCCACGATGTAGGAGGTGAGCACCCAGGAGATCTGGTCCTGCGAGGCAGACAAGTTGCCCGCCATGTGCGGCAGCGCCACATTGGCAATGGTGCTGTCCAGCGTCTGCATCACGGTGGCCAACATGATCGCCACGGTCACCAGCTTGCGGTGTTTGGCCAGGTCGGGTGGGACGGCGGTGTCGGTGGAGGCCATGGAGGTGTACGCGGAGGAGTGAAATGGTGACGTGGGTGATAGTGACCTAGGTCACCATATGTGTAAAAAAAGGGGCTGCCGTCAGCTGTCCACAAAGCGCAGCACCTTGCGCAACAGCCCGTCGAACTGGTCCATCTCTTCGGCACTGAACCCGGCCCACAGCGCGCCGTACTGCTGGCGGCGCTGGGGCTGTACCTTTTCCACCAGGGCCTGGCCCGCGTCGGTGAGCTGCATGTAGACCTCGCGCCGGTCCACTTCGCTGGCCACGCGCTCCACCCAGCCTTTTTTGGCCAGGTCGTCGGCAATGCGCGAACAGTGGGTGCGCGAGGTGTGGATGAAGGTGCTCAGCTCCGACGGCAGCATTCGGTGGCCCGGGTGGCTGTACAGCACCACCAGGGTGGTCCAGGTGGTGTAGTTCAGCCCCAGCTCGCGCAGCGTGGCATCGAACACCTCCGCCAGACGGGTGCCGGTGTGCAGCAGCAGCCGGGTCAGAATCGCCTCGCGCGGCTGCGCCCCCGGGATCTGGGTGGCAATGGCTTGGATGGCCGATTCAAAAGAGGCAAAGCTTTCCGACATGGCCGCGAATGATAACCTAGGTTACCAATTTATGCAGTGCTATGTAAAACGTAGCTTCTTACGCTTACCATATAAGCACAGAATGCCGATTTCATGCCCAAACATGGTCCTACCCACCAGGCCCTGCATTCCTCCACAAAACTAAGGATGTCTGTCCCACCCCGCCGGGCGGGGGAATTGACGCAGGCCGCCACCCCGCCTAACCTCGCGTGAGCCTGTCAGACTGCACAGGCTCATCCGTGAAGGAAACCGCATGGCTGGCACCGCTGACACCGTTTTTTTGCGCGCATTTCTGTGGCTGCAAGGCAGCGTGGCCGCGCTGCAAACCGACATCCAGCCGCCCGCACTGGCCACACCGCTGGCCGACGCGCTGCGCACCCGGCTCGGGCTGGCGCTGGACCAGACGGCAGCCACCATCAACCCCGACACTTTCCACGCCAGCAATGCCGAAGCCCAGTCGCTGGCTACAGCGGCCATGGTGGTGGGCGAAACGCTGGCGGCGCTGAAGACCGTGGGCGAGCTGCTGGCCCACCTGGGCGACGGCGGCGTGGGGCTGGGGGACTTGTCCAAGGTGATCCAGCAGATCAACCGCATCACCTCGGCCAGCCCCGGCAAACCGCCCAGCGCGTATTCGATTGCCAAGCTGCTGCTGATCGTCAGCGGCGATGCCGACCAGCCCGCCAGCGACCCGCCCGCCCAACTGCTGGTCTACCGCCTGATGGGCAAAACTGCCGTCAACCCGCCCACACCCGCCGCGTTTGCCGAGGCGCAAATGACCCTGGGCCTGGTGGTGATGGCCATTGGCACCCTGCTGGACCGCGCCTTTGCCGCGCCCAACCTGGACGATGCCAAGGGCTGGCTGGTGCCCCGCGATGTGGCGATCACCCCGCCGGACCAGAAGGCATCGCGGGCCTTCCATCTGGCTGGGGAGGGGGCGACCAGCCTGGACCTGCTGCTGGGCTATGACACCGCGCCGCCCAAGCTGTACGCCGAGCTGGACGCAACGCTTGCATCCAGCACCGGGGCCGAACACGACTTTGCGCTGGCGCTCAAGGCCATCGGCAAAGTCACGCTGCAAATCGATCTGCCCGCACTCACCGTCCCGCTGCCCCCCCTGCCCCGCCCCGTACTCTCGGGTGCGTCAGCCATCAGCCTGCTGTTCAGCCGCAACAAACCCCTGGTGCTGGGCGACAAGGCCCAGACCCACTTCACCATCGGCAAGATGACCGGCGGCTTCACGCTGGACAACCTGCAGCCCAAGGTGGAGTTTGACCTGGCCGAGAGCGTGCTGACGCTCAAGGTGGGCGACGACCCCTTCCTGGGCGCGGTGCTGGGCGATGCGATCGAGGTGGCGCTGACCTTCGGGCTCATCGCCGACATGGCGGGCGGCCTGCGGCTCAAAGACGGCACCGGCCTCAAGGCCACCATCCCGCTGGAACGCATCCCCAACAGCCCGGTGCAGATTCCTTTCCTGAGCTTCGAGCTGAAAAAGGCCGACAACCTGGACAAGATCGAGGTCGAGCTGTCGGGCTCGTTCCAGGTGGAGATCGGGCCGTTCTCCGGCTCCATCGACCGGCTGGGCACCCTGCTCAAGCTGGACGACCTGCTGGCTGGCATCACCGCGCCGCGCTTTGACCTGAAGCCACCCTCGGGCGCAGGCCTGGCCATCGATGCGGGCATCGTCAAAGGCGGCGGCTTTTTGCTGTTCGACCCCGACCGGGGCGAGTACGGCGGCATTCTGGACATCCGCATCGGCGTGATCGGGGTCAAGGCGATTGGCCTGCTCAGCACCAAGAACCCCGGCGGCTGGTCGCTGCTGCTGATCATCACCGCGCAGTTGCCGCCCATCCAGCTGGGCTTTGGCTTCACCCTCACCGGCATTGGTGGGCTGCTGGGCGTGCAGCACACGGTGAGTGTGGACACGCTGTCGCAGGGCCTGACCAGTGGCTCCCTGGATAGTTTCTTGTTTCCACAGAACCCGGTGGCCAATGCGCCGCAGATCATCAACCAGCTGCGCACCATCTTCCCGTTCAAGGCCGGGGGCTTTGTCATCGGGCCGATGCTGGAGCTGGGCTGGGGCACGCCCAGCCTGGTGATTGCGCGGGTGGGCGTGCTCATCGAAGCCAGCCAGATCGTGTTTGCAGGCCAGGTGATCGTGCAGCTACCGCCGCTGGTGGACAAGTCGCTGGCCATCCTGCGGCTGCAGGTGGACTTTGCGGGCGGCATTGTGTTCGACCCGCTGAAAATCTGGTTCGACGGCGTGCTGCGCGACTCGCGGGTGGTGTTCATCGCGCTGACCGGGCAGTTTGCGTTCCGCGCGATTTTTGGCGACCGGCCCAGCTTTTTGATCAGCGCAGGCGGCTTCCACCCGCGCTTTACCGACCTGCCGCCCGGCCTGCCCAGCCCGTTCCAGCGCATCGGTGCGGACCTGTCGATCGGCCCGGTGGGCATGCAGTTCCGGGGCTACTTTGCCGTGACCTCGGCCACAGTGCAGACCGGCTCATCCATGCGCATCTGGGCCGACATCGGCATCGCCAGCATCGAAGGCGGGTTCGAGTTCGATGCCATCGTCTACATCGTGCCGCGCTTCCGCTTCGAGGTGGACCTGCACGTCTGGGCCAGCGTGGAGGTGTTTGACCTGGACTTTGCCAGCATCGACATCTACGGCCTGTTTGCCGGGCCGGGCCGCTGGCACATCGTGGGTAAGGCCGAAATCCACACACCCTGGCCGCTGCCCGACTTCAGCTTCCACGTGGATGAGAGCTGGGGCGAAGACCGCGCCACCACGGTGCGCAAGCTGTCGCTGGCCACCGAGCTCAAAACCGAGCTGCAAAAGCCTGGCAACTGGTCGGCCCAGTTACCGCAGGAGGGCGATGCCTTCGCCAGTTTCGCCAAGCTGCCCGCCAGTGCCGGGATTCTGGCCCACCCCAATGCCGTGCTGCAGTTTGTGCAAAAGCGCATGCCGCTGAACAAGCAGCTGACCAAGCTGGGCACCGATGGCATTGAAGGCAGCGGCGACCAGTTGCAAATCAGCATTGGCGAGATCCGCTTTGGCGCAGAGACCACGCCGGTGGACAAAAAGCTCAACGACCAGTTCTCGGCAGCGCAGTTCCTGGACCTGAACGAGGACGAAACCTTCAGCCGCCCGTCCTTCGACAGCTTCGAGGCAGGCTTCCAGGTGGGCCAGCACAAGTACCAGTTTGGCCGCACCGCCAAGGACCTGTTCGACTACGAAGAGTGCAACCTGTCCACCCCCAAGACCACCATGAGCTCCAGCCTGGCACGCGGCGCCCTGGTGGAAGTGGGCCACGCCCGCTGGGCCACCTCGCTGGGCGCGGCAGCGCGCTCGGAGCTGCGCCGCCCGGCCCGGCTGCAGCCCGCCACCGAGGTCAAGATCGCCGTCAACCCGGCCCCGCTGCACACCATAGACAGCGCCAGTGGCACCCTGGCCAGCACGCCCCTGGCCGGGGCCGCTGCGCAGTCGTACTGGGCCGCGCACGACCTGGTGGGGGCCAGCAGCAAGGCGCTGCAGATCGTCGAATCGTTTGAAACCGTACAGGCGTTTTAGGACATTCCCATGGCCACCTCCACCCAAGTTGCCTACCAGTTCATGCCCTGGGTCCGCCGGGGCCTGAGCGTGGCCCTGACCGCCAGCGACACCCTGGGCGTAGGCCCGCTGCTCCCGGCCCGCGCCACCGCCCAGGTCCACGTGGCCCTGGCCGCACCGCACGCGGGCACGCCGATCGACCCGCTGGCGCTGCAACTGCACGGCCCTGGCGATGTGGTGGCCATCGACACCCGGCTGGTGCTGCGCACCGACCCCAAGCCCCACGCGCGCAACTTCGAGCCCAACTACCTGGCCATCGTGGACTTCGACCCGCCCGATTTCCCGTGGATGCTGACCCCCGCCCTGGCCCATGCCGACGACCGCCTGCGCCCCTGGCTGGTGCTGCTGGTGCTGGAAAAGTCCAAGGTGGGCACGCCCAAGATGCCGCCCCAGGGCCCGCTGCCCACGGTGCGCATTGCCGCCGCCGACGTGGCCACCGAGCTGCCGCCGCTGGGTGAATCCTGGTCCTGGGCGCACGCGCAGGTGGTCAGCCACCGGGACGATGCGCCCGGCATCCAAAGCGACCTGCAAGCCGACCCGACCCGCAACGCCTCTCGCCTGGTCAGCCCGCGCCGCCTGCTGCCGCTGACCGACTACGTGGCCTGTGTCGTGCCCGCGTTCGAGCCGGGGCGCTTGCGTGGCCTGGGTCTGGCCGAAGCCCAGCCTGCGGCCATGGCCACCCTGGGCCCGGCCTGGGACGTACAGCAGGCCAGCGATGTGCTGCTGCCGGTGTACTACCACTGGGAGTTTTCCACCGGCCCGGGCGGCGACTTTGAATCGCTGGCGCGGCGGCTCAAAACCCCCAGCGCCTACGCAGGCAACGCCGAGGTGGCCGCCCTGCTCAGCCGCGTAGGCACCGCGCCCATGGGCGTGGACCCGGTGCTGACCGGCTTTGTGCAGGGTGCGGTGGCCACCATGGAAGGCGCGCTGGTGCCCATCCGCTACACCCCTGGCAGCGCGCCCGACTCCACACAGGCCGACAGCCTGGCGCTGATCGTCAACACCCCGCAGGCCAACGTGGCCGACCCGGTGGCCGACGGCCCTACCAATGCCCTGGGGCGGCGTATCGAGGTCAAGCCGCAGATGGTCGGCGGCTGGCATGCCAAGAAGCACCAGGTGGCGGTGGGCGAGGCCGCGACCCATTGGGTGGCCGGGCTGAACCTGAACCCGCGCTACCGCGGTGCCGCAGGCTATGGGGCCGAGGTGGTGCGGCAAAACCAGGAGATCTTCATGGACGCGGCCTGGGGCCAGATTGGCCGCATCCAGGAGGCCGAAATGCGCTTCAACCTGACCCGGCTGGCCATCGAGGCGCAGCGGGCCCTGAAGGCCAAGCATTTCGACACCCTACCGCCCGAGCGGCTGCTGCAGGTGATGGGGCCCGCCCTGGGCCGCATCGAGGCACGGGCGGTGAACGGCACGGCCTACCGCATCGGCAGTGCGGCCGGTTCGGTGGGCGGACAGATCGCCCGCACCAGCCTGCCCAGCGCCCTCACCGACACGGCCATGCGCCGCGCCACCACGCCGCAACGCCGCAGCCTGCGCATGGCCGCCCGGCTCAACGCCGACCTGCCCGCGCTGGCCGGGCAAACCCAGCGCTACCTGGGGGCCATGGCCGCCGCCACCCAGCGCAGCGCGGCCTTTACCGTGAACGCGTTCCTGCCCGATGGCATCGTCAGCAGCAAGGCGCTCGACAACATGAACCTGGACGGTGCTGCCGACCGCCTGCTGGACCTGCGCAGCCTGGGGCTGGGCCAGACCACGGTAGGCCAGGCGCGCGCACTGCAAACCGCAGGCAAAGGGGCCGAGATGGCGTTGGCCAAACGCGGCATGCCCGGGCTGCAGATCCGCGCAGGCCAGCACCTGGGCGTGTTCACCGACCTGCATGTGGAGCGCTTCAGCCAGTTGGCCAGCGCCATGCCCACAGTGCAGTCCACCGACTGGGGCGTGGTGGCCAGCACCATCGAATCGCTGGGCCACCGGGGGGTGGAAGGGGTGCTGGTCGAAGCCCGCGCCGCCACCGACAACCAGCAGGCCAGCCTGCAGTTCAGCACCATGAAGCTGGATGCCCGCAGCGGCAACCTGCGCCTGAACCGCGCCCTGGTGCGCGAGCTCGACAGCGCCCGGCGAGACATCACGCCCGTGGCCCGCAAGGGCGCAGCGACCCGCGCCTTGACCGGCACCACCTTGGGCAGCCTGCGCATTGCCGACAGCCGCAAGTACAGCACCGCGGGCGTGTTTGCCGCGCTGCCCGTCAACGCGGTGCAGTCGGTGGTGGCCGATGCCGAGAAGCCGCACTTCAGCGTCAATACCGGGTTTGAAATCGTCGGCTCGCTGGCCGCCCCGCCCGACCTGGCCGTGGCCACACTGACCCTGCCGCCCGCCCTGCGCCAGCGCGCCATACTGAACCGCTATGCCGTGGCCACCCGCGGCAGCCAGCAGCTGTGGACCGATGGTTTCGTGCAAAGCCAGGTGCAGGTGCAGCCGGTGGACTTCAGCCTGGTGGCCGCCCGCAGCGCCATCACCGTGGCCACCCAGCCCGACACCACGCTGCGCGCGCGGCTGGCCAGCACGGTGTCGGTCGCGCACCTGGCCGCCACCGAGGGCAATGCCTTTGTATCGGCCTATTTGTCCACCACCGATGCCTTTGCCCGCCAGCGCTTCATGGTGCCTGCACTGTTCGACCGGGTGATGGCCTGGCCCACCCTGCCCGAGCCGCTGTACCAACGCCTGTCCAGCTGGAACAAGAACGCCTTCATGCCGGGGGTGGACGGCATTCCGCAAGACCTGGTGATGCTGGCCAAGGTGAACCAGCACTTCATCGACAGCTTCATGGCCGGGGCCAACTGCGAGATGAACCGCGAACTGCTGTGGCGCGGCTTTCCCACCGATCTGCGCGGCACCCCGTTCCAGCGGTTCTGGGACCGCAGCAGCATCGGCCCCGCGCCCACCTACACCTACACCCCGCTGGACGACATCCAGCCCATCCACCAGTGGGGCGCGCAGCCGCTGGGCCTGCGCAGCGATGCCATCAGCCCGTTCATCCGGCGCACCAACGGCGAGCGCATCAACCCGGTGGTGCTGCTGGTGCGTGGCCAGTTGCTGCGCCGCTACCCCAACACCGCCGTCTACGCCTGGAAGAAAACGCCGGGGGCCGACACCCTGCTCAAAGACGCGCAAGGCCTGCCGCCCGACGGTGCGCTGGCCACGCCGCGCTTCAGCGGCACGATTGGCGACGACATCAGCTTCTTTGGCTTTGACATCGACGACGAAAAAGCCGCCGACTGGTGCTTTGTGCTGGAGGAGCAAATGACCGAACCGCGTTTCGGCTTCGATGTGGACGAGCCCGCCCCCGGCCAGGCCCGCACCGGCCCACCCCGGCGCAACGCCTTGCGCACGGCCATGGCCACACCGCTGCACAGCCAGTACAACGCCTACAAGGCCCTGTCGTGGAGCAACCTGGCCGTGCCCCCCGGCGGCTTTGTCACGCTGGCCGGGCTGCGCCAGGCACCGCCCCCGGCATTTGCGAGTTTCCCCATGCTGACGGCCCAGGCCAATGCCGCGGAGATCGCCCGCGCCCTGCTGCAACAACCGTTCCGTGCCTACTTTGTGGGCGCAGACCTGATCACCTGAGGAAGCATCCATGGCCGCACTGAACCTGAATCTGGACGCGCTGCAGGCCGCCCGCGCCGAGCTGGTGCGCCAGCGCGATGCCCAGCGCAGCGCCACCCTGGCCTGGCAGCAGGCCCAGGCCACACTCGACACCCTGGCCCGCACGGGTGCCAGCGCCGATGCCCTGCAAGAGCAGGCCAAGATCGCCGCCGATCTGCGCCGCGCCGCCCAATCGGCGCTGCGAGGCACGGCAGAGCGCCTGCAAGGCATCCAGAATCTGTCGCAAGACCTGCTGGGCCACCTGCAACTGCCGCAGGACAACCCGGCCCCGCTGGTCGAGGCGCTGGATGCCGCCCACCCGGTCGCCCTGCTGCCAGTGGCGGTGCAGACACGCTACACAGCCGATGCCAGTACGCTGATGGTGCGCATCTACCCCGATGCCATCCACAGCTTTGGCCACGAGCCAGGCCTGAGCGAGGCCGAAACCGCCGAGGGCAAGCGCTACTGGGCTGAGCGCTTTGCCACCCCCAGCGACACCGAGTCGCCCTGGCTGCAGATCGCCCGCATCTACACCCCGGCCCGCGCCGCCTGGATTGTGCGCAGCACCACGCCCACCAACTTCGACCAGCTGGGTCGCCGCATCGACGATGCCGACGCGGTGCTGGTCAGCCCTGAATTTGACGACGCGGCAATTCCCCAGGCCAGCCGGGTCGGCGCCACCGTCTACGCTACCGCGCTGCCCGACCGCTTTGTGGTGGTGGGCCAAAGCCGGGGCCGCGAGGTGTTCCGCGTCTGGGGCCAGCCGGTGGCCGATCTGCTACCCATGACCCCGGCGTTCGACCCGCTTACCGCCACCGACGAGGCCGAGGCCGAGAAGGACCCGTTTGGCGGCGACCGGGCCTGGCTGGTGGACTACCCCGCCGCCGTGAAGGCCGGCATGGCCATCAGCGTCACCGCCAACGACATGCGCAACGGGGCCAGCCTGAATGACCCCATCGACCGCCTGGTGGTGCTGGGCGTGGACTGGACGCAGACGCCCGACTCCGCCGCCACCCTGCTGGCCAGCCTGCTCGACAACCACCAGCACAGCGCCGGGCTCAAGCTGGTGGCCCAGGGCACCCCTACCAACAACACCAGCAGCACCCGCGCCGCCTTTGCCGCTAACGGGGCCGACCTGCTGGCCGACATGGACCCGCAAACCACCAGCCAGCGCACGGCAGACGGGGCCTTCGAGCTGGCCACCGCCGGGGGCCGCCTGCAAGGCCTGCTGGGCCTGCCGGTGGAGGTGTTCGACGCAGGCACCGTCCCCGGTGCCACGCTGCGCGAATCGGCCAGCGCAGGCCACATGGTCAACGCGCTGTGGAGCGCCACCCTGGGCTACACCCTGCGCTACTTCTGGAACCCGCGCGATACCGCCCAGGCGCTGATCAGCGACGCGGCGGTGGAGCAGCTGCGCGCCTGGTCGGTGCGTTACCTGCGCCCCGGCGGCCCGCTGTCCACCCTGCGCGTGGGCCAGCAGCCCTACGGCATCCTGCCCATCTGCGCGCGCAATTTCGTGCCCAGCCCGCGTTCCGCATTGGAGCGCGAACTCACCGAGGCGCTGGACTGGCTGCGCCCGCACTGGGACAGCGTGGTCTACAAGGTACCCACGCTGCGCAACCCCAGCGCCGAGAGCCTGCACCAGGTGCTGTCCATGCAGCCCTGGGCCTGCGCCAAGCGCTACAACGAAGTCATAGGCCCGGCCACCACCCAGAACAACCCGGCCTTTGATGATCTGGTGCGGTTCCAGGGCGACTTTTTGCGCCGCCTGATGGGCCAGTTGCTCAGCGGCAAGAGCGCCGCCGTGCAGGTGCCCTACCTGTCGCTGTGCGCCATGCGGCCCAAGCAGAATTCGCTGGATGCCGTGCCGTGGGTGCAGCGCGACCCCGACCGGTTGCCGCTCGAACGCGAGGGCGCGGCCCTGCTGCAGCCCAACTACATTGCCACCCTGCACAACCACCTGGGCGACCCGGCCAGCGACCTGCGCGCGCGCATCGTGCCCATGCAAAACGGCAACTCCCTGCTGGAAGCCATGCTGGCCTTTGCCGCCGACGAAGAAATACTCAAGTCCGGCCACGCGCTGTTCTACGAGCATGTGCAAAACAGCGCCGCCGTCAGCCCGCTGGTGAAAAGCCAGTTCCAGCGCATGGGCCTGGCCGAGTACATCGGCGTGGCTACCAGCACCCTGGTGGGCGACCAGGTGGAGGTCAACACCGCCCGCGCCCTGATGGGCGTGCGGCTGGAAGGCACCACCGCCAACCGCTCCGTCGAGGGTCATATCGCCCAGTACCTGGGCCAGTCGGCCACCCTGTGGCCCGAGCAAATGCAAAACATCGCCAGCTTCAAGGACAGCCTGGCGTTCTTGCAGGACTGCAACGCAGGCGAGCTGCAGCAGGCGTTTCGTACCACGCTGGACCTGTACGCCCACCGGCTGGATGCCTGGATCACCGCGCTGGCCACGCACCGGCTCGACACCCTGCGCGCCGCCCGGCCCCAGGGCCTGCACCTGGGCGCGTTTGGCGTGGTGCAAGACCTGCTGCCCGATGCCGTGCGCCGCAGGCAGCTGCCGCCCGGCCAGAGCCAGGCACTGGACAGCCTGGGCTACATCCATGCGCCGTCGGTGCAGCAGGCCACTGCCGCCGCCGTGCTGCGCAGCGGCTTTCTGGCCAACGGCCAGGCGGCGGGCCAGGCGTTTGACATCGACCTGCGCTCCCAGCGTGTGCAACACGCCAAGCACCTGCTGGAGGGCATTGCCAACGGCCAATCCATGGCCGCCCTGCTGGGCTACCGCTTCGAGCGCGGCCTGACCCACAGCGCGGGCCAGGCGCTGGCCCAGTACATCCTGGAGTGCCGCCAGGCCTACCCGCTGCGCCCCACCGGAGCGACGCCACAAGACGAAGCCAGCGAGAGCATTGCCGCCCGCGACGTAGTGGACGGCGTGCGCCTGATGGATGCCTACCGCACGGCCCGCGCTGCGGGCACCGCCTTCAAGGTGCCCGGGGTGCCCGACGCGCTGCTGCAGCCCGGTGCCGCCATCGCCGTGCTGATCGACGACCTGCTGGAGCAGATGGACGCGGTATCCGACCTGCTGGTCTCCGAGAGCGTGTACCAGATGGTCGGCGGCAACCTGGACGGTGCCGGAGCCGCCATGATGACCCTGGACAAACAGACCCGCCCGCCCGAGCCCCGCGTGGCCGACACCCCGCACAGCACCCGCGGCTACACCCAGCGCCTGGTGGTGGCGCTGGAGTCCGCCGACCCTGGCCCCTGGGCGGTGGAGGGCGAACTGATCTCCCGCATGGAGCCGCGCCTGAACGCCTGGCTGGCCCGGCTGCTGGGCGACCCCAGCCGCTACCAGTTCAGCGCCCAGGTGTTCAGCCCGCCCACCGAACCCAACGGCGACTGGGTCGTCACCGACACCATGTTGACGGCCCGTATTGCCGAGCTGGGTCTGTCGCCGCTGGCGCTGGTACTGCACAGCGAAGCCCAGCAGGGCGCAGGCCAGAGCGGCGTGCAAGAGCGCCTGGGGCAGTTGATGGGCGACAAACTGCGGGCGCAACTGGGTGCTGCCGCAGACGGCCTGGCCGTGGTGCTGCAGGCCGATGCCCCCGAGGCGGAGCAGATCGGCTTGGTCGCCTTTGAGTCGCTGGCCTGGGTGCTGCGCCGCCTGCTGGCCAAAACCCGCCCCCTGCGCCGCATGGACATGGTGCAGGCCCGCGACGGCGTGGAGAGCGCCGCCACCCAGGATGACGGCGAAGCCGCTGGTGTCGATCTGGTCGAACTGGAACTGCGCTGCCAGGATGCCGAACGCCAAGCCGACGCGGTGCTGGCCCTGCTGGCCGATGCCAGTGCTGCCGCACCCGAAGACCTGGACACGCTGGACCCCGTTGCCCCCGCCACCGCCGCCCTGCTGGTCCAAGCCCAAACCGCCCTGGCCGCCGCCTACGCCCTGGGTTGGCGCAGTGCCGCAGGCCATACCCCGGTGGCCGCAGGCGACGGCCAGGGCCAGCCGCTGGCCGATGACGACACCGCAGCCCGTGCCGTGGGCCGTGCCCGCGCCCTGCTGCTGGAAATCGGGGGCCGCACCACGGCAGCCCGCAATGCGCCGGTATCCGACGGGCGCGGCGGCCAGTTGCAAGCCCTGCTGGACCGCATCCACGCGGTGATGGGCAAAGACTTCCCGGTGCTGCCGCTGTTCACCCTGGGCGCATTTGCCGCCGACGCCGCCGGCAGCCTGGGCGACCGCGACATGCTGCTGGGCAAGGCCGCGCTGGGCAACGACGACACGGCCGTGGCGGGCTGGCTGCCCAAGCTGGCCTGCGTACGCGAAGCCAGCGCCCTGCTGTCCGACACCCTGCTGGCGGCCGAGGCGCTGGGCGAAGACAGCGGCTACCTGGACGACCCGCTGGACTTCCAGCTGCTACAGTTTCCGCGCAACCCTCTCAACCATTGGGCCGCCCTGCCCCCTGCGCCCAAGCAAAACCTGCAAGACCTGCGCGGTGTGGTGGCCATTGCGGCCCACGCCCCCGGCGGGCTGCGGGCGCTGGACGGTGCCACCACGCTGTCCGGCCTGTTTGTCGACGAGTGGATGGAAACCATCCCGTCAGATACCGAAACCACCGGCGTGGGCTTCCACTTCGACGCGCCCGGGGCCCGCCCGCCACAGAGCATTCTGCTGGCTGTGCCCGCCGACCCCGCCGCCGACCACTGGACGCTGGACAGCCTGCTGGCCACGGTGAACGAGGCCATGGCCCTGGCCCAGTTGCGCGCCGTGCGCCCGCAGGATCTGGAAGGCCTGGGCCTGCTGCTGCCGGGCATCTTTTTGTCGAACAACTTCAAGCAGGACGTGCCGTCCATCGATTTCGCCACCCTGGTCAGCAAAAACCTCTATGCCCTGCGTGCCGCCAGCGGTGTGGCCAACGGCAAAGCCACCATGGCCGCAGGCACGGCCCAGTTCGCCACCAAATCCTGAGGAATTGCCATGCCCATCTCCCTCACCGCCGCCCGCATCTCGGTGGTCTCGGCGCTGATTGCCCAGCCCGAGCCCTCGCACACCACCTGGTCGCGGCTGGAGCCGCTGCCCACCAGCGACGACGTGGCCGACAGCCTGCAGGCCCGCATCGCCGACCCGCTGTGGATGCTGGCGCGGCAATGGCAGTTCAACGAATTCCAGGGCGAGGACGCGGGCAGCCCCATCGCTGCCGCGCTGGCCGTGGCGGGCCTGCCGGTCAGCAGTCTGCTGCCCAGCGCCGACGCACTGGACGGCATCGCCCTGCCGCCCGGAGCCGCGCCGCTGGAGGCGCTGGTGGAGCATGAACAGGTGTTCCAGATCCACCCCAAGCTCAATGCCCAGGCCGGCCAGCAACTGATGCGCAGCCTGCGCGCCGCCGGGCTGGGCACCCTGGCCCAGGCGCTGCGCCAGCAATTTCCCGCGCCGTTGCCCAAGCCCTTTGATCCCGCCGCCGACAACGCCGGGTTTGTGTGGCACACCCTGCTGGACCAGCGGGCCATCCACGCCCAGGCACTGGCCCAGGCCGTCCGCGCCCTGCCCGACCGTGCGGCGGAAGAGGTATTTGGCAGCATCGTGGGAGCCAGCATCGCGCAGATGGATGCCTTTCTGGCGCTGCTGCACCACTGGGTGGACTGGCTGGCGGAATTCGCGCTGGACGGTGCCGCGCCCGGGGCCAGCCCCTACTGGAAGCCCGAACGGCTGGAGTACAGCTTTGCCCTGGGGGCCCAGGGCGATGGCGCACCGGTGCGCCTGGTGGCCGACGAATACACCGACGGGCGGCTGGACTGGCACAGCTTCACCCTGGGCGCGGCGCACGCCGAGGCAGGCGGGCCGGACCAGACCGTGCCCTACCCGACCCAGCCGCCCAAACACCTGCCCCTGCCCACCACCGCCCGCTACCCCGGCATGCCCGCCGACCGCTACTGGGAATTCGAGGATGGCCGCGTCAACTTCGGCATGCTGGGCGCTGCCAAAAGCGACCTGGCCCGGCTGGCCGTGCTGGAGTACGCGCTGGTGTTCAGCAACGACTGGTTCACCCTGCCGCTGACCCTGCCGACCAACGCGCTGTACACGATTCAACAGCTGGATGTGCGCGACAACTTTGGCATCACCCTGGCCATCCCCCCGGCGGGCTGGAACATGTTCGAACTCAGCCTGCAGCCCGGCGCACCGCAGCGGCTGGACAACACGCTCTACCTCTGTCCCGCCCTGCACAGCCTGGAAGGCCCACCGCTGGAACACGTGATGCTGGTGCGTGACGAGATGGCCAACATGGTCTGGGGCATTGAGAAGCGCGTGCAGGGCAGCTCCGGCGAGCCCATCGACCGCAAGTTCGAAAGCACCCGCCTGTCCACCACACAGACCCTGCGGCCCACCGTGGTTGCCGACGCGCCGCCCGCCAGCGCCGGTGCCCTGTTGCAGTACACGCTACAAACCCCTGTGGCCGCACACTGGGTGCCGTTTTTGCCGGTCAAAAAGCAGGGTGCCAACGTGCTGAACTGGAGCATCCAGCTACAGCGCGGCGTGGTCACCCACCACTACCAGACCACGCCCGCACGCATGGCCGAGCCGGTCAACGCCAGCTACAACGCCTTCATCCAGCGCCTGCGCGACAACGCCTTTGTGGAAACCACCGGCGCGCTGGGCACCGAGGAGCACCAGCTCGAAGGCTTCATGTTCCACCCGCGCGGCAGCCTGCTGCGCCAAGACCCGAACGTGGATGTCAAAACCGACTTCCTGCGCATCGCCGAAGAGGAAGTCCCCCGCGACGGCATCAGCCTGCAGCGCCGCTTCAACTACGCCCGCGACAGCCAAGGCCGGGCGCTGCTGTGGATTGGGAGGAGCAAGTCGGTGGGACGGGGGGAAGGGTCTAGCGGGTTGAAGTTTGATGTGGTGAAGGCGTAGGCCTGCGGCGCACGGCTTGCATCCTTAAGATTCAGGTGGCAACTGCAGCAGTGCCTGGCCTACCAGCGCATGCAGTCCAGCAAGATCGTTTTGCACGGTCTTCCAGACGACCTCCAGGTCTACCGTAAAGTATCCGTGCGCTATCGCATTGCGCATTTGGTAGGCAAAAGCCAATGGCAACTCGGGGTGCGCCGCCGCAAATGCTGGATGCTGCAAAGCGATATTGCGGCTGGCTTAGCCGAGATTTTCAAAGTTGCGAATCACCGCATCCTGGACCATTTCGTTCGCTAAAAAGGCCACCTCGTCCATACCCTGGGTGTAGCGGTCGATACGCTCGATCGCTTCCAGAATATGGCCCAGATAGTCGTGGAGCCTGGGCTTCTCAGCGCTCATATGGGAACGGCCTCGGCCAGCACAGCGGCGCGAAATTTGGTCGGCAATGCTTTGGGCGTGAGCACATCCACGGGCACCCCTAGCAGCTCCAGCAATTCATGGCGGATGGCACCAATGTCAAACAAGGTGGTGTCCTGGCTGGGGTCAATCAGGATATCGAGATCGCTACCTTCAGTGTCGTCGCCGTGCACCACCGATCCGAACACGCGCGGGTTGCTGGCCCGGTGGGACTCTACGATTTGGCGGATGCGTCCCCGGTGGGTCTGCAAAGCGTCCGATGGTTTCATGTTGAACATCCTGAATGGGATCGGACTTACGCTGCGCCCCTGTGTCGCCCTTCGGGCTTACAGGGGGAACTTGCGTAAGTCCTGTGGGAGTTCCTGATTACAACACCGAACCACCGTAGCCCTGTTACCAGTCGGGTTGAAGACGTAGATGCTATGCAATTTGCAGTAAATTTTGCGAGAGAAACAAGCTGCTACCGGCCATTCCATAAGCGCAAGAAGCTACTAATTGAATAGCAAAATCACACCACCCGCAGCCAAAACCAGTACGCCGCCAGTGCCACCAGCAGCCAGGAGCCCCCGCGCACCACCGCCCTGCCGTACCAGGGCTGGCGCACCACCACCTGGGACAGCAGCACCCAGGCGGTGACGGCGCTGAGTTGGCCGGCTTCCACGCCCAGGTTGAAACCGGCCAGCGCCCAGGGCAGCAGGCCTGCGGGGGCGGCGGCCTCGATCAACAGGCCGGCGAAGCCGTAGCCGTGGACCAGGCCGAACACCAGGGCCAGGCGCTCGGGGCGCAGTGCCCGCACGGGGTAGATGTTGAGCAGCGCGGTGAAGGCGATGGACGCGGCGATGGCGGGCTCGACCCAGCGAGGCGAGGCCTCGGTCCAGCCGAAGGTGGCCAGCGCCAGGGTGATGGAATGGCCCACGGTGAAGGCGGTGATGGTGCGCAGCAGCGACCACCAGGGGCTGCGGCCTTCCACCATGGCGGCCGCCCGGCCCAGGCGCAGTTGCAGCGGCAGCACCAGGGCCAGCAGAAAGGCCATGTGGTCGTAGCCCTGCAGCAGGTGGTGCATGCCCAGTTGCAGGTAGTCCCACACCGTACCGGCAATGCCGCGTGGGGGCGCGGCCACGGCCTGGCGCAGTGCCAGGGGTACGGCCTGCTGGGGCGCGGCGGTGGCCAGGAAGTCATGGCCGTCGAGGTGGCCGGTAACGATCAGGCGGTGGTTGCTGTCCTCCAACTTGAACAAGGTGTAGCGCAGACCCAAGGCCGTGCCGGGTGGGCAGGCCGCCGGGCTGGTAGCGCGCAGGTAGGCACCGTCGCTGCGGGCTTCCAGGCCGTCATAGGTCCAGTGCAGCGTGCAGCCGGGGGTAGGGTTGGCGCTGTCCAGCCCGGTGTGGCTTTGCAGGAGGGCCAGGGCGGCAGGGGTGGCGGCCTGCACTTCGGCCCAGGTCACCTGGCCGTCGGCATTGGCATCCACCGGAATGAGCAGGTCCAGGTCTTTCAGGGCCACGGAAAGTTGCAAGGTGAGCGCACTGCCCTGCTGGCGCACGTCCAGGTAGGCATCGCTGCCTTTGTGGGCCCAGGCGGGGGCGCACAACAAGGCGGCGCAGAGGATGGCGAGCAGGCGCTTCATGGGCGGCTCCGCGCGTCGACGATGCCGACCTGCTGCATGTCTTTTTGCAATTGCTGCACAGCGGCGGTGTCTTTGGCTTGGCGGGCACTTTGCAGGGCCACCCACCAGTCGATGGGTTCGCGCTGCAGGTCCAGGTTGCGGCGGGCGATTTGCAGGGCAGTGGGCGCGTCGTCATCCAGCCACAGGGCCACCAGGGCCTGCTCACGGCTGTGCAGGCTCAGGTCGTCGCCGCGGCGGGCGAGCTCGGCGTTCCACTCGCGCAGGGTGGCGCGCAGGGTTGTCCAGGCGGGGTTGTTCAGGCGGCGCAGGGCAGTGGCCTGGCGCAGCAGCACGGCATCGGTGGGCGGTAGGGGCTGCAGCACGGCCAGGGCCTGGGCGGTCTGGCCGGTGCGCAGCAGCAGGTCGCTCAGGGCAATGCTGGTGTAGAGGTCGGGCTCGGCCTGCAGGCTGCGCTGGTAGGCGGTGCGGGCGGCGGCATCCTGGCCTGCGCGCTCTTCGCTTTCGGCCAGCAGGGACTGCAGCCAGCTGGTTTGCGCAGGATCTTGCGTGGCGGCCAGCAGCTGGGTGAAGCCTGTGCGGGCGGCGGCGGTCTGGCCTTGCAGCGACTGGGTTTCGAGCTGGCAAGCCAGGGCATAGAGGTTTTGCCCGGCGCGGGCCACGGCTTCGCAGGCGCGCAGGGCCTCAAGGTAGCGGCCGGACAGGCGCTCCAGCGCAGCCAGGTTCAGCCAGCCCTGGGCGTGGCCAGGACTGCGGCGCAAAGCGGCTTGCAGGATGCTGCGCGAGGCTTTGAAGTCGTGGCGGCCCTGCTGCACGGTGGCTTGCAGGATGGCCAGGTCCACCGGCGCGGTGGGCTGGTCCCACCAGGGGGCCAGCACGGCCTGGGCGCGGCCCCAGTAGCGGGTGTCGCCGGTCTGGCGGGCGGTGGCGATGTGGGCGCGGGCCTGGACGGCTGCGGCGACCGGGTCGGCAATGGCGGGGGCTGCAGGGGCGGGCCGCACGCGGGTGATGGTGGGCAGGCGCTCGACCACCTCGTCGCCCCGGCTGGGGTGCAGCGCGGTGGTGGCATGGGCCGTGCCGCACAGCAGCACGCCAGCGAGCCAGAGGATGGAGGGGATGCGCATGGTGAAAAAAATCAGATTGCTATTTAATTAGTAGCTGCTTGTGCTTATGGAATAAGCGCAAGCAGCCATTTTTATACCCAACCCTCCCCCGCAGGGGGAGGGAGCGAGGCCGGTTAGAGATCTGCCGGGTCAGCGGAGTCGCTGGTGGCCAGCTTGGTGTCGGCCAGGACGACCGGGTCGCGGCTGTCGTTGGTGTTGGCAATCTGGGCCTTGGCGAAGGCGACCACATCGTCCACCTGGGTTTCCACGCCCACCGGTACCTCGGTGGTGCCGGCCACGTACTGGGCAGCCACGGGGCCGTCCCCTCCCCCGCCGCCACAAGCCGCCAGCAAGCCCACGGCGATGGCGGTGGGTGCTATCCATTGAAAGTGCAACATGGTGCGGGTCCTTATCAGTTGGAGCCCGAGTTGGGCGTGTTGAGGTAGGGGAAGCGCGTGAGGAAGGGCACGGTGGCCTGGTCCACGCCGTCGTGGATGTTGGCCGACTGGGCACCCAGCGGCACGCTGGAGGCTTTGCAGGCCGAGGTCAGGCTGGGTACGCCGGGTACGCCGTTCAGACCCAGGCTGTTGTTGTCGCCGTTGATGACGCACAGGCCGCCGAGCATGGCCACCAGGGCGATGTCCACCACGTCGTCCTTGGGGCGGCGGCCATTGGGGAAGCCCGCCAGGTCCACCGCTTGCGACAGGTTGGCCGTGCCGCCTACGCGCAGCACCTCACCGGCCACGCCCAGGCGGTTTTGCAGGGCAAACGGCACGGGGGTGATGGCGGTGTTCAGGCGCAGCACTTCCGACGGGGTGGCGTTGGCGGGTTTGTTCACGCCGGTGATGCCGGTGAGGAACACGGTGGCCAGGTCGGTACGTGGCAGGTTGGTGGGTGCCACGGCAGTCGGGCTGCCCGCCAGCACCAGACCCAGCAGCGCGGGCAGGGTGGGGTTGGTCACGTAGGTCAGGAACTGGCCATCGTTCTCGGGCTTTGAGGCGTTGAACTTGTCTTTGTCGGGCAGGCCGATCACCACCTCGTTCACCAGCGGGTTGCCCAGGCGCGACACCTGCACCCAGCCACCCCCGGCCTTTTCGCTGGCCTGGTGGCCCGACGACGGCTTGCCGTTGAGCAGCCGGGCCTGGCGCAGGCTGGCGGTGGTCCAGCCGCCAATGACGGGCTCGGCACCGGCGGTCAGGCAGCCTTTGTTGACTTCCAGCGCGATGGTGGTGATGTTGGTTTTCTGCACGACGGCCTGGCCGCCCATGCCGACGGCGTCCTTGTTGGCCGGGTCGAGCAGGAAGCCGACGGGGGCGTTGACCAGGTCAAAGATCGGGCCCAGGTTGACCGCAAAGCCGTCCTGGCGCTGGCCGACGAAGACCTTGCCGTCGTCCTTACCGGCGGGGCAGCCGGGCACCTTGATGTTGAAAACGTGCTTTTGGGCATAGGCCTCATACGCTGCCGCATTGCCCAGGGTTTTCGCACCGATGTAGTCCACCGGCTTTTCAAAGGTGGCACCGCCGCTGGCCTTGGTGACGGCCGATACCGCGCCTTTGCGCCGGTCGCCGCGCACCACGTTGACGGTGTAGGTCTCGTTGAGGTTCAGGTTGGCATCGTTCACGTTGGCCACGGCACCGGCCTGGACCAGCGGAATCGCCACGCTGGCGGTGCCGATGGGCAAGGCCACGTTGTTGAGCTTGTTATTGAACTTGAACTGGAAAGTGAGGTGCTCTTTGCCGTCGCCCACGTTGTCGATGTGGATCTCGTACAGCGCGTTCGGGTCCATCGCAAAGTAGTTGGGGCCGCCGTACGGGGCCTGCAGGGGCTGGTAGTTGGCGATCATGGTCACGTAGTCGGAGCGACCGCCGCTGCCGTTGTTGGCCACGCCTTCGTAGCTGCGGAACATGTAGAAGTCGGTGCCGTCCACCTTCGGGCTGGTGGTGATGAATGGCGCCTCTCGGTGGCTGGAAGCGAATGCCGCGCCGGTCAGCGCGAGCAGCACACACGCTGCGGTAGCGGTAGCTGTGCGGGGGTTGCGTTTGAATTGCATGGTGATCTCCTGGGGGTCATGTCCATTGGCGCCAATAAACACTATTGGCACTCTGGATACGCAGGCGGCTTTACCGTGGATTCACAAACGTGAACTATTTCTCAAAATAGGCCAGGGGCAAGCAACCACCCGCTTCTACTTTGATAGCTTCTTGCGCTTATGGAATAAGCGCTAGAGGCCATTTTTAGGGGTAAAAAGATATGCAAGCCAGTACAGCGCTGGGGCCACAGCAGGGCCAGCCCCCACTTATTTGATCTACATCAAGCAAGCCGCGAACAACACCGCCTGCGGCTTGAAACCTGTCGGCAGCTCGCGCCTAATCGCAGCCTGTTACCAAATGTAGCCACCGCTACGCCGAAAGAGATTTATGCGATCCAACCTACCCGTCATCCCGCAAGAGTACGACTACCCGTCGACCGAGATGTTGGTGTCCACCACCGACACCCGGGGCCACATCACCCACTGCAACAGTGCATTTGTGCAGGTCAGCGGCTTTGATTACGACGAACTCATCGGCCAGCCGCACAACATGATCCGCCACCCGGACATGCCGGCCGAAGCCTTCAAGGACATGTGGAGCACCGTTGGCCGCGGTCGCCCCTGGACCGGCATGGTGAAAAACCGCCGCAAGGACGGCAGCTTCTACTGGGTCGAGGCCAACGTCACGCCCATCATGGAAGGCGGCAAGCCGCGCGGCTACATGTCGGTGCGCACCAAGCCCAGCCGCCAGCAGGTACAGGAGGCCGAAGCGCTGTACACCCGCATGCGCAGCGAACGGGCCGCCAACCGCCCGACCTTCAAGCTGAGTGGCGGCGCGGTGCAGCCGCTGGGCTGGCGCGGCGCACTCACCGGCCTGGCCCGCGTCGGCATGACCCAGCGCTACATGCTGGTGCTGGCGGTGATGGTGGGCGTGGGCGTATTGCCGACGTTGCTGGGCGTGGCGGGCCTGCCGGGTCTGCTGCTGCAAGTGGGCCTGCAGCTGGCCTGCGCGGCGGTGATGGTGCTGTGGTTCAAGAGCCACGTGACGGATGTGGTGCTGGAAGCCGAGCGTTTTGCCAGCGACCTCTCGGGCTGCAACCTCAACACCCGGATCGCACTGAACTACCCGGCCCCGCTGGGTTCGCTGGTGCGCTGCCTGTGGCAGATCCAGATCAATATGCGGGCCGTGATCGGCGATGTGAACACCGAAATCCACGGTTTCACCCAGGTGGCTGCCGAGATCGCCTCGGGCAGCATGGACCTGTCGGAACGCACCGAATCCCAGGCCAGCAGCCTGCAGCAAACCGCGGCCAGCATGGAGCAGCTGTCCGGCACGGTGCAGCAAACCGCTGAAACCGCCCTGCAGGTGGCACAGCAAAGTGACAAGAGCACCCACGTGGCGACCCGGGGCGGCGAGGCCGTGCACCAGGTGGGCGTGGCGATGCAGAACATCGACAAATCGTCCAAAAAGGTCCAGGAAATCATCGGTGTGATCGAAGGCATTGCCTTCCAGACCAACATTCTGGCGCTCAACGCCGCCGTCGAAGCCGCCCGCGCGGGCGAACAAGGCCGGGGCTTTGCGGTAGTGGCCTCGGAGGTGCGGTCGCTGGCGCAACGCAGCGCCGTGGCGGCCCGCGAGATCCGCACGCTGATTGCCGAATCGGCCGAGCAGATTGCGGCGGGTAGCCACCAGATGCAGGATGCCGGGCGCACCATCGACGAGGTGGTGGCTTCGGTCAAAGAAGTGGGTGCACTGATCCGCCAGATCACCCACGCCACCGTGGAGCAATCGGGCGGCATCGCCCAGGTGAACGAGGCGGTGAACCAGCTGGATGCCGTAACCCAGCAAAACGCCGCCCTGGTCGAAGAGTCCGCCGCCTCCGCCGAAGGGCTGAGCGGCAGCAGCCTGGCGCTGGCGCGCTCGGTGCAAGTGTTTCAGCTGGCGTGACCGGGCCCGAGGCACCGGGGACTGCCGCAAACCTGCCGGACCCGCAATACCACCCCTGCAAACCGTGGCGTCTCGCCAAAAACCTGTCCGAGGCGCTGGCGGCCACCTGGAGTTGCCGGTTCGAACCGGCACTGAACTCGCTGGGCAGCCAGATCGCCATCATCGACCAGCAGGGAACCATCACCTACGTCAACCAGGACTGGATCGAGTTTGGCATCCGCAACGGCAGCGCCGCAGACCACCCCTGGGTGGGCAGCGACTACCTGCATGCCTGCAGCGGCTTCAGCGCCGTCCAGGCGGAGCAAGCGATCTGTCTGGAGGACGGCATCCGCAAGGTGCTCAACGGCGTGGTGCCCACATTCGACTGCGAATACGCCTGCCACAGCCCCGGCGAGAAGCGCTGGTTTGTCATGCGGGTCGTGCCATTGCACGCCCACCCGGGGCAGTACGTGGTGTCGCACCACAACATCACGCGGCGCAAGGAGCAGCTGCTGGCAGGCCAGGCGGCGCTGGAGGAGTCGGCCCTGCACAGCCAGGCGGTTCTGGACAATATGGTGGATGGTGTCATCACCATCGATGTGCGCGGTCGGATCCAGTCCTTTAACCAGGCCGCCAGCCAGATGTTCCACTACGCGCCAGCCGAAGTACTGGAACGCAATGTGTCCATGCTGATGCCCGAGCCGCACCGCAGCCACCACGATGGATACCTGCAGCACTTTCAGCACACCGGCGAAGCCCGCGTCATCGGCAAACCACGCGAGGTGGAAGGCATACGCAAGAACGGTGAAGTATTCCCGATGAGCCTGTCGGTCTCGCAGATCACGCGCTCCGGGCAGCCCACCTTCATCGGCATCGTGCGCGACATCACCCAGCGCAGACTGCACGACGAGGAAATCCGCCGACTGGCCTTCTACGACCCCCTGACCGCCCTACCCAACCGCCGCCTGCTGATGGACCGTTTGCACCAGGCCATGGCCAGTTCGTGCCGCAGCCTGCAGCACGGCGCAGTGATGTTCCTGGACCTGGACCATTTCAAGCAGCTCAACGACGGCTGGGGCCACGATGTGGGCGACGAGCTGCTGCAGCAGGTCGCCGCCCGCCTGAACGCCTGTGTGCGCGAAGCCGACAGTGTGGCCCGCCTGGGGGGTGATGAGTTTGTGGTGCTGCTGGAGGCCCTGAGCCCGCTGGCCCCCGAGGCCGCCACACAGGCCGAGGCCGTTGCCAACAAAATCCTCTACACCCTGGGGCAAAGCTACAAGCTGCGCGGCCAGATCTATGACAGCACACCCAGCATCGGCATCGTGCTGTTCGCCCAGGACCAGGAGAGCATGGAGGATTTGCTGAAAAAAGCCGATGTCGCCATGTACCAGGCCAAATCGGCGGGGCGCAACACCGCCCGCTTCTACGACCCGGCCATGCAGGCCGTGGCCATGGCGCGCACCGAGCTGGAACGCGACCTGCGCCTGGGCCTGAGCACCCAGCAGTTTGTGCTGCACTACCAGATCCAGGTGGACAGCAAGGGCGCACCCACCGGGGCCGAGGCGCTGGTACGCTGGCAGCACCCGCTGCGCGGGCGCATCTCGCCAGGCGACTTCATCCCGCTGGCCGAGGAAACCGGCCTGATCCTGCCTTTGGGCCAATGGGTACTGGAGACCGCCTGCGACCAGTTGCAGGCCTGGGCCCAAAACCCCGCCACCGCCCACTGGAGCATGGCGGTCAACGTCAGCGCCTGGCAGTTCGCCCAGGCCGACTTCGTGGCCCATGTGACGGCGGCGCTGGCCAAGACCGGTGCCCGGCCGCACCTGCTCAAGCTGGAGCTGACCGAGAGCATGCTGGTCAACGATGTGGACGACGTGATCGCCAAGATGAACGCTCTCAAGGCCTTTGGCGTGAACTTCTCGCTGGACGACTTCGGCACCGGCTACTCGTCGCTGTCGCACCTCAAAAGCCTGCCGCTGGACCAGTTGAAGATCGACCAGTCGTTCGTACGCGACGTGCTGACCGACCCCAGCGATGCCGTCATCGCCCGCACCATCGTGGCCCTGGGCCACAGCCTGGGGCTGAAAGTCATCGCCGAAGGCGTGGAAACCGCCGAGCAACGCCACTTTCTGGCCGGTATCGGCTGCGACGCATTCCAGGGCTACTACTTTGGGCGGCCAGAGCCCGCGAACATGCTGGAGCCGCGAGGCTGAGCGGTAAGGTCAGGCCGAAGTCGTACTCTCCCGCTCGATGAGTTGGTAGGGCAGCTTGCTGCTGCTGGGCTCGGGGCCATCGGCCAGAGATTGCAGAATCGCCTTGGCCGCCACCCGGCCTATATCGGCCGTAGGCGGGCGCACCGTGGACAGGGGCGGCTCCAGCTGCCGCCCAATGGGGAAGTCGCCAAACCCCAGCAGTGCCAGTTGCCCTGGAATGGCGATGCCCTCGCGGCTGGCCTGCATCAAGGCACCGCAGGCAAGGTGGTCGGTGGCAAAGGCCACCGCCGTCACCCGCGGGCCCTTGGCCGCCAGTATCTTGGGCAGCACCGCCCGGCCCGCGTCAAACGCATCGCCCATGGCGGCGCGCAGCACCGTGGCACGCGCACCCTGGGCCTGCACCGCGGCCACAAAGCCTTCGCCGCGCTCGTGGGCGCGAAAGTCTTCGGCCACACCGCTGTCCACATAGGCCAGCGAGGTATGGCCCAGGTCCAGCAGATGCCGGGCCATGGCCTGGCCCACGGCGAAGTGGTCAAAACCAATTTGCGCAAAGCCTTCTGAATCGGCCCGCGTGGTGGGGTGGTCCCAGATTTCCACCACCGGGATACCGCTGGTCTGGGCATCGCGCAGCAAACGCAGCGCCCCGGGCGTGTGGTGGCGGCCCGTGACCACGATGGCCGCCGGGGCCCAGCCGGTAAGCACCCGCAGCTGCTCTTCTTCCCGCTCCTGGGAATAGCCGGTGGACAGCAGCAGCAGCTCGTAGGCGCTCTCGCGCAGGCCCTCGGTCAGGCCCTGGATGGTTTCGGCAAAGATGGAATGGCCTACGTTGGGGATCAGCGCCGCCACCAGGCGCGATGCGCCACTGGCCAGTTGCCCCGCCTGCTGGTTGGGCACGTAGCCGGTCTGGTCTATGGCCTCGCGGATGCGCACGGCGGTGGCTTCGGCTACCAGGCCGGGCTGGCGGATGAAACGCGAGACGGTGATGCGGGTCACGCCTGCCGCATCGGCCACATCGTGCAGCGTGGGGCGTCCATGGCCGCGCCGCTGGCGCTTGATCGGGTCCGTATTCATTTTTTGTGTTGCGCTAGGGTTTTTGCTAATGCACGAAGTTTCCACTGCCGTTAATGTTACCGGTAACAGCAAAACCGATCATCCTATTTCCGAAAGTCCCTACCCATGACCCAATCCCTCGCAGATTTACGCAGCCGCCGGTGGTTCGCCGCTGGCGACATGCGTGGCTTTGCGCACCGCCAGCGCATCCAGCAAATGGGCCTGCGCCGCGAAGATGTGCTAGAGCGCCCCATCATTGGCATCATCAATACCTGGAGCGACCTGTCGCCCTGCCACGCGCATTTGCGCGAGCGCGCCGAGAGCGTCAAGCGCGGCGTGCTGATGGCCGGTGGCATGCCGTTCGAGCTGCCTGCCATGAGCCTGGGCGAGGTGATGGTCAAGCCCACCACCATGCTGTACCGCAACTTCCTGGCCATGGAGGTGGAGGAATTGCTGCGCTCGCTGCCGCTGGACGGTGTGGTGCTGCTGGCGGGCTGCGACAAAACCACCCCCGGCACGGTGATGGGGGCCATCAGCGCGGGCCTGCCTATGCTGTTCTGCTCCGCCGGGCCGATGATCAGCGACCGCTACCTCAAGCGCGGCGAACCCACCCGTGCCGTGGGTGCAGGCACCCACACCCGCATGTTCTGGGACGAATACCAGGCAGGCCACATCAGCGAGGAAGAATGGATAGGCCTGGAGGCCAAGATGACCCGCGCGCCCGGCACCTGCAACACCATGGGCACGGCCAGCACCATGACCTCCATCATCGAAGCGCTGGGACTGGCCCTGCCGGGCTCCACCTCCATTCCGGCCATGGACGCAGGCCACAGCCGCATGGCGGCCGACTGCGGCACCCGCATCGTGCAAATGGTGTGGGACGACCTGACCCCGGCCAAGATCTTGACCGAGGGCTCGTTTCGCAACGCCACTGTGGCGCAAATGGCGCTGGGCGGCTCCACCAACGCCGCCGTGCACCTGATTGCCCTGGCCCGCCGCGCCGGGGTGAACCTGCAGCTGGAAGACCTGGATGCCATCGGCCACCAGGTGCCGGTGCTGGCCAACCTGTACCCCAGCGGCGACAAGCTGATGGAAGACTTCCACTACGCCGGTGGCATGCCAGCCCTGTTGAACCGCGTGCGCGCCCATTTGTCGCTGAATGAGATGACCGCCACCGGCCACACCCTGGCCGAGAACATCGCGGGCCGCGAAAGCCTGGACGATGCCGTTATCCGCCCGTTGGACCAGCCGGTCAGCCCGTCTGGCGCGCTGGCGGTGCTGCGCGGCAATCTGGCCCCCGATGGCGCGGTGATGAAGCCCAGCGCCGCCAGCCCGAAATTCTTCCACCACCGGGGCCGCGCCCTGGTGTTTGACTCGCCCGCCGAGATGAACCGGCGCTGTGCCGACCCCGAGCTCGACTGCGACGAGAACACCGTGCTGGTGCTGCGCAATGCCGGTCCGGTGGGTGCACCCGGCATGCCCGAATGGGGTGGCCTGCCCATCCCCAAGAAGCTGCTGGACCAGGGCGTGCGCGACATGGTGCGTATTTCCGACGCGCGCATGAGCGGCACCCACTACGGCAGTTGCATCCTGCATGTCAGCCCCGAGGCGGCGGTGGGCGGCCTGCTGTCGCTGGTGCGCGACGGCGACGAAATCCTGGTCGATCTGACCACCCGCAAGCTCGAACTGCTGGTGGACGAGGCCGAGCTGACCACCCGCCATGCCGCCTGGGTGCCCCCTCCGCGCACCTACCCGCGCGGCTATATCCGGCTCTACCAGGAGCATGTGACCCAGGCCCACGAGGGCTGTGACTTTGACTTCCTCCAGGGCACGGCCCCCACGCCGCAACCTCCTATTTACTAAAGGTCCCCGATGAACCCTTTCAAGCAATTACTGCAAAACACCGGTACCGCCACGCCGGTCGGCACCTGGATCATGTCCGCCAGCCCCCTGGTTGCCGAGGCCATGGGCCACGCCGGTTTCGACTGGGGCGTGATCGACATGGAACACACGCCGCTGGACCTGATGGACCTGGTGCACATGCTGCAGGCGGTCGCTGGCACCCCCCTGCAGCCGGTGGTGCGCGTGCCCTGGAACGACACCGTGAACATCAAACGCGTGCTGGATGCCGGTGCCACCACCCTGCTGGTGCCGTTTGTGCAAAACGCCGAAGAAGCCCGCGCCGCCGTAGCCGCCACCCGCTACCCGCCCGAAGGCCACCGCGGCATGGCGGGCATGAGCCGGGCCTCCAAGTTCGGCACCACGCCCCAGTACCTGACCACCGCCAATGCGCAAATGACGGTGATCCTGCAGCTGGAAACCACCGAGGCCATCGCCCAGCTGGAGGCCATTGCCGCCGTGCCGGGCGTGGATGCGCTGTTCATCGGCCCAGGCGACCTGTCGGCCACCATGGGCCATGTGGGGCAGCTCACCCACCCCGAGGTGCTGGCGGTAACGGCCGATGCCGTGGCCCGCGCCAAAGCCCTGGGCATGCCCATCGGCACCGTGGGCGGCACCACCGAGGTGGTGGCGCAGTACCGCGCCATCGGCTTCGACTTTGTCGCCATTGCCTCTGACCTGGGCCTGCTGATGCGCAGCGCCCAGGCCGCGCTGGCCAGCGTACGCAACACGGGCGCTGCCCCCACCACCCAACCCGCACCTACCAACGGAGGCTACTGATGGCTGCTGTAGAACTACGCCGCGTCGTCAAAACATACGACGGCAAACACACCATCATCCATGGCCTGGACCTGGATATCCGCGAGGGCGAATTCTGCGTCTTCGTGGGCCCGTCCGGCTGCGGCAAAAGTACCTTGCTACGCATGATTGCCGGGCTGGAAACCATCACCAGCGGCGAGGTGCGCATCGGTGGCGAGGTGGTCAACGACAAGCCCCCGCGTGCCCGCGACATCGCCATGGTGTTCCAGGACTACGCGCTGTACCCGCACAAGACGCTGTACGACAACATGGCCTTTGGCCTGCGGCTGCGCAAAACGCCCGAGGACGAAATCAAGCGCCGGGTGATGGATGCCGCCAAGCTGCTGCGCATCGACCACATGCTGGACCGCCGCCCCGCCGCCTTGTCGGGCGGCCAGCGCCAGCGCGTCGCCATCGGCCGGGCCATCGTGCGCAAGCCCGCGGTGTTCCTGTTCGACGAACCCTTGTCCAACCTGGACGCGCAGTTGCGCCAGGAGATGCGCACCGAGATCAAGCGCCTGCACCAGCGCCTGGGTGCCACCATGATCTACGTGACCCACGACCAGGTGGAGGCCATGACCCTGGCCGACCGCATTGCCGTGCTCAGCGCCGGGCACAAGATGCAGTACGACACGCCCGATGCCATCTACAACCGGCCCGCGGCGCTGTTTGTGGCGGGCTTCACCGGTGCACCGCCGATGAACCTGGTCGATGCCACCCTGGCCCACGGTGTGGCCGACATGGGTAACAGCGTGCAGATCACCCTGCCGCCCCGCCTGTCGGCGCATGGCGGTGCCTGCAAGCTGGGCGTGCGCCCGGAAAACCTGCGCCTGGCCCCCCAGGCGGGCGACATCGTGCTGCCCGCCAGCGTGTCCCTGCTGGAGCCATTGGGCTCGGAAACGCTGGTGTCGTTCAAGGTGGGCAGCTCGGAGCTGATTGCCCGCGTGTCGGCCTCGTTTCGCGAGGCACCGGGCACCCAGCTGGCCGTGCACATCCACCCCGACCACCTGCACCTGTTCAACCCGCAAAACGGCGCAGCACTGAACTGAGCCCCCGAAAAACCACAAGGAGACAACCATGCACACACGCAACACCTTTCTCGGACTGCTGGGCTCGGCCCTGCTGGTCAGCGGCCTGGCCACGGGCAGCGCCCTGGCTGATACCAAAATCCGCGCCTTCGCGGGCGGCTCCGGGCAGCGCCCCGACCTCATGCGCAAGCTGTTCGACCAGTACCAGGCCAAGAACCCCGGTGTCACCATCGAAATGGAAACCGGCGGTGCCACATCCGAGCTGCAACGCCAGTACCTGGGCACGGTGCTTAACGCCAAGGACCCGTCCATCGACGTGTTCATGATCGACATCGTCAATCCCGCGCAGTACGCCGGTGCGGGCTGGATCGAGCCGCTGAACAGCTACATGGGCGACACCGCCACGGCGATGAAACCCTTTCTGCCCGCCTACGCATCGGCGAATGTGATCGACGGCAAGATCGTGGCCATGCCTGCGTTTGCCGATGCGATGTTCATGTACTACCGGCGCGACCTGCTCGAAAAGCACAAAATCGCCGAACCCAAGACCTGGGACGAACTGGCTGCTGCGGCTACCAAGATTCAGAAGGCCGAGGGCGATGCCAACCTGCAAGGCCTGTCGATCCAGGGCGCTCCCATCGAAGGCGCGGTCTGTACCTTCCTGCTGCCCTACTGGAGCCAGGGCCACGAGTTCAACGATGCCGCGGGCAAGCTCACGCTGGACAAAGCCGCCGCCGCCAAGGGCCTGAACCAGTGGCTGGCCATGGTGGACCAGGGTGTCGTCAAGAAGAACGTAGCCGAAGTCAAAACCCCCGACACGGTGAACGAGTTCAAGGCTGGGCAGGTGGTGTTTGCCGTCAACTGGGGCTTTGCCTGGGACCGCTTCAAAGACGATGCCGACAGCAAGGTCGTGGGCAAGGTCGGTGTGATGCCGCTACCCGCAGTGGCAGGCGGCAAGAGCGCCACCTGCATTGGCGGCTGGCAGTGGGCGCTGAGCGCGTTCAGCAAGAGCAAGCCCGAGGCGGCCAAACTGATCAAGTTCCTGTCCAGCCCCGAGGCCAGCAAGTTCCTGGCGGTGCAGGGCTCACTCCTGCCGACCTCGCTGGGCGTGTACCAGGATGCCGACGTGGTGAAAGCCGTGCCCTGGTTCAAGGATGCCGCCCCCGTGGTGGCCGCAGGCCGCAGCCGCCCGCAGTCGAAAGACTATGGGCAGGTCAGCGACATCATCCGCACCACCACCAGCGCCGTGCTGGCACGCACCAAGAAGCCCGACGAAGGTGTGGCCGAGATCGACTCGCGCCTGCGCCGGGTGATGCGTTGATGGCTGCGCGGATGCGCCCGAAAAAGGACCTACCGTGGCACTGATCAACCGTCTGCGCGACCCCAGCGACAAGACGCTGGCCGTCATGATGCTGGCTCCGGCCTTCCTGCTACTCGCACTGATCGTGGTCTACCCGATTGGCAGGCTGATCTGGAACAGCTTCTTTGACCTGCGACTCTCCGGCGGCGGCGAAGCCAAATTCGTCGGGCTGGACAACTACGCCCTGGTCCTGCAAGACCCGGACTTCTGGAACGCCACCAAAAACACCGTGCTGATCACCCTGATCACCGTGCCCGGTGCGCTGGTGGTGGGCTTGGGCCTGGCGATGCTGGCCAACCTGCCGTTCAAGCGGCAGTGGCCGGTGCGCCTGGCGCTGCTGCTGCCCTGGGCCCTGCCCCTGGCTTTTTGCGGCCTGATCTTCGCGTGGTTTTTCCATTCGGAGTACGGCGTGGTCAACGACGTGATGCGCCGTGCAGGCCAGACCGAGCCACGCATGTGGCTGCTGGAGCCGACCTGGGCCTTTGCAGCCATCTGCATCACCATTGTCTGGAAGACCAGCTCCTTCATGGCGCTGATCCTGCTGGCGGGTTTGCAGATGATCCCCAAGTCGCTGTACGAAGCGGCCGAGGTGGATGGCGCGTCCAAGCTGCAGCAGTTCTGGCAGATCACCATCCCGATGCTGATGCCGTCCATCATCGTGGCGTTGATTTTTCGCACCATCACCGCGCTGCAGACCTTCGACATCCCCTACACCATGACCAAGGGCGGGCCGGGCAATTCCACCGAAACCCTGGCCATGCTGATCCACAAGACCACCATCGACTACCTGGACGTGGGCTACGGCTCCACCCTGGCGGTGTTCATGTTTGTGCTGTCCCTGTGCGTCACCGGTGTCTACCTCAAACGGATTGGAAACAACGCATGAACAAGCTCTTTGAAGGGCGCTCGCTGCGCTTCATCGCCGCCACCATGGTGGTGCTCAACGGCTTCTTCCCGGCCGTGTGGATTCTGCTGACCTCGCTCAAGACCGAAGGCGAGCTGGTGCACAAGCCCATCACCTACCTGCCGCACGAACTGGTGCTGAGCAACTACGTGCAGGCCTTTGCCGACCAGCCGTTGCTGAAGTACCTGGGCAACAGCCTGGCCGTGGCCGGTATGTCCACGCTCGTGTCGCTGGTGGTGGCGGCGTTTGCGGCCTACGCCATCGCCCGGCTGAACATGAAGTACCGGCAACTGGTGCTGACCTGCATCGTCGCTTCCAGCATGTTCCCGCTGGTGACGCTCTTGGTGCCGATCTTCGAGACCATGCGCAACCTGAACCTGCTCAACACCTACACCGCCCTGGTACTGCCCTACACGGTGCTGAGCCTGCCGGTGTGCACCCTGGTGCTGGTGAGCTTTTTCCAGAGCATCCCCAAGGACCTGGAGAACGCCGCCATGATTGACGGCTGCACCCGCATGGGCGCGCTGTGGCGGGTGGTGGTGCCCCTGGCCGCGCCAGGTGTGTTCACGGCGGGCATTCTGGCCTTCGTGAACGCCTGGGACGAGTTCCTGCTGGCCCTGTCGCTGAACGCCAGCGCCTCCATGCGCACCCTGCCGGTCGGTATTTCGCTGTACCAGGGCGAGTTCACATTTCCCTGGCCCGTCATTTCCGCCGCCCTGGTGGTCGCCATCGTGCCCATCGCGGTGCTGATTGCCGCCTTCCAGGAACGCGTGGTCGGCGGCCTGACCCAGGGCGGCCTCAAAGGCTAAACCTCTTCCATCAAAACCCAACCCACTGAAAGAAAACCATGCACTCCACCCAAAAACTAAGCCTGCTGGCCGCTGGCGTACTGGCATTCGGCAGCAGCGCCATGGCGCAAAGCGTCACCCTATACGGCCGCGTCGACGTGGGCCTGCAGAGCATCAATAACGGCACGACGCGCACTGGCGTAGACAGCGGCACCTACACCGCGTCACGTCTGGGCGTTCGCGGAACGGAAGACCTGGGCGGCGGGCTGTCCGCCTTGTTCGTCATGGAAATGGGCATCAACGTCGACAAGGGCGAAGCCGCGGGCGGTTCCCGCCTGTTCAACCGGGGTTCGTATGTGGGGCTGTCCAGCACCAGCGCGGGTACCGTCACACTGGGCCGCCAGTACGCACCGATCTTCTGGCCCTTCCTGTTTGCCGACGACGCGGGGCCGCTGCGGCTGCACGGCTACAGCGCGGTGCAATCCATCCAGCGCAGCAATCTGTTCAAGGCGAACAGCAGCGCGCTGAACACGCCTGTGGCCAATGGCGGCCTGGCAACGGCCAACAGCGGCATCTACAGCGTAGGTATCACGTCCGGGTTTGAAAATAACCTGATCGTCTACAAGACCCCCAGCATGGGCGGGCTCACCGTGAGCGCCGCCTACGGTGCTCCCGAGGGCTATGCCGACAGCGCCAAGGTCATAGGTGCCAATGCCGAGTACCGCCAGGGCGACCTGTACCTGGGCGCGGGCTGGAACCGCAAGCAAGGCCAGGTCACCGGTGGCACAGCCACCCAGAAGGTCAACGAATCCATGGTGGGCGGCATGTACTCCGTCACCAAGGAGTTCAATGTATGGGGCAATGTGCACGGCTGGGACGTGGACACCGGTGCTGTCGCAGGCAACCAATTCAAGGGCCATGATGCGATGCTGGGCGTATCCTACAAACTGCCCACCGGCCAGCTGTGGGCCAACTACGCGGCCAAGTCGGTCAACAACTGCACCGACTGCGGCTCGCGCGGCTTCGGGGTGGGCTACCACCACCTGCTGTCCAAACGCACCGATGTCTACGTGTCTTATGGCCGGGTCAACAACGACCGCAATTCCGCCAACAGCCTGAACAGCTATGCCCCCACTGCGGCAGGCACTGCGGTACGTGGCATCGGCGCAGGCATAGCGCACCAGTTTTAACCCTCAGGACTTACGCAAGTTCCCCCTGTAAGCCCGAAGGGCAATACAGGGGCGCTGCGTAAGTCCTATCCCCATCCTTATCCAGATAAAGAGTCAAGCCATGGCACAGACCATTCGTTACGGCATCATCGGCTGCGGCAGCATGGGCCGCGAACACATTGAAAACCTCAAGGCCCTGGCGGGCACCCAGGTCACCGCCATCGCCGACCCGCACCCGGCCAGCCGCGCGGCAGCACTGGAGATCCTGCACGCGGGCGTACAGGTCTTTGAGCACCACCAGGCGCTGCTCGACAGCGGCCTGTGCGACGCGGTGGTGATCGCCACGCCCAACTTCACCCACATCGAGATGATGCGTGCGGCGCTCAAGACCGACCTCCACATCCTGGTCGAAAAGCCCCTGGTCACCCGCATCGAAGACGGCGTGGAAATGGTCCAGCAGGCCCAGGGCCGCAAGGGCATCGTCTGGGTGGCGCAAGAGTACCGCTACATGCCGCCGGTGGCCGAGATGATCCGTATGGCGCATGCGGGCGCGGTCGGCAAGCTGCACCAGGTGGCCATCCGCGAGCACCGCGAACCCTTCTACCCCAAGGTGGACGACTGGAACCGCTTCAGCGCCAACACCGGCGGCACCCTGGTGGAAAAGTGCTGCCACTACTTCAACCTGATGGACCTGATCCTGGGCGAAAAACCGGTGCGTGTGTTTGCCTCTGGCGGCCAGCGCGTCAACCATTTGACTGAGGAATACGGCGGCCGCCGCCCCGACATTCTGGACAGCGCCTACGTGATCGTCGAATACGCCAGCGGGGCCCGCGCCATGCTGGACCTGTGCATGTTTGCCGAGAACTCGGTGGACAACGAACATGTGGTCATCGTGGGCGACGAAGGCAAGCTCGAATCGCTGTTGCCCTCGCTCACGCTGCGCCATGGCCGCCGCGAAGACTGGGGTCGGCGCGAAACCTGGGGCCAGCCCTCGGGTACCGGCAAGGGCGTGGCTGTACGCCGCGTGTGGGACACCAACATCAAATACGCGGGCCAGCACTTTGGTGCCTCCTATATCGAGCACCAGCATTTCGCCGCCGCCATCCGCAACGGCACGCCACCCGAGATCACGCTGGAAGAAGGCCTGCGCAGCGTGGCCACCGGTCTGGCCGCGCACCGCAGCATAGCGACGGGCCGCGCCGTGCTGATGAGCGAAGTGCTGCCCGCGGGCTGGTGATGCCAGACCACCACGGCATCACACTGCAGGCCGGGCCGCTGCGCCTGGCTGTGCGGCCCGACCTGGGTGGCAGCCTGACCGGCCTCTGGCACCAGGGCAGGCCGGTGCTGCGCTCCACCGAGCCGGGTTTGCTGACCGGGCCGCGGCAGTCGGCCTGCTTTCCGCTGCTGCCCTATTCCAACCGGATGGGGCATCGGCGCTTTGCATGGCAGGGGCACAGCTACACCACTGCGCCCAATTTCGACGACAGCCCGCACTCACTGCACGGCGTAGGCTGGCTGCGCGCCTGGCAGGTGGTACGGCAGACACCCGACCACCTCAGCCTGCGCTACACCCATACGACTGATGGCCACTGGCCGTTCGCCTTCGAGGCCGAGCAGGACATCGCGCTCACACCGCAGGCGCTGCAGATGGACTTGCGCCTGCGCAACACCGATGCGCGCGAGCAACCCGTGGGCCTGGGATGGCACCCCTACTTCCCGGTACGCCATAGCAGCCATCTGCAGGTGGATGTGACCAGCCGCTGGGAACGCGATGTCTCGATGCTGCCCACCCACGCCACGGCCCAGCAGGGCATCGATGCACCGGTGCAGGCACTGGCCCTGGACCACTGCTTCGGCGGCTGGCCGGGCGTGGCCCACATCCGAGACGCGCAGTTCGCGCAGCGCCTGTCGTCCACCCTGCCCTATCTGGTGGTGTTCACGCCGCCGGGGCAGCCGCATTTCTGCGTGGAACCGGTCGGCCATGTGAACAACGCCATCCAGCACGCAGACCCGGCAAGCCAGGGGCTGCTGGCATTGGCACCGGGTGCCGTGGCTACCGCGTCACTGACGCTGGACGTGGAGGCGCTGTGATGGACCTCCACCCTACCATCCAGACTCTGCCCGTGCCTGCCAGCCTGCTGGGCGAATCACCGCTGTGGCACCCGCAGGAACAGGTGCTGTACTGGTGCGACATTCCGGGGCGGCAGTTGCACCGCTTCGACCCGGCATCCCAGCAGCACCAGCAATGGGATTTCCATACCGAAGTGGCCTGCTGCGCAGCGCGTGCGCAAGGCGGCCTGCTGCTGGCCCTGCGTGACGGTCTGTGGCATTTCAACCCAGCGGACGGCAGCCGCACCCAGGTGGCCACCGCGCCCTACCCGCAGGCCACCGAGCGCTTCAACGACGGCAAGGTAGACGCGCAAGGCCGCTTCTGGTGCGGCACCATCCACGAGCCGCGAGACACCCCCAGCGCCAGCCTGTACCGCTGGGCGGACGGCCAACTGCAACGGACTGCAGGCGACATCACCGTCAGCAACGGCCTGGCCTGGAGCCCGTCGGGCCGGACCCTGTACTGGGCCGATACCCCGGCGCATGTGGTCTATGCCTGCGACTTCGACGCGCAGCAGGGCAGCCTGTCGCACCGGCGGCCCTTTGCCCGCTTCACCCCACGCGATCCGGCCAGAGGCCTGGCGCACTACGGTGGCCGCCCGGACGGTGCCACCGTGGATGCCGAGGGCTGCTACTGGGTGGCGATGTTTGAAGGCGGCTGCCTGCAACGCTTCACACCCCAGGGCGAACTGCTGCAAATCCTGCACCTCCCGGTGCGCTGCCCGACCATGCCCTGCTTTGGCGGGCCGGACCTGCGCACCCTTTTCATCACCACCTCCCGCGAGAAGCGGCCCGCGCAGGAACTGGCCGACATGCCTTTATCCGGCCAGGTGCTGCAGCTGCGCGTGGAGGTTCCCGGCCTTGCCACCCACTTCGTGAATTCACCATGACCCACGCCATGACCCACGCCATGACCCACGCTATTACCTACTACCCTTCCCTCAAAAACCGCGTCGTCTTCATCTCGGGCGGCAGCTCCGGCATCGGTGCCGAACTGGTGCGCGCCTTTGCCGCCCAGGGCGCGCAGGTGGCCTTTTGCGGCCTGCGTGCCGATGGCGGCCAGCCGCTGGTGGAAGAAATCACCGCCGCCGGCCACCCCACCCCGTTTTTCGCCCCCTGCGACGTGCGCGATGTGGAGGCCTACCAGGCGCTGCTGGCCGATGTCATCCAGCGCCTGGGCCCCATCCGCGTGCTGGTCAACAACGCCGGGCGCGACGACCGCCACGCCATGGAAGACGTGACCTCGGCGATGTGGGACGAGCGCCTGGCGCTGAACCTCAAGCACTATTTCTTCGCCATCCAGGCCGTCGCCCCCGGCATGGCCGCCGCCGGGGGTGGCTCCATCATCAACATGGGCTCGGTGTCATGGATGCGGGGCCGCCCCAACCTGGTGGGCTACACCACCGCCAAGGCCGGCATCCTGGGCCTGACCCGCACCCTGGCGCGCGAACTCGGCGCGCGCAACATCCGCGTCAACGCCATCGTGCCCGGTGCCATCGTCACCGAGCGGCAAACCACCCTGCACCGCGATCCCGCCGCCGACCAGCAGTTCCTGGACGCGCAGTGCCTGAAGATCCGCCTGGATCCCGGCCACGTGGCCCGCCCCACGCTATTCATGGCCGCCGACGACAGCGACGGCATGACCGGCCAGCACGTACTGGTCGATGCCGGTATCGCCCAGCAATCCGTGATTTCCTGAAACCGTATGACCACCATGACTTCCCCCCTGGTCCTGCTGAACGACCCCACCCTGCTCCAAACCGACGGCCTCATCGGTGCCGAATGGACCAGCGCCGCAGAACGCTTCACCGTGCACGACCCCGCCACCGGCCTGCCACTGGCCTCCGTTGCCAACCTCGGTGCCAGCCACGCACTACAGGCCGTGGCCGCCGCCGAGGCTGCAGGCCCGGCCTGGCGCGCCCGCCCGGCCAAGGAACGCGCCAGCCTGATGCTGCGCTGGTTCCATCTGATCCACCAGCATGCCGACGACCTGGCCCGGCTGATGACGGCCGAACAGGGCAAGCCCCTGGCCGAATCGCGCGGCGAAGTGGCCTTCGGGGCCAGCTTCATCGAATGGTTTGCCGAGGAGTCGCGCCGCATCTACGGCGAGACCATCCCCACCACCGACCCCGACAAGCGCTACCTGGTAATCCGCCAGCCCATCGGCGTGTGCGCAGCCATCACGCCGTGGAACTTCCCCATCGCCATGGTCACCCGCAAGCTGGCCCCGGCCCTGGCAGCGGGCTGCACCGTGGTGCTCAAGCCCGCCGAGCAAACCCCGCTGTGCGCGCTGGCGTTGGCCGCTCTGGCGCAGCGCGCGGGCCTGCCACCCGGGGTCATCAACGTGGTGCCCGGCGACGGTGCCAACTCCATCGCCATTGGCCGCGCCTGGTGCGAGAGCGATGCCGTGCGCCACCTGTCGTTCACCGGCAGCACCGAGGTAGGTCGCATCCTGATGCGCCAGTGCGCGCCCAGCATCAAGAAGCTGTCGCTGGAGCTGGGCGGCAATGCGCCCTTCATCGTCTTCGACGATGCCGATCTGGATGCCGCCGTGGAAGGTGCCATCGCCAGCAAATACCGCAACGCCGGGCAAACCTGCGTCTGTGCCAACCGCTTCTACGTGCAAGACGGCGTGTACGACCGCTTCGTGGACAAACTCGCCGCCAAGGCCCGCGCCATCCAGGTCGGCAACGGCTTCGACGCAGGTGTGCAGCAGGGCCCGCTGATCGATGCCGACGCGCTGGCCAAGGTGGAAGCCCATGTGCAGGACGCGCTGGCCCTGGGCGCACGCCTGGTGTGCGGTGGCGAACGCGTGGGCGAGCGCAGCTACGCCCCCACCGTCCTGGCCGATGCCACGGCCGCCATGCTGTGCGCCCGCGAGGAAACCTTTGGCCCCATGGCACCGGTGTTCCGTTTCCATACCGAGGCCGAAGTGATCGCCCTGGCCAACGCCACGGAGTTCGGGCTGGCCAGCTACTTCTACAGCCGCGACATTGGCCGCATCTTCCGCGTAGGCGAGGCGCTGGAATACGGCATGGTGGGGGTCAATACCGGGCTGATCTCCACCGCCGAGGTGCCGTTTGGCGGTGTCAAGCAGTCGGGCCTGGGCCGCGAAGGCTCGCGCCACGGCATGGACGACTATGTGGAGCTGAAATACCTGTGCCTGGCGGGCATGAGCTCTTGAACCCATGACACTGCCGCAGCATCTGCTGTTTCTGCTTTGCGCCGCCACCGCAGGCTATGTGCAGAACCTCACCGGCTTCGCCTTCGGGCTGGTGCTGCTGGGCCTGGTGGGCCTGCTGGGCGTGGCCTCCATCGCCGATGTGGCCAACGTGGTGAGCGTGTTGACGCTGGTCAACGCCATCGTGCTGTTCTGCGCCACCCGGCCGAAGTTGGAGGCCCGCATCCTGCTCCCCACGATGGCTGCCAGCCAGGTGGGTGTGGTGGCGGGCGTGCTGCTGGTGAACTGGCTCAGCAGCGGCCTGGTGGTGGTGCTGAGCCTGCTGCTGGGCCTGACCATCATCGCCTGCGCAGGCCTGCTGGCCCGCACCGCACAGGCGCAGGCACAGCGTTCGTCCGCCACCAGCTTCATGGCGGTGGGGGCGGTATCCGGGGTGCTGGGCGGGATGTTTTCGACCGCCGGGCCGCCGCTGGTGTACCACCTGTACCGCCAGCCCCTGCCCTTGCGCGCCATCCGCGACACCCTGGTGGCCATCTTCGCCGCCAATGCCGTGCTGCGCCTGGGCATGATGCTGCCCGCCGGGCACGTCAGCAGCAACGCCCTGCTGCTGAGCCTGGAGACGGTGCCGCTGGTGCTGCTGCAAACCGGGTGGATGGCCCGCCACCCCTCCCGCCTGCAGCCGGCCACAGTCAAACGCATCGTCTGTGTGCTGCTGGCGCTGGTGGGGTTCAGCCTGGTGGCAACCTCCTTGCACACCCTGCACATTTTTAGATAAAAATGTGTCTCCCGTGCTTATCCCATAAGCATGAAAAGCTACTATTTTTGTAGCAAACCTGTTTTACGGCGCTGCAGGCCGCCCGTTACGCCCATGGCGCCCAGGCCCAGCAGCACAAGCGTCAGGCTTTCGGGTTCGGGAATCTGCTGCTGGGTGAAGGTGGCACCCAGGTCGGCATCGCTGAGGGCGAAGACGAAGATCTTGTTGTCGCCCGCCAGGCCCGGCACGAAGTCGTTGTCGTTGGCCACGTACAAGGTATGCGACAGCACGCCGTCCAGGGTGATGTCGTCGCCGAACGCCAGGCCTTCGATCTTGGACGGAATCTGGTCGGCGGTGACGCCGTTGGCGGTGAGCACCTTCACCAGGTCCAGCACCAGGGTCTTCTTGACGGCGGCGGCTTTCAGCGCGGTCTGGTCGGCGGCAGAGCCGGTGAGGTTGCCCACGTCGGTGGCACCGTCCAGGTCGATGCGAAAGAGCTGCTTGACCACGGCGGTGCTGCCGTCGCCCAGGCCCTTGCCGTCGCGCTCGTCCACCAGGAACTGGTGGTTGTTCAGCGCCACGATCTCGCTCACGCCGGAGCCGGTGGTGAGCTGGTAGGCGTATTCGTGCGTGGTGCCGGTGGCGATGTCGATGGTGACGATGCGCACCATCTTGTTTTTGTCCTGCTCCAGCGAGGCCTGCATGATGCCGATCAGCGTGGTGCCATCGGGCGAGATCGCCAGGCCTTCCATGCCCTTGTTGGTCACGCGGCCGGTGGCATTGCCCGCGATTTCCACCGCGCCCTGGGCGCTGAGGGTGCTGATGGCCAGGTTGTTGGGCAGGGCAAAGGTTTTCAGGCGCTGGCCGGTGGCGCGGTCGAACTGGTAAACATAGGGGCCGTATTCATCCGAGATGAACACGCTCTTGCCGTCTTTGGAGACGCGCACCGCCTCGGGGTCGAGCCGGGCGTTGTTCGGGTTGGTCGAGGGCTGGCTGGCATCGAAGTTGTCCGAGCGGCCGGTGAAGTAGTTGACCCCGGCAGTGTTCTGCGCCGGTGCACCGTTCGGCAGGCCCGCGGCCGTGCCGCTGCCGTAGACCAGCGGGCTGGCGCTGCTGAGCAGGGTGGTGGCGGTGAGCGTGGGGGTCAGGGTGTAGGGCAAATTGCCCGAGGCGACGGCCGTCAGGTCCAGCTTCAGGGTCTGGAAGCGCGCGATGTACGAGGTGGTGTCGTCTACCTGGCTGTTGTAGGTGGTGGCGTTGGGACCCCGGTCGGGCGTGGCCACAAAGGTGTTGCCACCGGCCCAGGCCAGGCCCGAACCCAGGCCGCCCAGCACGTTGCCGGCCAGGCCGTTTTCCAGGGTGCCGGTCAGGCCCGACAGGTCGGACGTGCCGCCCAGGGTGCCGATGGCGATCAGCGTGGGCGTGGCCTGTGCGGCGGTGGCGGCAAACAGCGAGGCAAGGACGAGCGAGAGGATGGAGGTGCGGTGCATGGTGCGAGGGCGTTGGTTAATACCCGCAAGGACGCTGCAGGCCAACCCGGCAGCGTAGGCACCTACCGTGACGGCGTGATGACGATGTAGGGACTTGCTATTGCCGCGCGGTGCGGATGTTGGCGGGCAGCGTGCCCGGGTGGCTGGTACGAAACGGGTTGATGTCCAGCCCACCACGGCGGGTGTAGCGGGCGTAGACCGTCAGCTTGATGGGCTGGCAGCGGGTCCACAGCTCCATGAAGATGCGCTCCACGCACTGCTCGTGGAATTCGTTGTGGTTGCGGAAACTCACCAGGTATTTCAGCAGCCCGGCCTGGTCGATCTGCGGGCCGCTGTAGCTGATCTGCACGCTGCCCCAGTCGGGCTGGCCGGTGACCAGGCAGTTGCTTTTCAGCAGGTTGCTGGTCAGTACCTCGGACACCGGGGCCTCGTCCAGCGCGGCACTGAGCAGCGTGGGGTCGGGGCTGTAGGTGTCGAAGTCCATGTCGAGACGGTCAAGGCTCAGGCCGTCGAGCTCGTGCACCGGCTCAATGTCGAACATCTCGGGCAGCAAGATGCGCACGCCCACCGTGGCGGGTGTGGCCGAGCCGCGCCAGGCGGCTTCGCTGATGTCGGTACGGATGCGGGCCTGCACCGCGGCGGCATCGGCAAAGCGGGTGTTGTTGAAGCTGTTCAGGTAGAGCTTGAAGGACTTGCTCTCGATGATGTGGGGGGTTTCACAGGGCACGGTGATGTGGGCCAGCGCTACCTGGGGTTTGCCGCGCAAGTTCAGCCAGCTCAGCTCGAAGGCGGTCCACAAATCAGCTCCGAAGAACGGCGTGGTGCTGTCGGCCAGGCCGAGCTCAGTGCGCTTGGTGGCGCGGGGAATGGGGAACAGCAGCGAGGCATCGTACTGGTCGATATAGGCCGAGGATTTGCCCAATTGGGACTGGTCGGGGGTGTTGGCATTGCTCACGGGGGTTTACTCTCTATTTGATAGCTGCTCACGCTTATGAAATAAGCGCAAGCAGCTTTAAAGTCTACTAATTTTAAAGATCCAACTCCTTGGTAAGGGCAGAACGAACGCCCGCCAGAAACACCGCAGAACTGGCTTTGCCAGGCTGCTGGTGTTGCCCCCTGCAAGGGGGTTGGAGAAAGATGCGAAGCACTGGAGCCTGGGGGTGTTCTTAGTCCTTTAGTTAAATTCGTTCTGCCGCAGCCACTTGGTGGCGATCCATTTTTCGCCCGCCCGCACCGGCGCGCCGCCGTGCAGGCTCTGGCTGCAGGGGTGGGGCCGGTCGTAGCTGAAGAACACGGCGTTGCCGCGCTGCGGGGCTACTTCCAGCTGCACATCCGGGAACAGGGTGGCGCCACCCTGCTCGGGCGACTGCAGGTAGATGATCAGCGTGGCCACACGCTGGCCGCCGCGCTCCAGGATGTGGGGGGTGCCCGGCTCGTGCGGGTCGAAGTAGTCATAGTGCGGTTTGTACTCGGCGCCCGGCTGGTACTGCAGCACCTGCAGGCCTTCGCCGTTGGCCTCGGGCCACTGCAGCAGGCGGGCGATGCGGGCTTCGATGCGCTGGATGAGGGGATTCTCGCCGCGCTGGAAAAACATGCCGTCGCTGGTGCGGTCGACGTGCACTTCTTCGCCGCCACTTTGGGTTTCCACCGTGAGCGAGCGGCTCAGGCGCGGGCGGGCCAGATCGACCAGCGCGGTGCATTCCGCGTCGCTGAGCAGGCCGCCCAGCACCACCAGCCGTGGAATGCGCAGCACCGACAGCACCGCCACCTGGCGGTCGCCCGCGTCCAGCCACAGCGGCGAGCCGTCCAGCGCCGGGCTGGGCACCGGGGTCGCGGCGGGCTTTTGGGTGTCGTGAAGATGCGCAGCCAGCGTGGCCTGCAAGGCAGCTGCCGCCACCGCCGCGTCCCAACCCGATGCCAGCATGGAGGCCAGCACCACGTCGGGCGCAAACCCGGCCTCGGCCTGCTCGATGATCCATTTGCGCAGGGCGGGCGTGGCGGTCTGGGCAGCCGCACCGGGTTTAGGCATGGGCGGCTCCGCTGCGCCGAAACACCAGCCGGTCGGGCTCGGAAGTGGCCGCGTCATAGCCATAGCCCTCCAGATCGAAGCCCTGCAGCTGGCCGGGCAGGCTCAGGCGCTGCTCGGCCGCAAACCGGGCCATCAGCCCGCGGGCGCGCTTGGCCATGAAGCTGATGACCTTGTACTGGCCGTTACTGCGCAGTTCTTCAAACACGCATTCGACCACCCGGGCCTTGAGCGCCTTGCGGTCCACCGCTTTGAAATACTCTTGCGAGGCGAGGTTGACCACCACTGGCGTGGCATCGGCACGCAGGCGCTGGTTGAGATATTCGGATATCTGGCTGCCCCAGAACTTGTACAGCGTGGCCCCGTGCGGGTTGGCCAAGCGGGTGCCCATCTCCAGCCGGTAGGGCTGCATCCAGTCCAGCGGGCGCAGCACGCCGTACAGGCCGCTGAGGATGCACAGGTGCTCCTGCGTCCAGGCCAGCGCGTCGGCAGGCAAGGTGGTGGCGTTCAGCCCGCCATAGACATCGCCATTGAAGGCCAGCACCGCCTGCTTGGCGTTTTTGGCGGTGAACTTCGGGCTCCAGGCCTGGTAGCGGGCCACGTTCAGGGCCGACAGGGCATCGCTGAGGTGCATCAGCTCCGAAATTTGCAAGGGTGACTTCTCGCGCAGCAGCGCAATCAACTGGGCCGACTGCGCGGTAAACAAGGGCTGGGTATGGGGAATGGGCGGCTGACCCGCGGCGGGCGTTTCAAAATCCAGAGCCTTGGCTGGCGACAACAAAAACAACATGGGCAAACATCCTTTGCCGCCATTATCGGACGCAAGCCCGCGCGTTGGGCCGGGCCCGGGCCCCGCCCGCCGCTTTGGCGCCCAGATAGGCCAATCCCAAGGGAAGTGCTAGGATATTTGCAAACGCGTCCATTTATGGAATACCCCGCCCCAGCGCCGAGATGCCACCATCTACCCCCGAAAAATGACATCGCTCTCCAGCCAGTTACTGAGGCGTGTTTTTGTCTGGTATCTGGCACTGGTGGGGACGACCTCGTTGGTTCAACTTTATTTTGTCTACCAATCCATCGACAAAAATATTGACGCAGAAATAGTCAATATCGAAACGGCGTTCGTGCCCGGCATGCGGCAGGCGGTATGGAATTTCGATCCGCAAATGATCGAAGTGCTGGCCAAAGGTGCGGCGCGGGCCTCGGTGGTCACGGGCCTGGTGGTGGTGGACAAAGAGGGCGCAGTGCAGTCCACGCAGGGCCGGGTGCCCCCGTCTGCCGACAACAGCACCCTGCCCTTTTGGCAAAGAACGGCGGTGCACACCATCACCCTGCGGTCTTTGGGCGGTGGCAATGCCAGCACCTTGGAGGCCATTGGCAGCATCCGCATCTACACCCATTTTTCGGTGATTTTTGAGCGGCTGACCTCCAGCCTGCTGGCCTTGGCCACCAATGCCCTGCTGGTAGGCCTGGGTTTATGGGTGGTGCTGGCCTTGTCGATCAACCGGGTGTTGTCACGCCCCCTGGTGGCTTTGACCCAGGCGGTGACCTCGCTGAACATGGCTGCGGACCCGTCCAAATACCAAAACATTTTCTACCCGGACAAAAATGAACTGGGGGTTTTGGTGGCGGCCCTCAACAGCCTGTGGCTGCGCCTGCTGGAGGCCAAGGAGTCGCTGGAGGCCACGGTAGACAACCGCACCCAGGAACTCCAGGCCAGCAGCCAACAACTGGCCTTGCGGGCCGGGCAACTGGAGCGCAACGCGGAGCAACTGCGGCGCATTCTGGAAGACAGCCCGATTGCGGTGCGCATCCTGACGCTGGACAAGCAGTTTGTTTTTGCCAACAAGCGGTTTTACGACCTGTTCAATGGCGGCAGCACCAGCATCTCCCGTACCGACATGGAGTACATCTACAAGAACAAAGAGGACTATTTCGAGTTGGCCCGGATGATCCGCACCTCCGGATCGGCCGGCCCACCGCGCCTGCTGGAGTTCATCAAGTCCGATGGCACGACTTTCTGGTCCATGACCACGGTGGTGAAGGTGCACTACGACGATAGCGAATGCTCGCTGGGCTGGTTTTTCGACGTGACCGAACTGCGCCAGGCCCGCGAAGCCGCCGAGGCCGCCACCGAGGTCAAAGCCAACTTTCTGGCCAATATGAGCCATGAAATCCGCACGCCGATGAATGGCATTATTGGTTTGAGCCGACTGGCGCTGAAAACCGATTTGAATCCCAAGCAGTTGGATTACATCCAGAAAATCCAAAGCTCGGGCAACCATTTGCTCGGGATCATCAACGACATTCTGGATTTTTCCAAAATCGAAGCGGGCAAACTCAATATCGAGAATATCGACTTCTCGCTGGACAATATTCTGGACGACATCGGCGACATGATGGCCGAAAAAGTCCAGCTCAAGGGGCTGGACTTTTCGGTGGATATCGACGCCAGCGTCCCCCCCGTGCTGGTGGGCGACCCGCTACGGCTGCGGCAGATCCTGCTGAACTACTGCAACAACGCCCTCAAATTCACCGAGACCGGCCACATTCGCCTGGTCGCCCGCGGCAAGATGGCGTCCTCCACCGCCGTACTGTTGCGCTGCACGGTGGAAGACACCGGCATCGGCATGACGCAGGCGCAGCAAAGCCAACTGTTCCAAAGCTTTTCGCAGGTAGATGCATCCATCACCCGGCGCTTTGGTGGCACCGGCCTGGGACTGGCGATTTGCAAGCACCTGGCCGGACTGATGGGCGGCTCGGTGGGGCTGGATTCCACCCTGGGCCAGGGCAGCAGCTTCTGGTTTACCGCCTTGCTGGGGGTGGTCCACGCCCAGCCGTCGGCCAGCCCGCACACCCCCGTGCCCGCAGCAGACGACAACCCTGCCAACCTGGCGGCTCTGGCAGGCGCGCGCATCCTGCTGGTAGAAGACAACGAAATCAACCAGATGGTGGCGGCCGAGCTGCTGCAATCCGCCGGGTTTGTGGTGGCGATTGCCGAGAATGGGCAGGTCGGGGTCGACATGGTGCAGGCCCAGCACTTTGACATCGTGCTGATGGACATGCAGATGCCGGTGATGGACGGCCTGACGGCCACCCGCGCGATCCGCCAGATCCGCCGCCTGGACTACCTGCCCATCGTGGCCATGACCGCCAACGCCATGCAGCAGGATGCCGAGCGCTGTGCCGCCGCAGGTATGCAGGACTTTGTGACCAAACCGATAGAACCCCTGCGCCTTTGGGCGGCCCTGCTGCGGTGGGTCAAGCTGCCGCAAGGCACGGCGCGCCCGGTCGCTCCCGTTCCGGCACCCGCACCGGCACCGGCACCGGCACAGCACACGCCAGAGCCCGAGTTCCCCCCTGTGCCAGGCCTGGACATCGCCGCGGGCCTGAACCGTGTGGCGGGCAACCGCAGGCTCTACGCTTCGCTGCTGCGCCGGTTTGCCCAAGGACAAAAGTCCCTGGTAGCCCAGGTCCAAACGGCGCTGCAGGCGGACGACTGGGCGCTGGCCGAGCGCCTGGCCCATACCGCCAAAGGGGTGGCCGGCAATATCGGCGCGGTACAGATCCAGCCACTGGCGCAAGCGCTGGAGGCGGCGATTGCTGCGCGCAGCCCGCGTCCGCGGATCGAGTCCCTGCTGGACACCATCAGCGAGCCACTGCAAGCCATGGTGGCCCATCTGGCCCAGCACGAGGACGAGGCGGTACCCGCCGCCCCACCCGGCCAGCCAGCGGTGGACACGCGGCACGCTCGGCATTTGTGTGTGCAGCTGGAAACCCTGCTCCTGGACAGCGATGCCGACAGCATCCACTTTCTGCAGCAGCACGCCAGCAGCCTGCGCCAGGTGCTGGGAACACAGTTTGAAGCCCTGGAACGTACCATCGAGGATTTTGATTTCGACGCCGCCACACAGTGTTTACAACACGCGATGGAAGCGTAAGCTGGTGCAATTTGCCACTCATTTGAAGGGAATCTCCATGCGCATTCCATTGGTTTCATGGGCCCTGCTCGGCGCGGCGGCGGCGGGGCATGCGGCGGTACAAATGGTCACTTTTCCCATTCCCGGGCATGTGGAAAGCGATAGCAAAGGCCTGTTTATCGAGCTGGTCCGCGAAGTGGCCAAACTGGCGCAGACCGACATCCAGATCCAGGTCATGCCGCCGCCCCGGGCCGTGCAAGGCTTTTTGGGCGGCAGCTATGGCGGCCTGTTTCCGGCGCTGGATGTCAATTTTTCCGCCGCCCAACCCATCGCCCGCACCAGCGAATCCATCGACTGCAAGGAAGACTTCGTGTTCACCAAAAAGGGCAGCCCGTTCCTGAAGTCCCTGGCGGACCTGAAAGGCAAGCGCGTGGGCATCACCCGCGGCTACCCCTATGCACGCGAAGTCACCGACAACAGCGCCTTTGCCGTCGAAACTGCCAACACCGACGAGGCCAATATCCAGAAGCTGGTGGCCGGATATCTGGACGCTTTCGTGCTGGACGAAAAAACCGGCCTCAAGGCGTTTGAGAAGCTGGGCCTGGCGGCGCAGATGCAGTACGCGCCCAAGGTGCCGGTGTCACGCCAGGACGTGTACTACGCTTTCCAGAACACGGCCGAGGGCAAGGAGCTGGCCGACAAGTTCTCGCAGGCCCTGAAGAAAATGAAGCAAAGCGGCCAGTTCCAGAAGATCACCCAAGGCATCACCTTCGCCCATGGCTGCGCCAAGGCAAACTAGCCCGAACGATCGCTATTTCTCGTACGCCACCAACCGTCGGCGTTCATCCTCACTGAAATGGCTCTGCTGTAGCTGGGCCAGAGCCTGCTGGCGCTGGTCTTCCGAGCGCGTGCCTTCGGCGCTGAGAATGGCATTACGCGCGGCCAGGTAGGCCGCCATGCGGCTCTGCCAGGCTTGCTCCTCGTGGTCCACCTCAGTCAGCCGCGATGCGGCCTGGGTGCCAAAAGCCTGGGACCGCATGCGGTAGACATCGTCGTCACTGGCACCTTTGGCACGCATGTCCAAAGCCTGCTGCTGGGTGTTGAACAAGGCCTGGTTGGCGTTGCGATCTGCCAGCAAGGCCGCTGGCAGGGTCGCATCGAGTGCGGCGAGCTGGGACTTTTTCTGTGCCGCGCTCAGCTGGGTGTCCTGGTCGATAGCCATGCGGGCCAGGGCATCCGCGTCATAACGGTCTTCAAAGCCAAACATCCCCTGCACCTCGTCGGCAGTGAAATAGCGCTCGCGCAACTGCTGCACCGCCAGCATCCGTTGGCGGATAGCCTGAACGCCGTTACCCGCCAACGCAGGGTCCTGCTCCAGCTCGACCAAGGCGCGCTTGAAAGCCAGGTACAGGCCCAACAGCCGCTTGGCATCCTGGGCCTGGGCGGGCGGCATGGCCAGGTCAAGCTCGTGGGCAATACGCTGGCGGATGGCTTCGGTACTCGCCTCCCCCACGGCGCTCAGGTAGTAGTCGAACATCCGCACCAACTGCGCATACGCCGCCGGGCTGGTCTGCATCCCTGCCACGCGCAGCGCCTGCAAATCGCCATCGGGCTGGGTGCCCTGCATGGAGGGCACGAAGGGTGCGCGCGCTCCGGGCACCGCCCCTGCGCTGGCAGCAACATTCGGCGCATCCAGGCCGCCGTGCCGCCACCATACGACCGCAGCCACCGCCAGGACCCCTGAAACGGCCCACATCCCAACCCGGGCTTTCTGCATGGCGACCTCAAAGACCCAGGTTCTTCAACCGGTTGGCCTGCTGGCGGTACAGCGTCACCGGGTTGGTTTCAAACAGGTTCACCAGGCCTGCGACCTGGTTGACCTCATCCAGGTGGTTCATCCTGTAGTCATCTCGGATCACCCGCCCCAGATGCGTGGAGCAGCTGGCCACCAGACCATCATTTTTGGCGCCTGCAAAGGCCAGCGAAGTCAGTGCCAGGGCGGGGTCCAGAATGTCCAGCGGGTGGGTGAAAGGCTGGGCTCCGCTCCAAGAGAAGTACATCACACCGCGCACCGAGTACGCGCCCTCGCCGCAGGCGCTCGTCGGAATGCCCTCTGGATGGGCGAGGTTGAACTTGAGCGAGCCCGCCGTGCCCAGCGATGTCGCTGCAGCCATGGAGTTCTGGGGTTGCTGCGAAGCCGTTGACAAGGCGGCAATCAAGGTCGCCAAGCCATTCGTGGCAGATACCAACACCGTATTACTCAAGGTTCCAGGGGGTGCCACGCCCAGCAGCAAATCAGCCACGGCCGAGCCCTTGTTGACACCACCCACCGCGGTCACCGATGCCACCAGGTCGGGCCGTACCGAAGCGACATAACGCGATGTCGGAGCACCGTGGCTGTGTCCGATCAGGTTGACCTTGGCAGCACCAGTCACTGCCAGGATCTGCTTGACCTGGGATAGCAACTGCTCGCCACGCACCTCGGTGCTGTTGGCCGCAGAGACCTGCGTCACGTACACCGTCGCCCCGTCCGCCCGCAGCGCTGCGGGTATTCGGTACCAATAGTCCAGTGGGCCGATATTGTCAAAACCCAAAAGACCATGCACCAGCACAATCGGGTACCGGGTTTGGGAATACCCCTGCGCCCACGATGTCGCAGGCAAGCAAGCCCATGCCAGCAAGCAAGCGGCCAGCCAAGTCGTCCATATTTTTTTCAAAGCCATCTCCAGCAGAACCTTGCGGTTCATAAAGTTTGTCGGATGTATGCCGCAGCCCCTGGTGACCGTGGGCGACCAGGCGGCTTGGCGGAACGGTGGAAACCATGCCTGCGTGCGCTGTGGCATACCGGATGAGGATGCCAAGGCAGAGGATCTTGGCTGCGTTGAAGATAGACAACGGGCCAGGACAAAATAAGTACGTTCGTGCTTTTACGAAATACTAGTGAGCCAGTCCGGGCTTGTCATACTGGTAAACCCAAACCGCACACCGGCCAGGGCCTGCGATTGACCCCTGCGCGACACCGGCTGGGTGACCGCCGGTTTCTGGAGCTAGTTGCGGCTGCGCTTGTTTTGGTACATCAGCGCATCGGCCTGGGACAACAGGGCTTCAATGGGCTCAACGGCCTCCGGTACCACATTGACAATGCCGTGGCTGCAGGCAATCGCATAGCCGCTGCGGCTGAACTGGTTGCGCCGCTCCAGGGCGGTTAGCAAGCGGTCCACGATGCCCTGGGCCAGGTCGTGCGGGCAGTCAAACAGCAGCACCACAAACTCGTCACCGCCCAGGCGCGCCAACACATCGGCATCCCTGAAGCTGCGCCGCATCTGGTCGGCAAAGACCAACAGCGCCTTGTCGCCCTCGGCGTGGCCAAAGTTGTCGTTGATGGCCTTGAACTTGTCCAGGTCAAAAAACACCAACGCGCACGGCAAGGCCTTGCGCGCCGCCAGGTGCAGCGCGTGCTGCGCCAGCGCCAGAAAACCACGCCGGTTGTGCAGCCGGGTCAGCTCGTCCAGCGTAGCCAGTTGGTAGGTGGAAATCTCTTGCTCCACGATGGCGGCCAGGTCCCCCAGCAGCTGGATGTCTTCATCGGCAAAGCTGCGGGGTTGCGGGTCCAGCAGGCACAGCGTCCCCAGCTTGCTACCGTTCGCGGCCTGCAGCGGCCAGCCCGCATAAAACCGCACATACGGCGCACTGGTGACCAGCGGATTGTCAAAAAACCGCAGGTCGCTCTTTGCATCCGGCACCAGCAGCAGGCCGTCGCCCAAAATGGCGTGGCCACAAAAGGAAATGTCGCGCGCGGTTTCTTTCTCCTCCAGCCCCTGCGCCGACTTGAACCACTGGCGGTTTTCGTCCACCAGGCTGACCAGCGCAATCGACACGCCAAACATGCGCCGGGCCATGCGGGTCAATCGGTCAAATCGCTCCTCGCGCGGGGTGTCGAGCAGGTCGAGCGAACGCAAGGTACCCAGCCGAAACGGCTCGTCGGGTGGGATGGCGGGTTTGATCATGCAAAGTCCTTATGCCAAGGGCCCAGGCCACCACGGCTTGGCCTGCGATTTATACGCCAATTTTCCCCAAACTCCCCACAGCGCCACACAATCCCTTGCCAGAAAAATTTATAAAAAATAGGCCTTCTGCGCTTATTCCATCAGCACGAGAAGCTACTTAAACCATAGCAACCCTAAGCGCAGCAACCCTGCCCGGTAAAATCGCGCCCTTCCAGAAAGAACCCCGATAGACCATGACCGACACCCTTCCCACCGCCCCCGCCCAGCCCGGCTTGCAATCCCTGTCCAAATCCTTTGAACCCGCCGCGCTGGAAGCGCACTGGGGCCCGGAATGGGAGCGGCGCGGCTACGCCACGGCGGGCTACCGGGGCACGGGCCAGGCGAAAGACGGCGTGGAGGCTTTCGCCATCCAGCTGCCGCCGCCCAATGTGACCGGCACGCTGCACATGGGCCACGCCTTCAACCAGACCATCATGGACAGCCTGACGCGCTACCACCGCATGCAGGGCCACAACACGGTGTGGGTGCCCGGCACCGACCACGCAGGCATTGCCACGCAGATCGTGGTGGAGCGCCAGCTGCAAGAGCAAAAAGTCAGCCGCCACGACCTGGGCCGCAAGAACTTTGTCGAAAAGGTGTGGGAGTGGAAGGAAAAAAGCGGCAACACCATCACCACCCAAATGCGCCGCATGGGCGACAGCGTGGACTGGGAGCGCGAATACTTCACCATGGACCCCAAACTGTCCAAAACGGTGACCGAGACCTTTGTGCAGCTCTACCAGCAAGGCCTGATCTACCGCGGCAAGCGCCTGGTCAATTGGGACCCGGTCCTGCAAAGCGCGGTGAGCGACCTGGAGGTGGAGAGCGAAGAAGAAGACGGCCACATGTGGCACATCAGCTACCCGCTGGCCGACGGCTCGGGCGCGCTGACGGTGGCCACCACCCGCCCCGAAACCATGCTGGGCGACGTGGCCGTGATGGTGCACCCCGAAGATGGGCGCTACACCCACCTGATCGGCAAGATGGTGAAGCTGCCTTTGTGCAACCGCGAGATCCCGGTGATTGCCGACGACTACGTGGACAAGGCGTTTGGCACCGGCGTGGTCAAGGTCACGCCCGCGCACGACCAGAACGACTATGCCGTGGGCCAGCGCCACAAGCTGCCGATGGTTTGCGTGCTGACGCTGGATGCCAAGATCAACGAGAACGCCCCCGCCGCCTACCAGGGCCTGGACCGCTTCGTCGCCCGCAAAAAGATCGTCGCCGACCTGGCCGAACTCGGCCTGCTGGTCGAAACCAAGAAACACAAGCTGATGGTGCCCCGCTGCACCCGCACCGGCCAGGTGATCGAACCCATGCTGACCGACCAGTGGTTTGTCTCCATGACCAAACCCGGCCCTACCGGCACCAGTATTGCGCAAGGCGCTATCGATGCCGTAGCGAGTGGCGAAGTGCAGTTCGTGCCCGAGAACTGGGTCAACACCTACAACCAGTGGATGAACAACATCCAGGACTGGTGCATCAGCCGCCAGCTCTGGTGGGGCCACCAGATCCCCGCCTGGTACGACGAAGACGGCAAGGTCTACGTGGCGCGTAATGAAGAAGAAGCCCAGGCGCAGGCCCCCGGCAAAACCTTGACGCGCGACGAAGACGTGCTGGACACCTGGTACTCCTCCGCCCTGGTGCCCTTCTCAACCATGGGCTGGCCCGAGAAAACCCAAGACTTCGACCTGTACCTGCCCTCCAGCGTGCTGGTCACCGGCTACGACATCATCTTCTTCTGGGTGGCCCGGATGATCATGATGACCAAGCACTTCACCGGCCAGGTGCCGTTCAGGCACGTCTACATGCACGGCCTGGTGCGCGACGCGCAGGGCAAGAAAATGAGCAAGTCCGAAGGCAATGTGCTGGACCCGGTGGACCTGATCGACGGCATTGCCCTGGCACCCTTGCTGGACAAACGCACCGTGGGCCTGCGCAAGCCCGAAACCGCCCCCACCGTGCGCAAGAACACCGAGAAGGAATTCCCCGAAGGCATCCCCGCCTTTGGTGCCGACGCGTTGCGCTTCACCTTCGCGTCGCTGGCCTCGCTGGGCCGCAACATCAACTTCGACAGCAAACGCTGCGAGGGCTACCGCAACTTCTGCAACAAGCTGTGGAACGCCACCCGCTTCGTGCTGATGCAGTGCGAGGGCCAGGACTGCGGTGTGCTGGAAGACCAGGCCGATGGGTATCTGGACCTGAGCCAGGCCGACCGCTGGATCGTCTCCAAGCTGCAGCAGGCCGAGGCCGAAGTGGCCAAGGGCTTTACCGACTACCGCCTGGACCTGGTGGCCAACACGATTTACGACTTTGCCTGGAACGAGTTCTGCGACTGGTACCTGGAAATCGCCAAGGTACAGATCAACACCGGCAGCGACGCGCAAAAGCGCGCCACCCGCCGCACCCTGATCCGCACGCTGGAGGTCCTGCTGCGCCTGGCACACCCGCTGATCCCATTTATCACCGAAGAGCTGTGGCAGAAGGTGGCGCCCGTGGCGGGCCGTGCCGGTGAATCCATCAGCATCGCCGCCTACCCCGTGAGCCAGCCCGAGCGCATCGACGAGGCGGCCATTGCGCACATCACCAAGCTCAAGGGCCTGGTGGATGCCTGCCGCAACCTGCGCGGCGAAATGAATGTGTCGCCCGCCACCCGCATGCCGCTGTACTGCGTGGGCGATGCGGCCTTCATGCAGTCCGTGGCACCGGTATTGCAGTCGCTGGCCAAGCTGAGCGAGGTCAAGCTGTTCGACGACGAGGCCGCCTGGCAAGCCGCCGCGCAAGCCGCGCCCACCGTAGTGGCAGGCGATGCGCGCCTATGCCTGCACATGGAGATCGACGTGGAAGCCGAAAAAGCCCGCCTGGGCAAGGAAGCCGCGCGTCTGGAAGGCGAAATCGCCAAGGCGACGAACAAGCTGAGCAACGAAGCCTTTGTGGCCAAGGCCCCGCCTGCCGTGATCGCCCTGGAGCGGGGTCGCATCACCGACTTCGGTGCGACGCTGGAGCGGCTGAAAGAGCAGCTAGCCCGTCTGGGCTAAGGACGGTGTCCCCTCCTGCGCGGGAGGGGATTACCTGCGGCGCAGCACGTGGATGTAGTCCGCGCCCGCCGTCTGCTGGTCTACCAGCTCGTTGCCGGTCTGCTTGGCAAAGGCCTGGAAGTCGCGCACCGAGCCCGCGTCGGTAGACACCACCTTGAGCAGCTGACCGCTTTGCATGTCGGTCAGCGCCTTTTTGGCCTTCAGGATGGGCAGCGGGCAGTTCAGGCCGCGGGTGTCGATTTCTTTGTCTGTCTGCATGGGGCGGGTGTCCTAGGATGGGTTTTGATTTTAGTGGCTCGCACTCGCAACCGGGTTGGGCAGCATGGGCTCCATGAACTGCGGCTCAAAGCCGCGCCCGCGCAAGAAATCCGCCATCGCATAGCCGGTCCCGGCGGGCCAGCACTTCACGTCGGCCAGGTCGACCAGCCGGTAGTCCACCAGTTCGGGTGACAGGCGCACCTCGCCATGGGCCACCGCGTGGTAGACGATCAGCACCTGGTTCATGCGCTGAAAGTCGTACACGCCCACCAGGTTCAGCACCGAAGTCTGCAGGTTGGTTTCTTCCAGGATCTCGCGGGCGATGCCCTCTTGCGGGGTTTCGCCCGCCTCCATGAAGCCGGTGATCAGCGCGTACATGGCGTTGGTCCAGGCCGCGTTGCGCGCCAGCAGGATCTGCCCGTCGTATTCCACAATCGCCCCCAGCACCGGCGTGGGGTTGTTCCAGTGCGTGAAGTCGCAGGCCGGGCAGCGCAGCCGCTGCTGGGGGCCGCCGTCTTCCAACTGGCTGATCAGGGCCAGCGGCGTGGCGCACTGGGGGCAGAATTTAAAAGCGGAAGGCATAGGGGAGCAATACCACTGTTGCTATAGAAAAAAGAGCTTCTCACGCTGATGGAATAAGCACGAGAGCCCTATTTCTTATAAATTACTAAGCCGGAAACACGCCGGTAGACAAATACCGGTCACCCCGGTCGCAGACGATGAACACCACCGTGGCGTTGGTCTCGCGCTCGGCAATCTGCTGCGCCACCCAGCAGGCCCCGGCGGCGGAGATGCCCGCAAAAATCCCCTCTTCGCGCGCCATGCGGCGGCACATTTCCTCGGCATCGTCCTGGCTCACATAGGCCAGTTCGTCCACGTGCGAAGGGTCGTAAATCTTGGGCAAATACGCCTGCGGCCATTTGCGGATACCGGGGATGCGCGAGCCCTCGCTGGGCTGGGCCCCGATGATGCGGATGGCCGGGTTCTTTTCCTTCAGAAACTTCGACACGCCGGTGATGGTGCCGGTGGTGCCCATGGCGCTGACGAAATGGGTGATCTGGCCCTGCGTGTCGGCCCAGATTTCCGGGCCGGTGTTCTCGTAGTGGGCCCGCGGATTGTCGGCGTTGGCGAACTGGTCCAGCACCCGGCCCTTGCCCTCGCGCTGCATCTGGTCGGCCAGGTCGCGGGCGTATTCCATGCCGCCGCTCTTGGGCGTGAGGATCAGCTCGGCCCCGAAGGCCTTCATGGTCTGCGCCCGCTCGATGGACAGGTCCTCCGGCATGATCAGCACCATGCGGTAGCCCTTGACCGCCGCGGCCATGGCCAGCGCAATGCCGGTGTTGCCGGAGGTGGCCTCGATCAGGGTGTCGCCCACGCTGATCTCGCCGCGCTCCTGCGCCCGCTGGATCATCGACAGCGCGGGCCGGTCCTTGACTGAACCGGCAGGGTTGTTGCCCTCCAGCTTGCCCAGCACCACATTACCGCGCTCAGCGTTACCGGCTGCACCAATGCGCTGTAGCGCCACCATCGGGGTTTTTCCGATGACATCTTCAATGGTTGGATATTTCATACCCTGCACTGTGCCATAATATTGGTCTTGCTTCTGCATTGCCCGGGTGGTGAAATTGGTAGACGCAGGGGACTCAAAATCCCCCGCCGCAAGGCGTGCCGGTTCGATTCCGGCCCCGGGCACCACACACCAAAAACCCCTTAACTCCCACGAGTTAAGGGGTTTTTTTTTAATAGCTTTGCCGTGGAGTGCAGTAAATACTGAAAATTCGGGAATCAAAGGAATCCATGTATGAACTTGCAGCCTCTGACCCAGCGTTTTGTTCTGCACTTTGGCGAAATGGGCAGCCGCTGGGGCATCAACCGCACGGTGGGGCAGATTTACGCGCTGCTGTTTGTGTCGGCCAAACCTCTCAACGCCGATGAGATTGCCGAGGCACTGGCGTTTTCGCGCTCCAATGTCAGCATGGGACTGAAAGAGCTGGCCTCGTGGAATCTGGTGCGGCTGCACCACCTGCCCAACGACCGGCGCGAATACTTCCAGGCCCCTGAAGACGTATGGGCCATCTTTCGCACCCTGGCCGCCGAGCGGCGCAAACGCGAGATCGACCCCACCCTGTCCATGCTGCGCGATGCCCTGCTGGAAGAGCCTACGGCCGAGGAAGATGTGCACGCCCAGTCGCGCATGAAGGAGATGCACGACCTGATCGAGTTGGGCACCTCCTGGCTGGACGAGGTGCAGAAGATGGACTCGGCCTCGCTGGCCCGGCTGATGAGAATGGGCTCCCAGGTGCAAAAACTCATCCAGGTCAAAGACCGGGTGAAGCAGGTCTTCAAGTCCGACAAAGCCCCTTGACAAGCACTACACGTGCGGTGGTTTGTCGAGCTTGTCGTGCCGCGTGGCGGCATCGTCCATCAGCTCGTACCACATGGCGTTGAGCACCGCGAAAGTCGCGGCCAGCGGCAGGCCTAACAGCCAGGAGAAGTACCACATATCGGAGTTCCTTGAGGTTGAAAGTGTGCGGCCGCGTTCAGTACGCGTGGCCACGGTTGTCGCGGATAGCCTCGGCATCCACCTTGCCCCACATCACCTTATAGACCCAGCTGGTATAGGCCACGATCAGGGGGATGAAGACCGCGGTGACCACCAGCATGATGAACAGGGTCAGATGGCTGGACGATGCATCCCACACCATCAGGCTGGAACGCGGGTCCAGCGACGAGGGCAGGATGAATGGAAACATCGACACGCCCACGCCCAAGATGATGCAGGCAATCGACAGTCCGCTGGCCAGCAAAGCCAGTCCGCCACGGCGCACGCGCAGGCACACCAGGGCCAGCAAGGGCCCGGCCAGCCCCAGCGCCGGTACCAGCCACAGCCCGGGGTGGGCCGCGTAGTTGGCAAACCAGGCACCAGACTGCAAGGCCACCGTTTTCAGCAGCGGGTTCGACGGTCCGTTCACCGGCAAGGCGCTGGTGACCTGGTAGCCCACCACCCAGCCCCACATCGCCCAGCCCGCCAGCGCATACAACGCCACGCTGGCGATGGCGGCCACGCTGCCGATGGCACGCGCCCGCTCGGCCACCGGGCCCGCCGTCTTCAACACCAGCCAGGCGCTGCCGTGCAACAACAGCATGGCCACCGACACCAGGCCGCACAGCAGCGCAAACGGGTTGAGCAGGCCGAAGAAAGTACCCTCGTAAAAGATGTGCATGTCGCTGGAGAAACGGAAGGGCACACCCTGCAGCACATTGCCGATGGCCACGCCAAAAATCAGCGACGGCACGAAACCGCTGAAGCACAGCACCGCATCCCAGCGGGCGCGCCAGGCGGGTTCTTCGCGCTTGCTGCGGAATTTGAAAGCCACGGGCCGCAGGATCAGGGCCAGCAAAATGGCAAACATGGCCAGGTAAAAGCCCGAAAACGACACGGCGTACAACGGTGGCCAGGCCGCAAAAATAGCCCCGCCACCCAGCACCAGCCAGACCTGGTTGCCCTCCCACACCGGGCCCACGCTGTTGATGATGACGCGGCGCTCCACATCGTCGCGCCCGGCAAACGGCAGCAGCATGCCCACGCCGAGGTCAAAGCCATCAGTCACGGCAAAGCCGACCAGCAACACCCCCAGCAGCAGCCACCAGACCAGGCGCAGGGTTTCGTACGAAAGCAGTTCATGTAAGACCATGGTGGGTTTCCTCGGTTCAGGTAGCAGCGGTACGGGGTGCGCCCACAGGCGCGGTGGACGGTGGCAGCCCGGGGTGGGCTTGCGGCCCCTTGCGGATGGCCTTGAGCAGCAGCTTCATCTCGATCACGAACAGCACGGTGTACAAAGCCACAAAGCCCACTATCGTGGCCAGCACCGTGCTGGCCCCCAGGTTGGAGACAGCCACCGCGGTGGGCAGCACACCCTCGATCACCCACGGCTGGCGGCCCAGCTCGGCCACCACCCAGCCGCATTCCGCCGCCACCCAGGGCAGCGGAATTGCCCACACCGCCACCCGCAGCAGCCAGGGGTAGGCATCCAGCTTGCGGCGCGCCGACAGCACGAAGAAGGTGCCGGTCAGCACAATGAAAAACATTCCCAGACCCGCCATCACCCGGAAGGACCAAAACAAGGGGGCCACGGGCGGAATGGTGTCACGGGCGGCCTGGGCCACCTGCTCTGCCGTGGCCTGGCGTGGATCGTCCACATAGCGTTTGAGCAGCAGCGCATAGCCCATGGCGTTGCCGTTCTTCTCGAAGATGCTTGCGGCCACCTCGCGGGCTGCGGGGTCGGTGGCCGGGTCGCGGATCTTCTGCAATGCATCGTAGGCCGAAATACCCACCCGGATATTCAGCTCGGCATGCATGACCAGGTCGTCGATGCCCAGGATCTCCGTGTTCAGCGAGCGGGTGCCGATCAGGCCCATCACCCCCGGGATATGCACGGCGTAATGCGTTTCACGCGCCTTTTGGTCGGGAAAACCGAAGGCGGTGAAGGCCGCGGGCGCCGGTTCGGTCTCCCACATGGCTTCGATGGAGGCCAGCTTCATCTTCTGGTGTTCGGTGGACAAATAGCCGCTTTCATCGCCCAGCACCACCACCGACAGCGCGGCAGCCAGACCGAACGATGCCGCCACCGTCATCGAGCGCTTGGCCAACTCGGTATGCCTGCCGTGCAGCACATACCAGGCCGCCACGCCCAGCACAAACAGCGATGCCATGGTGTAGCCCGCCGACACCGTGTGCACAAACTTGGCCTGGGCCACCGGATTGGTCAGCACGGCATAAAAGTCGGTCACCTCCATGCGCATGGTTTGCGGGTTGAAGGCCGCGCCCACCGGGTTTTGCATCCAGCCGTTGGCAATCAGAATCCACAGCGCCGACAAATTGGTACCCAAGGCCACCGCCCAGGTCACGGCCAGATGCCCCAGCTTGGACAGCCGGTCCCAGCCAAAGAAGAATAGGCCCACAAACGTGGCTTCCATGAAGAAGGCCATCAGCCCCTCGATGGCCAGCGGTGCGCCAAACACGTCGCCCACGTAATGGCTGTAGTAGCTCCAGTTCATGCCGAACTGGAACTCCATCACGATGCCGGTGGCCACGCCCATCGCGAAATTGATGCCAAACAGCCCGCCCCAGAACTGGGTCATGTCGCGCCAGATGGGACGGCCGGTCATCACGTAGACCGTCTCCATGATGGCCAGCAGCACCGCCAAACCGATGGTCAGCGGCACAAACAGGAAGTGGTACAGCGCCGTCAAGCCAAACTGCAGCCGGGACAGATCCACAATATCAAGGTCCATGGGGTTTCCTTCGTTTCAATTCAATCGGGTCGCAACGCCTGGAGCGCGGCATCAAAGTCCGCCGTCCCGCGCCGCAGATCGGCCGTGATGCGGCCAGCGCGCAGGAGCAGCAGGCGGTCGGCCAGCGCCGCCTCGCGGCGCAAATGGGTGGCCACCAACAGGGTTTTGCCGTGGGCTTGTGCTGCCAGACGCTGCAGGACATCGTGGGCCGTCTCAGTATCCAGCGCCTCGGTAGGTTCGTCCAGTAGCCATAGGCCTACGGGGCGCAACAGCAGCCGCGCCAGGGCCAGGCGGCGCAGCTGGCCACCCGACAGGCCCAGCCCGCCCTCGCCCAGCCGCGTGTCCAGCCCCGCCGCCATGGCCCGCACCGCGTCGGCCAGGCCTGCCACCTCCAGCGCGGCCCATAGCTGGGCATCCGAGGCCACGGGGTCGGCCAGGCGCAGGTTGTCGCGCAAGGTATCGGCAAACAGTTCGCTGCGCTGGGTCAACAGGCTGTGCGCTTGCACCTGGACACTGCCCGCGTCCGCGGCCAACTCGCCCGCCACCAGGGCCAGCAGCGTGGACTTGCCCGCCCCGCTGGGGCCCACCAGGGCCACGCGCTCGCCTTGGGCCAGCGTGAACGAGGTGGGTTGCAGCGCACGCAGCGGGCTACCGGGGTAAGCCACACTGACCGCGCTGAACTGCACGGCGAAATCTGCGCCACCACAGACGGGGGAACCGGGCTGCGCGGCCTGCGCCATGCGCGGGGCCAGCCGCCGGGCGGCACGCCAGCTGCGGCCCGCCTCCAGCGCGCCCCGGCGCAGGGCCGCAAAGGGTTCGGTGGCGGTCAAGGCCAGCAGCAAGGCCAGCGCGGCGGCGGGAGCGCCGATACGGCCCTGCTCCACCAATGCCGCGGCGGCCAGCAGCACCGCCACCAGCGTCAGGCTCCCCGCCATGCCGTAAGCAGCGCCGGCGTGGGCTTCCAGGCGGTTCAACGCCAGATCGGCCCGGGCCAGTTGCTGGTCGGCGGCGGCCAGGGCGGCGCGCTGGGCCTGCAGTTGCCCGGCCATGGCCAGCTCGGTCTGCCCGGCCACCAGATCCACGGCGCGCTCCCGCAGCAGCTCCAGCGCATGGGCCCGGCGTACCGCCGCAGGCCCGGCGCGCTGCGCCACCACCACGGCCATGCCCCAGCCCGCACCCAGCAGCCACAGGGCCAACAACACCCCCAGCCAGGGCTGCATAAAACCCAACACCAGCCCGGCCAGCAAGGCCGCGCCCAGTGCCGCCACGGCGGGCACCAGCAGGCGCAGGTACAGCGACTCCAGCGCGTCGATATCGGCGGTCAGGCGAAACAGCAGGCGGGCCGGTTGCGCCAGCAGTTGGCGTGCCGCATCGGGTCGGGCCCAACCGCGGAACAAGCGCTCGCGCAAGACGGCCAGCGCAGCAAAAGTGGCATCGTGCGTCACCAGCCGCTCGGCGTAACGCGAGCCCGTACGCCCCAGAGCCAGCAGGCGAATGCCTGCAGACGGCATGAACACATCGAACCGCAGCGCCGTGGCGGCCTGCAGGCCCGCCAGCGCCGTGGCGGTGATGAACCAGCCCGACAAGCCCAGCAGCGCCATACCGGCCAGCACCGTCATGGCGGCACACATGGCCCCCAGCGCCAGCCGCGCCCGCTGTGCGGCCCAGAACATGGCCAGAACCACCCGCACGTCGTACCAGCGCCGGTTCATGCCACGGCCCTCACCAGATCGGCATCCAGTTGCACCACCCGGTGCATGCGCGCAGCCAGCACCGGGTCGTGGGTGGCGGCGATCAGGGTCTTGCCCTGGGCGAACTGCAGCAGCGCATCGGCCACGCCCTGGGCCGTTTCGGTGTCCAGATGGGCGGTGGGTTCGTCCACCAGCAGCAGGTCGGCATCGGCATGCAGCACCAGCCGGGCCAGCGCCAGCCGTACCAGCTCGCCACCCGACAAGCCGGTGCCGCCCTCGCCCAGCGCCACGCCCACACCCGCCTGGGCGACGCGGCCCAGACCGGCCTGCTGCAGCGCCGCCAGCACATCGTCTTGGGCCACACCGGAGCGGCCCAGCACCACATGGTCCTGCACCGAGCCCGCAAAGATATGCGGCTTTTGCCCCATCCAGCCCATGCGTTGGCGCAGAGCCGACGCGGAGGTGTCGGTCAGCAGCACGCCGCCAATGGAGATGCGCCCCTGCTGCGCAGGCACCAGGCCCGCCAGCAGATGCAGCAAAGCCGTCTTGCCCGCGCCACTGGGCCCCATCAGCGCCACATGCTCGCCCGCGGCCACCCGCAGCCCGAAATTCGCCAACACCGGGACTTCGCCCGCATGGCCAAAATGCAGACCCTGTACCTGGACCGAAGGTGCACCCAGGCTGCGCAGACCCGCAGGTGGCACCGCAGCGCCAGGCAAAGGCACGCCGTCCTGGGCAAGTTCTTCCAGCGCTGCCAGGGCCGCCTCGCCAGCAGCCCGGTCGTGCCACACCGCTGCCAGTTCGCGCAGGGGTTCGAAAAAGGCCGGAGCCAGCAGCAGAATGAACAGACCCTCGCCCAGGCCCAGGCGCTGTCCCCAGCTCCCCCAGGGGATGCTGCCCAGCAAATGGAAGCCCACATAGGCCGCCACCATGGCCACACCCAGGGCCGCAAACAGCTCCAGCACCGCAGACGACAAGAACGCAATCCGCAGAACCGCCATGGTGCGCTGGCGCAGCGACTGGGCCGAGGCTCCCAGCCGGTGGGCCGTGGCATCCACGGCATCCAGTGCGCGCAAGCTGGCCAGACCGCGCAGGCGGTCGAGCAAAAAGGCGTTCATCTGGCCCATCTCCACCATCTGGGCGGCGCTGGCCGCCTGGGCGCGCCAACCCACCAGGGCCATGAAAACCGGAATCAGCGGGGCCGCCACCAGCAGCACCAGGGCCGCCGCCCAGGAAAAATAGGCCACGGCGGGCAGGATCAGCAGCGGTACCACCATGGCCCGCCAACGTGCGGGCTGGTAACGCACCAGATAGGGCAGCACCGCCTCGGCCTGCTCGGCCACCACACTGGCCGCCAACCCCGAAGCGGGCCGGGCGGCATCCAGCGGCGAGCGTGCCGCCAGCACAGCAGCCACCTGTGCGCGCAGGTCCGACACGTATTGGCGGGCTGCCGCGAATACCCGGAGCAAGCCCCAGGCCTCGGCCAGCGCACGCAACGCGCCCAGCAGCAGCACCCCGGCGGCGGGCAGAAGCACGGCATTCAAGCCGCGGCCTTCGGCCAGGCCTTGCACGGCCCAGGCCAGCAAGGCCGCTTGGGGCAGCCACAGCACGGCGGCCATGCCCTGCACCACACCGCCCAGGCCCCAAGGGGCCAGGCTGCGTAATCGGGGTTGGGGCTGGGTGTTTTGCATTTTTTAATGATTGAAATTTCAGTAATTTCTGAAATTTCAATCATTAAAATTATATGAACAACTTTGCTCTGGGTCAAACATGCCGATGCTGCACCACCACGCGGTGTTGCGAAATGGCGGATTCCCGGGCCAAAGTTAACCCTGCCAACACTGGACAAGCTTGTGGATAAGCCGGGCAAACCGCTGTATGCCCCGCCTAAGTGCTTGTTTTAAAAAGCTAAAGCTTGCAGTGCTTAAAAAACAGGCAAGGTGTACAAATGGCCTGCACGGTGGAAATCGCCTACCATGGGTCGGCCCCGTTAGCTGCTGAAAAGGAGATTTTTTATGCGCATCCGCCTGGCTGTCGTACTGGCTATCGCCGCCCTCGCCTTCTCGGCCTGCGCCACCAAGCCCGCGCCTGTGGGCCCGGCATTGGAAGGCCGCCTCACCGCCCTGCGCTGGACGCTGCAATCGGCCACCGACGGCCAGGGCCAATCCATCACCGCGCTGTTCCCGCGTGCCGACCCACGCTTCACGGTGGAGTTCAAAGACGGGCGCGTGGGCATCCGGGGCGGCTGCAACGCCATGGGCGGCAGTTACCAGATCGATGCGGCCAGCCGTCTGCAGGTGGGGCCCATCATGTCTACCCGCATGGCCTGCGCCGGAGGCCTGATGGAAGCCGACCACGCCTTGAGCACCCTGCTGGCCCGGCCCCTGCAGGTGCGGCTGGACGATGGCCCGGCCCCGGTGCTGCGGCTGCTGTCCGATGCCGGGCAGACCCTGGTGTGGGCAGGTGCGCCCGCACCGTGAATGCTACTGTTTAAATAGCTGCCCGTGCTGATGGAATAAGCACGGCGTGCCTATTCCATCTACAACACTAAGCGGTGACGGGAGTCGATTCCACCCGGCGGTGCTTTACCACCAGCCGCTCGGGCGACAGGTACTGCGGCAAGTACACATCAAACGGCATGGTGTCGGCGGCTTCGATGGCTTTCTGGGCGGCGACCGACGCGGTGCTCATTTCTTCAAACCGGCTTTGCTGCTCGGCGCTGAACGGCAGGTCCAGCAGGTGCTGGCGGGTTTGCAGCGACTGCTGGGCGATGAAGGGCACGAACGATCCGCACGGCATGCCCTGCATGGCAGCCAGCACCCGGGCCGACGACAGCAGGCTGGGGTCGGCCAGGGCGGCATCGGCGGCGACCAGCGCGTCGCTATACAGCGTGCCGCCGTGCACCGCATCCAGGGCAGCGGCGATAGGGCGGCACTGGGCCACCAGGTCGCTGCCCCATTCGGCCAGGGGCACTTCCTGGCCTGCACGCTCCAGCGTCAGGCCGGGCTCGCGGCCGCGGGCGGCCACACGGTGCTGGTTGTGTGCCAGCTCGGTGATTTCCTGCGGGGTGTCGGGCGGGCTGTCGCTCAGCAGACAGTGCAGCAGGAACACGTCGATGAAGCGCATGGTCTGGGCGGTGATGCCCACGGGCACAAACGGGTCCAGGTCCAGCAGGCGCACTTCCACGTACTCCACGCCGCGCTCGCGCAGGGCGTGCAGCGGGCGCTCACCGGGATAGATGACGCGCTTGGGGCGGATGGTGCCGTAGAACTCGTTTTCGATCTGCAGCAGGCTGGTGGCCAGCTGGTTGTAGTCGCCGCCGGTGCCGCGCACGCCCACCGCCTTGTAGGCCGGGTACGGGCGGGTCAGCGCGTCTTGCAGGGATGCGCCATAGCCTTCCAGGCTGTTGTAGCTCACGGCCAGCGAGGCCTGGGCATCGCTCTGGTAGCCCAGGCGGCCCATGCGCAGCGAAGTGCCGTGCGGCATGTACATGGTGCGGTCGTTGAGCTGCTGCAGCTCGTGCTGGCGACCGGCCACAAAGCTGGAGCACACGGCGGGCGACGCGCCAAACAGGTACAGCAGCAAAAACGCGTGGCGGCGGAAGTTGCGGATCAGGCCAAAGTACTCTTCGCTGCTGACGCCCGGCAGCGACCAGTTGTAGTGGATGCCCGAGATGGTTTGCATGCGGCGGCCATAGCGGTGGCCCAGGCCCATGCGGTAGACGCTCTTGGCGCGGCCCACGTTGGAGCTGCCATAGCGGCCAATCGGAATGGTCTCGTCGGTAGGCAGGCCGCAGGGCATGCTGGACACCCAGAGCATTTCATCGTCGCCCTGGGCTTGCAGGGTGCGGTAGGTGAACTGGTGCACTTCGGTGAGCTCGTCCAGGCAGGCCTCCACACCCTGGTGCACGCCGGTGATCAACTCGACCTGGGACTCGCTGAAGTCGGTGGTGATGTGCGGGTGCGTCAGGGCCGAACCCAGGGCGGCCGGGTGCGGCGTGAGGGCCAGGTTGCCGCTGGGCTGGGCGCGCAGGCTTTCCTTCTCCAGGCCACGGCGGATGCCCTGGAGCCGTTCGGGCGCGAGGGCTTGCAGACGTTCTAGCAAAGCGGGGTTGGGAAGGGAGCTGGGCATCTTGGAGGTATCCGTTAGAGACTGGACGCAGCGCCCAAACCCTGGGCGGCTCGCCCACGGTCTGGGCACTGCATCCAGTCGTTCATAAATCTTGACCGGGCGTGGAAGGTATCACAGGCGCGGCTGGCGTGCTGGAGACGGCACAACGCCCCCAGCCGCAAAGCGTGGGGGCGTTGGGGCTGAGCGCGAACTACGGTTTTGTGGTCTGCGCGGTGAGGCTGCTGGCGTCCCAGCCGCCACCCAGCGCCTTGTACAAGCTGACCACGGCAGCCAGCTGGCTGCGCTGGATGTCGATCAGGCCGGATTCGGCCTGCGCCAGGTCGCGCTGGGCGTTCAGCACCTCCAGGTAGCTGGAGTAGCCGTTTTTGTAGCGCAGGTCCGCCAGGCGCAGGGTGCTGCGCAAGGCAGCGATGCGCTGGGCCGTGGTGGCGGTGATATCGCGGCCCGCAGCCACGTTGTTCAGCGCGTCGTGCACGTCGCGGAAGGCGTTTTGCACCGTCTGGGTGTAGGTGGCCAGCGCCTGCTGCTGGCGCGCGTTGGACGCGGCCACCACGGCATCGATGGCCCCGGCACGGAAGATCGGCTGCGTCAGGTTGCCCACCAGGTTCCACAGCAGCGAAGCGGGGTCGAACAGGTCTTTGAGGTCCTTGGATTGGTAGCCCAGGCCCGCCGTGAGGCTGAGCTTGGGAAAGTAGGCAGCGCGGGCCTGGCCGATGTCGGCATTGGCCGCAATCAGGCTTTGCTCGGCAGCCACCACATCGGGGCGACGGGCCAGCACGTCGGACGGCAAATCGGCAGGAATCGCTTGCGCGGCGAACAGCGTGCCCAGGTCGGCACCGCGCAGCAACACCGGATTAACGATATCGCTGGGCTTGCGGCCCAGCAGCACGGCCAGCGCGGATTCGGCATTGCTGCGGGCCTGCCGGGTCTGCTGCAACGTCGCCTGGATGCCTGCGGCTTCGGATTCGGCCTGGCGCAGGTCCATCTCGCCGATCACTCCGGCACCAAAGCGGCGGTTTTGCAGGCGCAAGTTCTCGGTGCGGGTGGCCAGGGTTTGTTCGCCTAGGGTCTGCTGGGCATCCAGCGCGCGCAGGGCGAAGTAGCTCTGCGCCACGTTGGCATACAGGGTGGTTAGCACCGTGCCCCGGCTGGCGGATTGGGCCAGCAGGCGGGCCTTGGCGGCTTCGTCGGCGCGGGCGTATTTGCCCCAGAAGTCCAGCTCGTAGCTGGCGCTCAAGCCGAGTTGGCGGTCGTTGGAGTATGGGTTGGCTCCAGGGTTGAAGCTGGCCGCATTCTCGCTGGCACGGCGGCGCGTAGCGCTGGCGTTCAGGTCCACCGTGGGGTAGAAGTTGGACGCGTTCTGGTCCAGCGTGGCGCGGGCCTCGGCGATGCGGGCCGTGGCCAGGGCCAGGTCCTGGCTGTTGGCGGCGGCCTCTTGCAGCAGGCCGTCCAGCACCGGGTCGTTGAAGCCCTTCCACCACACCAACCAGTCCACGCTGGTGGCGGTACCACTGCTGGTCAGGGTCGTGGGCACATCCAGCGCCGGGCGCTGGTAGTTAGGACCTAAAGGGGCGATACCGCACGCCGATAGAGCACAAGCAGCTACCAAAGTAATAGCAGATAGTTTCAGGTTGCGCTTAGACATGCTGCGCTCCTTCGCCAGGGGTGGGTCGGTTCAGACTCTCGAAGTCTTCCGGCGTGCTGCGGAAGTTCCAGTCGTTGACCAATTTAAAGAACAGCGGCACCAAAAACACCGCCAGGAAGGTGGCCGCCAGCATGCCGCCGAGCACACCGGTGCCGATGGACTGGCGCGCAGCCGCACCTGCACCACTGGAGAAGGCCAGGGGCACCACACCCAGGATGAAGGCCAGCGAGGTCATCAGAATCGGGCGGAAGCGCAGGCGGGCCGCTTCCAGCGCCGCGGCTACCGGGGTCAGGCCGTCATGCACTTTCATCATGGCAAATTCGACGATCAGAATCGCGTTCTTGGCCGACAGCCCCAGCAGCGTGACCAGACCGATCTGGAAGTACACGTCGTTGGTGTAGTTGCGCAGGTACACCGCCACCAGGGCACCAAAGATGCCGAACGGCAGGGCCAGCAGCACCGAGAACGGCAGCGACCACTTTTCATACTGCGCGGCCAGGATCAGGAAAATCATCACAAAGCCTGCGCCGATGGCCAGGCCACTCGACCCGCTGCTGCGCTTTTCCTGGAAGGCGGTGCCGCCCCAGTCGTAGCCCATGTCGGCAGGCAGCACCTTGGCTGCGGCGCGTTCCATGGCGGCAATCGCCTGGCCCGAGCTGAAGCCGGGTTTCGGGTCGCCCAGGATCTGGATCGATGGCAGCGCGTTGAAATGCTGCACCGAATCCGGCCCGGCCACAAACTGCACGTCGGCCACGGAGCGGATCTGCACCATCTTGCCGGTGTTGGTCCGCACGTACAGGTTGCCAATGTCGTCCGGCTTGGAGCGGTACTTGCCCTCGGCCTGCATCAGCACCTGGTAGATGCGTCCGCTCTTGTTGAAGTCGTTCACGTAGTAGCTGCCCAGCGTGGCGGCCAGGGTGTTGTAGATGTCGGCCACGGCAATGCCCATGGAGCGGGCTTTTTCGGTGTCCACACTCACAAACAACTGGGGCGAGTTGGCTTGCCACAGGGTTTTGACGCCTTGCAGCTCGGGCTGCTTGTTGGCTTCTTCCAGCAGCAGGGGCAGGATTTGCGCCAGGCGGCGCACACCGCCGTCGCCCTTGTTTTGCAGGTTGAACTCAAAACCGCCGGTCTGGCCCAGACCCTGGATGGCCGGGGGACTGAAGGCCAGGGGCAGGCCTTCCTTGATGCCGCCGGTCTTCATATAGAACTCGCCCACCAGCTCCTTGGCCGACTGGGTGCGTTCGTCCCAGGGCTTGAGCGGGAAGAACATGGTGGCGGTGGACGACTTCAGGCCGCCGCCGCCCAGGATGTTCAGGCCGACCAGGCTGAATACCGTGTCGATGTTCTTGTTTTGCGATTCGATGGCTTCGATCTTGCGCACCACGTCGTTGGTACGGTCCAGCGACGAGCCTTCGGGCAGGATGGCCGCACCAATGAAGTAGCCCTGGTCTTCGTCAGGCACCAGGCCGCCGGGCACGATCTTGAACAGCAGCCCGGTCAGGCCGGCCATGCAGACAAACAGAATCACGCCCAGGAAGCCGCGCTTCAGGAAGAAAGCCACGCCACGGGTGTAGCGGTAGGTCAGCTTCTCGAAGCTGCGGTTGAACCAGTTGAAAAACGCGTTCTTGCGCTCGGCACCGGGCTTGAGCAGCACGGCGCACAGGGCGGGGGTCAGTGTCAGCGCGACGATGCCGGACAGGATCACCGCAATGGTGATGGTGACCGAGAACTGCCGGTACAACTCGCCCGCCAATCCACCCAGAAAGGCCACCGGTATGAAGGCGGCGCACAGCACCAGCACGATCGCTATCACCGGGCCGGTGACTTCGCGCATGGCTTCAATGGCGGCTTCGCGCGGGCTCATGCCCTCTTCGTGCATCAGGCGCTCCACGTTTTCCAGCACCACGATGGCATCGTCCACCACGATACCGATGGCCAGCACCATGCCGAACAGGGTCAGGGTGTTGATGCTGTAGCCCAGCAGGTGCAAGCCCGCCATGGTGCCGATCAGCGACACCGGCACGGCCAGCGTGGGGATGATGGTGGCGCGCCAGCTTTGCAGGAACAAATACACCACCACAAACACCAGCACCATGGCTTCGGCCAGGGTTTTCAGCACTTCGCGGATGGATTCGGTCACGAAAGGCGTGGTGTCGTACGGGGTGGCGTAGGTCAGGCCTTCGGGGAACTTGGCCTTCAGTGCCACCATGGTGGCTTCCACGGCCTTGCGGGTGTCCAGCGCGTTGGCGCCGGTTTGCAGGAACACGCCCACGGGCACGGTGGGGTGGCCGTTCACACGGCCATAGAAGTTGTAGTCCTTGGAGCCCAGCTCGACCCGGGCCACGTCTTTCAGGCGCACCACCGCACCGTTGGCACCGCTGCGCACGATGATGTTGGCAAACTGCTCGGGCTCCAGCAGGCGGCCCTTGGCCGTGACCGTCAGCGTCAGTTCTTCGGAGTTGCCGGGGGGCGCACCGATCTTGCCTGCGGCGTACTGGGCGTTTTGCTCGGTCACGGCGCTGGAGATGTCGGCCACGGTGATGGCCATGGCCGCCATGCGGTCGGGCCGCAACCAGATACGCATGGCGTAGTCTTTGGCACCGAAGATCTGCACATTGGTGGTACCGGGCACGCGCTTGATGGCATCCAGCACGTTTTGCGTCACGTAGTTGGAGATGAACAGCGAGTCGTAGCGGTCATCGGGCGAATAGATCGATGCCACGGTCATGAAGCTGGCCGAGCTTTTGGCCACGGTCACGCCCTGGCGCTGCACTTCCTGCGGCAGCTTGTTGAGCACCTGGTTGACGCGGTTGTTGACGTTCACCGCCGCGATGTCCAGGTCGGTGCCCACGTCAAACGTGATGCTGATGGACACGGCGCCATCGCCGGACGAAGTGGAGCTCATGTAGAGCATCTTTTCCACGCCGTTGATGGCCTGCTCGATGGGGGCGGCCACGGTGGTTTCCAGCACTTCGGCCGAAGCACCCGGGTACACCGCACTGACGCTCACCACGGGGGGCGAGATTTCCGGGTAGCGGGCAATCGGCAGCACGCGCATGGCGGCCAGCCCGGCCAGCACCAGGAACAGGGACAACACCGTCGCGAAGATCGGACGGTCGATAAAAAACTTGGAGAACATGGGGGTGTTGCTCCTTATTTAGCAGCAGCAGATGCAGCACTGGCGGGCGCAGCAGGCTCAGAAGCTGCTGGAGCAGCCGAAGCTGCGGCACCGGGGGCCTTGCCCGCCGAGCCCAGCGAGGCATTGGTGGCAGCCACCGCCACGTAGGGCACGGGCTTGACGGTCATGCCGGGCTCGTGCGCCTTGATGTAGCCCTCGACCAGCACGCGGTCGCCGTCTTGCACACCCTTGGTGACGATCCACTCGCCCTTGGTCCAGCCGTCCAACTCCACCGGGCGCGGGGCCAGCTTGTCGTCGGGGGTGACCAGGAACACGATCTTGCCCATGGGGCTGTCGATCACTGCGCGCTGCGGCACGCTGATGGAGTTGGGGCGGCTGGCACCGCCCAGCAGCACGCGCACGAACTGGCCGGGGCGCAATACGCCATCGGGGTTGGGGATTTCGGCCCGGGCATCAAAGCTGCCGGTGGTGGGGTTGAGCTTTTCGCCGGTGAAGTTGAGCTTGCCCGCACGCGGGTAGGTGCTGCCGTCGGCCAGCTTCACATTGACGCTGAAACCCAGGCTGCCATTGGCGGCCTTTTTGCCCGGCACCGCCAGCTGGCCCGAACCCACCTGCTTGGTGATACGCAACAGGTCGGCTTCGGACACGCTGAAGTTCACGTACATCGGGTTGGTCTGCACGATGGTGGTCAGCAGGCTGTCGGTGGCCGAGACCAGGTTGCCGTCGGACTTGGCGGCGGCACCCGTGGTGCCGCTGATGGGAGCCACCACGGTGGTGTAGCCCAGGTTCAGGCGGGCCTCGTTGGCCTGGGCCTGGGCCTGCTTCAAGGTGGCGGCGGCGGATTCGGCAGCCGACTTGGCATCGTCAAATTCTTTCTGGCTGATGGCTTTTTCGGCCACCAGCGGGGCCAGGCGGGCCTGGTCGCGCTGGGCCTGGTTGACCTTGGCCTGGGCCACGGCCACCGCAGCTTCGGCAGAAGCGGCCTGGGTCTGGAAGTTGGCCGGGTCGATCTGGAACAAAGGCGTACCGGCCTTGACGGTGGCACCTTCTTCGAACAAACGCTTGTTCAAAATGCCGGCCACCCGGGCGCGCACCTCGGTCTCGCGCGAACCGGCGGTCTGGCCCACATATTCCAGCTCGACCGCGTGGTCCTGGGCTTTCACGGTGACCACCGACACCTCGGGCGGCGGCATGGCACCGGGGGCGCCGCCTGCGGCCTGGCCCGCAGGCTTGCCGCAGGCCACCAGGGCCAAAGGCAGAGCCGCCAACAGGAAGGGCGACATCCATCGCTGGCGCAAAGAGCGCACCGCAACGGGGGGATGGAGGTGGTCGATCGAGGGAACGCGAGACGGTGCGATGGACATAAACATAGTAAGGTTTAATGAGGTTGGTGTAGTATCACATACATTCGTGAATGTTTACTTTGAGATAAGTAGTAACCCCCAAGCAACTTTCCGCCATGGCCAGAAAAACCAAAGAAGACGCAGAGCATACATACGCCGCCCTGCTGGAGGCGGCAGAACAAATGTTTTTTGACAAAGGTGTTGCACACACCACACTGGCCGATATTGCCAGCGCCGCAGGCATGACCCGCGGCGCCATCTACTGGCACTTCAAGGACAAATCCGCCCTGCTCAAAGCCCTGTTCGAGCAAGCCAAGCTGCCCATGGAAACCATGCTGGCCGAGCTGCCCGCCTGCACCGCCATCGACCCCCTGGCCGTGCTGCGCCACATGTGCGTGCATGCACTCACCATGCTGGCCGGGTCGCCCAAGCAACAGCGTGTTTTTAGCATCTTGTTCCACAAATGTGAAAACATTGGCGAAGTGGCCGACGTGCTAAAGCACGAACTGGCCTGCCGCGACGAATGCATGAGCCGGTTTGAAGCCATCCTGCGGCAGGCCGTGGCCCAGAGCCAGTTGCCCGTCGACACGGATGTGCCCCTGAGCCTGCAAACCCTGCACAACTTCATGATGGGCACCATGCGCGAATGGCTGCTGGACATCCACAGCTACCCGCTGGCCAGCGCCGCCCCGGCCATGGTGGACATGCTGATCGCCGGGCTGCGCACCTGCCCGCCCCGGGTCAAGGCACGGTAAGAACCCGGTACAGTGCGGGCCATGCAAGGCCTGCACCTCACCGCCGATCTCCACCACTGCGACTGCGACAGCGCCTGGCTGCTGGACGCGCGGCTGCTGGGCGTGGCCTGCCGCGATGCGGTGCAAGCCGCAGGCCTGCAGGCCGTGGCCGAGCTGTTCCATGGTTTTCCGGCCACGGCGCAGGGCCCTGGCGGGGTTACAGCTACTATTTTGCTAGCAGAATCGCATTTGTGCGTGCACACCTGGCCCGAGCTGCGCGCCGTGACGCTGGACGTGTACGTGTGCAACTTCGGCGCCGACCACTCGGCCAAGGCCCAGGCGCTGCTGGACGGACTGATCGCCCTGTTTGCGCCCACCCAGGTGCAGCGGCACCGCCTGGAGCGCGGGTTGGAGGCCTGAATAGGCTTAAGTGCCAAATTAGCCTCCTGTGCTTATTCCATAAGCATGAGCAGCTATCAAAACTATAGTTTTTTGGGGCACTATGTGGCCTAACGCACAGACCTGCAGCACCGCCCGGGGCAGACTGGCATTGAAACTGCATGCAATTTCGGTACGACTCCGGCTGCACACAGCCCATACTCCGTCTGGCACACGGTTTTCAGCGCACGCTGCCACCGCCTTGGAGATACTGACATGCCCTTATCCCCGCACTCCACCGTAAGCGCGTCTGTCCACGGAACGCTGGCGCAGCGTGCCGGTAGCTCGCCCGATGCCCGCGCCGTGGTGGATGCGGTCACCCGCACCTGGCAGTTCATGGCGACGCAGCTGGAGCCGGTGATTGGGGAACGCGGTGTGGGCGTGCTGCTGGACCGTGCCCTGCACCTGACCGGCAAGAACTTTCCCTGGCTGGTGCACACCGGCCCGCCACAAGACCAGACCGACCGGCTGACCCGCCTGCAAGCCCAATTCGCCAGCCGCGGCGCCCAGGACGCGGCAGCCGCGGGTTGCGCCTTGCTGGTGACCTTTACCGAGCTGTTGGCCAGCCTGATCGGCGACTCCTTGACCGAACGCCTGCTGGCCTCGGTCTGGCTGGATGCCCCCCCCCACTTGCGAACAGGACCACCACCATGGCTAAACCCGTCACCATCCGCCGACTCGCCACGGGTGTGCCCGGGCTGGATGCCATTCTGGGTGGTGGTCTGCCCGAGTTCTCCTTCAACCTGGTGACCGGCCCGCCCGGTTCGGGTAAAACCACCCTGGCGCACCAGCTGATGTTTGCCCTGGCCACACCGGAGCAACCGGCGCTGTTCTTCACCGCCCTGGGCGAGCCGCCCTGGAAAATGCTGCGCTACCAGCAGCAGTTTTCGTTTTTTGCCTCCGACAAGATCGGCAGCTGCATCCATCTCATCGATCTGGGTAGCGAGCTGGCCCAGGGCGATTTCGAGCAGGTGCTGGCGCGCATCGCCGCCGAGGTGAAAGCCTTGGGCCCGGCCTTTGTCTTTGTGGACTCTTTCCGCTCGGTGCTGGCCGAGGCCCACCGCAGCGACAGCGGCCAGATGGGCATGCGCCGTTTCACCCAACAGCTGGGCACTACTTTGGCAGGCTGGCAGACCACCAGCTTTTTGATCGGCGAATATTCGCCCCACAGCGACCCGCACCCGGTGTTCACCGTGGCCGATGGCATTTTGGCGCTGGACCAGAGCGTGCAACGCAACTCCATGGTGCGCAAGATCCAGGTGATGAAAATGCGCGGCCAGGCCACCAGCCCCGGCGTGCACACCTTGCGCATCACCCGCGATGGGCTGACCATCTTCCCGTCGGCGGTGGTGCGCGACGACAGCAGCGCCATGCCCGAGGTGCACACCCCTGTGCGTACCGAAACCCGCATCCCCATGGGCGTGCCGTTGCTCGATGCCATGCTGGGCGGCGGCCTGCCCGCAGGCTATTCGCTGCTGGTGGCCGGGCCGTCCGGTTCGGGCAAAACCATTCTGGCCACCGCCTTTTTGCAGGAAGGCGTGCGCCTGGGCGAGACGGGGGTGATCGTGGCGTTTGAGCAAACCCCCAGCCGCTCGCGCACCCACACCATCGACGACATGGTGCGCGCGGGCTGCCTGGGGCTCATCAACACCCGCCTGATGGACCTGTCGGTGGACGAAATCGTGCAGCAGACGGTGGACAGCATCACCAGCCTGAAGGCCACCCGGGTGGTGATCGACTCGCTGTCGGGTTTCGAGCTGGCGGTGGCCCCCACCTTCCGGGCAGACTTTCGCGAGTCGCTGTTTCGCATGGTGGCCGTGCTGTCGGGCCTGGGGGTGACGGTGCTGATGACCTCGGAGCTGGAAGACCGCTACACCGACCTGCGCTTTAGCCCCTACGGCACGGCATTTTTGACCGATGCCATCATCGTCCAGCGCTATATCGAGGTGGACAGCAGCCTGCAGCGGGTGATGGCGGTGGTCAAGGTGCGTGGCAGTGACCACAGCAACGACATCCGGCGCTACGAGATCACCAAAGACGGCATCGCCATCGGCAAACCGGTGCTGCACTACGAGGGGCTGCTGGGCGGGCGCCCCACGCACGCTCCGGCACCCCACCCCCCTCAGCGAGGTGCCCCATGACCAGCCAAACCCCGTTTCTGGAACAAAACCAGGCCCCAGACGTCGCGGCACAAACGCTGGCACTCGACCAGCTACTCCACGCGCTGGCCCAGCGCGAAGCCGCTGCCGACACCCGCGAAGCCGAGATGGAACAACGCGAAAAGGCCTTGCGGCTGCAAGAAGATGCCACCCGCGTCAAAGAAGCGCAGGAGCAGCAGGCAGCCGCCCAGCTGCGTGAGGCCAACGAGCAACTGGTGATGGCCACCGTGCATGCCCACACCATGGCGGAAGCCGCCGAGGGAGCCACCGCGCAGATGTCCTACATGGCCAAGCATGACATCCTCACCGGCCTGCCCAACCGCGCGCTGCTGGCCGACCGGCTGGCCCAGTCCATGTCGCTGGCCCAGCGCCATGGCCAAAAGGTGGTGCTGATCTACCTGGACCTGGACAACTTCAAGCACATCAACGATTCGCTGGGCCATGCGGTCGGTGACGCGCTGCTGCGGGCGGTCGCCCAGCGCTTGAACGCCAGCGTGCGCCAGTCGGATACGGTCTGCCGCCAGGGAGGCGACGAGTTTGTGCTGCTGCTGGCCGAGGTGGACACGGTAAAGGACGCGGCCCGCGCTGCGGCGATGCTGGTCGAAGTCAGCGCCGAGCCCTACATAGTGGACGGCCACCGCCTGCATGTCACCGCCAGCATCGGCCTGAGCATCTACCCCGACGACGGCTCCGACGTGGAAACCCTGCTGCGCAACGCCGACACCGCGATGTACCACGCCAAGAAAAACGGGCGCAACAACTTCCAGATGTTCTCATCGGACATGCACGTGCGTGCCGTGGCCCGCCAGACCATCGAAGCCGCCCTGCACCAGGCACTGGAAAGCGGCGGCTTGTTGCTGCACTACCAGCCCAAGATGGACATGGCGAGCGGAAAAATCACCGCCACCGAAGCCCTGGTGCGCCTGGAGCGCCCCGACCAGCCGCTGCTGTACCCCGCCCATTTCGTGGGAGTGGCCGAAGAATGCGGCCTGATCGTGCCGCTGGGGCAGTGGGTACTGCGCACCGCCTGCAGCCAGGCGGCGGCGTGGTTGCAGGCCGGGTTGGCCTGTGGGCGCATGGCCATCAACATCTCGGCCACGGAGCTCCACGCCAAAGACTTTTTGCTGGGCGTACAGACCGTACTGAAAGACACCGGTCTCGACCCGGCCATGCTGGAGCTGGAGCTGACCGAAAGCAGCCTGGTCCAGGACAGCGAGCCCACCACCGCGATTCTGCGGGCCCTGAAAGACCTGGGAGTGCACATCGCCATCGACGACTTTGGCACCGGCTACTCCAGTCTGAGCACACTGCGCCGGTTCCCGATCGACACGCTGAAGATAGACCAGTCGTTCATGCAAGACATTGCCTCGGGCCAGGGAGAGGTCAAACTGGTCAACGCCATCATCGCCATCGGCAAGAGCCTGGACCTGCGGGTCATCGCCGAAGGCATAGAAACGCAGGAGCAATTCACCCACCTGCAAACCCAGGGCTGCGCCGAAGGCCAGGGCTTTTACTTCAGCCGACCGCTGGCCGCGGATATTTACGCCGAGGTGCTGCGTGATAACGCGATCTAGCCCGACAGCGGCCCCACTAAATTCAGGCATAAAATTGTCATCTTGCGCTTACCCCATAAGCACAAGCAGCTATATTTTTTGTATATTTTTGCTTTCACTTATTCAGCGACTACACTGTGATTCGCTGAAGTGCCTGCATGACCCTTCTACGTAACTGGAGGACCCCATGGCAGCCAAGGCAAAAAGCACCAAGCCCTCCGCGGCCACCCCCACAGTGTTGGCAAAAACGCCCCCTTGCGCTGCGCCACCCAGCTTTCCTATCGTTGGCATTGGCGCGTCTGCCGGGGGCCTGGCAGCGTTTGAAGCCTTCTTTTCCGGTATGCCTGCCGACAAGGACCCCGGCATGGCCTTTGTGCTGGTACAGCACCTGGCGCCCGACCACAGCAGCATCCTGACCGCGCTGATGCAGCGCAACACCCGCATGCAGGTGCTGGAGGTGGAAGACGGCATGGTGGTGCAGGTCAACCACACCTACATCATCCCGCCGAACCGCGACATGGCGTTTTTGAACGGTGCGCTGCACCTGCTGGAGCCGATTGCGGCCCGGGGCCACCGCTTGCCCATCGATTACCTGTTTCGCTCGCTGGCGCAAGACCAGCGCGAGCGGGCGATTGGCATCGTGCTGTCGGGCACCGGCAGCGACGGCACCCTGGGCGTGCGCGCCATCAAGGGCGAAGGCGGCATGGTGATGGTGCAAAACCCCGCCTCGGCCGAATTTGACGGCATGCCGCGCAGCACCCTGGCCACAGGCCTGGTGGATTTTGAGCTGCCCCCGGCCGAAATGCCGGCCCAGCTGATGGCCTACGTGGCCTACGCTTTTGGCCGCCCGCCCAACCCCGGTACGGTCAGCGCCCCGCTGTCCGAAAACTCCCTGAAAAAAATCTTCATCCTGCTGCGCACCCACACCGGGCACGACTTCTCGCAGTACAAGCCCAACACCATCTACAGGCGCATCGAGCGGCGCATGGCGGTGCACCAGATCGACACGCTGGGCAGCTACGTGAAGTACCTGCAGCACACCCCGGTCGAGGTGGATGCACTGTTCCACGACCTGCTGATCGGCGTGACCAACTTCTTCCGCGACCCCGAGGCCTTTGCGGTACTGGAGGAGCAGGTGATCCCGGCCTTGTTTGCCGGCAAGCCCCCGGGTTCGGTGGTACGCGCCTGGTCAGCAGGCTGCTCCACTGGCGAAGAGGCCTATTCGCTGGCCATTCTGCTGCAGGAGCGGCTGGACATCCTGAAGCTGAACTACAAGGTGCAGGTATTTGCCACCGACCTGGACAACCGCGCCATAGCCACCGCCCGCGCCGGGCTGTACCCGGCCAGCATTGCCACCGACATTTCGCCCGGGCGGCTGGCCCGCTTTTTTACCGCCGAGCCCGATGGCAGCGCCTACCGGGTGCACAAGAGCATCCGCGACATGCTGGTGTTCTCCGAGCACGACCTGATCAAGGATCCGCCGTTTTCCAAGCTCGACCTCATCAGTTGCCGCAATCTGCTGATCTACATGGGCCCCGAGCTGCAAAAGAAGGTGATGGCACTGTTCCATTACGCACTGCTGCCCGGCGGCATGATGTTTCTGGGCAGCTCGGAAACCGTGGGCGAGCTGGCCGACCTGTTTGCCGTGGTGGACCGCAAAACCAAGGCCTACCAGCGCAAGGAGGACTTCCAGGGCGCACAGCGTGCCGCCCTGGGCCGGTTTCTCCCCCCCATGACCACCCGCGACGTGGCGCTGCCGCCTGTGATCGAAAAAATCGCCCTCCCCATGAAAATGTCCCTGCGCCTCCTGGCCGAGCAAACCCTGTTGCAGCACCTGGCCCCGGCAGCGGCGCTGGTCAACGGCCAGGGCGACATCCTCTACCTGCATGGCCGCACCGGCATGTTTCTGGAGCCCGCACCGGGCGAGGCAGGCATCAACAACATCGTCAAGATGGCCCGCGAAGGCCTGCGCCGCGAACTCACCACCGCGCTGCACAAGGCCAGCATCAGCAAGACACCAGTGCAGGCCCTGAACCTGCGGGTCAAGACCAACGGCCATTTCTCCCTGGTGAACCTGGCGGTGTGCCCGGCGGCAGCGCTAGCCCCTTCGGCACTGGAGTCGGCGCTGTACCTGGTGGTGCTGGAAGTGGCCAAGGTGCCGGAGCTGCCCCAGCCGCACCTGCCGCCGCCCCCCTCCGCCAGCCTGGATTCGCAGCAACAGATCAATGAACTCAACGATGAACTGCAGGCCAAGGAAGAGTACCTGCAGGCTGCCAATGAAGAACTGGAAACCTCCAACGAAGAGCTCAAGTCGTCCAACGAAGAAATGCAGTCGGTGAATGAAGAGTTGCAGTCCACCAACGAAGAGCTGGAAACCTCCAAGGAAGAGCTGCAGTCCATCAACGAAGAGCTGGCCACCGTCAACACCGAGCTGCAAACCAAGGTGATCGACCTGTCCCGCGCCAACAACGACATGAACAACCTGCTGGCGGGCACCGGCATTGGCACCATTTTTGTCGACCACGGCCTGCGCATCCTGCGCTTTACCCCGGCAGCCACGCAGATCATCCATTTGATCCTGAGCGACGTAGGCCGCCCGGTAGGCCATATTGCGTCTAACCTGCTGGGCTACGACCGGCTGGTGGCCGATGTACAAGCGGTGCTGAAGAACCTGCAGCCCATAGAGTCGGATGTAGAAACGCTGGAGCACAAGCACTACACGATGCGCATCCTGCCCTACCGCACGCTGGACAACGTGATCGAGGGCGTGGTGATCACCTTTGTGGAAATCACCGAGATCGTGCGTACCCGCGAAGCCCTGCGCAAGGCCAACGAGCTGTTGCGCCTGGCCGTGGTGGTGCGCGACGCGTTCGATGCCATCACCGTGCAAGACCTGGATGGGCGCATCCTGGCCTGGAACCCCGGTGCCGAGCGCCTGTACGGCTGGACCGAGGCCGAAGCCCTGCAAATGAACGTCCGCGACCTGCTGCCGCCGGGCAGTCCGGCCCACGCTACAACCACCCCCCAACGGCAAACCAAAGACGGCCGACTGCTCGACATTTTCCTGACCTCCACCGAGCTATTGGATGCCGCCGGCCAGATGTACGCCCTTGCCACCACCGAACGTATCCAGCCCAAAAGCACCAATGAGGCCCGCCATGGATAAGAAAAACGCCGCACAGTCATTGCGTCTGCAGGCCGAAGCCATCGTCCGCGACAAAGTTGCATTGCGCAGCCGCCCGCCCGAAACCCTGACGCTGGCGGGCATGCAGCGCGCCATGCACGAGCTACAGGTGCACCAGATCGAGCTGGAGATGCAAAACGACGAGCTATTGCGTACCCAGTTGCTGTTGGAAGCATCACGCTCCCGCTACTTTGAGCTGTACGACATGGCCCCGGTGGGCTACTGCACAGTGAGCGAAAGCGGCTTGGTGGTGGAAGCGAATCTGGCGGTGGCGGCCCTGCTGGGCATCGCGCGTGGCCCGCTGGTGGGGCAACGCATCAGCCGCTTTATCGGCAAAGACCACCAGGACACCTACTACCGCCTGCGCAAGCAATTGCTGGAAACCGGCACACCCCAAACCTGCGAGTTGCAGATCGTCAACCTCAGTGGTCGGCATTGCTGGGTGCAAATGACGACCAGCGCCGCGCACGATACGACCGGTGCGCCAGAGCAGCACCTGGTGCTGGCCGATATCAGTGAATCCAAGGTCATGGCGGCTGCCATGCAGGCCAGCGAAGCACGCTACCGGGCGCTGGTGGACGGCTCACCCGAGGCCACCACCGAGCGCAAGCGGCAGGACGAGGCCCCCTGAACCGGGCCAGGAGCCCTGGGCTCCTAGGCCGCCAGCGTCATCCGATCCCGCTGGGGTCGGTTGCTGGCCCCATAGAATTCGCAAGCCCCCTGCTCCAGCCGAGGGCGGTTCAGTACCTCAATGTGGCCACGCCGGTAGGCAATCACCCCGGCCAGCTGTAGCTTGCGGGCGGCAGCCGTCACACCTTCGCGGCGCACGCCCAGCAGGTTGGCGGCCAGTTCCTGGGTCATGGCCATTTTGTTGCTGGGCAACCGGTCCAGCCCTTGCAACAGGCGTCGGCAAAACTGCTGGTCGATCGAATGGTGGCGGATGTAGGCGGCAGTCTGCGTCACCTGGGCGATCAGCGCCTGGGTGTAGCGCAGCAGCATGCGCATCACCGGGCCACCCGATTCGGCCGCAGAATTTACATGGTGGGCACTCAGCCGATAGCCTTGCCCGGCGCTTTGGACCACCGCTTCGTGCGGGCTGACTTCACCGCCCATGAACAGCGACAGGCCCACCACGCCGTCCAGCCCCACCACGGCGACTTCGGACGACGCACCGTCCTCGGCCAGGTACATCAGCGAGACGATGGCGGTAGTGGGAAACACCACATAGCCCGGCGTGCTGCCCGAGCGGCACAGCACCTTGCCCAGCGGCAAATCCACCCATTCCAGATAGGGCTGCCAGCGCCGCCAGTCGGCATCGGACAGGGATGCCAGCAACTGGTTCTGGCGCGGATCGGAAACGGTTTGTAGAGCGGTGGGCATGGGAGTCCTCGGGCAAATAGGGTTCGTGGGACTTGCGTAAGTCCTGATGCGTCCCATCATTCCCATCCCTGACCACGGCGGCTATCGGCGGTGGTCGGCAATCTGCGTCGGCACTGTCCTACAAACTGCCGAACGTAGAGCCACCGTCCTACCCGCGGTGGCGCACTGTCCGACAGACAGGTGCAGGGCGCTTTCCTACGATGGACTTATCAGTCCACCCACCGCCTACCCTGGAGAACCCCATGCCTGCTTCCACCTCCCCATCCAACGCTTCATCCCACTACGCAGGCCCTAACTGGAGCACCTCGTCGTTCCACGATGCCGCCGCCAGCCAGCCCATGGAACTGGCCGCGCTGGGCGAGCACCTGAGCCTGTGCCAGGGTGCAAACCGGCGCTGGTCCACCCTGCGCCATGTGGGTAACACGGTGCATGGTTTTGCGGTTTCGCGTTTTGTGACCACTTTGGCTGTTGCCGCCCTGTTGATCGGTGCCACTTTGTTGGTCTTGTAAAGTATGCAGACCGAGCTGCTGCGCCTGGTGCCTGGTGCATCCCCCATCCTCTGCCAGATGCTGGACGGGGCGCGTGGCCCGGTGCAAGCGCCCGTACGGTCCGAAATCTTTGGTCTGCAGCGCTTTGCCCAGCATGGTCGCAGCCTGGGTGAGACACACCGCGCCGAGCGGCCCAGTCTGCGCGCTGCCCGGTTTTTCCCGCGCTTGCGCGACAACATCCATGTGCTGGACGAAGCCCACCGCTACATCGGCATCCAGGCCGCCACCGGCTATGACGTGAGCCCGGCTGCCGAGTGGCTGCTGGACAATTTTCATTTGATCGAGGCCCAGCTGGAAGAAATCCATGCCGGGGTGCCGCGCAGCTACTTCCGCACGCTGCCGGTGCTGCAGGACGAGCCGCTGGCCGGGCTGCCACGGATCTACGGCATCGCCTGGGCCTTTGTGGCGCATACCGACGGCGCATTTGACGAGACGCTGCTGGTGCAGTTTCTCAGCGCCTACCAGGAGACCCGCGAGCTGAACCTGGCCGAAATGTGGGCCCTCCCCACCAACTTGCGGGTAGTGCTGGTGGAGAACCTGCGCCGCCTGGCCGAGCGCGTGGCCACCAACAAAGCGGCCCGCGAAGTCGCCAACCTGTGCTGCGACCGCCTGGATAGCACCCCCCTTGCCGACCTGGACACCTTGTTGGCGCTGATGCACCAGCGCGGCGTGGGCAGGATGTTCCTCACCCAGATGGCGCTGCGCCTGCAGGACAGCCGCAAAACCAGCGAGTCCGAGGTACATGACTGGCTGCATGCCGCCCTGCCCGACTTTGCCGCCGCCCAGACCCAGCACAACGTAGACCAGGCCGCCGACAACCTGAGCGTGAGCAACGCCGTGAAGTCGCTGCGTGCCATCGGTGATGCCGACTGGCCCGACATCGTGGCCCGTACCAGCCTGTTGATGCAGCGCATGCTGGCCTCGCCCATCTTTGAAGCCGAACACCCCCGCACCCGCGATGCCACTTTGCACGGCATCGAGCGTCTGGCCAAACGCAGCGGCCACAGCGAAGCGTCTGTGGCCCAAACCCTGCTGGGGCTGATGCAGACCGGCAACCCCTTCGATACCGCTACCGGCGTGCCCAGTTACTGGCTGGCGGGCGCAGGCCGCCCGGTGCTGGTCAAATCACTGGGTCTGCGCGAGGGCGCTGCGGTGCTGTGGCGCAACACCCTCCACCGGGCCGCCCTGCCCGCTTACCTGGGCGCTTTGGGCCTGGGCACGCTGGGGTTGGTGGCCTGGGTGCTGCACCACCCCACCGGCGGGCTGGCCATGGTCTGGCTGACGGCGGCGCTGATGCTGTTTCCGGCCTCTGAAGCCATGGTGGCCATCATCAATCGGCTGATCAGCGAGTCGGTGCGCCCGCAGCACCTGCCACGCCTGGGTTTGCTGGACGGCATACCGCCCGCGCACCGGGTGCTGGTGGTGATTCCGGCCATGCTGGACAGCGCTGCCTCGGCCCACGCCCTGGTGCACCGGCTGCACCTGCACTACATTGCCAACCCCGAACCCTGCGCCCAGTTCGGCCTGCTGTCCGACTGGGTCGATGCCGATACCGAGCGCACCCCGGCCGATGCCGACCTGCTGTCTGCGGCCACGCAGCACATCAGTGCGCTGAACCAGCGCTACCCGACCCCACTGGGCGCAGCCCCGCGCTTTATCTTGTTGCACCGGGAGCGCAGCTTCAGCCAAACCGAGCAGCGCTGGATCGGCTGGGAGCGCAAGCGTGGCAAGCTGGAGCTGCTGGTGGAGGCCATGGCCACCGATTCCGGCGCCGCCTTTATGTACCTGGGCGACACCTCCCGCATCGCCGCACACACACCCTACATCGTCACCCTGGACAGCGACACCCAGTTGCCGCCGGGCCGCCTGCGCGAACTGGTCGGGGTGGCGGCCCACCCGCACAATCTGCCCCGGCTGGATGCCAGCGGGCGCAGTGTGGTGCAGGGCTACGGCATCCTGCAGCCGCGGGTGGCCACGCCCTTGCCTGCGCGCAAGGATTTCACGCTCTACCACTGGCTGTTTGCCGGGCAGTGTGGCATCGACCCCTACAGCGCCGCCACTTCCGAGGTCTACCAGGATGTGTTTGGCGAAGGCAGCTTCACCGGCAAAGGTTTGCTGCACGTACAGGCCCTGCATGCCGTGCTGTCGGGTCGGTTGCCCGAAGGCCAGGTGCTCAGCCACGACCTGCTGGAAGGTTCGCTGGCCCGCTGCGCCGCGGTCACCGATGTGAGCGTGATCGAAGACGCGCCCTTCCACGCGGACGTGGCCGCCTCCCGGGTACACCGCTGGACGCGCGGCGATTGGCAACTGCTGACAATCCTGCTCAATTCCGGCCGCTACCCGCTGCGGGGCATTAACGTCTGGAAGATGTTTGACAACCTGCGCCGCTCGCTGGTGGCACCGGCATCGCTGCTCTTGCTGCTGCTGGCGCTGTGCACCCCCACGCTGTCACCCTGGGCCGCGCTGGCTTTGGTCGCAGCAGCTTTTTCTGCCGGGCCGCTGATGGGCGCGGTGGCGGGCTTTTCACCCAGCCGCGACGACCTGGCCATGCGCCACTTTTACCGCCAGGCCGGTGCCGACCTGGCCCGCACCCTGTGGGGCGGACTGTGGCACGTGGCCCAGTTGCTGATGCACGCGCTGTTGGCGGTGGACGCGATTGCCCGTGCGCTGTACCGCATGTTCGTGAGCCACCGGTATTTGCTGCAATGGACCACGGCCGCCGCCGCCCAAGCCCAGGCCAGAACCCATTTGCCGACCTTGTTGCGCGCGCACTGGAGCCTGCCGGTGGTGGCGCTGCTGTTACTGACCGGCCTGCTGGCCGTGGGTACGACGCATCCGGCCTTGGCCACCGTCCTGTGCCTGCTGTGGGCCGCCTCGCCGGTGTGGATCTGGTGGACCAGCCGCCCCCGCGCCAGCAGCGAAGATGCGCGACTGCCGGCGGCCGACCTGGCACGGCTGAACGGCATCGCCCGCGACACGTGGCGCTGGTTTGAGCGCTGCATTGGGCCCGAAGACAACTACCTGCCGCCCGATAACCTGCAGACCCTGCCGGTGGACATACTGGCCCACCGCACCTCGCCGACCAACATTGGCCTGTACCTGCTGAGCGTGGCCTGTGCCCGCCAGTTCGGCTGGATCGGCACCCAAGATCTGCTGGTGCGGCTGGAGGACACCATGGCCACGCTGGCCCGCATGCAACGCCACCGGGGCCATTTCTACAACTGGTACGACACGCAGACCTGCGCACCGCTGCTGCCGCTGTACGTGTCTACCGTGGACAGCGGCAACCTCAGCGGGCATTTGCTGGCCGTGGCCCAGGCCTGCCGCGAGATGGCCGCTGCGCCGCACAACACCAAGGCGGCCCACAGCGCCCTGGTGGCCTCCCGCCGCCGCATCGCCCCGCTGCTGGCGGCCCGCAGCGGCCTGTCACCAACCCAACGCAAGCATCTGCGCTGGATGCTGGCCGACCACCGCGCCACCCGCGCATCTGCCGAAAAAGACCTGGGAGACCACTCCCAAGCCAATGCCAAACGCCTGCTGGCGCTGGCGCACAGCATGGAAGACATGGCCTGGGCGGCCGACTACCGGTTTCTGTACCACCGCAAGCGCAACCTGCTGCACATTGGCTACCGGGTCGTTGAGCAGCAACTGGACGCAGGCTTCTACGATCTGCTGGCCTCCGAGTCGCGCTTGACCAGCCTGCTGGCGATTGCCAAGGGTGATGTGCCGGTGCGCCACTGGGCATCGCTAGGTAGGCCGTTTTATGCCATCGGGACGAATGCAGGCCTGCGCTCGTGGTCCGGCTCCATGTTCGAGTACCTGATGCCGACCCTGGTGCTGGTCGAGCCCCCCGGCAGCGTGCTGCAGGAGGCCTGCCATGCGGCACTACAGGAGCAGATGGCTTACGCCCAGGCGCACAGTGTGCCCTGGGGCATTTCCGAGTCGGCTTACGCCGGGCAAGACCACACTTTGGCCTACCAGTACGCGCCGCAGGGCGTACCGCGCCTGGCGCTGCGCCGCACCCCGATTGACGAACTGGTTGTGGCTCCCTATGCCACCGGGCTTGCTGTGCAGGTAGCACCTGCGTTAGCAGCTGCGAATTTTGTAGCACTGGAGAATCTGGGCGCGCACGGGCGTTATGGCTTCATCGAGGCGCTGGACTTCACCCCGGCGCGCCAAGCCAATGGCGAGGGCTTCACCCCTGTCTGCACCTTCATGGCCCACCACCAGGGCATGACCCTGGTGGCCTTGGCGAACGTGCTGCTGGACGGCCCAGCCCAGCGCTGGGGCATGGCGAACCCCTCCATCGAGGCGGTCACCTCGCTGCTGCACGAACGCGCGCCGCGCGAGGTGTCGCTGCTGAACGCCCCGCCCGCCGGCCCCCCGACACAGCTCATGCAACAGCGTGCCCCCGGCCTGCTGCGCGAAGTGGTGCCTGGCGCCGCCGCGCTGGAGCCCACCCACCTGCTGTCCAACGGGCGCTACCACGTGGCGCTGCGGGCCAATGGTGCGGGCTGGAGCCGCCGCGGCGGCACCGGCATCACCCGCTGGCGCGACGATGCGCTGCGCGACGCCTATGGCAGCTTCTTTTACCTGCGCTGGGGCACCGACCAGCCGCTGGTATCCATCACCCAGCACCCGGCACCCGACCCGTCCGCCCACTACCACAGCACCTTCCACGCAGACCGGGTTTGCTTTGATGCCGAGTGGCCGGGTGTGCAGGCGCACACCACGGTGTGGGTCAGCCCCGAAGACGACATCGAGTTCCGCCAGGTAGAGCTGCGCAACCTGGGCGACCAGCCATTGGAGATCGAGCTGGTGTCGGCCTTCGAAGTCACGCTGTCGGATGCGCGCGCCGACGAGGCGCACCCGGCGTTCACCAACCTGTTCATCCGCGCGCAGTGGCAGGCCGAAGACCAGGCGCTGGTATTCGAGCGCACCCCGCGTCTGCCTACCGAGCAGGCCCTGCAAGCGGCCCACTTCATGGCCGATACCGACCCACAGGTACTGGGCGTGCGGATCCAGACCGACCGCCAGCACTGGCTGGACCGCAACCGCGATGCCAGCCAGCCGTTGGCCCGCCTGGACGCGCCGCCCGCAAACGCCCGTGCCCTCGATACCGGGTTGGACCCGGTCTGCGCTATGGCCGTGCGGCTCAGGATCGCCCCCCATGGCAAGGCCCGGCTGACCTTTGCCACCGCCGCATCGGACAACGCGGAGACCCTGCAGGCCGTGATCGACAAGTACCGCCAGCACAGCCATGTGAAGCGCTCTTCGCTGATGTCGGCCACGCTGACGGGCATCCGCCTGCGTACCTGGGGTTTGGCGCCCGACAACCTGGTGGCTATCCAGACCCTGACCAGCACCCTGGCGCTGAGCCTGGCCCGCCCCACGGTGCGCACCGCGCCCGACGGTATGGCCCCGGTGAGCGACCGGCGGCTGTTGTGGCGTTTTGGCATCTCGGGCGACCGGCCCATTCTGCTGGTGTCTGCCAGTGCCATCGAAGGCCTGGGCTTGCTGCGGGCCCTGGCCCAGGCGCTGAAGCTGTGGTCGTGGGGCGGCCTGGGCTGCGACCTGGTGGTGGTGAACGCCGAGCCAGCGTCGTACCTGATGGCGCTGCACCGCGAGATCGGCATACTGCGCGACCGCCATGCGGCCGACCGGGGCGGCGAATCCGCCCCCACCACCATGTATTTGCTGCGGGCCGAAGAGCTCACCCCCGACGAGTTCAGCACCTTACACGCCCAGGCCCGCGTGCGGCTGCTGGCCGATGGCCGCCCGTTGCTGCACCACATGCTGGCCTGGACGGCCCTGCACCAGCAGGCACTACTGGCCCGCCGCACGGTGTCCACCATGGCCGTGCCCCTGGTGCCACACCGCAGCCAAAACCTACCCGCCCCCACCGGGGTGTTCACCGCCGAGGGCGAGTTCCGTTTCGACATCAGCCCCGCCCTGCGTACGGTGCGTCCGTGGACCAATGTGCTGGCGAACCCCGCCTTTGGTGCCCATATCACCGAAGCCGGTGGTGGTTACAGCTGGGGTCTGAACAGCCGCTTGAACCAGCTCACCACCTGGTCCAACGACCCGGTGGGCGACACGCCTTCAGAGTGGTTTTTGCTGCAGGACCGCAAGACGCTGGAGGTGTGGAGCATCACCCCCAACGCTTGGGGCCAACCGGAGTCGGTCTACCACGTGGCGCACGGCCAGGGCAGCAGCACCATCCGTCACCGCCGGGGCGATATCGACGTAGCCGCCACCTGGTGCGTGGACCCCGAGACCTCGGTCAAGAGCGTGCGCATCCGCACCATCAACCGGGGCCACCGCACGCTGCAGCTGCGCATCATCGGCATGGCCGAATGGCTGATGGGAGCCAACCGCAGCGACCGCAGCAGTGTGCACATGGGCGTGTTCCAGCAGGGGGCCACCACCGCGCTGCTGTGCACCCAGCGCGAGCGCAGCGCAGGCTTTGGCGAAGGCACGGCCTTCCTGGCACTGGCCGGTGATGGCGACCAGGCGGTGGACGACTGGACCTGCGACCGCCGCGAATGCTTTGATGCCCGTGGCCGACTGGTGCTGCCAGACCACTTTGGCCAAACCACCGGTGCCGGGCTGGACCCTTGCGCCGCCCTGTCCACCACCCTGCAGCTGGCCGCTGGCGACACCGCCGACCGGGTATTTTTGCTGGGCTTTGCAGCCAACCCGCTGCTCGCCCGCGACGTGGTGCTGCAGGCCACCGCGGTGGAGGCCACGCAGCGCCTGGCATCGGCGCGTGCCCACTGGGACACGCTGCTGGGGGCCACCGTGGTGGCCACGCCTGATCCGCTGTTCGATGCCATGGTGAACCACTGGCTGCTGTACCAGACGGTGGCCTGCCGCCTGTGGGCCAAGTCCGGCTTCTACCAGGCCGGTGGGGCCACGGGTTTCCGCGACCAGTTGCAAGACGCCATGGCATTGGCCTGGGCCGCCCCCGCCATGCTGCGCGAGCAGATCACCGTGTGCGCGGCGCGCCAGTTCCCCGAGGGCGACGTACAGCATTGGTGGCATGCACCCAATGGGGCGGGAGTACGCACGCATTTTTCGGACGACCTGCTGTGGCTGCCCCATGCCTGCGCCCACTACCTGCACAGCACAGGCGATGCATCGTTGCTGGAGGTGCAGGTGCCTTTTCTGGAGGGCACGGCCATTCCCATCGGTGCGGAAGACGCGTACTTCACGCCGACTATCGGCGTGGACACGGCCACCGTTTACGAACATGCCGCACGCACCATCGACCGCAGCCTGGCGGTGGGCGTACACGGCTTGCCGCTGATGGGCAGCGGCGACTGGAACGACGGCATGAACCGCGTCGGCATCGAGGGCCGGGGCGAATCGGTGTGGTTGGGCTGGTTCCTGTGCCGGGTGGTAGCCGAATTTGCACCGCTGGCCCACGCACGTGGCGACACGGCCCGTGCCGACCGCTGGGAGATGGCTGCCGAGGGCTGGAGGGCCGCGCTGGTGGGGCCGGCCTGGGACGGCCAGTGGTTCAAACGTGCGTTTTTTGACAACGGCGAAGCCCTGGGCTCGCACGCCAACGCCGAAGCCCAGATAGACCTGATCGCCCAGGCCTGGGCCGTGCTGTCCCGCGCCGCGCCGGTGGCCTTGCAGCGCATGGCGTTAACAGCCATGGAAGACCACCTGGTAGACCCGCAAGCCGGTCTCATCAAGCTGCTGGAGCCGCCACTGGCGCATGCCGTGCCCAGCGCCGGCTACATCCAGGCCTACCCGCCGGGCGTGCGGGAAAACGGTGGCCAGTATTCGCATGCGGGGGTCTGGGCAATGATGGCGCAGGCGGCCTTTGTACAGGGCCAGCCCGACAGTAGCGTGGCCGAGCGCGACACCGCCTACCGCTACTTCACCTACCTGAACCCGGCCCACCGGGCCAGCAACCCGGCGCACAACGCGGCCTATGGCATCGAACCCTATGTGATGGCGGGTGACGTGTACACCCAGCCGCCCTACGTGGGGCGGGGTGGCTGGAGTTGGTACACCGGCTCGGCGGCGTGGATGCACCGCGCCGCCGTTGCCTCCATCTTTGGCCTGGAACAGGGCGCAGACACGCTGCGCTTTACCCCCAGCCTGCCCTCGCACTGGCCGCAGGCCGAGCTGACGCTGCGCCGGGGTGAGCGCAGCATGCGTTTCATCCTTACCCGCAGCGCACCGGACGCGGTACTGGCGGCCAACGCACAATGCAACGCCCAGTTGCTGCGCGTGGGTGAGGCACTGCCCTGGGCAGGCCTGCCTGCGCAGACCTGCTTTGTGATCCCGATCTGAACCGCTCTCCCATGACCACACCTGACATCAGCACCGAGAAACTGCTCGGCCTGGCCTATGAAGCCATGGATGCCCAAACCCAAAAAGTCGCCAGCCACATCGCCGGGCGTAAGCACATTGCCCGCAATACCGCCACGGATCTGGAGGACGACACCTCCTTCGGTGCGCGCGCCGCCGATGCGGTGGCCAGCTTTGGCGGGTCGTGGACCTTCATCCTGCTGTTTGGGGCGGTGCTGGTGGTGTGGGTGGTGCTGAACGTGCTGCTGCTGGCGCGCTGGAACGCGGTGTTCGACCCCTACCCGTTCATCCTGCTGAACCTGTTTTTGTCGATGCTGGCCGCCGTGCAGGCCCCCATCATCCTGATGTCGCAAAACCGCCAGGCCCAGAAGGACAGGCTGCACGCCGAGCACGACTACGAGGTCAATCTCAAGGCCGAGCTGGAGATCATGCTGCTGCATGAAAAGATCGACTTGCTGCGCCAGGGCCAGTGGGCCGAGCTGTTGGAAATCCAGAAGGAACAGTTGCAGCTGTTGTCGCATTTGAGAGACAAGGCTACAAGCTAGCCGACACGCCCATGCGGCATCCTCCTACACGCCCTAGCGGCAAAGGCCGATAGGGCACAGCAGGCCTCGGTTCTAAAGTTCAGTCATCGGTTGGGTAATACCCAAACCCCTTCGACCAACCAAGGAACCACGATGGCTGCTAAGAATGAACCCACGAATGTCACGCAACTGCCGACCAACAGCGGCGATCGCATGGTGTTGAACGAAGCGGCCCTGGGTGCGGCCCGCCGCAGCCTGGACCAAGGTGCCGTCAACCCCAGCTACGGCCCCTGGCGCGAAGACATCATTCAGCTGTTGAACGATTCTTTGGCCACCGAACTGGTGTGCGTGCTGCGCTACAAGCGCCACCACTTCACCGCGGAGGGTCTGGCCTCTTCTGCGATTGCCGCTGAATTTATGGTGCATGCGAACGAAGAAACCGGCCACGCCGACCGGCTGGCCCAACGTATTGTGCAGTTGGGCGGTGAGCCCGACTTTTCGCCCGATTCTTTGACCAAGCGCAGCCATGCGGCCTACGACGACTCGAAAGATCTAAAAGAGATGATCAAGGCCAACCTGGTGGCTGAGCGTGTAGCCATTGAGGCCTACAGCCAGATGATTGCCATGATTGGCGACAAGGATTCCACGACCCGCCGCTTGCTCGAAGATATTTTGAGCGACGAGCAAGAGCATGCCGAAGAGCTCAAGGACTGGCTGGCCGTCTAGTTTTTTTGCCCTGGCTGGTGGGGCCATTCACCATGCCAAACCAACTTTCTTAATTTACTGGAGATCCAAAATGAAACTGAACATCCGCACCACCCTCGCCGCTTCCATCACCGCCATCGTGCTGTTGACCACCGCCGGCTGTGCCGTGACACGTGGCCAAGAGACTGTGGGCGCTTACGTGGACGACTCCGCAGTGACCACCAGCGTCAAAGCCCGCTTTGTCGACAACAAGGAAGTAGACGCATCAGCCATCAGCGTGGAAACCCTGAACGGCACGGTGATGCTGTCTGGCTTTGCCAAGAGCCTGAACGAAAAAGCCACGGCTGAAAGCATTGCCCGCAATGTCAAGGGCGTGAAGGCTGTGAAGAACGCGATTGCGATCCGTCCTTAATTTTTATCTGTAACTGCAAGGAGATTGCCATGAACTGGGACACTATCCAAGGTAACTGGAAACAGGCTACCGGCAAAGCCAAAGAGCAATGGGGCAAGCTGACCGACGACGACCTCGACGTGGTGGCCGGCAAGCGCGACCAGCTCGCTGGCAAGATCCAGGAACGCTATGGCATTGCCAAAGACGAAGCCGAAAAGCAGCTGTCTGCCTGGGAAAAGAAAGCCAACGACGACGCCTGGTTCAAATAGCCTGACCCTGGTTTCATAAAAAAAGCCCCGACCACCTGCAAAGATGGTCGGGGCTTTTGTGCGCCTGGGGAATCAGCAGCGGCCCTTTTTGGCCTGGCCGGGAGGGCAGTGGCCGTTGCCGCGGTGGTCATCGTCCCGGTCATGGCGGTCGTCGTGGCGCTCCTCGCGGCGCTCGGCCTGGCGCCAGCTGCCGTCCACCCAGCGCCAGCCACCGTCGGCACGGATCCAGCGGCCCGGGGTGAAACTGTGGTCGGGGCGTGCTGCTTGCCAATAGCCACCATGCCACGCGTAGTCGCGTCCGTTCCATTGCCAGCTACCCGGTACCCAAACCTGGCCCACTTGCGGGCTGGGCACGCGCTCCAGGCGCGGCGCAGGCGGTGCTATTTGCACCAGGCCTGGCAAGGTAATGTTGACCGACACCTGTGCCTGGGCAGACGTGAAAGCGGCAGTGGCCACAAGGGCCGCAAGAATAAAGGGAATGGGTTTCATAGGGCAGTAGGAATAGAGGTACAGAGGTGGACCTGCGCACAACGCCGCGCAAGCCTTTGTGGATGACAGGGTGTATACGCCAGCGGTGCAACAACGTGCAAAATCGCACGTTCCGGCCACCGGGCCATGGGTCCAGAGCCGCCTTATTACACACCGAACCGAACCACACCATGCAATTTGCCACCTGGAACGTCAACTCCCTCACCGTACGCCTGCCCCAGGTTGTGGACTGGCTGGCGGCCAACCCGGTCGATGTGCTGGCGCTGCAAGAAACCAAGATGACCGACGACAAGTTTCCGCACGCAGCCTTTGCCGAGGCGGGGTACCAGGCGCAGTGGTTTGGCCAGAAGACCTACAACGGCGTGGCCCTGCTGAGCAAAACGGCGGCCACCGACGTGGTGAAAAACATTCCCGGCTTCAGCGATGACCTGGCCCGCGTGATCACCGGCACGGTCCAGGGCGTACGCGTGATTGGGGCCTATTTCCCCAACGGCCAGGAGCCGGGAAGCGAAAAATTTGACTACAAAATGCACTGGCTCAAAGCGCTGCGCGACTGGGTCAAGGCCGAACTGCTGGTGCACCCGCAATTGGTGTTGATGGGCGACTACAACATCACCTTCGATGATGCCGACGTATGGGACCCGATAGGCCTGAAGGACACCATCCACTGCACCGACGAAGAACGCTACCACCTGCAGGCCCTGGTGGGTCTGGGCCTGACCGACACCCACCGCCTGTTCCCCCAGCCGGCCAAATGCTATTCATGGTGGGATTACCGCGACTTTGGCTTCAGGCGCAACCGGGGCATGCGCATCGACCACATCCTGGTCAGCCCGGCACTCAAACCGTGGGTCACCGCCTGCACCATCGACACCGTGCCCCGCAAGAACGAGCGCCCCAGCGACCATGCACCCGTGGTCGTTACACTCGATTTACTATAATTTTTATAGCTTCTCACGCTTATTCAATAAGCGCAAACAGCCTAAAAGATCTAAATTTTCTGTGCCGATGCAAGCCGCGCGGGCAAACAGACGCAGCGCACTCCACATCGCGTGCTAAGCCGTCGCCTCGGAGCGCTGCACAAACTCCACAAACTGTGCTGCGGGCAAGGCACGGCTGAACAGGAAGCCCTGGTAGGCATGGCAGCCGCACTGGGCCAGAAACTCCTTTTGTGCCAGGGTCTCCACGCCCTCGGCCATCACGCCCAAGCCCAGGTTCTGCGCCAGGGCCACCACGGTGCGGGCGATGGCGGCATCGCTGGGGTCGGTAAGCACGTCGCGCACAAAAGACTGGTCGATCTTGAGCTGGTCCAGTGGCAAGCGCTTGAGGTAGGACAGCGACGAATAGCCGGTACCAAAGTCGTCCAGCGACAAGCCGATGCCTTCGGCCCGCAAGGCGGCCATCTTGCCCACCATCTCTTCCAGGTTGTCGATCAGCATGCTCTCGGTGAGCTCCAGCTTGAGACGCTTCGGGTTGGCCCCGGTGGCGCTCAACAGGGCTAGCACGCCGTCGACAAAATGGGGTTCGCGAAACTGCCGGGCGCTGACGTTGACCGCCAGCACCAACTCGGCCAGCTGCGGCTGCTGGGCCCACTGCACCAATTGCTTGCAAGCCGTCTCCAGCACCCAGTGGCCCAGCGGCAAGATGTGGCCGGTGTCCTCGGCCAGCGGGATGAAGCTGGCCGGGGACACCATCCCACGCACCGGGTGTGGCCAGCGCAGCAGGGCCTCGGCCCCGGTAATGCGCCCCTGCCCGTCCAACTGGGGCTGGTAGTACAGATCAAATTGCCGCTGGCTGATGGCCAGGCGCAGATCAGACTCCAGAGCGGCGCGGGCGTTGACCACCGCCTGCATGGCAGGATCGAAAAACCGCAAACCGTTGCGCCCGGCCGCTTTGGCCTGGTACATGGCAAGGTCGGCCTGCTTGAGCAGCTCGTCCATCGACAGGCTCAGGCCGCTGTATAGCGCCACCCCCACGCTGGCCGTGCTGTTGAAATCAAAGTCACCAAGTTGGTAAGGCTGGTTCAACGCGGTCACGATTTTCTCGCCCACGGCACGTACATCGGCTGCGGCCGCCGCGGCCGAGCTATCCAGGTTTTCCAGCACCACCAGAAACTCGTCGCCGCCCAGACGGGCCACGGTGTCGCAGTCGCGGATGCAGGCCGACAGGCGCTGGGCCGCCTGGCGCAGCAGCAGGTCACCCTTGTCGTGGCCCCGGGTGTCGTTGAGGGTTTTGAAGTTATCCAGATCAATGAACAGCAGCGCCCCCGTGCGTTTGTTGCGCTCGCTCGAGGTCAGCGCGCGCTGCAGCCGGTCCATCAGCAGGCGGCGGTTGGGCAGCTCGGTCAGGGGGTCGAAAAACGCCAACTGGCGGATCTGGTCCTCGGCGGCCTTGCGCAGGGTGATGTCGGACAGCGTGGCCACAAAGTAGCTGACCTCGCCCGCCGCGTCGTACACCGCATTGATGTTGACCCACTGCGGAAACACCTCGCCGTTTTTGCGCCGACTCCAGATTTCGCCGGCCCATTTGCCCGTGCGCCGCAGCGCCTGCTGGATGCCGATGAAATACACATCGGTGTCGCGGTCGGACTTGAGCAGCGCCAGCGTCTTGCCCAGGGCTTCGGCATCGCTGTAGCCCAGGCTCTGGGTGAAGGCCTTGTTGACGCGCAGAATGCGCTGCTCGGGGTCGGTGACCAGCACCCCTTCCTGGGCCTCAAAAGCAGTGGCAGCAATGGCCAGTTCGGCCTCGACGCGGTAACGGACCGACAGATCAATGTCCACGCAGAACATTTCCGCCGGGCGCCCCGGCGCCTGCACAAACGCATGGCTGGAGAACACCGGCACGCCGCTGCCGTCCTTGTGCTGCAGCACCAACTCGCCTGCAGGAATCGCCTCGCGGGTGGCAAACATGTGCTCCATGGCCTGGCGCACGCCCTCGCGCATGGGCGGCGGAATGATCAGGTCACGCAAATTGCGGCCAATGGCTTCCTCGGCCGTAAAGCCATACAGGCGCTCGGAAGCTTTGTTCCAGTAACGGGTGGTGCCGTCGGGTGCGTAGGCCTGCACCGAAACCCCAGGAATGTCCTTGATCAGAGTGCGAAAGCGCGTCTCGGACTCGCGCAGCGCCACATCCAGCGCATCACGGCGCTGCCCCTCCTGCAGCACCAAAGCCAGCAACAGGGTGGCCGGGGTGAACACCAGAATCAGCGCGGTGGCGATGGACGCGATAGCCCGCGGCTCCAACGGCGACAAGGCCAAGAATCCAATCTGGCACAACTGCAGCACCAGGCCAAACACCATCAGCGAAGGCACATCCACGCTCGCCCGGCGGCGGACCACGGCGCGGCGGTACAGCAGCCCCAAGCCTACGCTGACAAGCAAGGCCGCAAACACCATCGCCACATGGGGCGAACCGCGCCACAGGTGGTAGCCAGCCACCACCACCATCGCCACGCTGGCGGACAGCAAACCGCCGAACAGCCCCAGAATGCCCATCACCACCGAGCCGCCATCCACGGTAATGCCAGGCAGCGGCACGTAGGGGTCGGCCATGCCCAGCACGCACACCACGCCAAACAGCAGCCCTGTCGCCACCTGGCCCGCCCGGCGCTGGTCGTGCCACAGACGCACGTGTAGGCACTGCACCACACCCAACACCAACATCCAAGCCACGTCCTGGGCAAGATAAACAACCATGAAAACGGTCTCCTACCGAAAGCACACGCAGAGCTGTCCGCGCGGAACCAGGACAACGCAGCAGCCACCCCCAAAGACGCGCACAGGCACGCCACCAATAGGCACATTGTTACAAATTGGACCTACTTTAGTATGCTTTAGTTTGTACCAAAGGAAACTGGCGGGCGCGCAAACTGGTACGGGCACTACCAGAAAGATAGCTATCCCCTCAAGAAGCAAGGGCACAGACACCGGTTTTTAACCAGGGATCCTGGCGCAGCACAATCCGGCGGTACCCCAAATTCTTCATCGATATTGTGGAACCCCGCCTGTTAGGCGGGGCTCATTGCCTGGCCACGGCACAAGGCAGCCAAGCTATACATTGAATAGCTGCTCAAGCCCACCCTGTAAGCACGGGTGGCCAAAAACACTTAAATCACCATGGCGCCCCCAGACAGGAGCGGGCGCCTATTCCAGACCCAGCTCCTGGATCTTGCGGGTGATGGTGTTGCGGCCAATGCCGAGCTTTTGCGCGGCCTCGATGCGGCGGCCCCGGGTGTTGTGCAGGGCGGTAAGTATCAACTTGGACTCGAAACGGCGCGACAGCACGTCCCATACGTCATGCCGGTCGTTCGCCAGCAGCTCCAACGCCTCAGCCTCCAGGCCCAGCTCCCAGCCGGTCTGCGCCGTGGGCGCATGGGCGTGGGCATCGGGGGGCCGCAACGCCTCGGCACTGGGCCGGAAGACGGTGTCGGCATCCACGTCGGGGCCGCTCTCCGCCGGCACCAACGGCACACCGACGAGGCGGGTTGCCATGGTGTGCCCCAGGCTGGATGGCGGCACGGTGACGCCCAGCACATCGGGCGGCAGGTCTTTGGGCTCGATGGTCTGGGCCGGGGCCATCACGGTGAGCCAGTGGCACAGGTTTTCCAGCTGGCGCACGTTGCCGGGGAACGGGAACAGCGCAATCTGCGCCAGCGCCGCATCGGATATGCGTTTGGGCTCCACGCCGAGCTGCTTGGCGCTTTGCTGCAAAAAGTGCCGGGTCAGCATGGGCACGTCTTCGACCCGCTCACGCAGTGCGGGCAGGCGCAGGCGGATGACGTTCAGGCGGTGGAACAAATCTTCGCGAAACACGCCGTCGCGCACCCGCTGCTCCAGATCCTGGTGGGTGGCGGCGATCACGCGCACCTGGGCTTTGACGGCGTTGTGGCCGCCGACGCGGTAGAAATGCCCGTCGCTGAGCACCCGCAGCAGCCTAGTTTGCAGATCGAACGGCATGTCGCCGATTTCGTCCAGAAACAACGTACCGCCATCGGCCTGCTCAAAGCGGCCCCGGCGCATGGTTTGCGCGCCGGTAAAGGCACCGCGCTCGTGTCCAAACAGCTCGCTCTCCAGCAGGTCTTTCGGGATTGCTGCGGTATTGATAGCTACAAACGGCCCATTGGCGCGCGGTGAGTGCTTGTGCAGTGCACGGGCTACCAGCTCTTTGCCGGAGCCGGATTCGCCGGTGATCATCACCGTCACATTGCTCTGGCTGAGGCGGCCAATGGCGCGGAACACGTCCTGCATCGCCGGGGCCTGGCCCAGCATTTCGGGGGCGGCGGCCATGCGCTCTTCGGCCACTTCTTCGCGCTGGCTTTCTTCCACCGCGCGGCGGATCAGCTCCACCGCCTTGGGCAGGTCAAACGGCTTGGGCAGATATTCGAACGCGCCGCCCTGGAAGGCCGATACGGCGCTGTCCAGGTCGGAGAAGGCGGTCATGATGATCACCGGCAGGCCGGGGTGCATGAGCTTGACCTTCTCCAGCAGGTCCAGGCCCGAGCCGCCGGGCATGCGGATGTCGCTGACCAGGATTTGCGGGCCATCTTCGTCGGTGGCGGACTCCAGCGCGGCCAGCACGTCACGCGGATTGGTAAAGCTGCGGGTCGGCAGGTCTTCGCGCAGTAGCGCTTTCTCCAGAACAAAGCGGATGGATTGGTCGTCGTCTACTATCCAGATCGGCTTCATAGTGGGGGTCACCTCGGGTCAGAATGCCTTGGTTGTAGTCAAGGCAGGGGTATGAGTAATTTGAAATCCGTGCGGCCCGGAACACTGTCGCATTCGATCAAGCCATGGTGTTGCTGAACAAAGGTTTGCGCCAACGTCAGCCCCAGCCCGGACCCGCCTTCCCTGCCCGACACCAGCGGGTAAAAAATACGGTCCTTGATCGACTCGGGAACCCCCGGGCCGTTGTCGATGACATGCAATTCCAGTGCCAATCGGTAACGTTGTTTTCCAAAGGTCACCTGGCGCGCAATCCGGCTGCGGAAAGTGATCTCGGCATCGCCCTCGGCGATGCGCTCGGCCAGGGCCTGGGTGGCGTTATGGGCCACGTTGAGCACTGCCTGGATGAGCTGTTCGCGGTCGCCGCGGAACTCCGGGATGGACACGTCGTATTCGCGCTCGATGCGCAGCCCGCGCGGAAACTCGGCCAGGATCAGGGAGCGCACGCGCTCGCAGATTTCGTGGATGTTCACGTCGCCCACCACGTGCGGGCGGCGGTGCGGGGCCAGCAGGCGGTCTACCAGGCTTTGCAGGCGGTCGGCCTCGTGGATGATGACCTGGGTGTACTCGATGAGCTCGCGCGACTCGATCTCCATCTCCAGCAGTTGTGCCGCGCCACGGATGCCGCCCAGCGGGTTCTTGATCTCGTGGGCCAGATTGCGGATCAGTTCCTTGTTGGCCTGGGCCTGGTCAATCAGGCGCTCTTCACGGTCTTGCTTGGCCTGCTGCTCCTGCGGCAGCAGCTCGATGATGATCTCGCCGGGGCGCTCGGTCTGCGCCAGGATCACGTGCACCGGTACCGGCTCGTGGTTCAGGCGCTTGAGCCAGGCGTCGTACCGCAGCGCGGCAAATTCGTTGCTGCCGGCGCCTTCCAGGGCGTTTTGCAGGATGTGCGGCTCGGTGAAGCAGTCGGGGAAGTGCGAGCCTTCGATGGTGCGGCGCGAGGTACCCAGCGCGTCTTCCAGGGCGGCATTGGCAAACAGCACCGCGCCATCGCTGGCCAGCACTGCCACCAGGGTGGCCAGCAGATCAAACGCGTGAAAGCGCGCGATGTAAGGGTGGGTGGGGAGTGTCAAACCAAGGCGTCTCAGGGAAGGTTACGGGGTGGGGGCAGGCGCGACAACTCTCGCCGCAGGCCCGCGATGTCGGCATCGTTGCGGGCGATGCTGGCTTTCAGTTCGGCCACACGGTCCAGGTATTTTTGGTAGTTGCGGGCCTCGCCGCCTTGTTTGTCGGGCTCACCGCCGTTGTATTCCTTGAGCAGTTCGGACTGGCGGGTTTCGGCTCTTTTCAGCTCGGACTCCAGGATCATGCGGGCATCAGAATCACGGGCGCGCTGCTCGGCACCGTCGTTGCGCGGGCCGCTGGGCGCGGGGGCGCGTACCGGCGCAGACGCAGTACCCGGTGGATTGCTGTGGATGATGGTGACGTTGCCGCCCTCCACCAGTTTGCAGCCCCGGGCCTTGGCATCTTTGGCGTCCCGGACGGCATTGGTGTATTCGTTGCCGCAGCGGTAGACAGCCGTGTCCTGCGCCCAAACAGAGGCCGATGCACATACCAAAATCAGACCAAAAAAGTGTTTCATGCGTAAAGAGTGAAGCCCTGTCGGGCCAGAACTAGGTAGAAGTGCGCAACGGTACTCTGTTTATCAGCGGTCTATAAGCCGTAACGAAAAAAGGACGGCTTGCGCCGTCCTTTTGAGAGCCTGGGTGTCGCAATAAGTTGCGCCTCCAAAGGCCGTCGCTTTTAGAGCGAGTAGTACATGTCGAACTCAACCGGGTGGGCCGCCATGCGCATGCGGGTGACTTCGGTCATTTTCAGCTCGATGTATGCATCAATGTACGCATCGGTGAACACGCCACCCTTGGTGAGGAACGCACGGTCTTTGTCCAGGCATTCGAGTGCTTGGTCCAGGCTGTGGCAGACGGTGGGGATCAGCTTGTCTTCCTCGGGAGGCAGATGGTACAGATCCTTGGTGGCGGCTTCGCCAGGATGGATCTTGTTTTCCACGCCGTCCAGACCGGCCATCAACAGGGCTGCGAAGCCGAGGTAAGGGTTCATCAGAGGATCGGGGAAACGTGCTTCCACGCGGCGGCCCTTGGGGTTGGCCACGAAAGGAATACGGATCGAGGCCGAGCGGTTCTTGGCCGAGTACGCCAGCTTCACCGGGGCTTCGTAGCCAGGTACCAGGCGCTTGTAGCTGTTGGTGCCGGGGTTAGTGATGGCATTCAGGGCTCGGGCGTGCTTGATGATGCCGCCGATGTAGTACAGAGCGTATTCGCTCAAACCGGCATAGCTGTCGCCAGCAAACAGGTTCTTGCCGTCTTTCCAGACCGACTGGTGCACGTGCATGCCGGAGCCGTTGTCGCCCACGATGGGCTTGGGCATGAAGGTGGCGGTTTTGCCGTAGGAGTGCGCAACGTTCTGGATGACGTACTTTTGCAGCTGGACCCAGTCGGCGCGCTCGATCAGCGTGCTGAACTTGGTGCCCAGTTCCATCTGGCCAGCGTTGGCCACTTCGTGGTGGTGCACTTCGACCGGGATACCCAGGGATTCGAGCACCAGGCACATCTCGGAGCGCATATCCTGGAAGCTGTCCACGGGTGGCACGGGGAAGTAGCCGCCCTTGACGGAAGGACGGTGGCCGGAGTTGCCGTGTTCGTATTCCTTGCCGGTGTTCCAGGAGGCTTCTTCGGAGTCGATCTTGAAGAAGCAGCCGGACATGTCGTTGGCCCAACGCACGCTGTCGAAGACGAAGAATTCTGGTTCTGGTCCGAAGTAGGCGGTGTCGCCCAGGCCCGAGGCCTTCATGTAGGCTTCGGCGCGCTTGGCCAGCGAACGGGGATCGCGCTCATACGGCTTGCCGTCGGCGGGATCGATCACGTCGCAGGTCAGGATCATCGTCGTTTCTTCAAAGAACGGGTCGATGTTGGCGGTGTTGGGGTCGGGCATGAGCTGCATGTCCGAAGCCTCAATACCCTTCCAGCCGGCGATGGAAGAACCGTCGAACGCGTGGCCCGAAATGAACTTGTCTTCGTCGAAATGGGATACCGGCACGGTCACGTGGTGCTCTTTGCCACGGGTATCGGTGAAGCGGAAGTCAACAAACTTGACTTCGTTCTCTTTCACCATCTTCATCACGTCAGCGACGGTCTTTGCCATCAAGAATCTCCTGGTAGGGGTTGGGGTTTAAGAGGGACTACAGATTTTTAGCACATCAGGCAATGCAGTTTTTGTGCCATCGCGCGGCGGACGCACAATTTGTAACCACACGCACGCGCGCCACTTTACGCCACCGCATTTTGCGCCAGAAAGCCGCGTGCAAAGCCCCGTATAGCCCCGCATCGCACCAATTAAGAGCATTCCCAAAGCGCACCAAAAAAGTGCATCTAACTGCGCACCAGTTCAGGGCCTAACTTGGCATCGAAATTGTGCAAGCCCGCTAGCAGCGCCGGATAGGCGTGTGCCACCTGCCCGGGCGTGCCTTTCACTCCCAGCTCGATATGGCGGCCATATTCGGGATGGTCTACGCTGGGCAAACTGAATACCTTGACACCGTCAAACTGGCGCTCCAGCGCTTCCATCAGCGGCGTGAGTGTGGCCTCCATGCTGCCGAACACGATCACCGATTTCTCGATCCAGGCCGCGTGCTGGAACCACGGGCTGTAGTACTGGTCCAGCACCCAGGCCACCATGGGCCAGGCCATGACCGGAAAGCCGGGCACAAAGTGCACGCGGCCCATGCTGAAGCCAGGGATTTTGTTGTACGGGTTGGGAATGATCTGCGCGCCCTGCGGGAACACGCCCATGTTCAGGCGGTGGATGTTGTCAGGATGCGCGGGCTCGTAGGGCAAGCCCTGCTCGCGGGCGGTGTCCTGCATGCGTTCGCGGATCAGGGCCTCGGCCTGCGGGTGCAAGGCCAGCGGCAGGCCCAGAGCCTTGGCGGCGCATTGGCGGGTGTGGTCGTCGGGCGTGGCACCGATGCCACCGGTGGAAAACACCACGTCGCCCGAAGCAAACGCCCGCTGCAAGGTGCTGGTGATGCGCGCCGGGTCATCGCCCACGTAGTCGGCGTAGCCAAGCTGCAAGCCACGCGCAGCCAGCAGCTCGATGACCTTGGGCAGGTGTTTGTCTGCCCGCTTGCCCGACAGAATTTCATCGCCGACGATCACCAGCCCAAAGGTGGGCGCAGATTCAAGGGGGCGGAAGATAGGAGGTTCCAGCGTCATAAGTGGGTTTGGTTTGAACAGGTTCCAGAATTTCCAGCGGAGTGGCCACCGGGGGAGCAGGCGTTGCCGTCTCGGCCCGCAAGGCCTCCAGCGCGGCCAGCACGTAGTGGGCAAACCACAGCGACGAGAAGGCAAATACCAGGGTGTAGATCCAGATAGCCAGCGGCACCAGCACCACAAAGGCCGCGGCAAACAAGGCCCCCGAGGCCCACACCAGGCTGGGCGCAGCCCCCAGGTAGCCTGTCAGCACGCCGATGCCCATGAGGGTGATGCGGTGGCGGCGGTAGATTTCACGGCGCTCTTCCTTGCTGGCGTGCAGGGCCAGCGCGTCGTAGGACATGACACGGTAGGTCAACCAGCCCCAGATCAGCGGCGGCAGCACCAGGATCAGCGGCGGCACCAGCCACAGGGGGATGGACACCAACAGCGCCACCAGCGCCAGCAAAATGGAGCCCAGCGACCAGAACAGTCCGCCGATAAAAGTGCCGCCCTTTTTCTTTTCCAAGTGGGGAAAGCGGCGCTCGGCCACCAGGGCCACCAGCGCCGGAGTCATCATCAGGGCCACCGCCAGCAGGGACAGCACCACGATGAACGGCGTGACGGCAAAGATCACCAGCAAGGGTGCCAACGCCACCTTGAGCTGGCCCACGCCCGCGCTCTCCAGCCAGGTCCACATGCGGCCTACCCATTCGGACGCGTCCAGCATGCCGCGTACCGTATCCAGCGCGGGCTCCCAGTAAAAGTAGCCCACACCCAGGGACAGGGCGACCATGAGCAGCAAGGGCAGGAACGACAGCGCAATCACGCGGTGGTGCATGCAGTAGGCCGCAGCACGCCAAAAGGAATCCAAAAGCAGTTTCATGGCGATAAGGATACCCGGATCACGTTAACGCAAAACGGTCCACAGCCGCCGCAGGCCCAGCCACTGCTGCTGCCAGAAACCCCGTCCATAGTCGCGCCCGCCCTCGTCCGCCAGTTGGTCCCGGATGCCCGTGGGATCAAACCTTAGCTCGAAATTGGCGGTGCCAAACAGCATGTCCCACCAGGGCAGCAAGACCCCGAAGTTGTGGCCACCCAGGGTATTTTTGCCCGCGGACTCGTGGCCGATACCAATGCTGTGGTGCCGCCGGTGGAAGCGCGGGCTGACCCACAGGCGTTCGCCCACCCGGCCAAACCAGAGCCGCACGTTGGCATGCTGCAGGCTTTCGCTGAGCTGGGTAAAGGCCACGATGGCGATGAACTGGCCCGGGGCCACGCCCACCAACTGGGCCGCCACGGCGAAGATGAGGTCGCCGATCACGCTGTCGAGCAGGTGGTTGCGGTTGTCGCTCCATAGCGTCATCTGGCGCTGCGAATGGTGCAGTGCATGCAGGCTCCACCACCATGCAAACTGGTGCTGGGCGCGGTGCACCCAATAGCCCAGCAAGTCAAAAGCCACCAGGTACAGCGCAAAACTGAACACCGGCAGGTCGGTCACGCCAGGCCACAGGGCATCCAGGTGGAAAGTCGCCATGCCCGCCACCCGCATATCGCCGAACAGATCGTCCATCAGCGGGTCGAGGGTAAAAAACAGCAGCAACCGGAACACGCCCAGCCGGTGCAACAGCGTGTAAATGATGTCAATACGCACCACTGCCCGGTCGCGCATCGGCTCCACGGGCCGCCAGCGCTGCAAGGGCCCGAGCACCGCCACCAGCACCACCAGTTGCAGCAGGCCCACCAGCAGCCAGCCCGTGGCGGCAAATGCTTGTTCCACCCAGCCGCCAAAACCCAGGCCAAATACGATGGGCTGGACGAAAGCCTCAAACAGCCACTGCTGCGCGTCGGAAAACAGGTTGGTCAAAAAATCCATACAGCCACTACTGACGATGGGCGCTAATCCACGCCGCGTAACTGGGGTGATCTCGCAGGGTGCGGAAGCAAAAGCCTCGCTCTTTCAGGCCGGCAATCAGCGGCTCCAGCACCGCCGGGGCCCAAGGATCCTTGCGCGACCAGATGCCCAGGTGGGCCAGCAAAATGTCGCCGCTGCGGATACCGCGCAGGGCCTGGGCCAGCAGCGCCGGGTTGCTGACGCGCTCGCTGCCCAACTCATCGCCCAGAAACCCGGCTGGCGCCCAGCCCACGTGCGCGTAGCCGCAGGACTGGGCCGCCGCCAGCAACGCGGGCGAGGTCTTGCCCCCCGGTGCGCGGAACAGCGGCAGCGGGGCCTGGCCGGTCATGGCCTGCATGCGCTGGCTGGCACGGCGGATTTCTTCGCAGTACTGGGCGGCGGTCCAGGTGAATTCGCGGTCAACGTCCGGCCCGGCCGAGGGTTTGACGCGGAATTGCACCGGCGTGCCTGGCACGTCCGCCTTCCAGTACACGTGGTCAAAGGTGTGCGAGGCGAAGGCATGGCCCTCGGCGGCGCGGGCCTTCCACCACGGTGCCCAGTGCTCGCCCAGGCTGCCGTCGCCCTCTTGCGTGCGCTCCTGGGCGCCAAAGAAAGTCACCTGGACTTGCTGGCGGTTCAGCACCTCGGCTACCAGCGGGGCGATGCCCATATGGCCGGTGTCAAACGTCAGGTAGAGTGGTTTATCACAAGGTTTTTGGCTGCTAGCGCTTATGGAATCAGCGCAAGCAGCTATCAATACCGTAGCAACTGCACATTTAACGTGCTGCGTGGTCCAGCGTCCATACACCATGGGGAGACCTTCCAACATTGATTTGACGCACCACTTGCTTCGACTCCAAGTCGATCACCGTCAGCTTGCGGGCCCAGCGCGAGGTGACCATCAGCAGCTTGCCGTCGGCCGACACGTCCATGCAGTCCGGCCCACCGGGTGCCGGGTAGGTGGCCACCGACTCCAGGGTTTGCAGGTCGATCTTGTTGATGGTGTTGGCCACCCGGTTGCTAACGAACACATGGCGTTTGTCGCCTGCTGCGCGGAACGCGTGCGAGCCCTTGCCGGTGGCAATGACCTTGGTGCGCACAGGGGTCTTGCCAGACACGTCGTACACCTCCACGCCCTCCCCGCCCGTCAAGCCGACCAGCAGGGATTTGTCATCGGCCGTGCCGTATACATCGGCGGGCATGGCCCCGGTAGGCGTGCGCCATTTGACGGTTTGCGTCGCCAGGTCCACCGCAATCAGCTCGTCACTGTCTTGCATGGTGGAGTAAATGGTGGTGCTTTTGCTGTCGATCCACAGATGGCTGGGTGTCTTGCCCGTGGCCACGCGCTTGGCCAACACAATGTCTTTGCCGTCCCAGCGGTAAATGTCGATGTGGTTGAGGCGGTTGGCCGCCGTCACAAACCACTTCATATTCGGCGAAAAGCGCAGCTGGTAGGGGTCGAGCACGCCACTGACCACGCGCTGGATCTCGGCCGTCTTGGGGTCGATGAAGGTCAGCGTGTCGGACAGCGCATTGGCAATCAGCAGCGACTTCTCATCGGGGGTGAGGTACATGTGGTGCGGCTCTTTGCCGGTGGGGATGCGCTTGGTTTCGCTCCAACTGCCCGGGTCGATCACGCTGACGCTCGCGTCCAGCGAGTTGAGGACAAAAATCGGGGAAGCCACCGGGGTGGACTGGGCCTGGGCGGCTACGGCAACCGCAAGAACAGAGACCAAAAAGGCAAAACGTCGGACAAACAACTTCACAAAGCACCACTCGTAACAGACAACCCAGGAGTGTAGCCGCCGGGCTAGGCCTGCAAAGAAGACAACTGCGCCAGATCGTCCGCGCTGAGCCAGCGCCATTGCCCGGGCAGCAGGTCGGCGGGCAACGCAAAACTCCCCATTTGCGAACGGTGCAGGCCCTCCACCCGGTTACTCACGGCAGCCAACATGCGTTTGACCTGGTGGTATTTGCCCTCGGTCAGCGTCAGGCGCAGATGGTGGCTGCTGACGGCTTCGCACGCGGCGGCGCGTACCGGCTTGGGGTCATCGTCCAGCACCACTCCGGCCAGCAGCTTGGCCACCTGCTGGTCGTCCAGCGGGTGCTTGGTGGTGACCTCGTACACCTTGGGCACATGCTTTTTGGGCGAGGTCATGCGGTGGATGAACTGTCCATCGTCACTGAGCAGCAGCAAGCCGGTGGTGTCCTGGTCCAGCCGACCCACGGCCTGCACGCCTTGCAGTGCGCCCTTTTGGGGCCGCAGCCGCAAAGGCGATGGCAGCAGCGTGTAGATGCTGGGATAGGTGGACGGCTTTTGCGAGCACTCGGTGCCCGCCGGCTTGTTCAGCAGCACATAGGCCTGGCGGTGGTAGGGCCAGTCCACGCCCTGTACCCGAAAGCGCAGTCCTTCCGCTTCAAAATCCATAGCTGACTCTGTACACGGAACGGGCACAAGCGCCGCATTTTCTGGATAAACCTCAACCAGGCCTTGTTGGACCAGACCGGCGCACACACGGCGCGTACCAAAGCCCTGCGAATAAAGAATGTCTTGTAGCTGCATCTCCCGAGTATCGCAAACACAGCGTGCTGCCCCGTGAAACAGATGGATACGATATGTCCATAATATGGTGCATAAAGCGTGAAGCAATTCACACTGGCAGGTAGCGTATGCGACTACAAACGTGGCTCTACTGGAGCTCCCTAATGCGTGAACTATTTACCACCCTGTTTGTTTTTGCCGCTGCCTTCATGCTGTGGCGTACCGTGCGGCCCCACCAGCGCCATGGCGGCTACCAGATCGCCGCGTCGCCACAACTCTACAACACCGATTCCGCCGACCAGCCTATCTACAAATGGCCCGCGTTGGGCCTGTTTCAGCTAGGTGCGGCCGACAGCTCCCGCTACCAGGCCGCCTTGAAGCTGGTGGCCGATGGCACCCCCATCAGCCCGGCCGGTACCCAGGTGGTCGCCCACCTGCACACCGGGGGCCACAACGCCGAAATCTGGAAGCCGGTCGAAATCCGCATCCACGGCGCACGCGTGGGTTTTTTGTCGAGTGGCGATGGCAGCCGTTTCCAGCGCCGCCTGGCCCATGAAGGGCATGCGGGAGAAACCACCTGTTGCAATGCGCTGATCACCTGTACCGACAACCACTACGACATCCGGCTGGACCTGAAAGAATTCCGCCATTGAAAGCATAGCTGGGCCTTTAAGTCTGGCCTAAGCCAGCATCCTGATAGTTGGGCATCGCAACCCAACCACCCAAGGATGCTCTCATGCAGGTTCTGTCTCTCCAAAACACCAAACTCGTTCTCGCCCTGGTCGCCGCCGGAGCCATTGGCGGCATGGGTGGCTCCTTGCTGCACAACGTCGGCGAAGCCCGCGCAGCAGCCCCCCTCGTCAGCACCGCCAACACCGCCAACTTGGCCGCCACCCCCATGGCGTTGCCCGATTTCTCGCAGATCACCACCCAGTACGGCCCGGCGGTCGTCAACATCAGCGTAACCAGCGTCGCCAAAGCCGGTGCCGACGACGCGCAAACCGCCCAACGCCCGCAGCGCGACGATCCTTTTGGCAACGACCCCTTCTTTGAGTTCTTCCGCCGCTTCCAACAAGGCCAGGGCGGGGCCCCCGGGCAGAAGGAGGCTCCAGCGCGCAGCCAGGGCTCTGGCTTCATCGTGAGCGCCGATGGCATCGTGATGACCAACGCCCACGTGGTGAAGGATGCCAAGGAAGTGGTCGTCAAGCTCACCGACCGCCGCGAATTCGTCGCCAAGGTGCTGGGGGCCGACCCCAAAACCGACATCGCGGTATTAAAGATAGATGCCAAAAACCTGCCCGTGGCCACCATCGGCAAGTCCAGCGACCTGAAAGTCGGCGAATGGGTGCTGGCCATCGGCTCGCCCTACGGGTTTGAAAACACCGTCACCGCCGGTGTGGTCAGCGCCAAAGGCCGTTCTTTGCCCGACGACAGCGCGGTGCCCTTTATCCAGACCGATGCAGCCGTCAACCCCGGCAACTCGGGTGGACCTCTATTCAATAGCCGGGGCGAGGTAATCGGCATCAACTCGCAGATCTACAGCCGCACCGGTGGCTACCAAGGCCTGTCGTTTGCCATTCCCATGGACCTGGCAGGCAAGGTCAAAGACCAGATCGTCGCCCATGGCAAGGTGGAACACGCGCGCCTGGGTGTGTCGGTGCAAGAGGTCAACCAGGCCCTTGCCGACTCGTTCAAGCTGGATAAACCGGAAGGTGCGCTAGTGTCCAGTGTCGAAAAAGACGGCCCTGCAGGCAAAGCCGGTTTGCAGCCGGGCGACGTGATCCGCAAGGTGGATGGGCATGCTGTCGTGTCTTCGGGCGACCTGCCCGCCTTCATCAGCCAGAACGTACCGGGAGACAAGGTCCAACTGGACGTATGGCGCAAGGGAGCTGCGCTGGAAATCGAGGCCAAGCTGGGTAATGCCAACGACAAACCGGTACAGGTCGCCACCAGCAAAGAAGCTGCATCGCAAGGCCGCCTGGGGCTGGCCTTGCGCCCCTTGCAGCCCGAGGAACTGCGCGCGGCAGGCATTGCCAACGGCCTGCTGATCGAATCCTCCGCTGGCGCAGCAGCCAATGCTGGGGTCGAAAGTGGCGACGTGTTGCTGGCCATCAATGGCACGCCCGTCAAGAGCATCGACCAGGTACGGGTGGCCGTCTCCAAGTCGGACAAATCGATAGCGCTGCTGATCTTGCGCGCGGGCGACACCATCTTTGTACCGGTGCGCATGGGCTGATCACCCCCCCAAACAGGCAGCCCGCACAAGAGTGGGCTGCCTAAAAACGGGCTTTTTGGGGGTCTGTTGTGTAAAACACAACGGCGGCAGCATGGCTTACCAAGGCTTCTTGGAGCCTGTTTTTAGTATACAAAACAGAATTTCAAATCAATCCATAAACGAATAAAACCCTGGAATAAAAGGAGTTTCAAGCACTCATGCCAGTATCGCGCCACTCCGCATGTGCCCTGTCGATGGTGTGCAAGTGCTGCTTTTTCGGTAGCAGTAGCATTTTGTAAGCAAATTGAAACAGGGCCGTCTATGTGCGGTATTGCACACCCGCAAGGTGGTCAAGTCCATCGATTTGCTGGACGTTAATACAGCAAAAATAGGAATATCAATCTAACTTGATATGCTTGACTCGATATTAATAGTCCTCCTAGAATTCGCCGTCCCCCTACAACCCTAGGGACAACCCGAACCCGCTGCCGAACCCCGGCTAAGTCAAATCGCTGCCAACGCCTTGAGGGCACCGCAGGATCTTGATGGCGTACCCACCCAATCGAGGTGCCCCAAGCGAATTGCTCTTACGCAAACTTTATCGCCCCAGGCCCTCGCTAGATGAGGAAGTGCTATGACAGCGTTACACAAGATTGGCCAAGGGCTGCGAACTTTCGCCGCCGATATTGCCCAGGGCTTTTTTGAGATTACCCATAACGGATTCGCCCTGCTGGGCTTGGTCGTTGCATTTTCGGTCGTGACCATGACCGCCCGGCCTGATTTGCGCCAGATTGCAGAAGTCCAACTGATGGGCTGGCTGCAAGAGCGCCAAGTAGTGCCCAGCACCGATACGGAATTGGCTGCTGAGGCCGACACCGATGCGGTAGACCGCGCTACCGCCAGCAATCCACAAGATCTGCCCAAGCAGCAGGCGGCTGTGGCCTATTGGCTGAGCAAAAAATACCATGTAGCGGCCGAACCGGTCAGCGCTCTGGTGGCTGAGGCCTATGACCTCGGCAAGCGCGTCAAACTTGACCCGACTCTGATCTTGGCGGTGATGGCCATTGAGTCCGGCTTCAATCCATTTGCCCAAAGCCCCGTCGGTGCCCAGGGCCTCATGCAAGTAATGACCCGCGTACACACCGAAAAATACGATGTATTTGGCGGAAAACTGGCGGCGTTTGATCCTTTGACCAATTTGCGCGTAGGCGTGAAGGTGTTGCAGGAATGCATTGCGCGTGCAGGGTCGGTAGAAGGCGGTCTGCGGAACTACGTCGGCGCGGCCAACATCCAGGATGACGGCGGCTATGCTGGCAAAGTTATGGCCGAACACAGCCGCCTGCAACAGGTAGCCGCGGGCCGCGCCACTTCCACGGCCACCCCGCGTTCCGTGCCGGTAACAGCGCCCGCACCAAAAATCCAAGTCCCGGATGAAGACAAAGTCGCTTTGCTCGTCAAATACTAAACCTTCAGGCCTCCGTTACACTAGCCAAGTACGCAACTGGCGATAGGCGTGACCCCCTGGGGTGCTCACGCTGACGTGGACCACCGCTGCGGCCTTTTTCACAGGGCCCCGTCGGGCAACCACTGGGAAGCGTACCGCCAGGGCCTCCAGGCCCTCGGCGTTCAGCCGTTCGCCTGGGCAGCACTTGCTTCATCGCAAGGACCACCGTCTTGACTACCAGGTTAAAGGACTGCCATGTACGACCGTACGATTCTCGTAGAGCAAACCGATCCCGAGCTGTTTGCAGCCATCCAGGCTGAAAACGCCCGCCAAGAACACCACATCGAGCTGATCGCCAGCGAAAACTACGCCTCGCCCGCCGTGATGGCCGCGCAGGGATCGCAGCTCACCAATAAATATGCCGAAGGCTATCCCGGCCGCCGCTACTACGGTGGCTGCGAGTACGTGGATGTGGCCGAACAACTGGCGATTGACCGCGTCAAACAAATCTTTGGAGCAGAAGCCGCCAACGTACAACCGCACTGCGGCGCATCGGCCAACGAAGCCGTATTCTTGGCCTTCCTGAAGCCCGGTGACACCATCATGGGCATGAGTCTGGCCGAAGGCGGCCACCTGACCCACGGCATGGCGCTCAACATGAGTGGTAAGTGGTTCAATGTAGTTAGCTACGGCCTTGATGCCAACGAAGCCATTGACTACGACGCGATGGAGCGAAAAGCCCACGAATCTAAGCCCAAACTTATCATTGCGGGCGCCAGCGCTTATTCTTTAGCTATTGATTTTGAGCGCTTTGCCAAAGTCGCCAAAGACGTGGGCGCTATTTTTATGGTTGACATGGCACACTACGCCGGTCTGATTGCCGCAGGCATTTACCCCAACCCCGTGCCGCACGCTGACATCGTCACATCGACCACCCACAAGAGCCTGCGCGGCCCACGTGGTGGCATCATCTTGATGAAGTCGCAGTTTGAAAAAGCCATCAACAGCGCCATCTTCCCCGGCCTGCAAGGCGGTCCGCTGATGCATGTGATTGCGGCCAAAGCGGTTGCCTTCAAGGAAGCGCTCGCCCCCGAATTTAAGATCTACCAACGGCAGGTTTTGAAAAATGCCCAAATCGTCGCCGAAACGCTGACCCAGCGTGGCCTGCGCATCGTTAGCGGCGGCACCCAAAGCCACCTGATGCTGGTAGATTTGCGCGCCAAGGGCATCACCGGCAAAGAAGCCGAAGCCGTATTGGGAAGCGCGCATATGACCATCAACAAAAATGCGATCCCTAACGACCCCGAAAAGCCCATGGTCACCAGCGGCGTGCGTATTGGAACCCCTGCAATGACAACGCGCGGCTTTCAAGATGAGGAGGCCCGCGCTACAGCCCATCTCATTGCTGACGTGCTGGACAACCCACGTGATGCAGGCAATCTGGACATCGTACGCGCCAAGGTCGCTGCGTTGACCAGCCGTTTCCCGGTCTACCGCTAAACACGGAACCACAGCCCCCATGAAGTGCCCCTTCTGCGGCCATGGCGAAACCCAGGTGGTCGAGACACGCGAATCCGACGACGGCGACCTGGTCCGCCGACGCCGCCGATGTGGGGGCTGTGAGCAGCGCTTTACCACCTACGAACGTGCCGAGGTGGCATTGCCCACCGTGGTCAAAAAAGACGGTAGCCGCGCAGATTTTGACCGCAAGAAGCTGCACGCCTCCATGCGGTTAGCGCTCCGTAAGCGGCCGGTAGGCATAGAACAAGTCGATGCCGCAATGGACCGTATCGAACGCACGCTGCTGTCCAGCGGGGTCAAAGAAATGGCCACCTCCAAGCTGGGCGAGTTGGTCATGCGCGAACTCAAAAACCTCGACAAAGTGGCATACGTGCGTTTCGCCTCGGTTTACCGTAGTTTTGAAGATGTGGATGAATTCAGCCGCCTGATCAAAGACATCTGATAAAGCCGCAAAAGAACGCTGCAATGGTGCCAGCGGTCAATTTGTCGGGACAAGCGGCAGCGTATATCCCGCGCAAGGCCCCAAAATCAAAGCATGCTAGTTCCAGCGCTGCCAGCCAAACCACACCCGCAACGGGGCTTCACGCTCATTGAACTGTTGGTCACGATGGCCATCCTGGGCATTTTGGCGGCAATGGCAGCCCCATCTATGCGCACATTTTTCGTTCGCAACACATTTTCAACTATCGGTAACGAGTTCAGCGCCAGTATTTTGCGGGCCCGTAACGAAGCGGTCAGCAAGAATATGTGCGTCACCATGTGCATGAGCAACTCGGTGGACACCACAACTGGCAATGGCCCCACATGTCTTGGGAGCGGACAAGACTGGCAAGTTGGCTGGATTGTGTTTTTGAATCCCGAATGCAACACCACCATTGACCGGCCTCAGGAAACGAACGCCGCAGGCACATTGGTAAATGCACCGGAAAACATGCTCCTCGTCCGGCGCGCAGGCAACCCTGACTACAGCCTGATGTCCCAAAGCACCACCCAGAAAATATTTTTCAACCCCCGTGGTAACGCCACTTTAGGTGCTGCAGGCCGATTCGACCTGACCTACACCAACAACACACTGTCCAACGCCTACGGCTCTAGCATTTGCCTAGACAAGATGGGGCGCACACGGCCAGTACCAGCGGCAGTTAATTGCAATAGCTACTAACAAGTGAATACCGTGCGGAATCCATTACTTCAACCGACCCCAAGCCCCAGACTGGTGAGAGGCGTCACGCTTATTGAGGTGCTGATAGCCATTGTGATTCTGTCCATAGGTCTATTGGGTATTGCAGGCCTACAGGTAGCCACTGCCAAGTTCAAACTAGGCAGCCAAACCCGTGCCATAACCGCATCACTTTATGCAGAATACGCCGACATGGCGCGCCTCAATCCCGATATGCTGGGAAAAAATTGGATAGACGGCGGGTCAAACAATGCTGTACCAACCCATACGGGTTATAGCTCGCTCTATGCATTCCCGCCCTTCTCAGACACGGCCACGTATGCCCAAAACCCGGATGCCATCGGTAACAGCTACCCCACGGGCAGCAAATGGGCTACCCAGCAAGCCGTAACCGATACCAGCCTGGCAAGTCAAATATCCACGGCCAACTGCGAAAGTGGCAGCAACATCTGTACACCCAGCCAACGCGCTGTCTATGACATGCTGACCTGGCGCCAGCGGGTGCGCAACAGCCTGCCACAGGGTGCAGTGTTTGTAACGGGGGACCGGAGCACAGGCATCGTTGTCACTTTGATGTGGATAGACAAAGACAATACCGACAAAACAGCATCCACCAACGACGGCACCAGCACTACCCAAGCCAATTTGGTCACAGCCACGCAATGCAGCGCACTTGCAAGCGCAACTGTCGGCCTAGCTCGACAAACCTGTTGTCCCGATGCAGCAGAAGCCCCTGCGGGCGTACGCTGCAACCGCTTTTCCTTTTCGCCATGACTCCATCAACCATCCACTTCGTGCGCCAGCGTGGGGTTTCGCTGGTAGAACTGATGGTAACGATTGCGATTACCTTGTTCTTGATCGCCGCTGCTGCCTATGTCTACCTGGGAACTCGCGAAACGCAGCGGGCTATCGATCGCAACGGCAGCAACGCAGAAACCGGCACTTTCGTGCTGCAGTTGATTGGGCGAGACATCATGAAGGCTGGTTACTACCCCGCCAATATCTCGCGAGTTACCCCGGACGAAAAATTCCCCAAACTCACGAGCTACCCACCGGTCAGGCTCGCAGAAAACAGCGCGTTGGCAACCGACTGGACACCGCCGACTCCCCAAGCGGTTTACTTGTCCGGCCTGTTTGGCTGTGACGGAGCCCGCTACGACCCAACTGCCACTCCGCCTTGCGGCACACCCTCTGACACTGAACCCGACTCGCTGGTTGTCAATTACTTCACCAACGACACCATGGATGTAAACGTAGGTGATCGATTTGACTGCACTGGAGCGGACGTAACCAACGATGTCAGTACCAGCAACAACAACCGGCGAAACACCGCACAACCCAATCTTCCCCCATTGCAACCTCTGTTTGTCTCCAATCGGTATGCCATTTCCGACCTCAAAAAAACCGAGATAGACAAGCAAGAGGTCACTACCCGCAGCCTGGCGTGCGTTGGCAACGGCAGTGGCGACAACGCTGGCAGTTCTGGCATCCCGTATCAGCCCATGGTCGCGGGCATTGAGGACATGCAGATCACGTACGGGGTTTTTGCAACCACTGCCCCAAGTTCCGAAAACATGGCACGCCGAACGCCTGACAAGTACCTCACGGCCACCCAAGTTAGCGCTCTGTCCACGGTGGCGGTAGAGTTTGGCGCATTGGGCGTAGTGCCGTTAGCGCCTTGGTCACGGGTCGTGTCGGTACGTGTGTGTGTAATGGCAAGAAGTATCGGCGCCAGCCCTAAGGTTGCCTCGCCAACCGATGCTGAACGCAAATACCTAGACTGCAAAGGTGTGGAACAAACCCAAGCTGCCAACGACTACAGCTTGCGCAAACGCTTTATTCAAGAGTTTGCGGTACGCAACCGGCTGAACCAGGCTTACTAGTCCTACAACATGAAACGGTCTCAGAAATTCACGTTGAACCCGCACACGCCGGTTTCCCAGAAAGGGGTAGCCCTGGTCATGGTGCTGCTATTTTTGGTAGCCATTACAGGCATTACGGTTTGGGCAGCTCGCCAGTCCATGCTGGGCGAGGGAATGGCCCGTAACCAGCAGGACATGGAAGTTGCACGGCAAGCTGCCGAGTCTGCTTTGCGCGATGCCGAAAGGGATATAGAAAACGCAGGACTCAAGCATGCCAATTGGGCGGTAAAGCCAGATGACCTAGCTACTGACTCGTGCATACGTTCACGCAAATTAATAGCAATTGACTTCACTACTGACTGCGCTAAAGGATTATGTATTCGTACCGATGCACAGTATGCCAACTACCAATGGAATTCTGCTAATGCAACCAATGGAGGCGAACCTTGGTGGCCTACAGGAAAAGGCGGGCAATGGGTGAATGACTTTAATGGAAGCACTGTCACCAAGCCCGGTAGAACGCCCGTGGACCAAGCCAACTGCGCGACGTTCAAAGGTGGCGTCCCCCTGGGTACTTACACCGGCGCAGTCGCCATCAAAGGTGTATCGGTGCAGCCCGAGTACCTGATTGAATACTTCAAGCGTGCGGTTGCAGGCCAACAAGAAAGAGATATGTACCGCATTACGGCACGGGGCTTTGGGTACACGCCGCGCACACAGGTTGTAGTGCAGTCCCTTTACCTGCCTTGAGAGTGTAGATACACCTTGGTACGGTGTGTGCCGGCCAAATTGACTGATTTTCTGGAGTTTTTATGCGCCTAATCGCCCGCACCCTATCCCAATACCTATGCGTGGCTGCGGCCCTGCTGGGACTTTTGCCTGCGCACGCAACGCCCATCGAGGTGTCAGCCCCACGCCCTTTGGTCCCACCCAACGTAACTACAGCCTCCAACCGCCCCATGATCATGCTTGCAGCCTCTAAAGACCACAGCATGTTTGGCCCGGTATACACCGACTTTGAAGATTTGGATGACGATGGCACTATTGACACCACCTTCAAACCCACATTCAAATATTACGGGTATTTTGACCCAACCAAATGCTACGATTACGACAATACTGCAAAGCAATTTAACCCTGCGGCGCTAGCCACTATCACAACTTCCACAGTCACCGTCACGGTAAATGGAAACAGTAGCACCAAGACTCTAGAAAAATTCAGCTGCAGTTCCAGCCAAAGTTACTGGAGTGGAAATTTTCTCAATTGGTCAAGTATGACTCGGATGGATATTGTCCGAAAAATGCTTTATGGGGGGAAACGCAGCACGGACTCTAACGGCAGTACTGTACTGGAGCGCACGCTATTAAACTGGGATGCCCATTCTTTTGTTAAATTCTACAAAGGAACCGATGTCCGCGATTACACGCCATTTACGGTTGCGTATCTAACAAAGACAACCGGAACCAATGCCAACGTATACGCAGGCTTGAGTATCTGCAATTTAGGCACTAGTGACAGTACAAGCACCTCACCTAATCCACCTATCATGCGAATGGTTCGTGGCAATGTACGATTTTGGGCGACTGTAGAATATGAAGTGTGCCAGTGGCGAGGCACCTACAGTTCAGGCACTTTCGGGCCGAAATTGGCTAGATATTATAAAAATTCCGACAGCGATAATATTTCCCACGAAATTACCATTCCATCCATCGGAACCGATGGCGCCACATATGGGAGTATTGGCCCTGAACTTACTGTACGGGTTAAGGTTTGCGATCCGGCCTTGATTGGTGACGAGCGCTGTCAAGCTTTTCCGTCGGACTCCACTACCAATTTAAAGCCATATGGCTTATTTCAAGAGTTCGGTTATGCCGCTAGTGGCACTGCTGCGCGGGCTGAATTTGGCGTTATTACCGGAAACTACAGTGAGAACTACACTGCCGGAGCTCTGCGCAAAAACATGGGTGACTTCGCCGATGAAATTAACCCCACCACGGGTGTCTTCTGCCACGCGCCTTCGTCCGGTTGCGTTGCCAATTTGGCTTCTCCCGATTCACGCGCAACTGGACAAGGAGCAATCAAGGCATTTGATGCTTTATTGCTCAACGACCGGGTCTCACGCTCCTACGGATCGTCAGGTACGCCCAACGGAGCCTATGGTACCGGCACCGTTTCACAAGGCGTTCTATCGTCGTGGGGTAACCCAATCGGCGAAATGCTAGTGCAGGCACTGCAATACTATGCCTACAACGGCACAACGCCCGCACCTAGCAATCCCAGCTCCGTATCAAAAGACACCACCCTGGGGTTACCTATCAAAACCTGGAGTGATCCACTATCCACCACCAATTCCACGCGGAATAACTTATACGGCAACTCTATTTGCCGTCCACTCAATACACTATTACTCTCCAGCAGTAGTTTGAGTTTTGACATGGAAGCCAATGCCGCATTCAATACTTTACCTAATAAAACAAAAACACTTGCGGGCTATACGGATGCAATTGGTGACGCAGAGGGTATCAACAATACAGAAAGGTCTATTGGTTCCAATACATTGACATATGGAACATCGTGCTCTGCAAAGCTGGTAGGTAATTTATCTGACGTTACTGGTATTTGCCCTGAAACCCCGGCTATGGGCGGCACATACCATGTAGCGGGAGCAGCCTTATATGGCAACACCTCCAAAATACGCACCGTTACCAATCCTCCCAGTGATTTAAAATACGTTAAAGGTGCACTCAAGGTAAAGACCATGGCAGCATCACTTACCGGCGGTTCGCCGCGTATTGATGTGCTGGTACCCGGAACGGGCACGGATGCAGTCACAAACCCTGCAAAATATGTTTACATTACGCCCGAGAGCATTCAATCAGGCGGCGGCATTAGCGCGCCACTGACTTTTGCGTCTATCAGCGCGAGCAATACCCATGGTGCATTTATTGTGACGTGGAATGATATATTGATGGGCGGCGACTATGACATGGACGTAGTCGGATATTTGCGTTATGACATCATTACCAACGCCACCACACCTGTTACCTACGATATTAAAATAACCACTGATATTCCTGGCGTGTGCGGTGGCGGTGCAGCGACCCACGGATTCAGTATTATTGGGGTGAAAAATAAGCTGGGCGACAGCGCAAACGGTCGCTACCTGACGCACCAACATTACAACGGTGGCATATTGGGTGGTATGCCCACCAGTGATTACCTTTGCGGCGACAACACGTATCGTAATCTGATCAGCCCACAGAATATAGTGAATGGCAATACGGTTCTGACCCAATGTCCTGCTGGCTCGGGGGTCGCGTGCCCACTGAACACCACCTACAAAAATCTCACCTTATCCAGCCCTGGTTTTGCGGGCAGTTACGCAGGCAATGTCTGCAACGTGACCGGTGACGGAAATACTGGTGACCCCGGTATTCCAACGGCTTCAGCCTATTGCACGGTCAAAAACGCCGACTATCCCGTGTCTTTGACTTTTCGGATCGCTGGATCCGCCAGTGCACTGATCGAAGACCCGCTGCTGTATGCAGCCAAGTACGGCGACTTCGACTCCAGTACCAAGAACCTTGACAACACCTACACCGATGTGGCGATGCCACCGTCGGTGGAGTCGTGGGACAAGACCAATGCGGACGGCACCGCAGGAGCAGATGGCACACCAGACGGCTACTTTTTGGCCCGCCGCCCGGACTTGTTGGAAGCACAGTTGCGCAAGGCGCTAGACAGTCTGGCCAAAAATGCCAACGCTGCACCGGCCACAACGTCTGGCCAGTTGACCGAAGGTAGCTACAAATACGTCGCCAAGTTTGACTCCACCGCTGTCACGGGCGATGTCGTGGCCTACAAACTGCTGGGCACTGGAGTGTTCAGTACAACGCCATCTTGGGAAGCGGGCAGTTTGCTTCAACAGCGTACCGAAACCGACTACGTATCGCCAAACCGTCCAGGGCATTCGCGCCAGATAATTACCAATTTTGGCAACACCAGCACGGCCAACACGTCCGCCGCCATGCGTTTTCGCTGGGCAGACCTCCCGACCGGCTATGTCACCCAAATGACGACCAGCGGCACCAATGGGCTTAGCGCCACCAATGCAGAGCGGGTATTGAATTACATGCGTGGTGACCAATCGCTGGAAGGCGTGTCTACCGGCTTGCGGGTACGGCTCAACAACCTGCTGGGCCCCGTGGTCAATGCAACTCCTTGGGTACAAGGGCCACCTGCGGCCAGTTTCCAGGAGTATCAGAGCCCTGGCTATACCGCCTTCGCCAACCTGCAAAAGAACATGGACCGCGAAAAGCTGTTGTGGGTGTCGGCCAATGACGGCATGCTACATGCGTTTTGTGCGGAACCCGGTGGCACCGTGTGTCCCGCTGGCGGCAAGGAACTCTTTGCCTACGTGCCCGGCATGTTGGCCAACCGCCTGAACGAAATTCCGATGCAACGCGGCACCACTGGCAGAACCCGCGTATCGAATGCTAACTACACCACCAATACCCCCGAGGTGCAACCAACCAGCACCGTATGGGCCTATGTGGACGGCAGCCCGTTCACCGCCGACGTAAAAACCAACATCGTGCCAGCCGTGGGCACCACCGCTGAAACCGGCACGTGGAAGACCATGCTGTTTGGCAGCCTGGGGCGGGGTGGGCGTGGAGTATTTGCTCTTGACGTTACCGATCCAAGCGTGCTGGCCGCCGCAGAAAGTAGCCCTAACAGCGTCTTCCAATGGCAATTCACCCGCGATGACGACAGCGACCTGGGCTACCAAATCAACGACAGCAGCATCAACTCCAACACGCTGCAGGCCAATCCGGTGGTCAAGCTGAACAATGGGAAGTTTGGCCTGCTCATGGGCAATGGCTACCAATCAGCCGACGGGAAAGCAGTGCTGTTCATCCTGTTCATAGACGGTCCTTCGAGTGCCACAGGACTCTGGACCGGCCAGTACGTCAAACTGGTGGCTGACAACACCATCTATACCGGAACCAACAAAAATGGGCTGATTGGCCTGACCTGGCTGGACCGCGACAACAATGGCACGGCCGATGCGGTGTATGCGGGCGACCTCAAGGGCAACCTGTGGAAGTTCGACATCAGCGGTGCACTGACCAGTACCTGGGGCGTTGCCTACAAAGGGACTGGTGGGGTGAACCGCCCACTGTTTACCGCGCAATACAGTGCGACCTCGGGCAACACCACGACCGTCACCCCGCTGCCGATCGTGGCAGCACCAGAGTACGTATATCCGGCTTTCGATGGCCTGGTCATCAACTTTGGCACCGGCGACGCGCTGGAGTCCACCGACTACCCCAATACATCGATGCCGCAACGTTTCTTTGGCGTATGGGACCGTCCCTCGTTTGCCGCCAGCGCATCCAGCGGTACCGGCCCCATGGTCAAAGCCGATTTGTCCACACTGGTGACCCGTACCTACACCCGCGACGCATCAACCGGCATCGTCACGGCAACGCCCAACTCCACCTCTGGCGGTGTCTCCACCTACACCGCCATCGACTGGACGGCTAAGGACGGCTGGTACTTCAACTTCCCCGGCTCATCGGCTCCGCCGAACACGCCCAACCTGTCCGAAATGCTGGTCGCCAACCCCGATCTGCAGGCAGGCTACCTGTTGTTCCCCACCATCCGTAAGAAATCGGGTACCGAGAGCTGCTACGACACCCCCGATATCACCTACTACATCATCGACCCCATCGCGGGTTACCCCACGCGCAAAGCCCAAGGCTTGACATCGGACGGCACCTTGGTCGCAGGCACCGCGGTGCTGAGCCAAAAGTGGGTCACAGTAAGCAACCGTTCCACCTCGACATTCCAGCCAACGACCTGCGTACAAGGTGCGGCAGGCTGTACCAGCACCGACTGTACCGGCGGCATTTGCAGAGTGGATGCCACCTGCCCGCCTGGCAGCAAAGCACTATCGGTGGTCAGCGGCGACGATAGCCGCGCCCTGTGCTACAACCCATTGGGCCGCGTGCAGTGGCGTGAAATCCCAGGACTAAGGACGGACAAATGACGCAATTAAAGGCCGAGCGCGGCTTTACCCTGATAGAGCTAATGATCACTGTTGCGGTGATCGGCATATTGACTGCAATCGCGCTTCCCATCTACACCGAGCAAATTGCACGGGGCCGCCGGGCAGATGCCCAAACTGCCTTGATGGGCGGCCAACAGTGGATGGAACGGTTTTATTCAGAAAACTTTCGCTATGACCAAAACAGCGGTGGCGTCGCTGTAACCGATAGCAGCCAATTCCCGGCACGAATGGCATCGCTGCCCTCGGCCAAGTACTACGACATTGCCGTCGCGGTCGCAGCTTCCAGCCCACGCACGGCCTACACCATCACGGCTACGCGCAAAACGGGTTCGAGCATGGCCGCAGACCGCTGCGGCAACATGACCGTAGACAACTTGGGTCGGCGTAGTATTGCTGCAAGCACCTACGACACGGCCAAAGTGGGAGCTGATCTCAGCTCCGCCATTGCCTACTGCTGGAGATAAAGGCTGGTACCCCAGCCGCTCCGCCATCGCCAGGGCTTGCGCCGATGGGTGGGGGCCTGCCTGGGATCGGTAGCACTCCACTTGGTAGCGTTGGTTTTGTTGTCGCCCCCCGCACCAGAAAAGAGAATATCCCAGCTTCACCAGGAGTCTCTTGTCTACGCCCGACTGGTCCCTGGCCCAGAAGCCACCACCACAACGGTGCCTGGTCCGCCCCCCGAAGTGTCCGCACCACCCGGCACCCCGGTCAGGCCACTCCCTCCTCCTACTGTAGTGGCGCCCGCCACCCCTTCCCCACTAGCAGCCCCACCCGCCGCCGCCGGCCCTCCTTTACCAGGCTATCTGCCGATTGAAGCTGTTGACCAACCCGCCACCCCTTTAGGAGACTGGGAGATCAACCCTGATAATCTCCCCCGGGACACGACGCTTCGGGTGAACATCCAACTCTGGATCTCTGCCCAAGGCACGATCGACCAGTGGGACCTGCTGGATGCATCTCTGGCCGATACGGCACTGGTGGACGAAGCCTTGTCCCATTTGCAACAGACCCGCCTGCAGCCCGCATTGCTCAACCATGTGGCGGTGCCCAGCGTGCGCCGACTGGAACTGGTCATCAGCCGTGAATAATGCGTAGCTGGCATACATCCACACTCTAGAAATGCACCCCGTGACCGAAACATCCCCCCAGCACTGGATGCGCCAAGCCCTGGACCAGGCCGCCCAGGCCCGGCTGCTCGCCCCTCCCAACCCGGCGGTAGGCTGCGTGATCGTGGATACCCAGGGCCAGATCCTGGGTCAAGGGCACACCCAACGCGTAGGCGGCCCCCACGCCGAAGTCATGGCTTTGCGCGATGCCGCAGCCAAGGGCCACAGCACCCAGGGGGCCACCGCCTACGTCACCCTGGAGCCCTGTTCCCACCAGGGCCGCACGGGCCCCTGCTGCGATGCCCTGGTGGCGGCGGGTATCCGCAAAGTGGTTGCGTCGATCGCCGACCCCAACCCGCTGGTGGCGGGCAATGGCTTTGCCCGCCTGCGCGCGGCCGGGGTGGAGGTTGAAGTCGGCCCCGGCGCGGCCGAGGCACGTGAACTCAACCTCGGTTTCTTCAGCCGCATGGTCCGCAAAACGCCCTGGGTGCGCATGAAAATCGCCGCTTCGCTCGATGGCCGAACCGCCCTGGCCAACGGCGACAGCCAGTGGATCACCGCCCCCGCCGCCCGCGCCGATGGTCACGCATCGCGCGCCCGCGCCTGCGCTGTGCTGACGGGTATTGGTACCGTGTTGAAAGACCGGCCCACACTCGACGCACGGCTGGCCGACACCCCCCGGCAACCCCATCTGGTCGTGGTGGACAACCGACTGGACACACCACCCAATGCTTCTATTTTTATAGCTGGTCGTGCTGTCTACATAAGCACAAACGGCCAAAATGATTTAAAACAACATGCACTGGAGGCAGCCGGAGCCACCGTACTGCACCTGCCCGGCGCAGGGGGCCGGGTCGATCTGGCCGCCTTGCTGCAAGAGCTGGCCCGGCGCGAGATCAACGAAGTGCACGTGGAAGCGGGCCACACCCTCAATGGGGCGCTCATCCAGGCCGGTCTGGTGGACGAATTTCTGGTCTATCTGGCCCCCAAGCTAGTAGGCCCGGGTCTGGACATGGCCCGGCTTCTGCCGCTGGCGGGCCTGTCGGAGGCCGTGCCGCTGCAGTTCACCTCGGTCGGCCTGGTGGGCCCGGATATCCGCATCACCGCACGCATACCCGGTCGCGACCAGTTCTAACGCCCTCACCAGTCCAGGCCGCGGGCAATTGCGACGATAATTACTGGCTTTGCAGAGCGTTGCCCGCACACCCGCGCCGTTTGCAACCCCCACGCAGCGCATACCCTGACGCTGCGGCTTTCAAAATTGCACCTATGACATCGCCCTCCCCCCTCCAGCCGGTATCCATTTCCCCCGTCGAAGACATCGTGGCCGACATGCGCGCGGGCCGCATCGTGATCCTGGTCGATGAAGAAGACCGCGAAAACGAAGGCGACCTGGTCATCGCCGCCGACCACATCAGCGCAGAGGCCATCAACTTCATGGCCCGCCACGCCCGCGGCCTGATCTGCCTGACGCTGTCGCGTGCGCTGTGCGAGCGCCTGCAATTGCCGCCCATGGTGGCCCGCAACGGCGCCAAGCACGCCACCGCGTTTACCGTCTCCATCGAAGCCGCCGAGGGCGTGACCACTGGCATTTCTGCCGCCGACCGCGCACGCACCGTGCAAGCTGCCGTGGCCCCCAATGCCACCGCAGCCGACCTGGTGCAGCCCGGCCATATCTTCCCACTGCAGGCGGTAGACGGTGGCGTGCTGATGCGCGCCGGCCATACCGAAGCTGGTTGCGACCTGTCGGTGATGGCCGGTTGCAGCCCCGCATCGGTGATTTGCGAAGTGATGAACGACGACGGCACCATGGCCCGCCTGCCCGATTTGCAAATCTTTGCCGCCCTGCACGGCCTGAAGATCGGCACCATCGCCGATCTGATCGAATACCGCAGCCGCAACGAATCGCTGATCGAAAAGATGGGCAGCCGCGAGATCGAAACCGCGTTTGGCAGCTTCACCGCCCATGCCTTCCGCGACAAGCCCAGCCAGGGTGTGCACCTGGCGCTGGTCAAGGGCAGCTGGCAACCCGACGACACCGTGCCCGCCCGCGTGCACGAGCCGCTGTCGGTGCTGGATGTGCTGGAAGTCAACCGCAGCCTGCACTCCTGGAGCCTGGATGCCAGCCTGCGCCACATTGCCGCCCAGGGCCAGGGCGTAGCTGTGCTGCTCAATTGCGGTGAAAGCGCCGCCGAGCTGCTGGCCCAGTTTGATGGCACCGCCCGCCCGGCCCAGGCCCCCGAGCGCGGCCAGATGGACCTGCGCACCTACGGCATCGGCGCGCAGATTCTGCTGGCCTGTGGCGTGCGCAAAATGCAGCTCATGGGCAGCCCGCGCCGCAGCCCGGGCCTGACCGGCTACGGGCTGGAAACCGTTGGCTATCTCTCCCCATCACAAGAAGAACATAAGGAATAAACATGCAGCACGCAGACCAAGGCGCACTCGCCGCCCAAGACCCCCGCATGGACGGCAGCAAGCTGCGCATCGCCATCGTGCAGGCCCGCTTTAATGAGAGCATCACCAACGCCCTGGCCGATGCCTGCAAGGCCGAGCTGGCCGCCCTCGGTGTGCAGGCCGACAACATCCAGCACGTGCAAGTGCCCGGCGCTTTAGAGGTGCCGCTGGCCCTGCAAGCCCTGGCCGAAACCGAACAATTTGACGCGATGGTGGCCCTGGGCTGCATCATCCGCGGCGAAACCTACCACTTTGAGCTGGTGGCCAACGAATCCGGCAGCGCCGTGACCCGCATCGGGCTGGACTACCAAATCCCGATTGCCAACGCCATCATCACCACCGAAAACCTGGCGCAAGCCGTGGCCCGCCAAACCGACAAGGGCACAGACGCTGCCCGCGTCGCGGTGGAAATGGCCAATCTACTAGAGCAATTGGCATGACCAACCCCGATACCCCTTCCTCGCCCACACCCAAGCGCCCGCGCCAGTCCCGCGGTGGCCTGACCGACACCGGCGTGCGCAAGGCCGCCGCCAAGTCCGACCGCAGCCGCGCCCGCGAATTTGCCCTGCAAGCGCTCTACCAGCACCTGGTGGGCCGCAACGATGCCGAATCCATCGACCACTTCACCCGCGATCTGGCCGGTTTCCACAAGGCCGATTCGGTGCATTTTGATGCACTGCTGCACGGCTGCATCGAGCAATCTGCCGAACTAGACGCGCTGATCATTCCCCTGCTGGACCGCAAGCTGGAAGAAATTTCGCCGGTCGAGCGCTCGGTGATGTGGATTGGCGTGTACGAGATGCGCAACTGCCTGGACGTGCCCTGGCGCGTGGTGCTGAATGAATGCATCGAACTGGCCAAGGAATTTGGCGGCACCGACGGCCACAAATACGTCAACGGCATCCTGAACGGCCTGGCCCCCAGCCTGCGCGCCGCCGAAGTCCAGGCCGACAAGGCTGGCAAAACCCGCACCGAATAAGGCGCTACGGATGCGGATATCCCGGCGCGCACAGGCCATCGAGCCGTTTTACGTGATGGAGGTGGCCAAGGCCGCGTCCGAGTTGGCCCAGAAGGTGGCCCACACCGACCGGCCCATGGTGTTTTTGAACATCGGCGAGCCCGACTTCACCGCCCCACCGCAGGTGCAAGCCGCTGCCGTGCAGGCCATCCACAGCGGCAGCACCCAGTACACCCAGGCCACCGGCCTGTTGGCCCTGCGCGAACGCATCAGCGCCTGGTACGCCAGCCGCTTTGGCGTGGCGGTGCCCGCCAGCCGCATCGTGGTGACTGCCGGGGCATCGGCTGCACTGCAACTCGCCTGCCTGGCGCTGATCGACGCGGGCGACGAGATGCTGATGCCCGACCCCAGCTACCCCTGCAACCGGCATTTTGTGTCGGCTGCCGATGGCAAAGCCGTGCTGTTGCCCACCACCGCTGCCGACCGCTACCAACTCAGCGCCGACATGGTGGCCACCGCCTGGACCGACAAGACCCGTGGCGTGTTACTGGCATCCCCCTCCAACCCCACCGGCACCTCCATCGACCCGGCTGAGCTGCGCCGCATCCACGGCGTGGTGCAAGCCCACGGCGGCATCACCCTGGTGGACGAGATCTACCTGGGCCTGAGCCATGACGCGCGCTTTGGCCAGACCGCGCTGGCCATTGATGACCAGATCATCAGCATCAACAGCTTCAGCAAATACTTCCACATGACCGGCTGGCGGCTGGGCTGGCTGGTGGTGCCCGAGGCGCTGGTGCCGGTGGTGGAGCGCATTGCGCAAAACCTGTTCATCTGCCCCAGCACCATCGCCCAGCATGCGGCGCTGGCCTGCTTTGAAGAGGCCAGCATCCAGGAGTTTGAGCGCCGCCGCGCCGAGTTCAAAGCCCGGCGCGACTACTTCATCCCGGCCCTGAACGAACTTGGATTTATCGTGCCCGAAATGCCAGATGGTGCTTTCTACGCCTGGGCAGACTGCTCTTTAATTTGCAGCAAATTAGGTATCAAGGACAGCTGGGATCTGGCCTATGCCATCCTGCACCGCGCCCATGTGGCTGTGACCCCGGGCCGCGACTTCGGTACGGCCGACACCCACAAATTTCTGCGCTTTTCCACCGCCAGCTCGATGGACAACCTGCACACCGCCATCGCCCGTCTGCGCGACATGCTCAACGTTCCCCTCCATGCTTAACACCACCTTCACCCACCCCGTCCGCGTCTACTGGGAAGACACCGATGCCGGTGGCATCGTCTTCTACGCCAACTACCTGAAGTTCTTTGAACGTGCCCGCACCGAATGGCTGCGCTCGCTGGGCATCCACCAAAGCACTTTGAAGGAAACCAGCGGCGGCATGTTCGTGGTGGCCGAGACCACGGTGAAATACCTGCGCTCGGCCCGGCTGGACGACCAACTGATGGTTACAGCCCGGCTGGAACAAATCGGTCGATCCACACTCACAATCACACAGCAGGCCATTCTGGGTGACACCGTGCTGTGCGAAGGCAGCATTCGCCTGTGCTGGGTGCGCTACGACACCCTCAAATCCGACCGCATTCCGGCCCCTCTTTTAGAAATTTTGCAATGACCCAAGACCTGTCGATCTGGACCATGGTGCTGAATGCCAGCATCGTGGTGCAACTGGTGATGCTGCTGCTGGTGGTGGTGTCCATTTCCAGCTGGGCGGCGATTTTTCGCAAGCTGTTTGCCTTGCGCAAGGTCCAGGCCCACAACGAAAGCTTCGAGCGCGATTTCTGGTCGGGCACCAGCCTGAACGACCTGTTCAACAGCGCCGCCCGCAACGCCCAAAACGGGCAGGACGCGGGCCCGATGGAGCGTATTTTTGCCAGCGGCATGCGCGAGTACCAAAAACTGCGCGAACGCCGCATTGCCGACCCCGGCACCCTGATGGACGGTGCCCGCCGCGCCATGCGCGCCAGCTACCAGCGCGAGATGGACGTGATCGAGTCCAGCCTGTCCTTCCTGGCCTCCGTCGGCTCGGTGTCGCCCTACGTGGGCCTGTTTGGCACGGTGTGGGGCATCATGCACGCCTTCACCGGGCTGGCCAGCATGCAGCAGGTCACCCTGGCCACCGTGGCCCCCGGCATTGCCGAGGCGCTGGTGGCCACCGCCATCGGCCTGTTCTCGGCCATTCCCGCCGTGGTGGCCTACAACCGATTTGCCCGCGAAATCGACCGCACCGCCATCCGGCTGGAGACCTTCATGGAAGAGTTCTCCAACATCCTGCAGCGCAACGTGGCCGCGCAACCGGCTGCGGCCAAATAAGCCATGGCCAGCCTGGTGTCACGGGGGCGCGGACGGCGCACCATCAACGAGATCAACATGGTGCCCTTCATCGATGTGATGCTGGTGCTGCTGATCATCTTCATGGTCACCGCGCCCATGATCACCCCCAGCGTGGTCGATCTGCCCAGCGTGGGCAAGGCGGGCAAGCAGCCCGACCGGGTGATCCAGATCGTTATCGCCAAAGACGAATCGCTGGAGCTCACCCAAAAAAGCAAAACCACCAAGCTCGGCAAAAGCGATGTCGCCAGCGCCGTGAAAACCGCGCAGGACGGCGATGCCAGCGTACCCGTGGTCATCAGCGCCGACCGCAACGTCAAATACGAGTCGGTGGTGAAGGTGATGGACACATTGCAACGCGCAGGCATACAGCGCGTGGGCCTGTCGGTCCAGCTCGGCAAGTAAGCCACCCGAGCCCTCCGCACACAACCCTATGCACGCCGCCCAGGACACGCTCAACCTCACGCCCCCCCAGCCCCCTGGCATGGTGCGGGCGCTGGGCCTGGCCCTGCTGGCCCACGCGCTACTGCTGGTGGCCCTGGTCATCAACGTGCAGTGGAAACAAACCGAAAGCGCCACTGTAGAGGCCGAGCTCTGGTCCTCGTCGGTCCAGATGGCGGCCCCCAAAGCGGTGGATGTGCCGCCGCCCCCGCCCGTGGAAACGCCCCGCCCCACCCCGCCGCCGCCACCTGTGGCCAAGGTCCAGCCGCCCCCACCCGCGCCCGATGTGAAAGATGCCGACATCGCCTTGGAGCGTGCCAAGAAGAAGCGCGAGGCCGAAAAGCTGGAGCAGGCGCAGCAGGAAAAAGCGGACAAAGCCGAAAAGGCCAAGCGCGACAAGCTGGAAAAAGAAAAGGCCCTGAAAGCCCAGAAAGCCGAGGAAGCAGCGGACAAAAAGGCCGCCGAAGACAAGCGCCTGAAAGACAAGAAAGCCGCCCAGGAAAAGCAGGACAAGCAAGACGCGCTGGACAAAAAGGCCAAAGCCACCCAGGACGCAAAAGACGCAGCCAAAGCCGCCGCCGAAAAAGCCAGCGCCCAGGCCGATGCGAAAGCCCTCGCGGCACAACGCGAGGCCAACATAAAGCGCATGGCAGGTTTGGCCGGGGCCACAGGCGGAGCCAATTCCAACGGCAGCGCGCTGCAGTCGTCGGCACCGTCCGCAGGCTACGGCGGCAAGGTGGTGGCCAAGGTCAAGCCCAACATCGTGTTTCCCGACGATTTCGAGGGCAACCCGAAAGCCGAAATCGAAATCCGCCTGTCCCCCGACGGCACCATCCTGAGCAGCAAGCTGGTCAAGCCCAGTGGCAACAAGGCCTGGGACGATGCCGTACTCAAGGCCATCGACAAGACCCAAACCATGCCCCGCGACACCGATGGCCGGGTGCCATCCTCCATGATCATCGGTTTCAAGCCCCGCGATTTTTAACCCCAGGAAAACCATGGACTACGTTGTTACGCCCCCCGCTGTCGTCTCCATCCCCGTCGTCGGCCAGCCTGCCCGTTTCCCCGTGCACCGCATCTACTGCGTGGGCCGCAACTACGCCGAGCACGCCAAGGAAATGGGCTTCACCGGGCGCGAACCACCGTTTTTCTTCATGAAACCCGCTGATGCCGTGGTCGCCGTCGAAGCGGGCCAGACCGGCTCCGTGGCCTACCCCACGCTGACCGGCAACCTGCACCACGAGATCGAGCTGGTCGTGGCCATCGGCAAGGGCGGCAAGAACATCACGGCCGCCGACGCACACCAGCACATCTACGGCTACGCCGTGGGCCTGGACATGACCCGCCGCGACCTGCAAAACGAGATGAAAAAGCAGGGCCGCCCCTGGTGCATAGGCAAGGGCTTTGAACAGTCTGCGCCGATCGGCCCCATCACCCCGGCAGCGCTGGCCAGTGGGGTGGAAAAGGCCGAGATCGCCCTGCAGGTCAACGGCCAGGAGCGCCAGCGCAGCACCGTGGCCCAGCTGATCTGGAGCATTGCCGAGACCATTGAACACCTGTCGGCCGCCTGGGAGCTGCAGCCCGGCGACCTGATTTACTCGGGCACGCCCGAAGGCGTGGGCGCGGTGGTGCGCGGGGACACGCTGGCAGGCAGTGTGGCTGGGCTGGAGCCCCTGACCGTGCGCATCGTCTAAAAAGCTGCCACACAGATCACCGCCATGCACCGCAGCCCCATCAAATTCTGCAAAGACTGCGGCACCGCCGTGGTGTACCGCGTGCCCGACGACGGCGACACCAAGCTGCGGGCAGTCTGCCCCGCCTGCCACACCGTGCATTACGAGAACCCGATCAACGTGGTCGGCACCGTGCCGCACTGGGGCGACAAAGTGTTGCTGTGCAAGCGCAACATCGAGCCGCGTTTCGGCAAATGGACCCTGCCCGCAGGCTTCATGGAGCTGGGCGAAAGTACCGCCGAAGGTGCGGCCCGCGAAACGGTGGAAGAAGCCGGTGCGCAGTTTGAAATGCAGGAGCTGTTTAGCGTCATGAGCGTCATCCACGTGGGCCAGGTGCACCTGTACTACCGCGCCAAGCTGCTCAGCGAGGTGTTCGACCCCGGTTTTGAAACCATCGAAGCCCGGCTGTTCACCGAGGCCGAAATTCCCTGGGACGAAATTGCCTTCCGCACGGTTTCGCAAACCCTGAAGCACTACTTTGCCGACCGCCGGGCCGGCCAGTTCGGTTTGCACCACGAGAGCCTGGTGTAGCGTTAGCTATCATTTAAATAGCTTCTCACGCTTATCCAATAAGCGCAGGAAGCCTAAAAAGCTTAAAACCACATGACCAGGGACGTAGGCTCAGGGCAGTGCCGTAATCTCTACCTCGACCCGCTCGTCCCCCGCGCCAACCAGCACTGTGCTGGGCAGTGCACCAGCGGGCATGGCCCTGGCGACCAGCACCAGGTTCTGCGGGTCCCACTGCAGCCAGTCAGGTAAGGCCTGGCCATCGGGCCGGGTCGCCACCGCAGCGGCGTTGCGGATGCGCAGCGCGATGGTGGTCTGCAAGGGCAATGCGGCCTCGAACGCGCCACTGCGCAGCACCTGCTCGCTGACCTGCACCATCACCTGGCCCGCCAGCATCGGCGAGACGTTGCGTACCGGGGTGACGATCACAAAGCCATTCTGCGGATCCCCGCGACCGCAGTCCGGCCCGGTCTGGGACGTAGCCATGCAACCCGATACCAACGTACGGCTGGAGAGCGCAGTGTCCACACCCGTCGGTGCGCTGTCCAGTCCACGGTCCGATGGGCTACGGGTACGCACGGCAGAAGATGCCACCACCGAAATGCCGGCCTGGGGCACCAACACCTCTTGCGTCAGCGCAGTCGACGGGGTAAGGGAGGGCCGCGGTGTCTCGGGTACCACAGGCGTGACTGGAGCAACCGGAACAACGGGCACAACCGGCTGTATCGGCTGTATCGGCACTGGACGGATCGTACTAGTCGTATTGTTTGCGTAGGCTACCCGGTAGTTGTTGCCACCGTTGCCATCGTCGATGCCCACGCCCGCCGTGGTGACCGTCTTGTTGCCCAGGCCGACACTGGGGTCGGTAAATGCAAAGCTGCCACCGCGGAGGACATCTGTACCAAACACCACACCTTGAATAACCACCGGCGAGCCTGCTGCGGACGTGGTGCCATCATAGGTCTTGACTACATCCCGGGTTGCCACGGTGATGGCGGCAGGCGTGATGGTGCTGGTCGTGTTGTTGGCGTAGTGGACGGCGTAGTTGTTGCCACCATTGCCATCGGAAAGGGTCACGCCGGAGGTGGTGACCGTCTTGTTGCCAGCACCTGCGTGCTTGTCGGTGAAGGCAAAGCTGCCACCGCTCAGGCTGTCGCTGCCAAACAGCGTGCCCACGCTCAGCACGGCCGAACCTGCAGCGGATGTGGTGCCGTCGTAGGTTTTGACCACATTGGCAGTGGACACGGTGAGGTTGGCGGGTGCGATGCTGCCATTGCTGCCACCCAGGCTGTTACCACCGGCAAGGTAGTAATTGCCCACATCCGCACCGGTCAACGCGATGTTGGTAAAACCGTAGCCGAGGTGGGTACCCACGTTCTTCTGCGCAAAGGCACCGGCACCGTTGACCAGCAGGGCATCACCGGCCTCCTGGCCGACCAGTCCCAGATTGACACCGGCCAAACTCGTGGTGCCGTCATAGGCTTTGGTGACAGCAGGCAGACTGGCGCTGACGGCCTTTTGCGTGATGCCCAGGTTGCCGACAAATACCGGCGCGCCCACAAAGTTGCCACCCACCACCGTGGGGCTGGTATCGGCCAACGCGTAATGGCCCACGGCCAGTTGGCCCCCCGTGCTGGTCACCGCGCCCTGCGGGCGGATGGTGAACTGGATGCCACCACCGGCCCCATCGGCATAGCTGAAGCTGGACCCCGTACCACCCCCCACCAGGCTGTGGATGGTGGTGTTGTTGGCATCCAGATACTGCACGCTGGTGATGCCCAGGCTGGGCGCGCTGCCGTAGACACTGCTGGTGTTGGCCACCCGCACCAGCAACTGGTTGGCCGGCACGATGGTGTAGCCGCCGTGGGTGTACGTAATGGCATAGTTGCTGGAAGCCAAACCGCTGGGCACCAGGGCACCAGCATAGCTGCCTGCGGCGTTATCGGTGGCAGCATTCGGCCGCTGGATGGCCAGGCTGCCAGCCAACACGCTGCTGGTCTCGCCCCCCACCAGCCCGCTGTAGCTGGCCCCGTAGTAGCCCGGCGTGTCGGCTTGGGTAACGAAACGGGCATCGGCATTGGCGCTGACCACCAACGGGGCAGGTGTGATGTCGGCAGTCACCCCGGTGGGCTGCACCAATGCGTAGTTGGCCGCATCCGCACCAAAAAGGTTGTAGCCGCTGACGGTCACAGTCTTGCCGGTGCCAGCGTTCTTGTCGGCAAAGCTACCCACGCCGGTGCCGCCCAGGGCCACTGTGTCGCCACCCAAGGCGGTCACTGCAGCCGTCCCCGTCAACGTGGCGGCGGCGCTTGCGTCGTAGACCTTGTTGACCGCGCCCAATCCGGTCACGGTCAGGGAAGCAGGGGTGATGCTGGCCATCAGCCCCGCAGGCTGCACTACCGCGTAGTTGGTCGCATCCGCACCGCTGAGGATGTAGCCGCTGACTCCCACGGCCTTGCCCGTGCCGACGTTCTTGTCCGCAAACTGTGCAACGGCCGAGCCCCCCACCGCAAGACTATCGCTACCGAGCGCCGCCACCGCTGCCGTGCCGGTCAGTACGGCAGCCACCGTTGTGTCGTAAACCTTGTCGGCGACACCCACGCCCGTGACCTGCACGCTGGCCGGTGTAATGTCGGCCATGACCCCGGTGGGCTGTAGCACGGCGTAATTGGCGGCGTCTGCACCCGCCAGGGTGTAGCCACCGATGGCAACGGCCTTGCCGCTGCCCACGTTCTTGTCGGCAAATTGGCCCAGCCCGGTCCCCACCACCGACACCCCATCGCCGCCTAGCGCGGTCACCGTAGCCGCTCCGGTCAGGGATGCCGTCGCCGTGGCATCGTAGACCTTGTTGGCGGCCGCCACGCCTGTCACGGCCAGGCTGGCCTGTGCAATGTTGGCTGTGACCCCGGTGGGCTGCACCACCGCGTAGTTGGCAGCATCCACGCCGCCAAGAGCGTAGCCCGACACGGCAACGCTCTTGCCGATACCGGCATTTTTGTCGGCGAACGTGCCCACACCCGTGCCCACTACGGCCACTGCATCGCTGCCCAGTGCCGTGGCGACTGCGGTACCCACTACCGTAGCGGCTGTGGTCGCATCGTAGACCTTGTTGGCAGCCCCCACCCCCGTCACCGCCAGGCTGGCGGGGGTGATGTTGGCGGAGACCCCGGTGGGCTGCACCAGTGTGTAGTTGGTGGCATCTGCGCCGCCGAGGGTGTAGCCATTGACCGCGACGACTTTGCCCACCCCCACATTCTTGTTGGCAAAGCTGCCGGTTCCCGCACCGCCCAAAGTGACGGCGTCGCTGCCCAGCGCCAAGACGGCTGCAGTGCCCGTCAAAGTGGCCGCCGTGCTTGCGTCGTAGACCTTGTTGCTGGCACCCAGGCCCGTGACCGCCAGGTTGGCAGGGGTGATGTTGGCCAGCACACCGGCAGGTTGCACTACCGCGTAGTTGCCAGCATCCGCACCGGTAAGGGTGTAACCGGCAACTGCAACCGCTTTGCCGCTGCCCACGTTCTTGTCGGCAAAGTTGCCAAAGCCTGCACCACTGACCGTGACCGCATCGGTACCCAGGGCTGCGACTGCCGCCGTGCCGGTAAGGGTGGCAGCCGTGGTCGTGTCGTATACCTTGTTGGCAGCACCCACGCCGGTCACGGCCAGGCTGGCTTGCGTAATGGTGGCCAACGCACCGGTCGGTTGTACCACCGTGTAGTTGGCGGCATCTGCACCGCTGAGGGTGTAGCCGCTGACGGTGACGGCCTTGCCTGTGCCGACGTTTTTGTCGGCGAAGCTACCGGTTGCCGAGCCACCCACCGCCACCATATCGCTGCCCAGCGCGGTGACTGCCGCCGTGCCCGTCAGGGCTGCCGTGGTGGTTGCGTCGTACACCTTGTCGACTGCGCCTACCCCGGTGACCACCAGGCTGGCCGGGGTGATGTTGGCCGTGACACCTGTGGGTTGCACCAGCGTGTAGTTGGCGGCATCCGCACCGCTGACGGTATAGCCGCCGATGTTGACTGTCTTGCCGGTACCGACAGTCTTGCTGGCAAAGCTGCCTACGCCGGTGCCGCCCAGGGCTACCGTATCGCTGCCCAGGGCCGTGACGGAGGCAACCCCGGTCAACGTGGCCGCGGTGGTCGCGTCGTACACCTTGCTGTTGGCACCTACCCCCGTCACCAGCAGGTTCGCGGGGGTGATGTTGGCCACCACACCGGTGGGCTGCACAATCGCGTAGTTGGCAGCGTCCGCGCCGCCGAGCGTGTAGCCGCTGACAGCTACCGTCTTGCCCGAGCCAACGTTTTTGTCGGCAAACGTGCCGGTGGCCGTGCCACCCACGGTGACCACGTCGCTGGCCAATGCCGCCACTGTGGCCGTGCCGTTCAGGCTTGCAGCGGTGGTCGCGTCGTAGACCTTGTTGGTAGCCCCTACCCCGGTGACGTTCAAGTTGGCTTGCGAAATAGTGGCTGTCACCCCGGTAGGCTGCACCACGGCGTAGTTGGCCGCATCCGCGCCGCCCAGGGTGTAACCGCTGACCGCTACTGTCTTGCCCGTTCCGGCATTCTTGTTGGCAAAACTGCCGATTCCCGTGCCACCCACCGTGACAGTATCGCTGCCCAGCGCCGCCACTGCCGCAGTGCCCGTCAAGGTGGCTGCCGTGGTCGTGTCGTAGACCTTGTTGACCGCAGCCACGCCCGTCACAACCAGGTTGGCGGGGGTGATGTTGGCCGCCACACCTGTGGGCTGAACGACCAGGTAGTTCGCCGCATCGGCACCACCGAGCGTGTAGCCAGACACCGCAACCGCTTTGCCTGTACCCACATTTTTGTCGGCAAAGCTGCCGGTGGCCAACCCACCGACCGTGACCACGTCGCCACCCAGGACCGCCACCGCCGCTGTCCCCGTCAACGTGGCAGCCGTGGTGGTGTCGTACACCTTGTTGGCGGCTCCCACTCCCGTTACGGCCAGGCTGGCCTGGGTGATGTTGGCGGTGAGACCTGTGGGCTGCACCACGGTGTAGTTGCTGGCATCGGCACCGCCCAGGGTGTAGCCGCTGGCGGTGACCGCCTTGCCGGTGCCCACGTTCTTGTTGGCAAAGTTGGCCAGGCCCGTCCCGCCCACAGTCAACACATCGCTGCCCAGGGCGGCCACCGCCGCGGTACCTGTCAGCGTGGCCGTGGTTGTGGCATCGTAGGTTTTGTTGGCAGCGCTAATACCCGTCACCCCCACACTCGCGGCGGTGATGGTGCTGGTGGTGTTATTGGCATAGGCCACCGCGTAGTTGCCGCCGCCATTGCCGTCGTTCACCGTCACACCCGAGGTGGTTACGGTTTTGTTGCCTGCCCCTACGTTCTTGGTGGTGAACGCAAAGCTGCCACCGCTAAGGGTGTCGGCACCAAACAGGGTGCCGCTGGTCACTACCGCCGTACCGCTGGCGCTGGTGGTGGTGTCGTAGGTTTTGCTGACGTTGCCGGTGGCCACCGTCAGGTTGGCCTGGGTGATGCTGGCCGTGGCCGTGCCGCCGGTCAGGGTGTAGTTGCTGGCCAGGCCGGTGCCGTTGCCCAGCGCCAGGCTGCCCAGCGTGACAGTGTTGCCCGAGCCCACGTTTTTACTGGCCACGGTACCGGTGCCACCGAGGGTAAGCGTCTGGCCACCCACCAGGGAGCCCAGGGTGAAGATGCCTGCGGCTACATTGGCCGTGCCATCAAAGCTGCGGTTGCCACTCAAGCTGACGGCGTAGGGGTTGACTGTGAGGCTACCGCTGGTGTAGCTGATCGCATAGCCCTGGCCACTGCTGAATCCGCTGGCGCTGATGGCATAGGGGCTGCCCGCCACGTTGACCGCGCCCTGGCTGCTGCCGGCGTACGCGATGCTGCCGCTCAGGCTGTCACCATTGGCCAAAACACTGGTGGCGTAACCATTGCCGCCGCTATAGGCGTTGCCGTCGTAGGTTTTGCTGGCGCTGTTGGCGGTGACGGTGACGGTGGGCGCTTCGCGGTAGACCGCATAGCTGCCACTGCCCAGGGCGGAGCTGTAGTTGGTGGTGGTTTCGTCGCTGTTGTAACGGAAGCGACCGGTACCGGAGCCGATGAACGCCGTGACCCCCGTGCTGCCACTGACCGAACCGGTCATCAGCGTGGCCCGTCCGCCGGTGCCGGTGGTGATCGCTGGACTGCCGCTGAGGAGGATATTGCCACCGGTACTGGTGCCTGCTGCGCTGCTGACACCGGCGTTGAGTAGCACGGCGCTGCTACTGGTGTCGGTACTGGCTACGGTTTGCGCCACCGTCAAGTCCCCACTGGCGGTGCCGATGGAGACCGGTCCGCTGGCGCTGATACCGTTGGTGCCGCCTACCGTGCCAATTTGCAATGCACTATTATTTTTGTAGCTTACTGTGCCCATCCCGCTTGCAGCAAGGGTACTTACGGCATTAGCGCTGGCGGTGGCCAATCCGTAGCTCGACCCCGTGCCGCTGAGCAGCAGGTTGGTGGCGGTGAGGTTACCGGCCACCGTCTGGCTGACGTTGCCCGCCGCCGTCAGGGTCAGGGTGCTGCTGCTGAGCGCTGCGTTGATGGCAATGCTGGAGCCGGTTTTAAGGGTCAGGTTGGTGGCCGCGCTGGGGGCAACAGCGCTGGAGACGGTGATGGCCCCGGTCGCAGTTGCGTCGTTGCGGCCCACCACCAAGGTGCCTGCGGTAATGCGGTTGATTTCGGCACTGCCCAAGCCCAGGGTCAGCGGGCTGCCCGAGAGCACGTCCGCGCCGCCCAGGTCAATCTTGGTGCCTGCCGTGCGGGTTTGAACGCTCACGGTTCCGGTACCCGCAGAAATGGCCCCGGTGGCGTCTCCGGTGTAGCTATCGGTGTAGAGAAAAACGGCATTGTTACCACCGCTCTGGACCACGCCATTACCCAATATGGCAATGCCGACATTGGTGGTACCGGACGTGGAACCCGTGAGGGTAACGGTGCCATTGTTGCTGCCAATGGAACTGGAACTGTCCGTCACCAAGATCCCCTGGTTGGTGGAGCCCGATGCGCTGGAGCCCGTGCCCGTGACCGTGGTGGAGCCCGTGCCGCCCGCCGAAATTTTGCCGCCGGTGCGCACCAACACGCCTTCGCCGTCTGTACTGGTGCCCGTTCCACGGCCCTGCCCGGTGACAGATACATTGCCACCGGCCGAGGTAATCGTGGCGCCCGAATCCAGCACGGTCCCGCGGTTGAAGTTGGTCGCCATGTTGGCGCTGGTTCCCTGCACCGTCACGCTACCGGCCCCCCCACTGGTGATGGTGGCCCCCCCGGCCATGCTGACACCGTAATGGCTGTTGCCACTGCCGCTGCCCGCACCGGTACCGGTGACCGATACGCTGCCACCGCCAGAGGTCACCAGGGTGTTGGCATCAAAAATGCCGACCCCAATACCATACAGGCCACCGCCCGATCCCCCGGTGCCTTGCACCGTGACAGTCCCCACTCCGCCTGCGGACAGGGTGGCAGCAGTGCCCAGGTAGACACCCTCTTCATAGTCCCCGGGGCCGCTGCCGCCCGTGCCCGTCACGCCCACATTGCCGCCGCTGCTGCCCACCGTGGTGCCGGTGCCCATGATTTGCACCCCATAGTCACTCCCGCCGATGGACGTGCCTCCGGTTCCCGTGATGGTGACAACACCGGTGCCACCCGACTGCACGGTGCTTCCGCTGCCGATAAATACGCCCTTGTTGGACTGCCCCCCGGAGGCCGCTCCGCCCGTGCCGGCAATGGACGTACCCGCAGCGCCCGTGACACTGCTGTTAGTGATATTGACACCAATGTTGAACGAACTGGCACTGGCATTGCCGCCCGTGCCAGCACCGCCGGTTCCGGTGATCGTCGTCGTGCCCGTCCCGCTGGTAATGATGGCACTCGACGCGCTGACCAACACCCCATACTGGTTGTCGCTGGAGCCGCCATAGCCCTTGCCGCTGATCGCAATATTGCCGCCACCGGCATTGAGCGTGGCACCGCTCAAACCCACGCCGCTGATGTTGGTGCTGCTGCCTATTGCGTTTGCGGCACCGGTGCCTGCTGCGCCGCCGCCCAGCGTAATGTTGCCGCCATTGCTGGTAATACCGGAGCCCGTGTTGAGCAGAATGGCGCCCGCACCACTGCCGTCGCTATCGGCATTGAACAGCGCCGCCCCGCCCTGGGTGGTCACCGACTGATTGGCCGCCAGCGTGATGTCCCCCGCGGCCAGCACCCGCACCGCCGCGCCCGCAGCTGTCGCGGCCAGGCTGGCATTGAGTGCCACGTTGCCGCCATAGATACTGATCGGCCCATTGATACTTTGGGTACTGCCCACGGTGATATTGGCCGCGTTGCCTGCTTTGCCCAAGGTCAGCCCGGTCAGGGTGGAGGCCACGGTCAGGTTGCTCAGCGGATAGGCCAGGGCGCTGCCGAAGCTGGCGCTGTACGGCTGCACCGCCAGCGTGCCCGTGGTGTCTACCGTGGTTGCCGCACCGAGGTTGACCACGTCGCCGGTCAAGGTAATGTTGCTGGTACTGCTGGTCACGCCCGCGCTAGATTTACCGAGTTTAGTACCGGTAACAACATTGATACCCTTGGTGCCACCGTCAATGGTGATCGCGCCGGCCGAGGCCAGTACGTTGCTGTTTTGCAGCCATACCCCGTAGCCCGAGCCGGTTCCTGTGCCTGTGAGTGCGATCGCCCCGCCACCGGTGGCGAGCAGGTCCTCTACCGCGTCGTTATTCAACACCAGGCCGTGCGTGCTGGCTGCGGTGGTGATGCCCGTCAGCGCGATGGCAGTACCGCTGGCTTTGGCCGAAGTCAGGCTGAGTCCGGTGCTGGTTCCGGCCACACCGTTACTGAACTCCATGCCGTAGGAGCCGGCACTTTCGCCCACCATGGTGATGGCACCTTGGCCACTATTGACCGTCAGCAAGCCGGCACTTTGAACACCGCGGTTACCCGCTGTGGTCACGCTGGTCTTGCCTTTGATGAGCACGTCGCCGCCGCCGGAATAGATCGCCGTGTTGCTAGCACCGGCAGTGCCAATAGCCAAGCCATGACCGGTGGCACTGAAGGCGTAGCCATCGGGCAGGCCGTCCGCGTTGCTGTCCGCCCCGCCCGCCAGCGTGATCTTGCCGCCGCCAGTGGCCTGGATGGTGGATGCGCCATTGAGCGAAGTGTTGAAAGTGTTGCTGTTACCCAGCGCCATGCTGCCCACGCCGCTGCTGTCGCTGTCGCTCCACAGCGTGAGGTTGCCATTGTTGGTTTTCAGGCTGGTGTTGGCCGTGGTGGTGATGTTGCCACTGGCCTTGACCAGCATGGCCGCACCGGCCAAGGTGCTGGTCAGGTTGGCGTTCAGCGCCACGTCTCCACCATAGATGCTGATCGGCCCGGTGGCGGTCTGCGCGGCGCTGACCGTCACCGCCTGGACGTTGTTGGCGTTTCCCAGCACCAGGCTGCTGTGGGCGCTTCCCAGGTCCCAAGTGGAGTCCAGCGTAAAAGCACGGTTGAAGCCAGCCGCGCTGGTTTTGGGCTCTATCGCCATGGCCCCCGTGCCCTTGGCTTGCAGATAGCCACTGGCGAACCCGTCCACGCCGATCTGCCGACCCTGGATGGCCAGATTGCCCGTATAAGTGCCCGACTCGTCCTGCCCCAGATACACCTTGCCAAAATTGCTGCCGTTGAAGCGCACGGCCTGGTTGAGCGTGCTGGCGTTGGTGTTGGACGGGTTGTCGCCCGCGATGGTGATGTTGCCCGAAGTGGACACTACCTTGACCTTGGCCCAGTTGGCATCGGTAGCGGAGCTGTTGTTGGCCATCAGCAAGACCCCCGAACTGTCGGTCTTGTTGGTCGTGTTGACCGTTCCGGTGAGCGTGATGTTGCCGCTATTGGTGGCAACGCGCGTCGTCTGGTTGCTGCTGTCAGCCAAAAGCACGATGGCACTCTTGGTGGCCGATTGGCCGTTGTCGGCGTCTGCCGTGCCAAGCATGGTGATGTTGCCGGTACCCGTGGCCAACACGCTGGTATTGATCAGCTTGACCCCTTCGGCCTCGGTGCCCAAGCCGTTTTGGCTGCCAGCGATATCGATGTTGCCGTGGGTACTGGTCAGCGTGCCGCCGTCAATGACGACGCCTGCATTGTTGACAGGCACAGAACCGCCCCGCAGCGAGGTTTGTCCGTCCAGCGACAAGCTGCCCGTACCGGTGCTGATGGCACTGTCTCGGATGTAAATGCCCACCCGATCTTCGGTGCCGTTCACGCGGTCATTGATGCCTTTGAAAAGAAGGTTACCGCCACCCGTGTTGATAGTGGTGGTACGCAACTCCACGCCACTCCAGGAAGCGGTCAGCGTATTGGAGTTGGCGTAGCCGTCGCCCACCGTCAGGCCGTTCCAGGTCGTGGAGCCGCTGCCACCACCCACCCAAAAGTGCCCCCCGTTGGTATTGATATTGACCGCATTCAAATTCATTCCCATGAACACCGCACCAGCGCCAACGTTGTCTTGGTCAGCCCAAAAGACCAGGTTGAGCTTGCCAAAAGTTGACGTGATCGCGGCGTTATTGGCGTTGGCGATGCGGATGCTTTGGTGCGCCTTCAAGGTCAGCGTGGCATCCACGCCGGCGGTTTTGGCGATGTTGGCATCCAAAGTGATATTGCCCACATCGCTGCTGTTGCCACTGGAGCCGAGCGATCCCACATTGGCCGAGGTGTCCACGGTCACACTGGTGCCGCTGCTCAGGCTGCTGCTGATGGTGGAGGCCTCGGAGGCACCTATCGTGTAGCTGTACGGGTCGATCAACCACAGCCCCGCACGGCCTTGCCCGCCCGCGTGCACCTGCGCCGTGTCCAATACCACCGCGTGGCCCGACGTTTCCACCTGCCCACCCGCGTCAACACCCTGGGCCGTGATCCGACCCTGGGCCGTGGTCTGGCTGCTCGCGTTGTGCACATCGCTCCACAGCACAACCTTGCCGCCGTCACCACTGTGCGTGGCGCTGGCATCGATGCGGGCACCCTGCTCCATCGCCACCGTGGTGGCCTGGGCCAGGCTGCCGCCGCCCTGCCAGTCACCCCCTACCAGCACCGTGCCGCCTCCGGTGGCCCCGCGGACGTCCAGGCTGCTGCCAGCCTTGAGAGCAATGCTGTCGCCTTCCAGCACGATGCGCCCGCCCCGGGCGCTCAGGCTGCTGGCATCGATCTGCCCGCTGTGGATGACGCTGGCCTGCAGCCCGCTGAGGGCCGTGGCGCTGAGGATGATGGTGCCGCCCGGGGCCAGCACCGCCATGCGGTTCTCCACCAGGGCGGCGATCTGGCTGGGCGTGACGCTGATGCTGGCCAGGCGGCTGTAGGCATCAAAGTTCAGTTGGATGCTCTCGCCTGCGGCCAGCACCACGGCGTTGGCGGTGATGGCGCCCTGGTTGCGCACCTCGGGTGCCAGCAGGGCGATGTAGTCGGCGGCTTTGAGGGTGCCTTCATTGACCACGCTGCCGGTGGCCCCCTGTCTTTGGAACCGGGCCTGGCCAGCCATGAAGTCGGCATCGGTCTGGTTCAGCGTGGTGGCGGTAAGTGCGCCCACGTCGAGTACCGCGCTGGGGCTGAAGTAGACCCCGGCGGGGTTGATGAGGGTGACCTGGCCGGGGGTGTGGATGTGGCCCAGGATCTGGCTGGGCTGCATGTCCTGTACCCGGTTCAGGGTGGCCGACTGGGCGTTGGGCTGGTGGAAGTTGACGGTGCTGGCCGCGCCGAGGTTGAAACTGTTCCAGTTGATCACCGCACGCTGGCTGGTCTGGTTGACGTTCAACACCGGGGCGGTGGCGCTGCCTGCGCCCTGCAGGGTGGCCGCGCCCTGGGTGACCACGCCGCCCTGGGGCAAGGTAGTGGGGGCAATGGTCTGGGCGGACACCTGCTGGGGATTTATAAAAAATAAGGCTCCTGTGCTTATGGCATAAGCGCAAGCAGCTATGTTTTTGATAGTAAATGGCTCTGGCGCTGCACCCGGTCTGCGCCGCTGGTCGGTGGTGCGGCAGTTGCCCATGCCACTGGCCACTTCGGACACCACCACCCAGGCTCGGTGCAGCGCGCTCCAGACGAGTTGGTAGATGTGGTTCATGGAAGTACCCCCTCAGAAAGCGATGCTTGCGTTGATCCAAAGGCGGTTGGTGGACAGGCTGCCGTCGGTGTCTGTCCCGCTGGGGGTGGCCAGCGGGTTGCTGCCGATGCGGTGGGCCCAGGTGCCCTGGATCTGGGTGCCGTGTGCGCCGCGCCAGGTGAGGGCCAGGCCTGCGCCTTGCAGGGTGACGCGGTTGCGGGCCAGTAGCGCCGTGGTGCTGCTGCTGGCGTAGTGGTTGTGTTTGTACTGCTGGACCTGGCCCCGGTCATAGAAGGCGCTGGCCTGCCACTGGGCGCTGAGGTCCTGGCGCAGCTCCAGGCTGGCCTGGGCACCGGTGCTGCCGCCGCCTTCGGCGTTGGGGTAGGCGCGCACGCCGTTCATGCCGCCCAGGTAAAGTTTCTCGGAGGGGTCGAGGTTGGTGCTGGCGAATTGGCCGGTGGCCGATGCCAGCAGCGACAGGTTGGGGTGCAGGGTTTGCAGGCGGCTGGCAGTCCAGCGCAGTTTGGAGAAGCGGCCCTGGGTGGCGACGGTTTGCGTATCGCCAGCGATGGTACTGGCTGGCGAGCCGTCCAGGCTGAGACGACCGGTGCCCAGGGCCAGGCTGGCGCTGGTGGTCCCGCCGCCCTGCCAGCGGTCAAACTGGTTGCCGACCCACCCCAAGATAAACGCCCGGCTGCGCGCGCGGCTGGTGGCCTCCAGCGTGCCCAGGGTCTGGTTGTCGTCGCGGTTCAGCAGCCGGGTTTGCGCATAGCCAGCAGAGAACAGCGCACTGGCCACGGCGGTTCGCACCAGGGGGTATTGCACACTGGCACCCAGGGTGGTGCTACCGCCTTCGGGGGGCAGGCCGGTGGTGGTGTTTCGCGACTCCAGCACTTTGTAAGCCAGTACGCTGGCGGCGCCGGCGATGCGCCAGCCTTGGTTGCCTACGGGCAGGTAGCCACCCAGGCTGAGGTACTGGCTACCCCGGCTGGCGCTGCCGTAGAAGTTGATTTGCTCGCCCTGGCCCAAGGGCGAGAGCAGGCTGAGTTGGGCCGTGGCACGTTCGCTGCCCGTGGCGCGGTTGCCGCCGTTGTCCACGCTGGCTTCACCCCGGTACGCCACGCCGGGGCCCAGGACGACGACTACGTCGGTACTGCCCGGGATGTCGCTGGCCTGCAGGCTGCCATTCACGCGCACACCGGGCAGGTCGTCGGCCAGCAGCAGGGCCCGCTCCAGTGCGGGCAGGTTCAAAGGCTGGCCTGCAGGCAAATAGTGCCCGAGCACCGCCTGGACTCGGGCGGCCAGGGTGGCCCGCACAGGCAGGGTCGATGGCTGCAGCCGTACCAGGCCGACACGGGACTCTGTCACCGTGATCTGGACCGTACCGTCCGTAATGTCCTGGCCTGGCAAGCCCGCCCGGACCAGCCAGCCCCGCCCACGGTACACATCTTCCACTGCGGCGACCGCCTGGCGCAGATCGGCCATGCCGACCGGACGGCCCACCCAGGGGGCCAGCACAGCCTGCACCTCAGCGGGGTCTAGCAGGGTGTTGCCTGTAACGGCAAAGGCGCGCACGGTGGTACGTTGGGACGACCGGACCGGGACGCCGGGCGCAGGCGAATCGGGTACAACCGGCAGTACGCCGGACTCGGGCGTTTGTGCGGGAACGGCTGGAGCCAGGCGGCGCTGCTGCTCCAGCAAAGTACCGGCCCCGACAGGGCCCGTCGGCAAGCCTTGGGCCCGCAGCGGGCACACGCGACTGGCCACCAGCAAAACAATAAAAAATCGGCAGATCTGCTTCATATTCAAATCTATTGTTTGCGGGATTCACCGCTATTGGGGGGAGCCCGAGAAGCGCGTAGACAGAACGGCGCCGCCAGGTCACCGGTCTCGCAACCAAACGTCTTGTAATTGTTTGAAACTAATGTACACAAAATGGCACAAAAACGCGCGATTTTGTGCACATTCCCCGATGGCTATGGAGGGTCGTTCGGCCACGTCACCCCGCTAAGGAGTGAGGACCCAGTTCTTGCGTGCAGACAGTACTGCGCCGGGGTATGGCGCTTTTCCCCGCGAGCCGTTGTAGCGGCCCAGACCCATGAACAGGTCGCCGCCCTCGCGGTCCAGGTAATGGCGCAGAATCACGCAGCCAAAGCGCAGGTTGGTCTGCATGTGGAATAGCTTGGCCGGATCGCCATCGCCCAGCACCCGGGTCCAAAACGGCATCACCTGCGTATAGCCGCGCGCGCCCACGCTGCTGACGGCAAATTTGCGGAAGTTACTCTCCACCTGGATCAGGCCTAGCACCAGGGCCGGTTCCAGGCCGGCGCGGTGGCTTTCGTACCAGACGGTTTCCAGGAACTCCCTACGCACCGGCCACTCGGGTTTTTTGGGCCGCAGTCGGTCGCTCATGGCCGCCAGCCAGCGCAGGTAGGCCAGGCGGGCTTCGGTGCTGGCGAACTCGGGCACGGGCGGCGCAGCGTTGTGCACTGCCGAGCTCAAGGCCCCGCGCACGGCATCGGCCAGGGGTTCTTCCACCTGCCCCCCGGCGTGCGCAAACTCACCTTTTGATAGCAGCCCCAGCAGGCCACATGAGCGCAGGACTACATTTCTTCTGGTAATCCTGCGCGGGTCCAAGGCATCAGGCTCCGGTAGCGGGTGCCAGCCGCGCCTGCACAAACGCAAACACCTCGGCCACGGCCACCTTGGTGGCGGCGGCATCGCGGCGGTGCTGGTATTCGACCTGGCCGTCTTTCAGGCCCTTGTCGCCCACGGTGATGCGGTGCGGCACGCCAATCAGCTCCCAGTCGGCAAACATGGCACCCGGGCGCTCGCCGCGGTCGTCCAGGATCACATCCACACCTGCGGCCAGCAATTGCGCGTACAGCGTGTCGGCAGCGGCCTTCACGTCCGGGCTGCGGTCGGGGCTGATGGGGCACACCACCACGGTAAACGGGGCCAGCGCATCGGGCCAAATGATGCCGCGCGCGTCGTGGTTCTGCTCGATGGCCGCCGCAGGCAGGCGGGTGATGCCGATGCCGTAGCAGCCCATTTCCATGAACTGCGGCTTGCCGTTCACGTCCAAGAAGGTGGCGTTCATGGCCTGGCTGTACTTGGTGCCCAGGTAGAACACATGGCCGATCTCGATGCCGCGCTCAATGGCCAGCACGCCCTTGCCGTCAGGCGAAGGGTCGCCTTCGACGATGTTGCGCAGGTCAGCTATCGCGTCAGGCTCGGGCAGGTCGCGGCCCCAGTTCACGCCGGTGTAGTGGTAATCGGCCTCGTTGGCACCACAGACCCAGTCGGCCATCACGGCGACTTCGCGGTCCACCACCAGCTTGATGGGTAGCTTGGTGTTCAGCGGGCCCAGGTAGCCGGGCAGGCAGCCAAAGTGCGCGTCGATCTCGGGGATGGAGGCAAAGCGGAAGCCGTCGCCCAGGCCGGGCACCTTGGCAACCTTGATCTCGTTCATGGAATGGTCGCCGCGCAGCAGCAGCAGCCATACCTGCACCTTGACCACCGCACCCTGGTCGTCGAGCTGCTCGGTGGCCAGCACCAGCGACTTGACGGAATTCTTCAGCGGCAGGCCCAGGTACTCGGCCACGGCAGCGCAGGTGCTCTTGTCGGGCGTGGAAGTCTTGGCCAGGGCCTGGCTGGGGTCGGGGCGCGCAGTCTGGGGGGCCAGGGCCTCGGCCTTCTCCATGTTGGCAGCGTAGTCGCTGGTGGGGCAGTAGACGATGGCATCTTCGCCGGTGGCGGCAATCACCTGGAACTCCTCGCTCAGGTCGCCACCAATCGCGCCACTGTCGGCGGCCACGGCGCGGTAGGTCAGGCCGAAGCGGTCAAAAATCTTGCGGTAGGCCTGCGCCATGTTCTGGTAGCTGGCTTTGGCAGCATCCGGGTCGCGGTCGAAGCTGTAGGCATCCTTCATGGTGAACTCACGGCCGCGCATCAGGCCGAAGCGCGGGCGGCGCTCGTCACGGAACTTGGTCTGGATCTGGTACAGGTTTTTTGGCAACTGTTTGTAGCTGCGGAATTCTTGCCGGGCAATGTCGGTCACCACTTCTTCGCTGGTGGGCTGCATCACGTAGTCGCGCTCATGGCGGTCCTTGAAGCGCAGCATCTCGGGGCCCATCTTCTCGAAGCGGCCGGTCTCTTGCCACAGCTCGGCGGGCTGAACTACCGGCATGGCCAGCTCAATGGCACCGGCGCGGTTCATTTCTTCGCGCACGATGGCCTCAACCTTGCGGATCACCCGCAGGCCCATGGGCATGTAGCTGTAGATGCCTGCGCCCAGTTTTTTGACCATGCCCGCCCGCGTCATGAGCTGGTGGCTGACCACCTCGGCATCGGATGGCGCTTCTTTGAGCGTGGAAATGAGGAACTGGGAGGCTTTCATGGGCGAGTTTCAGGGCTAGTGGGGTCGGGAAAACAGGCTGCATCGCTTGATACACAGGCATCGCTGTGCATAATGGATACAGTTTAAAAATTGGGGTTTGATTATGCTTGACCGCGAAGGCTTTAGGCCTAACGTCGGCATCATCCTGCTCAACCAGAGAAATCAGGTATTTTGGGGCAAACGCATACGTACCCATTCTTGGCAGTTTCCGCAAGGTGGCATTGACCGGGGTGAAACCCCCGAGCAGGCCATGTTCCGCGAACTGCACGAGGAAGTAGGTCTACATCCTGAGCATGTACGCGTTGTGGCCCGCACCCGTGACTGGTTGCGCTACGAGGTGCCGGACCGCTTCATCCGCCGGGATGCACGCGGCCACTATAAGGGCCAGAAACAGATCTGGTATTTACTGCAGCTGGTCGGCCACGACTGGGACCTGAATCTGCGCGCCACCACCCACCCAGAGTTCGATGCCTGGCGTTGGAACGACTACTGGGTGCCGCTGGACGTGGTGGTGGAATTCAAGCGCGGCGTGTACGAAATGGCGCTGACAGAGTTGTCACGCTTTCTGCCGCGCTGCGACTACCGCAACCGCTTCCTGCGCAGCAACATGCGGGGCCGCGACGGCGAAGGCTGCTTTGAAGAGGCGCAAGGTGCGCATTTCGAGCTGCCGCCGGGTGCCACCTTCGACCCAGACCCGCAGCTCAGCCATCCGTAAAAACTACCGCGACAGCACCAGGTTGTCGCGGTGCACCATCTCGGCTTCGGCCACATAGCCCAACAGGCTCTCGATTTCGCTCGAGGGCTTGCGGCAAATCAAACGCGCTTCGGCGCTGGCGTAGTTGGCCAAGCCCCGGCCAATGGCCACGCCATCGGTGCCCAGGATGGCGATCACGTCGCCGCGCGAGAAGTCACCCTCGACCTGCGTCATGCCGATGGGCAGCAAGCTCTTGCCGCCATCGCGCACCTTGGCGGCGGCACCGGCATCCACCGTCACCGCGCCACGCATCTGCAGATGGTCGGCCATCCACTGTTTGCGGGCCTGGGTTTTCTGGGTTTGCGCCACCAGCAAGGTGCCAATGGCTTCGCCGCGCGACAAGCGCACCAGCGCGTCGGGCTCGCGGCCCCAGGCGATCACGGTGGAAGCCCCTGAACCGGCCGCCCGCTTGGCGGCCAGAATCTTGGTGATCATGCCGCCGCGCCCCAGGCTGGAGCCCGCGCCGCCCGCCATGGCCTCCAGCGCCGGGTCGCCCGCATGGGCTTCGTGGACAAAGGTGGCGGAGGTATCTTTGCGCGGGTCGGCGGTGAACAGGCCTTTTTGGTCGGTCAGGATCACCAGCGCGTCGGCCTCGACCAGATTGGCCACCAGCGCACCCAGGGTGTCGTTATCGCCAAACTTGATTTCGTCGTTGACGACCGTATCGTTCTCGTTGATGACCGGCACCACGCCGTGCTGCAGCAGGGTCAGCAGGGTGGAACGGGCGTTGAGGTAGCGCTCGCGGTCGGCCAGGTCGGCGTGGGTCAGCAGCACCTGGGCGCTGCCCAGGCCGTTTTCGCGCAGCTTGGTTTCGTACATCTGCGCCAGGCCCATCTGGCCCACCGCTGCTGCTGCCTGTAGCTCATGCACGGCGCGGGGCCGGGTGGTCCAGCCCAGGCGCTTCATGCCCTCGGCAATGGCCCCGCTGGAGACCATGATGACCTCGCGCGGGCGCACCGGCTGGCCTGCATTCTCCAGGCCTTTGACCAGCACGGCGAGCTGCCGGCACCATTCGCCAATCGCCTGTTCGTCCAGCCCCCGGCCTTCGTTGGTGACCAGGCTGGAGCCCACCTTGACCACGATGCGCCGGGCATCCCGCAATACCGTTGAAGCAAAAATAGGTGTCATTTAGGCATGTAGCGCTTATGGAATAAGCGCAAGCAGCTATGAATTTAGGAGTTACTCTTCGGCCGCGGTGTCAGAGGGCATCACCACAAACCGGGGGTCGATTTCCACCGGCGTTTGCTCGGCCAGTTGCTGCGCCTTGACGTGCTGGTAAATCGCCTTCACCAGCGGCTCACAGCCTTCGCGGGTCAGGGCCGAAATCTCGAACACCGGGCCCTTGAACTTGAAGCGCTTCACAAAATCTTTGACCAGGGCCGCACGCTTGTCGCTTTCGGCCATGTCCAGCTTGTTCAGCACCAGCCAGCGCGGTTTCTTGTACAGACCATCGTCGTACTTCTTCAGCTCGCCCACAATGGCCTTGGCCTGCGCCACTGGATCTACCGAATCGTCAAACGGCACCATGTCCACAATGTGCAGCAGCAAGCGGGTGCGCTGCAGATGGCGCAAGAACAGATGGCCCAGGCCCGCACCTTCGGCAGCGCCTTCGATCAGACCGGGCAAATCGGCCACCACAAAGCTTTGCTCGGGGCCGACACGTACCACACCCAGGTTGGGGTGCAAGGTGGTGAACGGGTAGTCGGCAATGCGCGGGCGGGCATTGGAAATGGCGGTGATGAAAGTGGATTTACCGGCGTTGGGCATGCCCAGCAGGCCCACATCGGCCAGCACGCGCAGCTCCAGCTTCAGGCTGCGCTTTTCGCCAGGCCAGCCAGGGGTCTTCTGGCGTGGCGCGCGGTTCACGGCGCTCTTGAAGCGCATATTGCCGAAACCGCCGTCGCCGCCCTTGGCAATGGTGATCACTTCACCTTCGACCAGCAGCTCAAACAATTTTTCACCGGTTTCGGCATCGGAAATGATGGTGCCGACCGGCATTTTCAAAATGATGTCGTCACCGGCAGCGCCGAACATGTCGGAGCCCATGCCGTGCTCGCCGCGCTTGGCATCGTGGCGGCGCGAGAAGCGGAAATCGACCAGGGTGTTCAGGTTGATGTCGGCCACCGCATACACATGGCCGCCGCGGCCACCATCGCCACCATTGGGGCCGCCGAATTCCTTGTATTTCTCGTGACGAAACGACACGCAGCCTGCGCCGCCATCGCCTGCGGAGATGTCAATGAAGGCTTCGTCAACGAATTTCATACCGGTTCCAATATCTAAATTGCGAGTCCTCTCGAAATATGATTCCCGGGCGGCATCCCTGCAAGCCTAAAATCAAATTTCCAGAAGCCTCTTGGGTGTCCCTGAAACACCGAAGCCCCGACGAGGCGGGGCTTCGGGGGGATCCAAGCGATCTATTTAACCAGGGCTTAGGCCGCAGGTGTAATGACGACTTGGTGCTTGTTCATCGAACCCTTGATAGCGAAGGACACGTGGCCCGCCACCAAAGCGAACAAGGTGTGGTCCTTGCCAATACCGACATTGGTGCCGGGATGGAACTTGGTGCCACGTTGGCGAACGATGATCGCGCCTGCGCTCACCAGTTCACCGCCGAACTTCTTCACACCCAGCATCTTGGGGTTGGAGTCGCGTCCATTTCGCGTAGAGCCGCCGCCTTTTTTCTGTGCCATGACCTGTGCCCGTTATGCTGCAATCACGCCGATTTGCAGTTCGGTGAACTGCTGGCGATGACCTTGGCGTTTCATGTAGTGCTTACGACGGCGCATTTTGAAAATGCCCACTTTGTCGTGCTTGCCGTGAGCCACTACCGTGACCGTAACCGTTGCGCCGGAAACCAAGGGCGTGCCAACCTTGATCTCGCTGCCGTTGCCGACTGCCAGAACCTGATCAAACACAATCTCTTGGCCTACGTCCGCAGCAATCTGTTCTACTTTAATTTTTTCACCAGAAGCAACACGATACTGTTTGCCTCCGGTTTTTATGACCGCGTACATACTTGACCTCTTCACTAAATCTGCAGACGGATTTCCACAGAGCCTTAGATTCTAGCATTGTCTGGCGCTTACCACCAATCACAGTGTTTTGGTGGGCAATTTGCGGCTGCGAACTTCCTATAATTGCGTAACTAACCGTTTTTTACCTTGTCCGTCAATTCCTCCCGAACCGCCGCCGCCCTCGCCCTCATTGCCGATGACATGCGCGAGGTGGATCTTGTAATTGCACAACGCCTGGCCTCTGGCGTACCGCTGGTGGGCACCGTGTCGCAATACATCATTTCCGCTGGCGGCAAGCGCCTGCGACCGGCGATTTTGCTGCTGATGTGCGGAGCCCTGGGCTATACCGATGCGCAGCGCTTCAATATGGCCGCCGTGGTGGAATTTATCCACACCGCCACCCTGCTGCACGACGACGTGGTGGACGAATCCACCCTGCGCCGGGGCCGCCCCACCGCCAACGAGGCCTTTGGCAACCCGGCCAGCGTGCTGGTGGGCGACTTTTTGTATTCGCGTGCCTTCCAGATGATGGTCGATGCCAAAGACATGCGCATCATGCAAATCCTGGCCGATGCCACCAATGTGATCGCCGAGGGCGAGGTAATGCAATTGGTCAACATGCACGATGCCTCGCTCGACGAAGCGGCCTACCTGCGCGTGATCCGCTCCAAAACCGCCAAGCTGTTTGAAGCCAGCGCCCGGCTGGCCGCCATCCTGTCGCACAGCACACCCGAGGTAGAGGCCGCCTGCGCCGCCTACGGCCAAGCCTTGGGCACCGCATTCCAGGTGATTGACGACGTGCTCGACTACGACGGCGATGCGGCCGAGATGGGCAAGAACCTGGGCGATGACCTGCGCGAAGGCAAGGCCACCCTGCCATTGATCGCCGCCATGCGGCGCGGCAGCCCGGAGCAATGCGCCTTGATCCGCAGCGCCATTGAAACCGGTGAAACCGAGCGCCTGGACGAGATCATTGCGATTGTGAAAAGCACCGGCGCGCTGGACGTGACGCGCCAGGCCGCAGCCGCCGAAGCCCAGCGCGCGGTAGAGGCCACAAAGCACTTCCAGCCCAATGCCTACACCGATGGCTTGCTACAATTAGCCGCGCAATTATTGGAACGCCGCTCATAGATTGCGGTGTCACCATCAGCTTTATCGGGGTGTAGCTTAGTCAGGTAAAGCGCTACGTTCGGGACGTAGAGACCGGAGGTTCGAATCCTCTCACCCCGACCAAAAATTTCTAGGTAAATCAACAACTTAGAAAAATGAAATTCAGTTAGTTGCTTAAAAGACAAGCAACCAAGACGAATCTGCTCCGAATCTGTTACCCGGCCTCGGTAGCTCAGCGCCCACCTCCCGCCCGCCGCCCCCGCCCCGCCTGCTTGGCCTGGTACAGCATCGCGTCGGCGCGCGCCACCAGGTCTGCCACGTCTATTGACGCGTTGGCACTGAAAGCCACGCCGACGCTGGCACCGAGCCGCAACGGCAAGGCACCTACATCAAACGGCTCTAGCGCCGCAGCGACCACTTTGTCGGCGACCATGCCCGCGTTGACTTCATCGCGGATGCCAGACAACACAATCGCGAACTCGTCGCCCCCCAGTCTTGCCACCGCATCGCTGGGCCGCACCACGGCACGCAGGCGTTGCGAGAAGACCTGCAGAACCTGGTCGCCCACGGGGTGCCCGTGCTGGTCGTTCACGGGTTTGAAATGGTCCAGATCGATGTATAGCAGGGCCAGCGAAGTCTGGGTGCCAGAGTGCGCCTGGTGGGCCATGTAGCCCTCAAAGCCGGCACGGTTCAATAGTCCGGTCAAAGGGTCCCGCTGGCTGAGTTGCAACAGGCGCTCTTCCTCGTTGCGGTGCTGGGTGATGTCTTGCGCGATCTGGACGAAGCCGTCCACGGTGCCGTCGTCCAGCCACAGCGGCACGTAGCTGATGGCCAGATGGGAATAGCTGCTGCGCCCGGGGTACTTGTTTTCGAAACTCACGGTTTCACCCACCCGCACGCGCGCGACCCACGGTCGGCTGCGCTCGTACTCGGCCTGGCCCAGGACTTCGGCCATGGAGCGCCCGACGATCTGCTCCCGGGACGCGCCGCACCACCGCTCAAATCCACTGTTGGCAAAGCGGTAGAGGCCGTCCGTCCCCACCACGCCCACGATCATGGGAATGGCCTCGGTGACGGACTTCAGCGTTGCGGTCTGTCGGAGCAACTGCTGCCGGGCATCCATCTCCGCAGAAATGTCCCGCATGACGGCCGAGTACCGGTCGATGCGCCCATCCCGGTCCCGGTGGGCAATCACCATGTGGTTGACGGGCAACTCCCGCCCTCCTTCGACCAAAACCGTGGTGTCGCCCATCCAGCTTCCGCGCGCTTTGACGGCGGGAAGAATGGTGTCGATGAAGCGTTGGTTGGTGATGGGGGTATTGAACTCCGTGAAACTTCGGCCACCCAGACGGGCGTCGGGCGCGATCCCCACTGCGCGGCGAACTGCCGGATTCATGTACACCACTTCACCACGGTAATTCGACTGGACCACAAAGTCTGGCGTGGTGTCCAGAATGGCAATCAACTCGTGCAGTGCACGCTCGGCCTCCTTGCGCACGGTGATGTCGATACCCGTCGAATAGAAGCCGCGGACCGCCCCATCCTCCGCAACATCGGGAACCATCCGGCTCTCGATGCGCCGCAACTGGCCGTTCACCATGTCGTCGTATTCGAAATGCTGGGGATGGCCGGCCAAGGCGGCATTGAGCCTGGGCTCGATCACTTCATCTGCGGATGTCTTCTTCAATTCGTCGCGTGTACGACCGATGATCTGCTCGCGGGGTACGCCAAGTCGCTGGCAATGCGCTTCGTTGACAAACTGGAAGCGGCGCTGCGCATCCACGTAAGCGATGCGGATCGGCAAACCGTCCGAGACTTGCCGAACGAAACGCTCGCTTTCGGTCAAGCGTTGCTCCAGGCCCTTGCGCTCTGAGATGTCTTGAAAGGCCCCCACCAAGCGAACGGGCTGCGCATTTTCAAACTCCACTTCTCCAGAAGTGCGGACCCAGATCAGCCGCCCCCGCGCCGTGACCATCTGCAGCTCCAGGTCCCAGGGCAAGCCTTCGCGTATCCCGCGCTGCACCACATCCTCGATGGTCTGGCGCGCCTCCGGCACATAGAACGCGATGGCGGTTTCCAATACCGGGACGAAGTCTTGGTCCACCTCGTGGATCCGACGGGTTTCGTCCGACCAGGTGATGGTGCCCGTCGCCAGGTCTACTTCCCATCCGCCCACACCGGCGACGCGGCCGGTCCGGTACAAAAATCCCTGGCTGGCGCGCAGTGCGTCTTCCACGCGTTTGCGGTCGGTAAAGTCCCGACCCACCGAGTGCAGCAATAGTTCGCCGTCCGCGCCCCGCTGCAGGCTGTTGGTCCAGGCGACCCAGCGCATGTGGCCATCGGGTCCGCGCATGCCGTTTTCGCTGGTGCGGACATCCCCGGTGGCAAACACCTCGGCAATCAGACGTTTGACGTTGTCCTGGGATGCGGCATCCACCTCTTCGAAGAGGTTGCTGCCCACCATCGCTTTCGGGTCGCGCTGGAACTGGCGCGCATAGGCCGGATTGACGTACACCAGCTCTCCATCGCGCCGGGCCAGAGAGACCAGTTCCGCCTGGTCTTCGATCAGTGCGCGGTGCCGGGCTTCGCTGTGGGCCAAGGCCTGCTCAAATTCGGTGCGGACAGACAAGGCCTTGCGGATGAGGTCTCGGCGCATCTCCAGCCCCTGTGTGGCCAATCTGGCCAGGGATTGCAACATCTGGATTTGGGGTTCGGTCAGCTCACGGGGCGTGCGATCAATGACACACAGGGTGCCCACCCGGTCGCCGCTGGCCAGCGCCAGCGGCGCGCCTGCATAGAAACGGATGTGGGGATTGCCGGTGACCAGCGGGTTGTCCGTAAACCGGTCGTCGCGTGACGCGTCCGCCACGCTGAGCAAGGCATCACTCTGGATCGCGTGGGCACAAAAGGCCACGTCGCGCGGCGTTTCGTTGACGCCCGGCAGCCCGACGTTGGCCTTGAACCATTGGCGCTCGTCGTCAATGAGGCTGATCAAGGCGATCGGCACCCCACAGGTCAGCGCCGCGAGCCGGACCAACTCGTCAAACAAGGGCTCCGGCGCACTGTCCAACACCACCAACTCCCGCAACCGCGCCATGCGGGACGATTCGACGGATGCGTCCAAAGGATTCACGGGTATCTCCGGCAACAATTGCTTACGGTTATGCTGCCAGTCTATCGCAGGCAGAGGTAGAACACCGGGTGCAGAGCGCTCACCCCCACCAGCGAAACAGCAACGGCATCAAAAGCGATGACAGCACCGCCTGCATGCCCAGCGCGATGCCCGCGTAGGCACCGGCATCGGGGTGTACCTGTAGCGCTCTGGCGGCCCCAATGCCATGGGCCGCCGTGCCCAGCGCAAAGCCGCGTACTGCCCAGGCATCGATTTTCAGCAGGTTGAACAAATACTTGCCCGACAAGGCCCCCACCAGCCCGGTCAACACCGCAAACACCGCCGACAGCGCGGGCACGCCACCGATGCGCTCGGCAATACCCATGGCCACCGGAGCGGTCACGGATTTGGGAGCCAGCGAACGCAACACATCGTCCGGCAGGTCCAGTGCCCAACCCAGCGCAAGCGCACTGCCCGCGGCGGCCAAGCCCCCCACCAACACGGCTACTGTCAGCGCCACACCGCGCTGGCGCACTTCGGCGCGGCGCTGCCACAAGGGCCAGGCCAGCGCCACCACCGCCGGGCCCAGCAGCACATGGATAAACTGGGCACCCGCAAAATACGCCGGGTACGGCGTGTGGGTCAGCACCAAAAAGCCACCCAACACCACCACCGACCACAGCACCGGGTTCGCCCACGGCGCGCGCTGCACGCGCTCGTACAGCGCCTGCACCGCCACATAGGTGAGCAAGGTGGCGGTCAAACCAAACAGCGGCGTGGCCGCCAAATACACCCAGAGTTGCACAAAGTCAGTCATGCCGACCTTTCGGCAGCGCGGGCTTGGGCAGCAGCCACTGCAGCACCCAGGCGGTGACAGCCAGGCCAATCCAGGTGGACAACACGATCACTGCCAGCAACTGCAATCCGTAGTGCGACACCAGTTGCAGGTGCGTCACCACGCCCACACCCACCGGTACAAACAGCAAAGACAAATGCGCCAGCAGCAATTCGGCCATCGCCGCCACCGGCTCGCGCACCCAGGCCCAATGCAGGGCGGGTAGCAGCAGCACCAGACCGACCACCGGGCCGGGAAACGGCAAGCCCAGCAATCGCGTCACACTCTCGCCCGCTGCCTGCAACAGCAGCAGAAACGCCAAACCACGCAGTGCCATCATGGAAATCCCCCAAAAATCATCGCCAAACCAGCATAGCGGCAAAACGATGGGGCTGTGGCGGAACGGCTCAATGCCCGCGCCCGGGCTTGCCCAGCCGCCCCATCACATACTCGGCAAAGCCTTCGGTCGCGGGCGAGGCCACCCGGTGTGCAGACCGGTACAAACACACCTGGCGCACCACCTCCGGGTCCACGATGCGGCGCATCACCAGCCCCTGGCGCTTGGCCCAGGGGGCCACGTAGGCGGGCGACACCGTAACGGCCAGGCCTGCAGCCGCCATGCCGAAGGCGGTAGAGATATGGTCCACCACCTCGCGGGGGCGGATGCGTTCTTCCTCGGGCAGGGCCGCGCCCATCTGCGCCACGCTGAGTTCATGGTCACGCCCGGCGGTCACCAGCGTATGGGCACGCACATCAGCCCACTGCAGTTGCGCCTGCGCCGCCAGCGGGTGGTCTTTGGCGCACCACAGCACCCAGGGGCTGCTGAACAACGGCGTGTGTAACACCGCGTCGCTGCCGGGACGGTTGGGGCCTATCGCCAGATCGACCTCGCCGCTGGCCACCACGTCGGTGAGCTGCTCCACCGCCGCATCACGGATGCGCACCACCAACTTGGGCCGCTCCCGCGTGTAGTCGCGGATCAGCGGCGGCAGGAGGGTGCTGGCGATCACCATCGGTGCGGCAATGCGCACCAGCCCGGCGGCGCGGTTGCGCAAATCGGTGGCCGCCACCTCGGCCAGGTACAGGTGCTTGAGCACGGTTTGGGCCGAACCATAAAACTCCTTGCCCGCCGCAGACAAAGCCACCTTGCGCGTGCTGCGCTCGAACAGCTTGAAGCCCAGGCTGGACTCCAGCTCCACCACCAGTTGGCTCACGGCCGAGGGGGTCAGCGCCAGCCGGTCGGCGGCGGCGGTAAAGCTCAGCAGCTCGGCCACGGTCACAAAGGCATCGAGCTGGCGCAGGGTGTAACGGGGCAAAGGCATGGCTCTATTGTGAAGCAAAGCTAATCAATACCGCAATTTCTATCGCTTGTTGCCAGCCAGAGCCGCTTGCACACTCCGGCCTCACCCACCGCCCTCACCCACCGCCCCAGGAGACACCGGCATGCTGACCCCCGATATCCACCAGGCACTGGCACGCGAACTGCACCAGGCCGAAAAAACCCGTATCCAGGTGGAGCATTTCTCCAAACGCTACCCGGCCATGGAGATGGCCGACAGCTACGCCATCCAGCGCGCCTGGGTGCAGATCAAGCTGGACGAGGGCCGCAAGATCCTGGGCCACAAGATCGGCCTGACCTCGCGCGCCATGCAGATCTCGTCGCAGATCACCGAGCCCGACTTTGGTGCCATGACCGACGACATGCTGTTCCCCGAGGGGGCCGATATCCCGGTGCAACGCTTCATCCTGCCGCGGGTCGAGGTGGAGCTGGCCTTCATCCTCGGCAAACCACTGCGCGGCCCGAACGTGAGCATCTTTGACGTGCTGGCCGCCACCGACTACGTGGTGCCCGCGCTGGAGATCATCGACGCGCGCATCGAGCAGCTCGACCGCGTCACCAAGGCCCCACGCAAGGTGCTCGACACCATCGCCGACAACGCCGCCAATGCGGGCATCGTCATGGGCGGCCGCCCGGTCAAGCCCGACGCGGTCGACCTGCGCTGGTGCGGCGCGCTGCTCTACAAGAACGGTGTCATCGAAGAAAGCGGCCTGGCCGCCGCCGTGCTGAACCACCCGGCCCACGGCGTGGCCTGGCTGGCCAACAAACTGGCGCCCCATGGCGAAGGGCTGGCCGCGGGCGAGGTGGTGCTGGGCGGCTCGTTCACCCGCCCGGTGGCCGGGGCGGCGGGCGACACCTTCCACGCCGACTACGGCCCGCTGGGTGCCATCTCCTTCCGTTTCATGTGAGACCACACCCCATGCAAACCCCTGACAACCTGTTCAAACAAGCCCTGGCCCGTGGCGAGGTGCAAATCGGCCTATGGCAAGCCCTGGCCGACCCGTATGCCGCGGAACTGTGCGCGGGCAGTGGCTTCGACTGGCTGCTGCTCGACGGCGAGCACGCGCCCAACGACCTGCGCAGCCTGCTCGGTGCCCTGCAAAGCGTGGCCCCCTACCCTACCCACCCGGTGGTGCGCGTGCCGCACGGCGACGCGGCGCTGATCAAGCAGGTGCTGGACATCGGTGCCACCACGCTGCTGGTGCCGATGGTCGAATCCGCCGAACAGGCCACTGCCCTGGTGCGCGCCATGCACTACCCGCCGCAGGGCCTGCGCGGCGTGGGCAGCGCCATCGCCCGCTCGGCCCGCTGGTCGCGTTACCCGAACTATTTGCACGAAGCCAACGAGCGGGTATGCCTGCTGGTGCAGGTGGAGTCGCGGGCCGCCTTGCAGGAGATCGACGCGATTGCAGCGGTGGATGGCGTGGACGGCGTGTTCATCGGCCCGGCGGACCTGTCGGCGTCGATGGGCTACCTGGATCAGCCCACGCACCCCGAGGTGCTCGCAGCGATTGACCACGCCATCGGCCGGATCCTGCACGCGGGCAAAGCCCCCGGCATTTTGTGTGCCGACGAAACCCTGGCGCGGCACTACCTGGCGCGGGGTGCCCGCTTTGTGGCCGTAGGGGTGGACACCTCGCTGCTGGTGCGCGCCACCACCGCGCTGGCCGCGCAGTTCAAGACCACGGTGGCCGTGGCCGCCCCCGGCGGAGCGTACTGAGATGACACCCCCACGCTCATCGCCTCGCGTATCGCTGCCCCCCGAGGGGGCGCATCAGTGCCTTCGGGCGGCCGGGCGGCACTGACATGTTGCTTGAATCCTTGCGCGCCGCCTTCCACGGCCGCCTGCTCACCGGGGCCGAGGCCGCCCCATTTTTGACCGATTACCGCGGCAAATGGACCGGCCAGGCGCTGGCCGTGGCGCAGCCCGATAGTGCCGAAGACGTAGCCAAAGTGGTGGCCTGGTGCCATCAAAATCACGTGCCGGTGGTGCCCCAAGGCGGCAACACCGGCCTGTCGGGCGGCTCGGTGCCAGAGGCCGCACCCGATCCGCTGCCCGTGCTGCTGTCCCTCAAGCGCCTGAACCAGATCCGCGCCATCGACCCGCTGAACAACACCCTGGTGGCCGAAGCAGGCGTGACCTTGCTGCAGGTGCAAGAAGCTGCCCAAGCCGCAGGCCGCCTGTTCCCGCTGAGCCTGGCTGCCGAGGGCACCTGCACCATCGGCGGCAACCTGGCCAGCAATGCGGGCGGGGTGCAGGTGCTGCGCTACGGCAATACGCGCGAGCTGTGCCTGGGGTTGGAGGTGGTGACGGCAGAGGGCCAGCTCTGGAACGGCCTGCGTACCCTGCGCAAGGACAACACCGGCTACGACCTGCGCGACCTGTACATCGGCTCCGAGGGCACGCTGGGCATCATCACCGCCGCCGTGCTCAAGCTGTTCCCACTGCCCGCCGCGCAGATGGTGGCGCTGGTGGCCGTACCCAGCCCGCAGCAGGCGCTGGACCTGCTGGCACTGGCGCAGGCGCGGCTGGGTGCGGGGTTGACCGCGTTTGAAATCCTCAGCCACACCTGCGTGGAGCTGGTGCTGCAGCACATCCCCGGCACGCGCCGCCCCTTGGCTGATGCCTCGCCCTGGTATGTACTGCTGGAGCTATCGGCCACCACCGACGAGGCACAGGCGGCAGCCGCCATGGAGAGCCTGCTGGAGACAGCCATGGAGAACGCCTGGGTGCTGGATGCCGCGCTGGCCACCAGCCTGGCCCAGTTCGAGGCGCTGTGGGCGCTGCGCGAAAACATTTCCGAAGCGCAGGCCGCCGAAGGCAAAGCCATCAAGCACGACATCGCGCTGCCGATCTCGCGCATCCCGGCCTTCATCGCCAGTACCGATGCGCAGATCGCCGCGCAGTTTCCCCAGGTGCGACAGGTCACGTTTGGCCACCTGGGCGACGGCAACCTGCACTACAACGTCTCGCCGTCGGCCCGAACGCCGGAGCACGCCGCCGAATTCATGGCGCTCGAAAGCCCGCTGAACCAGCTGGTGCACGACGCGGTGCATGCCTTTGGTGGCTCCATCTCGGCCGAGCACGGCCTGGGCGTGCTGCGCCGCGACGCGTCGGCCCGCTACAAGGCCCCGCTGGAGCTGCAGCTGATGCAGCGCATCAAGCAGGCGCTGGACCCGCTGGGGCTGATGAACCCCGGCAAGTTGCTGAAATTTGAATGAAATCGGCACTTAGCGCTTATTCCATAAGCGCAAGAAGCTACTAATTTAGGAGTAAACATGTCTATTGACACCCTCACCATCGCAGGCCACAGCGTCTCGCCCCACCACTACATCAACGGCCAGCGCGTGGCATCCGCCGAGCGGTTTGACCTGCACTGCCCCATCGACCAAAGCCTGCTGGGCCAGGTCAGCGAAGGCACGGCAGCGCATGTGGATGCGGCCATCACCGCAGCCCAGGCTGCCTTCCCGGCCTGGGCCGCCCTCACCGCCGCCGAGCGCAAGCCCTACCTGGACCGCTTTGCCGCCGAGATTGGCAAACGCTCCGAGGCGTTCTGCCAGGTCGAATCGAACGACGCGGGCATCCTGCTCTCGCGCATGCAGCACGGCGTGGTGCCGCGCGCCATGCTCAACCTCACATGGTTTGCCGAGCACGCGCTCACGCTGCAAGACCGCCCCATCGAGACCGAGCAGGCCACCCACATCGTGCGGCACGACCCGGCAGGCGTGGTGATCATCATCACGCCGTGGAACGCGCCGCTGATGCTGGCCACCTGGAAGCTGGGGCCCGCGCTGGCCGCAGGCAACACGGTGATCGTCAAGCCGCCGGAATGGGCGCCGCTGACCAGCAGCCTGCTGGCCGACTGCGCGCACGCTGCGGGCCTGCCGCCAGGCGTGTTCAACATCGTGCAGGGCAGCGGTGCCAACACCGGGGCCAAGCTGGTCAGCGACCCGCGCCTGGCCCGGGTGTCGTTCACCGGCTCGGTGCCCACCGCCAAGTGGATTGCCCAGGCGGCGGGCGCGAACCTGGTGCCCTGCAGCCTGGAGCTGGGCGGCAAGTCGCCCTTCATCGTGCTGAAAGATGCCGACATCGACAACGCCGCCGCCACCGGCGCGCTGATGTACCGCAACGCCGGCCAGGTGTGCCTGGCGGGCACGCGCTTTCTGGTGCACCACCAGGTGCGTGACGCGTTTGTGGCGGCGATGCGCGGCTATGTGGAGAAGCTGCACGTCGGCGACCCGCGCGATACCGCCACCGAGATCGGCCCCATCATCCATCCGCGCCAGGTGGAGCGGGTCAAGGGCTTCGTCGCACGCGCCCTGGCGGACGGCGCCGAGCTGCTGTGGGGCGGCAAGCCGCACCCCTTCGGCGCGCAGTATTTCGAGCCCACCATGCTGACAAACCTGCGGCAGAGCAGCGAAATCGTGCAGAACGAAGTCTTCGGCCCGGTGCTGACGTTGCAAACCTTTGCCAGCGATGCCGAACTGATAGCTCTGGCCAACGGCACCGACTACGGCCTGGGCGGCGTGTGCTACGGCGAAGTGGCGCACGCCACCGCCATCGCCGAGCAGGTGCGCACCGGCTTTATCTGGGTCAACAGCTTCGGCATCCGCGACCTGGCCGCCCCCTTTGGCGGCATCAAACGCTCGGGCGTGGGACGCGAGGGCGGCGACTGGAGCTTTGAGTTCTTTTGCGACGTAAAGGACGTGGTGGTGCCCAAAAAGCCTTTCCGCGCCAGCTTCAGCCATCGCTAGATATACAAACCAAAACAGCCTCTAGCGCTCTATCCATAAGCGCAACCAGCTACAAAATAAGGAGTAAATCATGGGAAGCATCGTTGGCGCAGCCATCGTCTCGCACCACCCCGGCCTGATGCAGTGCGAGGAGTTTCGCCGCCTCATGGGCAACGGCGACGACTCGGACCTGATCCCCGGCTACGCCCGGCTGCGCCGCAAGATCGCCGCTGCCCGACCCGACGTGGTGGTCATCTTCGACAGCCACTGGTTTACCACCGGCTACCACCTGGTGGATGGCGCGGCCCACTATGCCGGCAACTACATCTCGGAAGAAATGCCCTGGTACCTGCACGGCGTGCCCTATGCCTACCGGGGCCACCCGGCGCTGGCGTTGGCCATTGAAGAAGCCTCGCGCGCCCAGGGCGGCTACAACCGCGTGATCGACAACCCGGCGCTGGGCAAGCAGTACGCCACCATCAACCTGGTCAAGCAGTTGCGGCTGGAGCAGTCGGACACGCCGGTGCTCACGGTCAGCTCCTGCCAGAACTGCGACTGGCCGCACTTTGTGAAGTCGGGCGAAGCCATTGCCGAGGCGGTACGCCACAGCGGCCTGCGCGTGGTGCTGCTGGGCTCGGGCGCGCTGAGCCACAAGTTCAATGGCATCGACTGGAAGCCCACCCACCCGCGCATCTTCCACGAGAGTAACGTCTCGCGGCCCGAAAACATCGCCAGCGACAAGGCCGCCATTGCCCTGATGGCGCAAGGCCGCCACGACACCGTGCTGGAGCGCTGGAACGACGACTACCGCAAAAAGCCCTGGGAAGCCTTTGGCGCGCACTACCTGCAAATGCTGGGTGCCATGGGCGGGGCGGCCTGCCGCGCCAAGGGCGAAGCCCTGTCGGCTTACGAGAACGCCCGCGGCACCGGCAACATCCATATCTGGTTTGAGGTCGGCACCCATGCAGATGCGGATGCACAGAGCAGCCCGTCCACAGCATTACAGGGAGCCTGACCATGCGCACCATTGCCATCACCGGTGCTGCAGGTAAGTTCGGGCGCGCCGTCCTCGACCAGCTTGGGCCACTGATTCCCGCTGGCGTGCACGTGCGGGCCTGCACGCGCGACCCCGCCCGGTTCGACCCGGGCCAAGCCCGCGTCGATGCAGTGCAGCGGGCGGATTTCGCCGACCCCGACGCGCTGGACACCGCATTTCACAATGTCGACACGCTGCTGCTGGTGTCGATCGAAGGCGAGGACGACTTGCGGATTCGCCTGCACGGGCAGGCCATCGCCGCGGCGGCACGCACCGGCGTGCGCCGCATCATCTACACCAGCTTCTTCGATGTGGCACCCGAGTCGCCCTCGGTGGTCGCGCGGGTGCATCGATTGACCGAAGAGGCCATCCTCCACTCGGGCTGTGCCTACACCTTTCTGCGCAATGGTCCGTATGTGGACAACATCGCCGTGTCCATCGCCGCCGCGGCGCGCACCACCGGCGTTTTCCCCATGGCCAGCGGTGCTGCGCGTATGCCGTTCATCGCGCGGGCCGACCTGGCCCTGGCCGCCGCAAGCGCGCTGACCGCCACGCCCGCAGGCAACGAGATCTACCAGCTCAGCGGCTCGGAGCTTTTGACCTACCAGGCACTGTGCGACGAGATTGGCGCGGCTGTCGGCGCACCGGTGCGCCATGTCGCGACCACCGAGGAAGAGTACCGCGCCGAGCTGGATGCACAAGGCTTGTCGCCCGCTCTGCGGGACCGCCGCATCGCCTACGTGCAGGCGATGCGCCTGGGCTTCATGACCGCGTTGACCCCCGATTTCCAACGGCTGGTCGGCCGCGCACCGCGCACCATGCACGAGGTGGTTCCCGTGCTGGATCTTTCGCCGGGCCAGGCTGCGCACTGAGCCCCCCGAGGCCACATTCTTAAAAAAGGAGACAACATGACATCGATCGACCGACGCCAATTCACCACCAGCCTGGTCGCCAGCGCAGCCGCGCTGGCCTGGCCTTCGCTAGGGCATGCGGAGGAACCCATTGCCATACTCAAGATACTGTTTGGCTATCCACCAGGCGGGGTCAGCGAGCTGGTGACGCGCGGCATCGGCATGAAGATGACCCCCGGTTACGCCAAGGTCGCCATTGTGGACACCAAGCCCGGTGCGGCGGGCCGTCTCGTCATGGAATCGGTCAAATCCGTGCCAGCCGACGGCAGTGTGGTGCTGGTGACCCCCTCATCGGTCGTATCGATGTACCCCCATGTCTACAGCAAACTCCACTACGACCCGTTCACGGACATCACCCCGGTCAGCACCATCTGCGAATTCGTCCACGCACTGGCGGTGGGGCCAGGGGTGCCCGAATCGGTCAAATCGCTGGCCGACCTGGTGGCATGGTTCAAGGCCAATCCGGACAAAGCCAGCGTGGCCAACCCCGGCGAGGGCTCTTTGCCGCACTTCCTCACCATGCTGCTGTCCAAAGCCACGGGCGTGAAGATCGAGGCGATTGGTTATGCCGGTGGCCCGCCAGGCGTGAAGGACACGGTGGGTGGACAGGTGCCCGCCATGATCGCCAACGAGGCCCAGTTCATCAACCTGTACCGCGAGGGCAAACTGCGCTTGCTGGCCACCTCCGGGGCACAACGCTCCCCGTTTTCGCCCAACGTGCCGACCTTCGCTGAACAAGGTATCCGCAACATCCAGGTCAGCGAGTGGATTGGCATGTTCGTCCCCGCAAAAACGCCTGCGGCAGTGACGGCGCGCATCAGTATGGCCGTGCGTGCCGCGCTGGAGCAGCCTGATCTGGTGGAGAGTTTTGGCAAGTATGCGATCCGCCCGGTGTCCAGCACACCCGAAGAGCTTGGCAAACGCCTGCGGGCCGACTACGAGTATTGGGCTTCCACCATCAAGTCCACCGGATTTACACCCTTATCCTGAGCAGGAGACACCATGCACTTTGAATTCCCTTTAAAAGAACTGCCCACCGTGATGCGCGGCCCGCGTGTAGAGCGCCGCCGGGTGCTGGTGGGCGGCAGCGCCTACTGGGGCACTGTCATCGAAGACGGCCCCGACCAAGGCCTGCTGCGCCTGGACGATAGCCGTGTGGTCGATCCCGCCCACGTGCAGCACCTGCCGCCGGTAGCGCCCAGCAAGATCATCGCGGTGCACATCTCGTACAGCTCGCGCAGCTTCGAGACGCGCAACCAGCCCAAACCCACCGAAACCCCCACCTACTTCACCAAGCCACCCACCTCCATCAACGGCCACGGCTGCGAAATCCTGAAACCCGCCGACAGCCTGTACCTGAACTACGAAGGCGAGTACGCGGTGGTCATCGGCAAAACCTGCCGCAACGTGCTGCCCGACGAGGCCTGGGACTACATCGAAGGCTTTTGCCCGGCGCTGGACATGGGCCTGCAAAACTACCGCGACACCGACCAGGGCAGCATGCTGCGCGTCAAAGGTGCCGACACGCTGTTGCCCATCGGCCCCGGCATCGTGCGCGGCGTGAACCTGTTTGACCAAACCCTGCGCACCTACCGCAACGGCCTGGTGGTGCAAGAGGCACACATTGGCGACGAGACCATCTGGGGGCCGCACTACGTGATTGCCGACCTGGCCCGCCACATCACCCTGCTGCCCGGCGACGTGATCCTGATGGGCACGCCCTGCCATTCGCGCTCGGTCGATCCGGGGGACCTGGTGGAGTGCGAAATCACCGGCCTGGGCCGACTGGCGGGCACGGTGGTGGCCATTCCGGCCCCGCGCGCCTCGGCTCTGGGCGTGGGCCACCAGCCCAACGACAGCCCGGAAGTGCGCCGCGTCGCCTTTGGCTTTGACGAGCGCGTGCCCGAGCGCTTCAAGGCCAACTACCGCGCCAGCCCCCAAAGTCCTGTTTGACCCCCGTTTTTCACACTACAACAAAGGAGACATTCCCATGAAAACCCCACGCCCAGGCTCTCGCCGCGAACTGCTGCACATCGCCCTGGCCACCGCCGCAGGCAGCCTACCCTTGCTGGGCCGGGCGCAAAGCATAGACACTGCCAAAGTGCTGGCGGGATTTGCGGCGGGCGGCACCGTGGACACGCTGGCGCGCCGGGTGGCGGCGCACCTGAACGGCAGCTACGCCCGTGCGGCGGTGGTGGACAACCGCACCGGCGCGGGCGGGCAGATCGCCATCTCGGCCCTCAAGGCCGCCGCGCCCGACGGCACCACCCTGCTGGCCACACCCATGTCGATGCTGGGCATCTACCCGCACACCTACAAAAAGCTGCCCTACGACCCGGTGGCCGACCTGGCCCCGGTATCGCTGGGCGTGGTGTTCGACATGGGGTTTGCCGTGGGCCCGCAGGTGCCCGCCTCGGTCAAGACCGTGCCCGAGTTTCTGGAGTGGTGCAAAGCCAACCCCACCAACGCCAACTTCGGCTCGCCCGCGCCGGGCTCGGTGCCGCATTTCGTGGGCGAGTTGATCGGTCGCGCGGGCAAGGTCGATTTGCGCCACATCGGGTTTCGCGGCTCGCAGCCCGCCATCCTGGACATGCTGGGCGGCCAGATCGCTGCCGTCTCGGCCCCCGTGGGCGAGTTTTTGCCGCACCTGGGCGGCGGCAAGGCCCGCCTGCTGGCCACATCGGGGGCGGCACGCAACAAATTTGTCCCTGGCACCAGCACCCTGGTGGAGCAGGGTTTGAAAGACCTGGTCTACGGCGAATGGTTTGCGTTCTACCTACCGGGCAAAGCCAGCCCCGACGTAGTGCAAAAAGCCCATGCCGCCATCCACGCTGCACTGGCAGACCCTGGCGTAGTCAGTGGTCTGGCCGCCATGGGCCTGGAAGCCAAGTCCTCCACGCCCGCCGAGCTGGCAGCCCTGCTCAAGGCCGATACCGAGAAGTGGGGGCCGATCGTGAAGGCCATCGGCTTTACCGCAGAATCCTGATGACAACCTCACTTGCTTCACGTTAAGGCGAACATGAAAATTTGTATCTACGGCGCAGGTGCCATCGGCGGCTGGATCGGGGCGCGCCTGGCGGCCATGGGCGAACCGGTGAGCGTGGTGGCGCGCGGGGCCACGTTGGTGGCCTTGCAAACCCATGGTCTGCGTCTGCAGCATGCCAATGGGCTGCTGCAAGTTCCGGTGCAGGCCGCAGACAACGCGGCGGAATTAGGTGTGCAAGACCTGGTGGTGGTGGCCGTCAAGGCCCCGGCCCTGGCCGAGGTGGCGCGTGGCATCGCCCCGCTGCTGGGGCCGCACACCATGGTGCTCACCGCCATGAACGGCGTGCCGTGGTGGTTCTTCCAGGGCTTTGGCGGGGCCTATGCGGGCACCGCGCTCAAGGCGGTGGATGCCAGCGGTGCCATTGCGGCGGCCATACCGGCCCGGCACACCATCGGCTGCGTGGTGCACGCCAGCTGCGCCCTGCAAGCCCCCGGCCTGGTGCAGCACCACTTCGGCAACACACTGATTCTGGGCGAGCCATCGGGCACACAGACAGAACGCGTCAAGGCACTTTCAGCCTTGTTGCAAAGGGCCGGGTTCGAGGCCCCCTTGTCCGAGCAGATCCAGCGCGACACCTGGTTCAAGCTGTGGGGCAACATGACCGTCAACCCGGTCAGCGCCTTGACCGGAGCCACCACCGATCTGGTTCTGGACGACCCGCTGGTGCGCGACTTCATCTCGCGGGTGATGCTGGAGGCCAAGGAGATCGGCGCCCGCATCGGCATCCCCATCGCCCAGCAACCCGACGACCGGCATGCGGTGACGCGCAAGCTGGGCGCTTTCAAAACTTCGATGCTGCAAGACGTGGAGGCGGGCAAGCCCGTAGAGCTGGACGCGCTGGTGACCGTGGTGCAAGAGCTGGGCGCGCTGACCGGCGTGCCCACGCCGTTTACCGATGCGCTGCTGGGCCTGGCGCGGCTGCAGGCGCGGGTGCGGGGCTTGTACTAGCAACCGGGCCGGTGGAGCAATTGGCCAAATGCTCCACCATGCGCCGCACCGCCGGTTGCAAACCCTCCAAACGCTGAAAGCACACCACAAACTCGCGTTGTGCCCAGGCGTCGGTCAGCGGAATCACCCGCAGGCCCAGCTGGGTGGCCAACGGGCCGCCCACTTCCACCGGGACCACGCTCACCCCCAGATTGGCCGCCACGCCCCGAAACGCAGAATCAAAGTTCGACACCATCACCCGGTACGACACCGTGCGGCCCACCCGCGCCGCCGCCCGCTGCAGCATGGTGTGGACCGCCGTGGAGGGCGGCAAGCCCACGTGCTCGTAGTCCAGCGTCTGCTCGAAACGCAGTGACTTGCGCTGCGCCAGCGGATGCCCGGGGTGCACCGCCAGCGCCAACCGGTCATGCCGGTAGGGCCGGTGCTGCAGCCCGTCCAGTTCCACGTTGTCCCAGCACACCCCCACCGAGGCGCTGCCCTCGCGCACCATGCGCACCAGGTCGCGCGACAGCCGCTCTTCGATATCCACCTTGATGTTGCGGTTGGCGGGCTCGCGCATAAAGACCGCAATGTCGTCCAGCAAAGACTCGGCAATCGCCGAGGCGCTGGCGACCAGACGCACATGGCCCTTGACCCCGCTGCCAAACGCCGCCACGTCGGTGGCGATGCGCTCCATGGTGAACAGCACGTTGCGGGCGTGTTCCAGCAGCGTCACTCCCGCCGCCGTGGGCTGCACGCCCCGCCGGGCGCGCAGCAGCAAGGGCGTGCCCAAATCTGCCTCCAATTGGCTGATGCGCTTGCTCACCGCCGACGGTTCGATGTGCGCGTGTTCGGCCGCGCGGGCCATGTTCTGGTGGTCGCACACCGCCACGAACAGGCGCAGGGTTTTCAGGTCAAGGTCTCGCATGGCTACATCATGGCAGATTCAGACATTCCGATTCTGCAACCCTGGACTTCCAAATTGCCACTGGATAGTTACATGGGCATGTCTAAAAATACTGCAACCACCGACAAACAGGAGACCCGCCCATGCCCCAGTTCCCCGCCAGCGCCACCGTCCGCGAGGTCGGTCTGCGTGACGGCCTGCAAAGCATCCAGACCATCCTGCCCACCGCGCACAAAAAAGAATGGATCCGCCGGGCCCATGCGGCTGGCCAGCGCGAGATCGAGGTGGGCTCCTTTGTACCCGCCCGGCTGCTGCCACAACTGGCCGATACCGCCGAGCTGCTGGCCTACGCCCAGACCCTGCCGGGCCTGCGCGCCTCGGTGCTGGTGCCGAACCTGCGCGGTGCCGAAAGCGCCATCGCCCAGGGTGCGCATCTGATGATCGTGCCCTTGTCGGCCAGCCACATGCACAGCCTGGCCAACCTGCGCAAAACCCCCGACGAGGTAGTGGCCGAGGTGGCCCGCATCCGCGCGGCCCGCGATGCGGCAGGCAGCAAAACCTTGATCGAAGGCGGTGTCGGCACGGCCTTTGGCTGCACCCTGCAAGGCCGGGTGGAACCCGCGGAAGTGCTGCGCCTGGTGCAGGCCTTGCTGGACGCAGGCGCCGACCGCGTGGGCATCGCCGACACCGTGGGCTATGCCGACCCGCGCCAGGTCAGCGAGCTGTTCGAAGCCGCCCTGAAGCTCGCCGGAGACCGCTTTAGCTGCGGCCACTTCCACGACACCCGTGGTCTGGCGCTGGCCAATGTGTGTGCAGCCCTGTCGCTGGGCGTGCAGCGCTTCGATGCCTCGCTGGCCGGTATTGGCGGATGCCCGCACGCGCCGGGTGCCAGCGGTAATGCCGCCACCGAAGACCTGGTCTACATGCTGGCCAGCATGCGCGTGGACACCGGCATCGACCTGCGGCAACTCTTGCAGCTGCGTGCCCAGGTCAGCGAATGGCTGGTCGGCGAAACCACCCACGGCACGCTCTGGCGCGCCGGACTCCCCACCACCTTTGCCGAGACCACCGCATGAACCCCCTCCCCCTCGCGGGCATCCGCGTCATTGAATTTACCCACATGGTGATGGGCCCGACCTGCGGCATGATCCTGGCCGACCTGGGTGCCGAGGTGATCAAGATCGAGCCCCCCGGCGGCGACAAAACCCGCAACCTGCCCGGCCTGGGCATTGGCTTCTTTCGCAGCTTCAACCGCAACAAGAAAAGCGTGGTGCTGGACATCACCACGCCCGAGGGCCAGGCCACCGCCAAAGAGTTGGCCGCGCAATGCGATGTGGTGCTGGAGAACTTCCGCCCCGGCCTGATGGACACGCTGGGTCTGAACTACGCCAGCCTGTCGGCCCTCAACCCCCGGCTGATCTACGCATCGCACAAGGGCTTTCTGCCCGGTCCCTACGAGAACCGGCTGGCGTTGGACGAGGTGGTGCAGATGATGGGCGGCCTGTCGTACATGACCGGCCCCGAGGGCCGACCGCTGCGCGCAGGCACTTCGGTCAACGACATCATGGGCGGCATGTTCGGTGCCATCGGCATCCTGGCCGCACTGCGTGAGCGCGACAGCACCGGCCAGGGCCAGGAGATCCAGAGCGCCTTGTTCGAAAACTGCGTGTTCCTCAGCGCGCAGCACATGCAGCAATTCCTGATGACCCAGCAACCGCCGCCGCCCATGCCTTCCCGCGTGTCGGCCTGGAGCGTGTACGACGTATTCACCCTGGCCCACGGCGAGCAGCTATTCATCGGTGCCGTGAGCGAAAAGCAGTGGCTGACGCTGTGCGATGTGCTGCAACGCCCCGACCTGGCCAGTGAGCCCGCCTTTGTGACCAACGCACAGCGCGTCGCGGTGCGCCCTGCCCTGTTGCAGCGCCTGGGCGAAATACTGCAGCACCACACCGCCGCCGAACTGTCGCCCAAGCTGGAGGCGGCAGGCATTCCCTACGCGCCCATCGTGCGGCCCGACCAGCTGGTCAACGATCCCCACCTCAAAGCCAGCGGCGGCCTGGTGCCCATGCAGACCGACGACGGCGGCAGCACCGAGGTCGTGCTGTTGCCCCTGACCCTGGGCGGTCGCCGCCCCGGCGTGCGCATGCCGCTGGCCGCGGTGGGTGAACACACCGAAGAAATCCTGGGCGCACTGGGCCAGCGCTGAACACACACAACAACGGAGACACCCCCATGCACACCCCCATCAGCCGCCGCACCACCCTGGCTTTGCTCGCATCCACCTGCACCGCCACCACCTGGGCGCAAAGCATGCCCGACAAGCCCTTGCGCGTCATCCTGCCCATCAGTGCGGGCTCCGGTGTCGACACCATCGCCCGCGTGTCGGTCGTGGCCCTCACCAAGGCCTTGGGCGGCCAGCCCGTCGTGATCGACAACCTGCCGGGCGCAGGCGGCATCACCGGGGCCTCGGCGCTGGCCAAGGCCGCACCCGATGGGCTGACCATTGGCATGCTGTCCAACAACCACGTCATCAACCCCAGCGTGTACAAGAAGCTCCCGTTTGACACCATGAACGACTTCACGCCCATCAGCGTGATGGGCTCCACCCCGTTTGTGTTGGTGGTCAATCCGGCCAAAGTAGCCGCGCGCAATGTCAAGGAACTGGTGGCCCTGCTCAAGGCCAAGCCCGATGGCTACAACTACGCATCCTCGGGCAACGGCACCGTCATCCACTTGGCCGGTGCCATGTTTGTAGACGAAGCCCAGGTCGACATTCGCCACATCCCCTACAAAGGCACGGGGCCGATGGTGAACGACCTCATCGGTGGCCAGGTGGAGATGGGGGTGGTGGCCCTGCCTGCGGTGCAAGCCCACCTCAAAAGCGGTGCGCTGCGGGCCATCGGCCTGTGTGGCAGCGCCCGCACGCCTGCTGCACCGGACATCCCGACCATCGCCGAGCAAGGCTTGTCCCACTACAGCATCGAAGGCTGGTTTGCCGTGGTGGGCCCGGCCAAGTTGCCCGCCGAGCAGATCAAGCGCATCCATGAAGCCTTCGTGCTCGCCTTTGCCATGCCCGATGTCAGGGAAGCCATGGCCAAGCAAGGCAACGACATCCACCCCAGTACGCCCGAGGCCGCAGCCCAATTCATGCGTTCCGAGATGGCCCGCTATGCCGTACTGGCCAAAAAATCGGGCATCAGCCTGGACTGAGCCTGTGAGTAGAGCAATGGGACTGATTTACGCTGAAAACCTGCGCAAATTCCCACATCCACGCAGCAAGTTGCATTAAAGCTGCGCACGCTTTGCGAAATGATTGCGCCATTCCTTTTTATAACGAGACAACACCATGGCAGATTTGTTCGACAACCCGATGGGCCTGATGGGCTTTGAATTTGTGGAGTTCGCGTCGCCCACCCCCGACGTGCTGGAACCCGTGTTCGAGCGCATGGGCTTTACCCTGGTAGCCAAGCACCGCTCCAAAGACGTGGTGCTGTACCGCCAGGGGGGCATCAACTTCATCGTCAACCGCGAGCCCAAAAGCGTGGCCGGTTTTTTCGCTGCCGAGCACGGCCCCAGCGCCTGCGGCATGGCGTTTCGGGTGAAAGATTCGCACCACGCTTACAAACGTGCGCTGGAGCTGGGGGCCCAGCCCATCGAGCTGCACCCCGGCCCCATGGAGCTGAACCTGCCCGCCATCAAGGGCATTGGCGGCGCGCCGCTGTATCTGATCGACCGGTTTGAGGACGGCAAATCCATCTACGACATCGACTTTGACTTCATCGAAGGCGTAGACCGCCACCCCGTGGGCCACGGCCTGCAACTGATCGACCACTTGACGCACAACGTTTACCGGGGGCGCATGGCGTTCTGGGCGCATTTTTATGAGCGTATCTTCAACTTCCGCGAGATCCGCTTTTTCGACATCCAGGGCGAGTACACCGGCCTGACTTCCAAGGCGCTGACCGCGCCCGACGGCAAAATCCGCATCCCGCTGAACGAAGAAGCCCGCCAGGGCGGCGGGCAGATCGAAGAATTCCTGATGAAGTTCAGCGGCGAAGGCATACAGCACATCGCGCTGATTTGCGACGACCTGCTGGCCACGGTAGACCGCCTGGCCCTGGCCGGCGTGCCGCTGATGACCGCGCCCAGCGACAGCTACTACGAGATGCTCGATGGCCGCCTGCCCGGCCACGGCCAGCCGGTGGGCGAGCTGCAAACGCGCGGTATTTTGATGGACGGCAGCACAGAAGGCGGCACACCCCGCCTGCTGCTGCAGATCTTCTCGCAAACCCAGCTCGGCCCGGTGTTCTTCGAGTTCATCCAGCGCAAGGGCGACGAGGGCTTTGGCGAGGGCAATTTCAAGGCGCTGTTTGAATCGCTGGAGCGCGACCAGATCACCCGCGGGGCGCTGGAGACCGTATGAAAATCGACCGCATCCACCACGTCGCCTACCGCTGCAAGGACGCCAAAGAAACCGTGCTGTGGTACCAAAAAATGCTGCGCATGGACTTTGTGCTGGCGATTGCCGAAGACTTTGTGCCCAGTACCAAAGCCCCCGACCCCTACATGCACGTGTTTCTGGACGCGGGCCAGGGCAATGTGCTGGCATTCTTCGAGTTGCCCACCCAGCCCCCCATGGGCCGCGACCCCAACACTCCCGCCTGGGTGCAGCACATCGCCTTCCGCGTCAAAGACCGGGCTGAACTGCTCGAATTCAAGTCCCACCTGGAGGCCAACGGTGTGGACGTGCTGGGCGTGACCGACCACGGCGCCTTCCACTCCATCTACTTCTTCGACCCCAACGGCCACCGGCTGGAACTGGCCTGCCCCGACCCCGAAGAAACCGCCATGATCGCCCGGCTGGATGCCGTGAAGTGGGACATGCTGGAAGAGTGGTCCCAGACCAAACGCGCCCCGCGCCACGCCGCGTTTTTGCACCACCGGGAGTCCGCAGCATGATCGCGGCGGATCTGCAAAGCTGGGTCGCCTCGGCCAATGACACGGCCAGCGACTTCCCCCTGCAAAACCTGCCATTTGGCCGCTTCAAACAGCACGGCGAATGGCGCATTGGCGTGGCCATTGGCGACCAGGTGCTGGACCTGCGCGCCGCCGGGCTGATTGACCACAGCGACATGCAGCGGCTGATGGCGCAGCCGCCGGATGCCCGCCGCAGCCTGCGCCAGGCCCTGGTGGACGGCCTGACGCTCGGCAGCCCCCAGCAAGCGCAATTCCAGGCCGCCCTGCACGCCCAGACGGAGGTGGAGCTGGGCCTGCCCTGCGAGATCGGCGACTACACCGACTTCTACACCAGCATCCACCACGCCACCACCATCGGCAAACAGTTGCGGCCCGACAACCCGCTGCTGCCCAACTACAAATGGGTGCCCATCGGCTACCATGGCCGCGCCTCCAGCATCGTGCCCAGCGGCACGGCCTTCCACCGGCCCCACGGCCAGACCAAAGCCCCCGACCAGGCCACGCCCACCCTGGGCCCCAGCCGCAAACTGGACTACGAGCTGGAGCTGGGCCTGGTGATGGGCCGCCCCAACCCGCTGGGCCAGCCCATCCGCATGGAGAGCGCCGAGGCGCATGTGTTTGGCGTGGCCCTGTTCAACGACTGGAGCGCGCGCGACGTGCAGGGCTGGGAATACCAGCCGCTGGGGCCGTTCCTGGCCAAGAACTTCGCCAGCACGCTCTCGCCCTGGGTGGTGACGCTGGAGGCGCTGGAGCCATTTCGCGAACCACACGTTCGCCCCGAAGGCGATCCTCTACCGTTAAATTACCTTCTCACGCCCGCCAATCAAGCGAGAGGCGCTATCAATATTGAACTTGAGGTGTGGTTGCAGACAGCGCAGATGCAGGCCGCTGGCCACGCGGGCGACCGCTTATCGCAATCCAACTACCGTGACGCGTACTGGACCGTGGCGCAGTTGGTGGCGCACCACACGGTGAACGGCTGCAACCTGCGTGCGGGCGATCTGTTGGGCACCGGCACGCTGTCCGGTCCCCGGCCCGAGCAGGGCGGCTCGCTGATGGAGTTGAGCGCGGGCGGCAAGCAGCCTATCCGCTTATCGAGCGGCGAAACCCGCAGCTACCTGGAAGACGGCGATACGGTGATTCTGCGGGCCTATTGCGAGCGCGCTGGCTATCGGCGCATCGGCTTTGGTGAATGCCGGGGCACGGTGCTGCCTGCGGTAGCGCTGTAGCCATGCTGGTCCTGCACACCTACTTTCGCAGCTCGGCCGCCTACCGGGTGCGCATTGCGCTGGCGCTCAAGGGCTTGGCCTACCAATCGGTGCCGGTGCATTTGCTGCGCGGTGGTGGCGAGCAGCACGGTGCTGCGTTTGCGGCGCTGAACCCGGCGGAACTGGTGCCGGTGCTGGTGGATGGTGATGTAACGCTGACCCAGTCGCTGCCCATCATCGAGTACCTGGACGAGCTGCACCCCAGCCCGCCCCTGCTGCCTGGTGCGCCCGCCGACCGGGCCCGGGTACGCGCCCTGGCCCAGCTCATCGCCTGCGAGATGCACCCGCTGAACAACCTGCGGGTGCTGCAGTACCTGCAAGGCCCGCTGGGGCTGGATGCGGCAGGCAAATCCGCCTGGTACGCCCACTGGTTGGGGCTGGGTTTCAAAGCCTTGGAGGCGATGCTGCAAGACCCGCGCACCGGCAGCTTCTGCCACGGTGAAACCCCTACGCTGGCCGACTGCTGCCTGGTGCCGCAGATCTACAACGCCGAACGTTTCCAGGTGGCTATGCACGACTACCCCCAGTTGCGGCGTATCGCCGAAGCCTGCCGGTCACTGCCTGCGTTTGTGCAAGCCGCCCCGGAGGCGCAGGCCGACGCTATCTGAGCTCTGCGCAGGCTGACGCTACCTGACTTCGCAATCGCGCAACAGCCCCAGCGCCGCTTCAAAGTCAAAGCCCTGCACGGCATCGCGCAAGGCGGTAAAGCGGCCCGGAAACGCTGACTGCAGCAGGCTTGCGTGGGTGGCCAGCAGATCGACGGCATCGCCTTCGTCGTTCTCCAGCATGGCCACCAGCTGGTCGCACACGGCGCGCAGTTGCTCGGGGTCCACAGCCACCGGCGGTGCCGCCGCCACCGCAGGCAAGCGGCGCTGCAACTGGGTCAGGAGCGCGTGCAGTGGCTGCACCACGGCCAGTGCCAGCAGTTGCACGGTCTCCATCGCCACGCCTTTGCGCAAAGCATCCTCCAGCTGGCCGGCGTGGGCTTGCAGGTCGCTGGCACCCAGGCTGCCCGACACGCCTTTGCAGGTATGGGCCAGACGCTCGGCCTGGGCGTAGTCGCCCGCGTTCAGGGCGGCCTGCAACTGGGTTTCCAGGTCTTTCTGGTTGCGTACAAACAGGCGCAACATTTCCAGGTAAACATGGGGCTTGCCGTTGGCGCGGCGCAGGCCCAGGGCGGTGTCCAGCCCGTCGATGTCGCCCATGTGGGCCAGCGCAGCCTGCTCGGGGGAGGACGCATGCAGCGGCGGGGCCGGGCTACTGGGCGCTGGCACGGGCACAGCGCGAACCACCCGCCGGTGCGGTGGCACCCAGCGCAGCAAGGCGCTCCACAGCGCATCGGGAGCGATGGGCTTGGTCACCACGTCCCGCATGCCCGCGTCCAGGCAGGCATCCTTGTCCTGCTGCATGGCATTGGCGGTCATGGCGATGATGGGCAACTGGGCGAACGCGGGCAGTTGGCGGATGGCCCGGGTGGCGGTCACGCCGTCCATCACCGGCATCTGCATGTCCATCAGCACCACATCAAAGGCTGTGGCCTGCACCTTGTCGAGCGCGATCTGGCCGTTCTCGGCCACGTCCACCACAAACCCCGCCGATTCCAGCAGTTCACGGGCCACGTACTGGTTGAATTCGTTGTCGTCCACCAGCAGCACATGGGCTCCGATGATGGTGGCCAGGCGGTCGGCCAACGGGCCCACCGGATCTTGGTGCGGCAAAGGCGGGTGGGCCTCACCCTCCAGCGCAGCGCGCAACACCGCGTACAGCGATGCGGTGTAGATCGGTTTGACGAGCACGCCGTCCACCTCGCCCGCCTGCATCTGCTGGCCCAGCTCGTCGCGGCCAAAGGCGGTGGCCATCACCAGCCGGGGGCGGGGCGAGAGCTGCAGAGCGTGGATGCGGCGGGCCGTTTCCAGCCCGTCCATGCCCGGCATCTTCCAATCCAGAAAAACCAGGTCTATCGCTCGTCCATTCAGCGTAGCAAGCTCTATTTTTTGTAGCGCCTCCGCACCCGATGCCGCGCTGTCCACCTGCAACGGCAGGCCCGCCAGCATGTCGCACAACAGGCTGCGCGCATGGGGGTGGTCGTCCACCACCAGCACCCGGCAGCCTTGCAGCACGGCGGGGTTCCACACGCCGCTGTCGGGCAGGGCCTGGGCGGCATCCACGGTGCCCAGATCGGCGGTAAACCAGAAGCTGCTGCCCTGCCCCGGGGTGCTGGTCACGCCCACCTGGCCGCCCATCAGCTCGGCCAGCTTTTTGGAGATTGACAGGCCCAGCCCGGTGCCGCCGTATTTGCGGGTGGTGGACGCATCGGCCTGGTGGAAACTTTGGAACAGGCCGTCGATCTGGGCCGGGGTCAGGCCGATGCCGGTGTCATTGACGGCAATATGCAACTGGATGCGGCCGTTCCGCGGCGGTGTCTGTACCCGCACCACCACGCAGATATCGCCTGACTGGGTGAACTTGACCGCGTTGTTGGCAAAGTTGATGATGATTTGTCCCAGCCGCAGCGGGTCGCCCAGCAACTGGCGGGGCACGTCGGAGGCCACGTCGAACAAAAACTCCAGGCCCTTGTCGATGGCCTTGCCCGAAACCAGATTGGACACATTGGCCAGCAGCACATCCAGCACAAACGGCACCTGCTCCACTTCCAGCTTGTCGGCCTCGATCTTCGAGAAATCCAGAATGTCGTTGATGATGCCGAGCAGGTGCTGGGCGGAGATGGTCACCCGCTCGATGTACTGGAACTGGCGCGGATTCAGCTCGGTCTGCAGTGCCAGTTGCGACAGGCCGATGATGGTGTTCATCGGGGTGCGGATTTCGTGGCTCATGTTGGCCAGGAAAGACGACTTGGCCTTGGAACCCTCTTCGGCCAGCAGCTTGCTCTGCTCGACCTGGGCCATCATGTCCTGTTGCCGTTCGTAGGCGGCGCGCAGTTCCCCCGCCGACCGCTCGCCGCGCGCCAGGTCCTGGGCCAGGCGGTTGGCGATCAGCGCAAAGCTCTGGCCCACCTCGCCGAACTCGTCCTTGCGGTCGATGGGCAAGGCCAGCGGGGTGTTGGCATCGTGGTGGCCCGCCGCCCGCGTGAGGGCCTGCTTCAGGGCATCAATGGGACGCAGCACCAGCACCTGCATGCCGTAGGACAGGGCCAGCACCAGCAACGCCACCAGCACCACCATTTCCAGCACCCGGGTCCACACCAGGCGACGCAGGGCGGTCTGGATTTCTTCGTGGGTGGTCACCACGGTCACAAACCCCAGCGCCTGCACCGAGCCATCGCGGTCGATGGACAAGGGGAATTCCAGCGTGTCTTCCAGGCTGGGGTGCTTGCCGGCCAGGCTGGACACAGCGCTGGCAAACGGCACAGCCCCCTTCTCTTCACGTACCACGATGCTGAGCACCGGAGGGTGGATCTCGGCGGCCAGGTTGCGATCCAGGGTTTCCTTGTCCAGCCGCCACATCGGCGAGGCCAGGTTGATCTCCAGGCGCTGCTGCAGCAGGGTGCGGCTGGCCTCGTAGCGCTCCAGCAATTGGGCGCGGCTGTCGGTGTACGACAGCACGCCAAACACCCCCAGCAGGCCCGACACCAGCAGGGCAAACAGCAAGTTAAGCCGAAATCGGATGCTGTGTCGGTTCACGTGGTTACGGCCCCGGTATCCCTCGGTTCGAGGAAGGTTTGAAATACCGTCATCCCATCAGCGCGGTAACCCCAGGCGTTGCTTGAAATCGTTTTGCATCTTGTCGTACCGGCCACTGGCCTTGAGTTCCAGCAAGCCCGCTTCAAACAGGTCGGCCATGCGCTTGCCGTCGGGGTGGGCCTTGGAAAAGTTGAGCCAAAACCCGTCCTTGCTGATCAGGCCCACTTGCTTGACCTTGCCGGTCAGGCTGGCGTCGTTCTTGATGCGCAACATGCCTGGCATGGTGTTCAGGATGACGTACTGCACCCGCTTGGCCACCAGCATCTTGAGCAAGTGCTCATCCGAGTTGGCTTCGAACTTCTTGATTTTCTTGTTCTGCATGAAGTCGGTGGGGTAGGTGTAGCCGGTGGTAATGCCCACGGTGCCGCCTTCCAGCCCCTGCGTGGTCAAGCCCGTCTGGGGGGTGTCCGACAAGGCAAAAATCGCCAGGCCTTCTTCAAAGATCGGGGTTTTGTGCCAGTAGAACTCGTCCTTGTTTTCTTCGGTGATGGTGGTGTCAAAACAGGCCACGGCCTTGGCGGTCTTGACCATTTGCAGACAGCGCACAAACGGCACCGCCACCAGCTTCACATCCACCCCTTTGAGCTTGAAAACCGCCCGAACCAGATCAGGCGAAAAGCCCTCCGGCCCCGACTTGTCGGCTTTCATGGACGAATAGGGAGCCCAGTCGTCTTCAGCGGCAATCGTGATGGTGGGGTTCTGGGCGCAGGCGGCACTGGCAAGACTCAAAGCACACAGACCGACCTGCAGGCGCTGGATGAAAGACATGGCGGACTCCTTGGCGCAGCACAAGAGTGCCTCCAGGCACCACCGATGCGGACCTTGGCACTACGCTGCTACCAAGCATTTTGTAACAATTTGAGACCAAATGGCAGTACTTTTACATGTTGGCCGCTGGTAATTGCGCGTTCATACGGGTACTGCGACCGTACGCCTTACTTTGCGAACGTTGAACGCGCTGGCGATCAGCACGCCCTGCACCACCGCCAGGCCGACAAACACTCCCGCAAACTGCCCGTGGTCCATCAAGCTGCCAAACAGCAGCGGCGAAATCGCCTGGCCGATGTCCAGCCCCGAATACACCACGCCATACACCCGCCCCGTGGCGTTGGCCGGTGCTGCACGTTTGACGATCAGGTCGCGCGACGGCCCACCGGTGCCTGCGGCAAAGCCCATCAGCCCGAACAGCACCGGCACGCTCCAGGCGGGCACGTCGGCAAAGCCCAGCGCCAGCGCAATCGACGCGGCAAACCCAAAGCCCACGCCAATCACGCGCTCGCAGCGCGCCGGGTCTGCCGCCAGAAAGCCGCCCAGCACCATGCCGCCCGCGCTGCACAGCATGTAGACCGACAGGCACAGGGCCACCAGGTCCAGCGGCACGTTGTGCAACTGGCGCGCCGCCTCGGGGGCAAAGGCCTGCACCACGCTCAGGGCCATGGCGAAGCAAAAGAAGAAGCCAAAACACATCCACACCGCCGGAATGCGCAGGAAACCCATGCTGCCGCCCTCCAGCTGGGGCGCATCGGACTTCGCCGCGGGCAGTACCGGCAAGGCCAGCCGGTCCCGGTAGACCCACAGCACCGCCAGCACCGCAAAGGCCAGCGCCCCCGCACAGACCAGCGCGTTGCGCCAGCCAAACGCCAGCGTCAGCGGCACCAGCATGGCCGGGGCCAATGCCCAACCCAGGCTGCCGGTGATGCCGTGCACGCTGTAGGCATGGCCCAGACGCGGCGCGCTGATCTTGCGGTTCAGCAAGGTGTAGTCCACCGGGTGGAACACGCCGTTGCCAATGCCCGCCAGCACCGAGAAAGCCGCCAGCATCGCGTAACTGGTGCTGATGGAAAACCCAAACGCCGCCAGCCCCAGCAGGGCCAGCCCGCCAAACAAAATGGGCCGGGGGCCAAACTTGTCCACCACAAAGCCCGAAGCCATCTGCACCCCGCACGACACCACAAAAAAGATGCTCATCAGCAGCCCCAGCTCGGCGTAGCTGGCATGGAAGTCGTCCTTCAGCCAGGGGAATAGCGGCGCCAACAGCAGCTGGCTGAAATGGCTGATCATGTGTGCTCCGCCCACCAGGCCGATCACGCCGGCCTCCTGGCGCAGGCTGGGGGATGGCGGGGCGGGGGGAAAGGGGGTGCTGGCAGTAGTCATCCGGCTATCGTAGAGGGGGCGGCAATTTTCTGGAATACTGCGTAAAGACAGTTTCCCGCGAATTTCAGACAAACCTGCCCATGCCCCGCAAGCCCGCCACCCCACCGGTCAATCTGGACGACGCCAACAGCTTCGCCCCCTCGCCGCAACGCCCGCTGCGCAGCCGCGCCCGCACCCTGCCGGTGGACGCGCATTTCGAACCGCACCAGCACGCCTGGGCGCAACTGGCCTATTGCGACAGCGGGCTGATGCAGGTCACCGCCAGCGACGCGGGCCAGCACAACAGCTTCATCGTGCCGCCGTCGCGGGCGGTGTGGATTCCGGCCAACATGCCGCACGCCGTTACCGTGCTGGAGCACGCCCACCTGCGCACCGTGTACATGGACATCTCGGCCACGCCGCCGGGCTGGGCAGGCTGCCGCATGCTGGTCATCGCCCCGCTGCTGCGCGCGCTGATCCACGCGCTGGAAGACACCCAGCCCAGCCCCCGCGAAGACGCGCTGATGCTGCTGATTCTGGAAGAAATCCGCCTGGCCCACACCCACACCCTGCGCGTCAGCCTGCCGCAGGACAAGCGCCTGCGCGCCCTGTGCGACGCGGTATTGCGCGACCCGTCCCGCCAGGCCACCCTGGCCACCTGGGCCGCCGACTTTGGTGCCAGCGAACGTACCGTGGCCCGGCTGTTCCGCGAGCAGTTGGGCACTACGTATCTGCAATGGCGGCAGCAGGCGGTGCTGGCCCACGCCCTGCCCCTGCTGGCGCGCGGCACCTCGGTGGGCCAGGTGGCGGTGGCCTGCGGCTACGCCAGCGACAGCGCCTTTGCCGCCATGTTCAAAGCCACCATGGGCCAGTCGCCCAGCCAATTCCAGGGCAGCACGCTGGGTGTGTAGCGCCGCCCTAGCCTCGGCGCTTGCGCGCTGCCACCATGCCTACCAGACCCAGCCCCAGCAGCGCCAGCGAACCGGGTTCGGGCACCGTGTTCGGCACCTCCAGCACCAGGTTGTCCATCAGCATGCCGTAGGAGGCATACCCCGTGATATCCAGGCTACCCAGGTTGGTAAAACCTGTCAGCGTCTCGGTGGCCCACAGGTCGCCAGTGCCGAGTGAGGCCGTGACCGTACCGCCACCCAGCAGATGGCCCACCAGATCGACACGGCCGGCCACATCGCCCACCAGGCCATTGGTCAGGTCCAGGCGGTAGAGCGAAAAGGACGATGGACCCACCAGGCTGATAGAGGTGCCAGGGGCGCAATTCGGGCTGTCCACACTGCAAAAGGCATAGCCCGCGCTGCCGTTGGCATGCGCCTGGATGCTCGCGCCATAGACCACCGCGCTGTAGCTGCCCGCGGTGCTGGAAAACGTAAAGCCTTGGGTACTGAAGGGCGAGCCCGGAATGGCATTCAGGTCGCTCACCACGCCCTCGAAATCCAGGGTGACGGGGCTTGCCGCTGCACCGGCGCAGTGCAGGCCCCATACACATACGGCCAATGCAGCAAGGGAAATTTTTTTGAGAAAAGGCATGTATTTTTAACGCTTTAGGGAAATAAAGAAGGATTCATGTGCGAGACCGGCTTGACACGCCGGTATTTTGCATGTGCTGCATGTCGGAAAAAACACAAATTCAATGTTTCAACCGCAGACAAAATGCAACTTGCGCGAATGCTCCGCCCCTGGCGCGCATGGGCCGACCCAATCCTCCGCCTACCGCAGCCCCGCCCCGCGTACCTCCAGCCGCACACTGTCGAGCACCGCGCCCTGGGCATTGCGGATCTGCACCACGTGGCGGCCGGGCCAGGGCAGCCACTGGGCAGACGGGCCCTGGGCGAAGGCCTTGCCGTCTATCCACCAGCGCAGGCCGGGGCCCTCGGCCAGCAGGTCCACGCGCTGGCGGTTGGGCGGGATGTCGGGGTCCAACGCGAAGATGGTGCCGGTGGCCGGGCTGGTGATGCGGGCGGGGCGATCTTGCAAGCTTTTGAGGCCGCTCGTGCCCACCCCGTCAGCGTGAACAGCTACGGAATGCATAGCAAACTGGTTCTGCTGCGTGCCCTGCACAAACCATTCGCTGCGGGCCGCCTCGGTGCCGCCGAAGGCTACGGCCTGCTGCACCACGCCAGGGGGCGGCGCGGGCGCACGGCTGGGCTGGGTACGGTGCAGGAAGTGCATCACGGCGGCCCAGACGGGTGCGGCGCCGGTGGTGCCGCTCACGTCCCACATGGGCGCGCCGCTGGCGTTGCCCACCCACACGCCCACGGTGTAGGCCTGCGAGTAGCCCACGGCCCAGTTGTCGCGCATGTCCTTGCTGGTGCCGGTTTTCACCGCCGTCCAGAAACGCGTGGCCAGCACGCTGTCGCTGCCGAAGGTGCGGGCGCGGGCCAGGGGGTCGGACAGGATGTCGCCCACGATGAAGGCGGCACGCGGGTCGAGGGCGGGACGGAACTGGGGTTGGGAATTGACCGTGAACGTGGTGGCGCTGGCCCGCCCACCATTGGCCAGCGCCCGGTAGGCGTTGGCCAGGTTCAGCAGCGACACCTCGGCACTGCCCAGCGCCAGGCTGTAGCCGTAGTAGCCGCCGGATTCCCTGAGTGGCAGGCCCAGCGCCACCAGCTGGTCGTGGAAGGCATCGGGCGACACCATCACCAGCGTGCGCACTGCGGGCACATTCAGCGACGCGCCCAGCGCCGTACGGGCCGACACCCAGCCTTTGAACTGGTGGTCGTAGTTTTGCGGGATGTACAGGCCGCCTGCGGTGGGGATGTGGGTGCTGGCATCTTCCAGCAGCGACGCGGCGGTGATGCGGCGCTCGGCAATCGCTTCGGCGTACAGAAAAGGCTTCAACGTGGAGCCGGGCTGGCGCAGCGCCGTGACACCGTCCACCTCGGCGGCTGCGCTGAGTGTGCCGCTGGAGCCCACCCAGGCCAGCACCTCGCCGCTGGCGTTGTCCAACACCACGATGGCCCCGTCTTCCACATGCCGCCCCTGCAGCTCGCGCAGTTGCTGCTGCAAGGTCTGCACGGCGAACCGTTGCAAGGGAGCGCGCAGGCTGGTAGTGACGGTGCTGGGGCCTTTCGCCACCAGCCGGGCCAGGTGCGGTGCGATGCCCTCGCTGGTGTCGAAGGCCTTGCGCTGCAGGGAGGCGGTGGTGAATAGGTCCAGCCCCGTGCAATCCGCCTTGGCCTCCACCGCCTGCAACACACCGCAGGCCCGCTGGGTGAGCTGGGCCAGCTTGGCATTGGGTGCGCGCACCAGGGCCACGGCCACCGCCGCCTCGCGCGCGTCCAGCCCGTGGGCGGCCTTGCCAAACAGGGTGCGGCTAAGCGCATCGATGCCCACCAGCTCGCCGCGAAACGGCACCAGGTTCAGGTAGGCCTCCAGAATCTGGTCCTTGCGCCAGCCGCCTTCCAGTTGCTGGGCGGACACGGTCTGGCCGATTTTCTGCACCACGCTGCGCCCGCCCGCGCCGGGCTTGAGGTCGGCATCCAGCAGCCCGGCCAGCTGCATGGTGATGGTGGAGGCTCCCCGGGTTTTGCGGTTCCACAAATTACCCCAGGCCGCAGCAGACACGGCCTGCCAGTCCACCCCGCTGTGCGCATAAAAACGCTTGTCTTCGCTGAGCACCAAGGCCGAGCGCAAGGCGGGCGACACATCCGCCAGCCCCACCCACTGGCCGCGCCGCACCGAAGCGTCGGTGCGCAGGCGCTGCAGCAGTTCGCCTTGGCGGTCGAGGACCTGGGTGTCGGAGGGGCGGTAGCTGCTTTTTATAGCGTCAAAAGTAGGTGTAGCGCTTATTCCATCAGCGCAAGAAGCTATTAAAACCGCAGCAATTGAAAATCGACCAAACCACGCGTGCGTCATACGCCGCCTGACCACGCCGTAGCACCGAAGCGGCCCGCTGGTTTATCCATCGTCAACTTGCTGGGCTGGCCTTCTGGGGTCCGTGGGGCGTAAGACATGGATTCCTTTCGATGGTTTACATCCTAAGGCTTATCCGTGGTGGAGCCTGGGCGCTGGGACGGCAGACGCCAGCGCCGCCGGATCAGTTCCCGATTTCCAGCTTGTAGACCTTCTCGGTACCGTTTTTTTCCGACTTGGTGGCGTAGTAGGCATCGCCACTCTTGACGATGTAGCGGCACCATTCTTCGGTTTCTACGGTCTTCCATTCAAACAAAACGCAATAGCGGCCATCGTCGGACAGATGCCATTTGCCTTGTGCGGTGGAGTTCCGGGACTGGGTGGCCCGGTTGTCCGACGAGACGACGAAGCTGCCGCCAGGCTCGTTGCGCCAGTAGTGGGTATTCCCCTTCGCGGTGACGCGGCTCATCTTGGCGTTGGGTATGAGCTTTTGCAGTTCTTCCGCCGTCAGCGTGACCCGGCCTTGCGCGTCCAGGTCGCGTAGAACAGCAGGCGTTTGGGCTTGGACGGCGGCGGCGAGCAGGAAACAAGTGCCAAGGGCGGCGCGGACGAGTGATGGCATGGCGATCTCCGTGATGGGTGGGTGACCAGCATCCACCTTAGCCAGCCACGCCCCGCTGCGCATCCTCCAAACGGGGGGCGCGTCCTCCTTTTGGGGGATGTTCTGGGTGCTGTCCGCCCTACCCCATGCTCCTATTTTTAACATCTATAAAAGGAGCACCCTACGACGGTGGAATAAGCACAATCGGTCTATTTGATGCATAAAAAAATAGGCTTATTTTTCAGATTTAGCCCCCACCACCTTCACCCGCACATTCGGCCATTCGCCAAACATCTCCGGCGCGTACATCGCTTCCACCCGGCTGGGCGGCAGCGCGAAGTCGCCTACGTTGTTCAGCCGGATGGTGTATTCCATCTTCACCACGCCCTTGGGCAAATACTCGTAGTAGCTGCGGAAGGACTCGAAGCTGCGTTCCTCGAAGGCGGGCCAGCCGCTGCCGCTGCGCTTTTCGCCCTGGGTGGCTATTTCGGAGTCACGGCCCAGGCCGCTGCCGAGGATGGTGGCACCGCCGGGCACGGGGTCGGTGATGGCGACCCAGGTCATGTCGGCGCTGGCATTGACTTCCAGGGTGATGCGCAGCACGTCGCCACGGGTGTACTGCCCTTTCACTGCCTGCTCCACCGGTTGAATAGTTTTCTTGATCTGGTAGCCCGCGTTGAACGGGGCTTTCAGGGCTATGGCGGCCACGGATTGCAGGGTGAGCCAGGGCTTGCCAGTGCCCTGTTGCGTCACGCTCAAAGTGTCTTTGCTCCAGGGCAGGAACATGCGGTTGTTGCGCAGGTTGCCCGGCGTTGCAGGCGCACCGAAGGCGGTGGTCTGGTGCGGGGTGTCGGTGGCCGGCACGCGGTCTACCTTGCTCCAGTCCACGCTGGCCGTGGCGGCACCCAGGGCGGCCTTGGTGACACCGGCCACGGGGGTGGCTTCAAACTGGGCGCTGAACTTCTCCAGCGCCAGGCCGCCCCAGAGGTTGGCGGTGGTGGTGCTCCAGGCACCATGCTGCTGGCGGCTGATGAAGCCGTTGGCCAGGCGGCCCATGTCTTGTTTCCAGGCCGGGTCGGTCAGCACGGCCAGGATCAGGCGGGCGGTGTTGTCGTCGCCGTTGTGCATCAGCCACCACCAGTAATCGTCTTGCTCGGTGCTGAAGACCATCTTGGTGCCCTGGAAGCTCAGGCGGGCGCGCAGGATTTGCTGGGCCTCGGCCAGGCGCTCGTCGCGCTTCGGGATATCGGTGACGCGCTTCAAGATGTTCAGCCAGTCGATCACCGCGTGGGTAGGCCACTGGTTGGGGGCGATGGTGATGCTGCCCAGCATGCGGGCCTGGGCCTTGCCGTAGCGCGACAGGGCCTCAATGGCGGCGAGTTTGCGCACATCGAGATCCTTGCGTGGACTCCAGAATTCGCGCTGGATCTTGCCTTCCACAAATGCGATCAGGCCGCGCTCCATGGGTGCACGCACCTCGTCACTCAGGGCGAAGGCAGGGTTCAAGCCGCCCGCCTCGTCCGAGGCTGCGAGCAGGTAGGCCGTGAGGGTGTCGCTGCCCCGGTTGGCCTCGCCATCGCGCGGCGGGAAGTAGCTGGCCAGGCCGTCGCTGTCGAGGTAGCTGGGGATCTGGGCGACCACGGTTTGCCACAGCTTGGCATCGCGCAGGCCGATGGCCTTGCTGGTTTTTTGCTCCAGGCAGGCGAACGGGTAATTGGCAAACCAGTCCCGTACTCCGGGTAGACCCTCCGCCAAGGTGGGCTGCAGGGCCAGGCGCAAACCGCCCCGGCCTGGCAGCGCATCGGCGGGCGGCGCAACCGGCAGCGTGAACGTACCGTCCACCTGCACCAGGGTGGCCTGCTGCACCGTCAGGGGCACGGCGGGGATGATGCGTTGGCGGATCTTCAGGGCATCGCGGGCACCGCCCAGGGTGTCTTTGGCTTCCACCTCCCACAGGATGGCCTCGGCGCGGGTTTGCGCGAGCTGCGCCGGGGCGGTCACGGTCCATGCGACCTCTTTGGCCTCTCCCGCCGGTATATCCACGGTTTGTTGCTCTAGATTTAGTAGCGTAGCACGCGGGGCAACCAGCACCTTCATGGCCTTTTGCGTGGTGTTGCGCAGGGTGATCTGGGCGCGGAACTGGTCGTCTTCGCGCACCAGGGGCGGCAGGCCGCTGATGATTTGCAGGTCTTGCGTGGCGTGGATGCTGGTGGAGCCGGTGCCAAACAGGCCGGTGGAGGCATCGGCCACGGCGACGATCTTGAAGGTGGTGAGCGCGTCGTTCAGCGGCACGGCAACAACAGCCTGGCCGTTGGCATCCAACTGCACTTTGGGGTTCCACAGCAATAGCGTTTCCAGCAGCTCGCGGGTGCCGCTGTGGCCCCCGCCGCCGCCTGCGGCCACGGCTTTGCGGCCATAATGGCGGCGACCAATGATTTCCATCTGCGCGGTGGAGGTTTCCACGCCCCAGGCGCGGCGCTGCAGCATCGCGTCGAGCAGGTTCCAGCTGCTGTTGGGCATGAGCTCCAGCAGCGCCTGGTCAACGGCGGCCAGCGCCACTTCGGCGTGGGCGGCGGGCTGGCCGTTGGGCAGCTTGACGTTGATCGTCACTTTGGCCTGGCCGCGCACGGGGTAGCTTTCCTTGTCGGCCTTGACGCTCACGTCGAGCTGGTGGGCTTGGGTGCCCACACGGATTTCGGCCACGCCCAGGCGGAAGGCGGGTTTGCTCAGATCCACCAACGCAGTGGGGGCCACGTATTCACGGCCCTCGTACCAGAAGCTGGTCCACCATTCGCGCGGAGCCTTGTAGCCCCAGGTGAAGAAGCTGTACCAGGGCACCTCGCGCAGGCGGCCGCGCAGCGCCAGCACGCTCACATACACATTGGGGCCCCAGCCTTCCTTGATCTGCACACGCACGGTGGGGTCTTGGCCGTTGAGCTGCACCACCTGGGTCTGGATGATGCCTTCGCGCTCCACGGCCACCAAGGCGGTGGCAAAGCGGAACGGCATGCGCACCTGGAACTGGGCGGTCTCGCCGGGCTGGTAGCTCTTTTTCTCGGGCAGCAGGTCCATGCGGTCGTGGTTCTCGCCGCCAAACCACAGCTCACCCTGCTTGGTCACATACACCGACGCGGCGGCCTGGATGCGGTTGCCCGCCGCGTCTTTGGCGGTGACGACCAGCTCCACCTCGCCCGCCTCATT